>JABUFA010000049.1 GCA_013314755.1 Chthonomonadia bacterium
GTTGATAGCAGGTTTAGTGAACTTGGAGGTGCTGGTTCGTGGTGGACGGTTGAAGGGTTAGCCAGATGGTAGAAAGAATAAAGGGGCTAAAGGGTGTGGTTTTACCGCTATCACGCAAGAAGTTTATTGTGTAGCCTGCGATTTCCAACCGCAAGGGCAGGGTAGACACGGCTTCGGCAGTCCACCGCGTACATTACCCACCTCCCCTTGACGACCTGCCTGCTGGCGCGATACACTGAAGGTATGAGAGCGCGAAAGATACACGTTGGCATCGGTGGCGCGTCGGGTTATGCGGGCGGCGAGCTGATACGCCTGCTGCTGCAGCATCCCGACGTGCAGATTACCTACCTGAGTTCGCACACCTACGCGGGCAAGTCCATCAGCACCGCGTTCCCCGGCTTCGCATCGCATCATCTGCCCCCGCTGGAGGAGTTCGATGTCGGGCGCGCCGCGCAGAAGACGGACATCCTGTTTCTGGCTGGTGAGACGGGCTTCGCCATGCAGGTGGCGAAGCCTCTGCTGGAAGCGGGCGTGCGCCTGATTGACCTCTCTGCCGATTTTCGTCTGTACGACCCTGCCGTCTACGCGCAGTGGTACAAACGCGAGCATTGCGCCATTGACCTGCTGGACGAAGCGGTGTACGGCTTGCCGGAACTGGTGCCGCACAGCAAGCTGCGCGAGGCGCGACTGGTCGCCAACCCGGGCTGTTACCCAACCGCCGCCGCGCTGGCGCTGGCTCCCGCGCTGGCGCAGGGCTGGGTAGACCCCGAATCGCTGGTGATAGACGCCAAATCGGGGGTGTCTGGAGCAGGGCGGTCCAAGTTTGGGCTGGACTACCACTTCGCCGAGCTGAACGAGAGTATGCGCGCCTACGGCGTGCCAGTGCACCGCCACACTCCCGAGATCGAGCAGATGCTGTCGGAGGTGAGCGGCAGGGCGGTCACCGTCACCTTCACTCCACACCTGATACCCATCACGCGGGGCATCCTGTGCACGGCATACGCCCGACTCACGCGCCCGCTGTCCGCCCAGGAACTGACCGCGTGTTACCGTCAGTTCTACCACGACAAAACCTTCATGGTGGTGCGTGACGCAGGCGACTTTCCCGCCACCAAGCATGTTGCCGGCACGAACTACTGCCACCTCAGCCTGACGGTGGATGAGCGCGCGCAGAGGCTGGTTGTTACCAGTGTGATAGACAATCTGGTCAAAGGCGCAGCGGGACAGGCGGTGCAGAACATGAACCTGATGCTGGGGCTGGTGGAGTCGCGTGGTCTGGAACTGCCGCCGGTGTTTCCGTGATTTACCGTGTCAGAGCAAGCTGAGACCAGGACCTAACAGGCAACCCTGCAGCCGGAAGTTGCAGGCTACTTTGGAGTGCTGAAGCTTGCTTCAGCATACTATGGAGGCTAACCTGCGTCAGCAGGTTTTGTCCTGTGTAGCCTGCGATTTTCAATCGCAGGGTTGCCGTAAAAGACATCCCTGCAATTGGAAGTTGCGGGCTACTCACGACAAAGCCTCCTTCGGAAGCTGGATTTGAACTGCTGAAGCATGGCTTCAGCACTCCATATCTGGGCATGCGGGCTACTCTTTGCACCGCTGAAGCACGGCTTCAGCACTCCGTATCCGCAAGTTCCCTGCCGCTTCCAGCCCCCAGCACATTCTTTCTGCTAACCTTAGTGGTAAAGTATTGACTTTTTCAAAACTCTCTTTTATGCTGATAGCGTACTACCCAATTCGCTCCCATTCAGGAGAAAGGAGGAGAAAGAAAATGGTTTCGGTTATGCGCTTGACTGTCGTCACCCTTGTGATTGCCCTGCTGACTCCCCTTGCGTTCGCCGACCTGCTGGTCTGCAGTGTGAACGGTGACCGCATCCTCCGGTTCAGTGAAGTGAACGGAGCCTACCTGGGCGACTTTGTGCCTGCAGGCACCGGAGGACTGAACGAGCCACAGGGCATGGAGTACGGTCCTGACGGCAACCTGTACGTGTGCAGTAATGACCAGCATGCGATTCTGCGCTTCGACGGGCAGACGGGCGCGTTTATCGACGCCTTTGTGCCACCGGGAAGCGGCGGGCTGAACTCACCGGGCGACCTCGAGTTCGGTCCCGATGGCAACCTGTACGTGAGCAGTTATGGCACCGATGCCATCCTGCGTTACGATGGGCTGACAGGCGCGTTCATCGACGTCTTCGTGGCACGGGGAAGCGGTGGACTGGATACTCCCGCCGGTCTCACCTTCGGTCCCGACGGCAACCTGTACGTGACCACATGGAACAACGGGCAGGTGATGCGCTACGATGGACAGACCGGAGACTTTCTGGGGGTGTTCGTCAATGACCCGCTGAACCTGTACCCGGCGATTGGCGTTCGCTTCGGTCCCGATGGGCACATGTACGTCTCCGGCGGGCTGTTCCATCGCGTGGCGAAGTACAACGGCACCACCGGCGCGTTCATGGGGCTGTTTATCCCCACCGGCAGCGGCGGACTGTACGGCGCGTTCGGCTTCGAGTGGGGACCAGATGGACGCTTCTACCTTGCCAGCTATGGTGGCAACTCCATCCTGCGCTATGACGGCACCACGGGCGCGTTCATCGACATCTTTGTCACCGCAGGCGCTGGAGGGTTGAGCCAGCCGGGCATGATCATGTTCACGCCGCGCCCGGTCACGGGCAACGTGCAGTTGAGCGACTATGCCTCGGACAAAGTGTCACAGGTGCCGGTCACTCTGAAGGTGTACAAGAATGGGAAACTGGTTCGCACCGCCACGCTGACATTGGACGAGAGCGGTAACTACACCCTGCCCAACGTCGTGGCGGGCACGTACGATTTCGCCTTCAAAGCCAGCCACTGGCTTCAGGTGGTGGTGCGCGATGTGGTTGTGCCGAAGGCGGGGCTGGCAGGGCTGGACGTCACCCTCATCAACGGCGATATTGACGGCGATAACGAAGTGACGCTGTTCGACTTCGGTGCGCTGGTCGCCGCGTTCGGCAGTATGCCTGGCGACAGTAACTGGAACCCCGACGCCGACCTGGACGGGGATGACGAAGTGACCCTGTTCGACTTCGGCGTGCTGGTACGAAACTTCGGCGCGATTGGGGATGAAATCGGGGGCGATTAAAAGCCCATGCTACACGCACAGGGGGCGCAGACGCGCCCCCTGTGGCTTCTGCGAAGTGTCAAACCGCCGTCTTAAGGCGACCCCTGTGTGCACCAGCCGTACTGGTCCTGCTTGGCGAAGCCCCACAGCTCGTCGCGGCAGACATTGGGACCGGGTGCCTGGTTGCACCAGCGGGTGTAGGCGCCCGACGTGATGCAGTACTGCTTGATGGCGGCGCCATTGACGTTGACACCCGAGCAACCCGACAGCTTCGCGGTAAAGGTCTTGGCGTGCCCGTCTGCATAGCAGGCGTTGACGATATCGTTGTGGCGTGCCTGCACGGGCGAGTCGAACAGATTCCATGCGCAGACGTTTTGCTGGGCTGCCAGGTTGCCGTCCGAAGCGACCGCCGTCTCGGCAGCGTACTCAATAGAGGCAATCGCAGCGCCGATGTTGGTCAGTGCGTAGTTGAAGTTGTAGCTTGCCCAGGTAAAACCGCCACACTCTCCGCCGGGCAGTCTCAGAGTGCGGAAAGCGGCGTCGAGGTCCATCGCCTTCGGCTCCGAAGGACACTGATAAATCTGGCGGTTCTTCACGTAAGGCTCAATAGCCGCCAAAAAGGTAAACGCACAGAGTCCCTGGGAATTTGTGGAATAGTAGTAGCTCAGCGGGAAGCGTTCGTCGTAGTCCTGGACATACATCATTGAAGCAGTGCCCATCTGCTTCATGTTGCTGAGACAGCTGGTCTGACGCGCCTTCTCCCGTGCACGGGCAAACACGGGGAACAGAATGGCAGCCAGTATCGCGATTATCGCGATGACAACCAGCAACTCAATGAGCGTAAACCCGTTGCGTGAACCTCTGGTCTGCATCTGTAACACCCTCCTTGTATTTTAAAGTGTCTCGGTGGGCAAATGGAGTGTACCCATTCATATTGTAAGCCAGAGCACCAAAGAAGTCAATACTTTTGGGGGTTATGCGCAAAATCTTTGTTGCAATTGCCCTGTAGACAACAGGCATGTCAACAGGCTATACTGAGATGCCGGTAAATGGCGGAAGGTCGCTTTGTGGAGATACGGGATGAAAAGCGTGCTTGAGGTACGCCGGGTATGGTTGACCGGCTTGTGGTTCGCTCTGCTCGGCATGGTGCCCTCGTTTCTGCGTGTGCATGGGGAGACTCTGCGGATACTACCCGCGGTATTGCGCTCCCTGGATGCATCGGGCTTGCCTGTGCCCGAGACGCTGGCATGGTCGTCCGCTCTGGTTCGGTGGATTTCGGTCGTGGGGTCGGTTCCCGCGTCGGCACGCCTGGTGATACTGGCGGTTGCGTATCTGGTGCTCATCTTACTGGCTCTGCGGATGGCGCTGGGTTCGGTCGGCTTTGGGGATACAGACAGAGCTATCACCGGGCGAGCAGTGGTGCTTCTGGCGGGCTGGCTGGTGGCGATGGCAGGGCTGGTGCGATGGATGTGGAATGTTCGCGACCTGAGCCTGGGAGAGGTAATGCTTCCTGCTGGTATCGCCTGTCTCGTTACCGCCGTTCTGCTCTCGGAGGATGGCATAGCGGGGTGGTGGCTGAAGCCGAGAGGAACCTTGCGGGCGTGGTCGCTTGTGCGGCTGGCTGGCGGTGGTTTTGCGTGCGGACTGGTTGGCGCACTGGTGCTGCAGTTTACCAGCTTCGAGTTTGGCGCGGCGCTCTACCGCCTGATGTTCGACTTTCCGACAGTATTTGTACCTCCAGGGAGAGCGCAGGCTCTGGCAGACTTCAACCCGCGCGGCTGGGTAACGTTCACCCTCATCTCTCTGGCGGTTGCAGCCGCGGGCAGCTTCTGCTGGGGTAGCCTGTGGACGGCTGTTGTTACCTCTGCCCGGAGCTATCATCAGCGTGTGCGCGCGCTGGCTGCAGCGGTTGTCCCTCTCGCACTGGTGACCATTGCGGGAGTATGGCTGTTCTATGGGCTGGTCATCGGGCGGATGGACTATCAGCGCTCGCTTGCTGATATGGCTCGGCACGAGCAAATTCCATTCGGGCGGGCAGGCAACGATACGGTGTTCATTCCGCTACCCGACGGCAAGATACGTGTTGCCAGCATTCCTTTCCAGACCATCATCGGCTTCCCGAACGAGCCGGGTGTGACCTACAAAGTGGAACAGTATCTGCAGGCGCGACGCTACCAGACCCTGCTGGCACGCCCGTTGTTTGTGCACCTGCATGATGTGCGCTCCATAGACTGGGACCCGCTCCGTAGCCTGGAGGTAGACCGTCTGTGTATTGAGCGCGCGCCGCGACTGCAGTTCGTGCAGCTGATGGTGGAGACGCTGTCATATTGTGCTGTCACGCCGGAGGCAAAACGGTATCTGGACTGGCTGGACGCCAGCGCACGTCCCTTCCGACAGTCCCAGCGTGCCTGTCAGACGATGGGCGACCTGTATGCCCGCTTCGGCGACGAGCGCAAAGCGCAGGAGTGGTATCAACGCGGGGAGATACCCGAAGAGCTGCGCAAAACCGCCGCGCCTGCTGGCAGAATCACGGGCACAATCCTGTGGGATGGTCAGCCAGCGAAGGGTGTGCGTGTAGGCATCCTGAACAGGAACAACGCCCTGCTGTTCACCCGCGGGGGCGCGCGTGCGGACAGGAGTGTGTTACTGCTTCGTCCCTTTGACTGGCGGGTGGTGGCAGGCGTGGTAGCAACCGATGACACGGGACGCTTTGAAACCCCACCTCTGCCGTACGGAGAGTATGTGCTGTTGATACGTGTGGAATCGCGACAGATACCGCCGCTGCCGGGCTCAGCGCAGATTGAGGGATTGCCCGCCGTTGTTCGGCTGGACTCGCCGACAAAGGATGTGGGAACAATCCGCTTGCGCGAAACAGGGCAACGCCCACTGCCCAGAGACAGAGCAATCTGAGCAGGAGACTCCCGTTTCGCCATCTAACACTTTTGGGCAATGTCTCGGTCATACGAACACACCAGCATGCCGACAGGAAGCATCGCCCATGCCCGGCTCGTTGCCGAACAGCCCCGGCGCTGGACGATTGCAGGCATTCGCCCCCAGCTGGCTCTGCTCATTCTGCTGACGCAGGCGGTGATGGTATGGTGGGTGGCGGACAGCGAAATCGCGCGCAGTATCTACCTGATATGCTATTCGCTGATGATGCCCACCGCGCTGTATCTGCTGTTCGTCCGGCTCCTGCGTCGCTGGCTGCCGTTTGACCGCCGGGAACTGCTGATGGGCTATATCGTGCTCACCAGCACCATCCCCATCATCGGCTTCGGCGGATTGCGCTTCCTTCTGCCCGGCATGGGCTTCTTTCCCTACTTCTCGCAGACTCAGCCGCAGTGGAACCGGTATCTGCCTTATCTGACCCACCTGCCCATCCTGCACGACCCGGAAGCCATCCGCGCACTCTACCGCGGGCAAGGCGATGTACCCTGGCAGGCGTGGACGGTTCCCATTCTCTTCTGGAGCCTCTATCTGATACTGCTTACCGGCATTTGGATTGGGCTGGCGGCGGTTCTGCACCGCATCTGGATCCGGCAGGAGCGGCTGACCTTTCCCATCACGGTGCTTCCCCTGCAGCTTACCGACCCGCAGGATGACCTCCTGCGGCGGCCGCTGTTCTGGTTGGGCTTCGCTATCCCCGCCGTCCTGCAGAGCCTGCTGGTGTTACGCGACTGGTATCCTGCCATCCCGGCGGTGCAGTTGAAGGTGACCTATGTCAAAATCCCGCTGTTCCAGTCGCCCCCGTGGAACGCTTTCCCCGACTTTCCGCTGGGCATCTACCCGATGGCGGTGGGGCTGGCATACTTTGTGCCGAGCAGTATCAGCTTCAGCTGCTGGTTCTTCTGGCTGGTAACGCGCCTGCTTTACGTGGTGGGTTCGGCATTTGGGCTGGAGGTGGGCGATACTGCCGCGGCGCGTTTCCCCTACAAAGAGGAGCAGGCGGCGGGCGCGTGGATTGCTTTCGCGATGATGGCAGGCTGGGGCGCGCGCCGGCACTGGCAGAGCCTGAGGCGTCACCTGAGCCCGGATGAGCTGCGCACCATGCGCTGGCTGGGTCTGCTGGCGCTGGGATGTCTGTTGCTGTGCGCAGGCATGATGATGCTGACGGGCATCCCTCCGCTGTTTGCCCTGCTGATTATCGGGGTGTACGTGGCGTATGTGCTGAGCGGGGCACGCATCCGCGCGGAGGCAGGTGGTCAGTGGACATTCGCGCCCGCAACATGGACGCCCCACCGGGTGACAAACGCCGTGCTGGGCACGCAGAACCTGCCGGAAGGGGCTATCGTGGCGGGTGGCTATTTTGACCTGGTGCATGTGGACATCCGCGCACAGTCCCTTCCCTATCTGATGGAAGGGCTGAAAATCGCCGATTCGGTTGGTCTGCGCTGGCGCACGGTGCTGGCGTGGGTGGCTATCGGCACGGTGACCGCGCTGGCGATGGGCTGGTGGAGCAGTTTAAGTAACTTCTACGCGCTGGGCGCCGCAACCGCCAAGAGCAATGCTTACGCGATGTGGAAGGTGCAGTACGGGATGCAGCAGATGCATTCCCTTGCCAGCACGCGGGTCGCCTGGGACAAAAGCGGAGTGCTTGCGGCGTGCATCGGCGGCGGGTTCACCCTGCTGTTAGCCAGTCTGCGGATGCGCCTGAACGCCTTCCCCTTGCATCCCGTCGGCTATGTGATGTCGAACACCATCACCATGAACGCCTTCTTCCTGACCTTCCTGATCGCGTGGACGGCGAAGGTGCTGGTGCAACGCTTCGGGGGGAGCAAGGGCTACCGGCGCAGTCTGGCGTTCTTCGTGGGCGTGACGCTGGGCGACATCGTGACCCAGGCGGGCTGGGCACTGGTCGGCAGACTGCTGGACGTGCCAATCTACCAGTTTCTCACCTGATGCCGAAGTAGCCCTCCACCCTCCAGACCGCGCCCCCTGGCAACTCCATACGCGCCGGCGAACCGCCCGGATTCAGCGCCAGAAGCCTTTTCCGCCCGTTCGGCAGAGTAACCTGTGCAATCAGCAGGTCGGGATGCGACTCCGGCGAGGGCAGTGTCTCCACCGCTAGGGGAACCCCTTTCAGGTTTAGCACCCACACCGCCCGCAACTCGCTCGCTTTTCGGCGCAGTAACAGCATAGGCACGCGGTGCTCAGAGTGCCTGCCGACGCCAGTAGCGGTAATCAGCTCCGCCGGGGCGGGCGTGGCAACCGTTACCGATACCTGCGACCTGCCATTTCGGCGAATCGTCAGCGAAGTGGAGGCGTCTACCCTGCGGGTGGTGGCATTGCTCAGATACTTGTAACCCCTTACGGCAGGCGTCTGCCATGCTGTGCCTGCTGGTGGATTCTCCCATTCCCCTTGTAGATGCAGGGCGATGTCTATGGTATGTTGCCTGCGACAGTGCACCCTGTCCAGTATCGCTATCAACTCCTCGCTGAGCAGAGCAACCGCACGCACGAACTGCGCATCGGGGTAGATGGCGCCCCCATCTGCTACCACAAAGTTCACCCCATCTATGGCTCCAAACTGCAGGCATTTGCCCTCGGTGGGTTGCTGGTCGCTTCCGTCAATGACCACCGTGTTATGGGCAACTGTGGTGCGATACCAGTCGGCATGGATGGGCACGCCGTAACGCGCCATGCCCGGGTCGGCGGCAAGGGGTTCGCCATCGGCGTGAATCTCAAGGTGCAATTTGTCGGGATGTCCGTGTCCACCGCCGTGCGGACCGTATTTCAGGCAGAGCCACGTTGCGCCCTGTCCGCGCCCTTTCGCCAGAACGGCGTAACCCGAAGTGGGGTAGTTTGCACTGCGCCACTGCACGGCACCCGCTCTGGGCAGAGATTCCACCCCAAACCAGAGGGCATAGTCGTTCTCGCGGTTGCTGGCGGCGAGCAGAGGCAGGTAAAGCGGATTCTTATAGCGGGCATAAGCGAGCTCATAGGCTGGCGCCTGTGCTCGCAGGTTGACCTCGGTGCTGTCGTTGAAGGCGGGCAGGGTCAGGCTGGGGGTTGCGAAGCGCAGGGGGGCGTCGTACATCCGCTTGAGCTCGTCTCCGTACAGGTCGATACCGCAGTTCCGCGCCGCTTCGGTCAGATGCCAGAGGGCAGACAGCGTGTAAAAATGATAGCCCCACGCGCCTTCCCACCACATCCCGTCGGCGGTCACCCCTTTGCGCATCTGCGTCCAGTAGCCACGGTCGGGGTTGAAGATTGCCTGTTGAATCAGCTCCTCCTCTCCCGTCAGCAGCCCGACCAGTCCCACCGCGCTGTTCTTCCAGCACTGGATGTTGTGCACGCCCATCTGGTGCGGCAGGATGACCTCGCGCGCGGCTGGAAGGAATAGCTTTTGCGTCAGCAGGTCGCGCTCCGATTCTGTCAGCACCTCCCAGACCAGGTCCACTCCCTGCGCCATGGGTATCAGCCACACCGCCTCGTCAAGCGTTTGCGGTCCCACCTTACCGCCGCCGATGCGTGCTTCGCCGCGAATGGTGTGCAGGGGATAGGAGGCGTATCGCTCCGCATAGAGGCGCGCAATCTCTCGCGCCCTGTCGGCATACTGCCGACTGCGGGTGACCTGATAGAGGATGCCCAGGTCGCGCACCCGGTTCGCCAGCTGCCCGTGCAGGGTCATCAACACACAGCCGTCATAGTCCTGCTCGGGGCGAGAGGGGTCACTGCGAAACCGCTTGTTGTCAACGGGGCAAATGTGCTCCCATTGCCACTCGCCCACCTTTTCGCCGGTGCGCAGGGCGGCGCCGTGTTCGGGGCAGGCGTAATAGTGGTACCAGTTGCCGCCGCGCGGGGGAAGAGCGACCGTCTCCCTCAGCCAATCCTCGGCGTTTTGCACAAGAACACGCCAGCGTCTCTTCGCCCATTCACAGCGCTGGATACGCTCCTTCAGCAAGCCGATGCCCTGCTCGTCAAAAAGCAGGCGCGGGTGTGGTGGTAAAGGTCTACCGCTCACCAGACATCCCTCCTTCCGCATCACAGCGTTCGGCGTCGGCGGACAGGGTTCCTCTGCGGTTTGGGGGGACGTTTACTCCCGCGAGGTTTCGGTCGCGGCTTTGAGGCGGGTTTGCGTCACGTTCTGCTGGCGTAACCGCGAAGCCACGTCGCGAAAGCCCACCAGATGCCCGCGTTCCTCGTCATACAGATGCAGGTCGGCAAAGGCGACCTTGATAGCGTCCTTCAGGCTGAAGGTGGGTGCGTTCTGCAGGAACGGTATCTCGCGGTACGCCTTCTCCAGCAGGTAGTTCGGAATGCGCGGCGCCAGGTGATGCACGTGGTGGAAGCCGATGTTGCCCGTCAGCCACTGGAGCACGCGCGGCAGGCGCAGGTAGGACGCCCCCTCCATGCCGGCACGAAGGAACTCCCAGCGCGGGTCGCGCTCCCAGTAGGTGTCCTCAAACTGGTGCTGGATGTAGAAGAGAAACAGTCCCACCGCGCTCGCTACATACTGGATTGGCAGATACACCAGCCACAACGTTTTCCAGCCAAACAGCGCCACGATAGCGGTGAGATACAGCGCAACGCCGAGGTTGGTGTACATCACGCTGCGGAACAGGGTTGGCTTCTGCCTGGACAAGCCCATCGGAATGCGATAGCCCAGCATAAACACCACAAATGGTCCCAGCAGGTACATGGCGAATGGGTTGCGGAACACCCTGTACCGCAATCGCTGCCAGCGTGAAGCCTCTATATATTCCTGCACGGTCATAGTGTACACATCGCCGACCCCACGCTTATCCAGGTTGCCGCTGGTGGAGTGGTGAAGCGCGTGCGTGAACTGCCACGCCGCGTAGGGCACGAGCGTGAGGATGCTGGATACGAACCCCAGCAGGGTGTTCGCCCAGCGACGGTGGAAGAAAGAGCCGTGTCCGGCGTCGTGTTGAAGGATAAAGATGCGCACCAGAAACAGCCCGCCGAGTATGTTCAGCGGGACAGTCCATGCCCAGTGAACGCTCAGCAAGCGGTGCGACAGTGTGAAGATTAGGAAGAAGGGAACAAAGGTTGTGAATATCTGTAAAAGGCTGCGCCACGTTATCGGTCTGGTGTAGGGTTTGAGCTGAATCCCCAGCTGCTTTAGATGGTTCGAACTGGACTGCATATTCTCCGCCTGTGAAATTGGTGTGCCTTTGAAGGCTGTTTATTGTGGCACATTCGCGCGAACAAAAGCAAGCTCTCAGGGGTCCTGCATCAACCAGATGTCCAGGCGGGGCGTCTGCCAGTTATACGGTTTGCATACGAGGTCGGGCTTGCCGTCGCCGTCGATGTCCGCCACGCGCCCCTCGTGCCAGTCGTGCCCGCGGGTCACTTCCAGAGGGGTAAATCCACCTTTGCCGTCGTTGAGCAGTATCCAGGCGTGCGCCTGCGGGTTGTCGTCGCCTGCGGTCCATCGGCGCATTTCGGCGCAGAACAGGTCGGGCTTGCCATCGCGGTTGAAATCGGCTACCGCCAGCGTATGCCCGTGCACTACCTCGCGGTTTAACTGGTCGCGTCCCTGCCATCTCTCGGTAAGGCGTGGGTCGCCAGTAAAGCGATACAGATTCAGCCTGCCGTTGCCATCGCCAGGCACCATCGCCACTTCCACACGTCCATCGCCGTCGAAATCCACCGCCACCACGCGAGGATGGCTCTGTGCAGGGTCTATCAGTGTGTTTGTCCACCTGCCTCGCTCGTAATCAAACCAACGCCCCCCGCCAAGCAGTTCCTCGCGTCCGTCGCCGTCGACATCCGCCTTTGCCAGCCCTTCGCCCGCGCCCTCGAAAATCACGGAGAGCTTCCATTCCCCTGCCCGCGGGTCTTTGGGAACAGGCGCCCAGAAGAGCTTACCTGCTCCCTGATTCCAGAACACCAGTTCGGGCTTGCCGTCGCCGTCGAAGTCGCCCACTATCTGGTCGTGGTGCTGGTTGCCGTAGCCGATTTTGATGACGTGCCTCCTCCACGGCTCATCAGGGGCATAACGGGGATAGGGGTTCTCCCACCAGTACAGGGTATCGTTGCGATAGTCCCCACCTGCCACGATGTCCAGGTCGCCATCGCCGTCGATATCCGCCAGCACGCCGCCAGCCTCCAGCGGAATGGAATCGGCTTCTACCGTGTAGACGCGCCACCTGCCCTTCGTCTCCTGCCGATACCATACCAGCGCAGGGGGCGCGTTGCGACAGCCGATGAGGATATCCGCACGCCCGTCGCGGTCGATATCGCCCACCAGACACAGCGTCTGCTGGTCGGAGCCGGGCGGTACGGGCAAATCTCCCGTTGCACTGGAGAGATGCTTCCAGCGGAAAGGCAGCGACATTGGTACGCCTCCTGAACGCTCTTGTGCGGTGTGATGCTCGCCCTTAACCTTCTCATCGGCGGGGAAGATGTCCTTCTCCCTGCGCAAATGGCGGGCAGATTATGGTATCCTTTAAGCACAGTATCCCTGACGACCGTGAGGTGAACCCATGCGCAGTGACACCATCAAAAAAGGCTTTGAACGGGCGCCGCACCGCTCCCTGTTGAAGGCAACGGGCGTGCGCGACGAGGACATGGACAAGCCCTTTATCGCCGTATGCAACTCTTTCGTGGAGATAGTGCCCGGACATGTGCACCTGAATAAAGTGGGCGAAATCGTCAAGCAGGCAATTCGTGAGGCAGGGGGAGTGCCCTTCGAGTTCAACACCATCGGCGTGGACGACGGCATCGCCATGGGCCACCTGGGCATGAAGTACTCTCTGCCCAGCCGCGAGCTGATTGCCGATTCGGTGGAGACGATGGTTCGCGCCCACTGCTTCGACGGTATGATTTGCATCCCCAACTGCGATAAAATCGTGCCAGGCATGTTGATGGCAGCGATGCGCCTGAACATCCCTACCGTGTTCGTTTCGGGCGGACCGATGGCAGCCGGCAAAACGCCCGACGGCAAAGTGGTAGACCTGATTTCGGTCTTCGAAGGCGTAGGGGCATACCAAGCAGGGCAGATTGATGAACGCCAGCTGAAGATGCTGGAGGACTTCGGCTGTCCGACCTGCGGCTCCTGTTCAGGCATGTTCACCGCGAACTCCATGAACTGCCTGTGCGAGGCGCTGGGCATGGCTCTGCCCGGCAACGGCACCATCCTGGCGGGAACCAGAGACAACCTGAACCCCGCGCGTGTGGAGCTGTTCCGCAGGGCGGCGTTCGCGCTGATGGAACTTATCCGGCGCGACATCAAGCCTCGCGACATCGTGACGCGCGAGAGCATCGACAACGCCTTCGTGCTGGATATGGCAATGGGCGGTTCCACCAATACCCTCCTGCACACGCTGGCGATTGCGCACGAAGCGGGCGTGGACTACGACCTGAACCGCATTAACGATCTATCCAAACGGACCCCCAACATCTGCAAGGTCGCGCCCAGCAGTCACTACCACATTGAGGACGTGGATCGGGCAGGAGGCATCAGCGCGATTTTGAAAGAGCTCTCGCGCGTGGACGGCTTACTGCACCTGGACTGCCTGACGGTGACGGGCAAAACGCTGGGCGAGAACATCGCCGACGCACGCATCCTGGACCCCGATTGTATCCGCCCCATCGAAAGGGCATACTCGCAAACGGGTGGGCTGACCGTGCTGTTCGGCAACCTGGCACCCGAGGGGGCGGTGGTCAAGACCGCCGGCGTGGACCCGAAGATGCTGGTGTTTGAGGGTCCCGCCGTCATCTTCGAGAGCCAGGAAGAGGCGTGCGAAGGCATCCTGAACGGCAGAGTCAAGCCGGGCGATGTGGTGGTGATACGTTACGAGGGACCGAAAGGCGGACCCGGTATGCAGGAGATGCTTGCGCCCACCAGCTACATCATGGGGCAGGGGCTGGGCGACAAGGTGGCGCTGATTACCGACGGGCGATTCTCGGGCGGCACGCGAGGCGCGTGTATCGGTCACATCTCACCCGAAGCGGCGGACGGTGGACCGATTGCCCTGCTCCAGCCGGGCGACATCATCTCCATCAACATCCCCGAGGGGCGTCTGGATGCGCGTGTGAGCGAGGAGGAGTTCAACCGTCGGCGTCAGAGCTGGAAGCCCCTGAAGCGCGAGGTACCCGAAGGCTGGCTCCGCCGGTATATGGCGATGGCGACCAGCGCCAGCACGGGGGCAATCCTGCGCATCCCGGAATAAGGGCAAAAAGCCGCCCGCGGACGCGGGCGGCTACGCTTACAACTTTAGCGTCTTCGGCGCAATAGCAAGCCCGCTACGCCTAAACCTAAAATGCCCAGAGTCGCCGGCTCCGGCACCACCGCCAGATTGTCCAGATAGAACGTGTAAGGACCGACCGCAGCGTTGCTTAAAGGCGTGATGGCAAGGCACTCGAGCACCACTTTGCCCGTTGTGCTCTCCAGAACGCCGTTAGCGCCAGCGCCCGTAAAAGCTACAATGGGGTCATTAACGGGGTCAAATACTACGTTGACCCACTGGTTCTTGGCGGTAATCAGTTTGCCGAGTGGTGCACTTCCCGACTTGGACGGCGCGCCGATGAACTCGATTCCGCCCGATGTGCCTCCATTCTCGCCGATATTGCCCGTTGGGTTGCTTTCACGCACGCCAAGCGTCAGTCGAAAGTCAGGCGTACCGGCGGGCACGTAAACCCACAGGCTCAGCGGAGCGGTGGCGGAAATAATCGGGTTGGGCAGGGTTGCCGCATTAAACGTGGTCAGGCGCACCCAGGGGTTGGTCTGATTTGCTTTGAACTGGAACGAGACCTTCAGCGACTGCGTGCCGGACTGCGCCTGCTCGTTGCTAATTTGCGCCAGGTTAGGGGACGTCTCCAGGAAGCCGCTGGTAGAACCAGAAAACCTTGGATCTCGGAACATCACCGTGCCGTTCGCCCCCAGCGTGTAGCCCTCGAACCCGGTCAGCAGTTGCGCAGAAGCCGGCATCGCGCCCAACGCAAACGCCGCGACCAGCCAAACGTAACATCTTCTCATGCAGGTTATCCTCCTTTCGCGAACCTCAGGTGAGGGTGAGCAGTTGGAAAATCTCTCCTCTATGCACTTTAGCACAGTCATCCATTGCTGTCAAGAGAACGGGGCATCGGATACCAGATTCTGGTAATTGTAGTGGATTGGTTATATACCTTCACACGCCCGTTATCCTGCGCAGGTGTCGCAGGGATGCGCCCAGCAAGCCCGGCGAGCGGGAGGCGTCTCCCAGACGTCGCAGGAACCGCGCAAACCAGCTCCTGCGAGTGACCCCCGCACTGGTGGCGGCGGCGCGGCGGTCCTGTTCCGAGAGGCAGTAGTCGAAATCGCCGTGCAGGATGGCTCTCTGGAACCAGTACTCGAAAAGATGTATCTCCCGCACATTTCCCCTGCGCAGCTGCGCAGGCAACCGGTTCAACAGAGGACGGGGCAGGTTCCACTCCCCGCGACGATTTAACAGGTCGCCGCCGAGAAAGTCGTTGACTTTCTGCGCCAGATAGAGCATTCCCCGGTCCACCACCAGGTCCAGAGGTAGCGGAACACCAATGTCCCACTCGAGGTCAATCACCGTCACCTCGCCGGTTGCCTCGTTCAACAGGCAGTTGCGCGGGGTGAGGTCCAGGGTGTTCGCCGGAAGCCACTGCGTGTTGGGGGTGTAGGCGGTCTGTCCCAGCCTTTGCGTGCAGAACGAGGCGAACTGCTGGGTGTAGTTCTGATACCCCTCGGGCGCCACCTGAGCCAGCAGTGTCGCATACCACCGGAGCAGGGCAGAGGCTGCCTCCGCGTAACGTTTGTGCCACAGGCTGTCAATGAACAGGTGCTCGATGTTCTTCAGGTTCTGGTAGTACGGCTCGTGCTGGTCGGTATGTGCGCTGATGGGGGCTGGACGGTTGAGCCACTCGCCGCGCACGGTGTACACGCTGATCCGCTTGCCCTCGTTGAGGAAGAACTTGGTCTGGCGGAAGGGAGGCGCACACTGGCTTCGCGTTTTCACTGCCAGAATATTGCTCCATGCCTCCGGCATCGGCTGGCGCGAGGCGAGGACCAGAAACGAGTTCATAAAAGCGGAGGGCTGGGCGCTACGGGCAATCATTCGCAGGAACTCGCGTTCGTTGAACAGCGGTCGCTGGCGCAGGGAGTAGTCCACCGTGGGCAGGTTCAGCAGGGTCAGCCAGTCAAACGCGGGTTCGGCAAAGCTGCGCTCGGCGAGGATGACCTCGGGCATCTTGTAGTCGGGGAAGGGATAGAACCAGATCTGATGTTCCAGCCCGGCATCTTCCAGCATACTCTGCAGAAGCCCCCGGTCGAAGGTGCGGATTCCATTATAGTCGGGATAGCCGGAGACGCTCTCGTAAGGCACTCCGTAGTGATCCTCGCGGTAGCCAGCCAGATACTTGTGCCCAATAGGGTTTTCGATGGCGATGATTAGTTTGCCGTCCGGGCGCATCCACCGGCACAGCAACTGCACCAGATACGAGGCGGCATCCGCGCGTGAAATATACCTGCCGGCGTACTCCAGCACACCAATCAACAGCACGACGTCGAACGGCTCGGAGGGCTGGTAATGCTCAATGTTCGCCGTGACCACCTCGAGGTGCGGGGCGTGTCGACAGCGGAGGCGAATCAGCTCCGCACGCTGAGGAGCTCCCTCTACCGCCACGATTCGCCTGATAGCGGGCACGCGACACAGATAAGAGGTAATCGCGCCGCAACCGGCTCCCACCTCCAGCACGTTTATCCCCTCTCTGGTGGTGGGTAGCCAGCTGATGATGCTGGAGCGTGCGGGTGAGAGATGATATGAGAGAGGCCACCAGTTGTAGTCCATCCAGGTGCGCTGTTCGTCGAAGTCCTCGCGCCCAAAGATGTCGTGGAGCAGGGCTTCTGCGCCGTCGGCATACTGAAAGCGCGTAGCCTGTTCGGGCGACTTCACGCCCCTGTCCTCTGTCATCTGGGCTCCGAGCCATATCATCTCCGCATCCGCACCCCACCTGCTGTACAGTAACCGTCCCTTAATGACGCACCGCACGCAATCTGGGTTCAACGGGGGGTACAGACAGGTTTTGAGGGCATAATATCGCACTGGAATCCCCAATTTGCTTCATCTTGAGGCAAAAAAATCGAAAAAAGTTCGAAAACCTGTTGACACATGTGGACGGTTGTTTTATAGTGAATATAGGCAAAGGTGCGAGGGCGCAGTGAAGCCCTTAACCGTTGCATCACCCAACCGGGTAAAAAGCAAACCAGAACTGTCGGGAGGCAAGCAGGATGATTTCATCCCGCTATGACGACGGAAGCCTGCGCTTCCAGAACATGCAGGACGAGGAAGTCGTCGTCTACGCGAAATGCGGTAGCCAGCAAGCGACAGAGCATTTGCTTGCAAAGTACCGCGGCATGGTCGAGAGTAAGGCACGCTCCTATTTCCTCATGGGAGCCGACCACGAAGATGTGGTGCAGGAGGGCATGATAGGGCTGTTCAAAGCCATCCGCGACTTCCGTGAGGACAAGCTGACCAAGTTCCGCCCCTTTGCGGAGCTGTGTGTCACCCGCCAGATTATCACCGCCGTAAAGATGGCAACACGCCAGAAGCATGCCCCGCTCAATGCGTACGTCTCCCTCAACCGCCCCCTGAACGATGAAGACAACGACTCGACCCTGCTGGAAATCATTCCCGATGAGAGTGCGGCTGACCCCGCCACGGTGGTGGTAGACCAGCACCAGCCGCGAAACCTTCTGGAGATGCTGGACGGGCACCTGAGTAACCTGGAAGCGCAGGTGCTCCGATGCTATCTGGAAGGGATGTCGTATCGGGAAATGTCCAAACTGCTGGGATGCCGCCCCAAATCCATTGATAACGCCCTGCAACGGGTGAAACGAAAGGTCAGCATCCTGCTCTCACGCGAAGAAGAGTGATACACTTGCCGCCGCGGGTCAGCCTGCGGCGGCTTTTCTCCCGTCCCGGTGCTGTTGAATGAGCACATGCACCACCCGGCGCATGGGGGAAGGCAGGGGTAAACTCTGTGCCTCCTGCAGAGATACCCAGCGTATCCCCTCGCTTGCCTCCAGAACCCCGCCGCTACACCGGCACTTCACCACATGCAGGGTAATCGCGTAGTGCATCACCCCGTGCCGAACGGTGGTTACCGACTCGCACGCCTGAACGCTCATGCCGAACCTCGCTACCAGCCGTCGCACCGCCTTCTCTACCGTCTCCTCGCCCTCCAGCCTGGTGCGCGGAAACTCCCACATGCCCCGCCACAGCCGACCGTCCTCGCGCTTCACCATCAGCCAGCGCTCCTCGCGTTGGATGGCGACGCACACATCGTGTACCTTTTCGGTGGCGCGGCGGGCAGGTAGAACGGGAATCTCTCCCTGACGCCCCTGCCCAAACGCCAGACACTCGCCAGCCAACGGGCACACCAGACAGCGCGGCGCACGAGCCGTGCATATCGTCGCGCCCAGGTCCATCAGCGCCTGGTTGAAGTCGCCCGGCACGTCGGCGGGCAGTATCTGCCGACAGGCGTCCCACAATTTCCGACGCACCGCCGAGCGCGTGATGTCCTCTTCTATCGCCAGCAGGCGGGCAAGGATACGGTAGCCGTTGGCATCTAAGGCAGGTTCTGGCTTACCGCAGGCGATGCTGGCAACCGCCCCGGCGGTATACTCTCCAACTCCGGGCAGTTTCCTCAGCACCTTTGCCTCGCAGGGAACCACACCGCCGTACCTCTGCACAATCTGCTGGGCGGCGCGATGCAGGTTTCTGGCGCGGCTGTAGTAGCCCAGTCCCGCCCAGTAGCGCAGAACCTCCTCCTCATCCGCCTCGGCAAGGGCAGTGGCGGTAGGGAAGCGCTGAAGAAAACGTTCCAGGTAGGGCAGGACGGTCTCCACCTGCGTCTGCTGAAGCATAGTGGCAGCTACCAGCAGGTGATAGGGGTCGGCATCTTCGTGCCAGGGCATGGGACGCGCGTTCGCCCGATACCATTCCAGCAGATGCTGTGGAACGGCGCGAATCTGCTCAGGCGTCCACATTAAAACCCGCCCACGCCTCCGAAGATACTGCGCAGGTTCATCCCACTGTCGCCACTTATCACAAATCCGGGGAAGTAGCGGCGCAGGTCGTACTTATCCAGTATCTGCTGTAGCTCGTAGTTCGCCTGCAGGATTTGCGTGTCCACGTCTGTTGACGCCGTGCCCTGCATTTGCGACAGCGCCTGAAGCGCCGCGTTGGGGTCGGTCTGCGCCTGCTGTAAAGCCAGATACACCTTCGTCATGTAGGTGATGGTGGCTGAAAGCATCTTGCGATAGGCTTCATGAAGGGACTGGCAGGCAGGCGGCGGCTGTTTGGACTCGAACAGCTGGCTGAGGTTTGCCCACTTCTGGGAGTAGTCCTGTGGAGCCTGCTGAACTGCGCTCATGCGCTGCTGCAGTTCCTGCTCATCAATGGTCGCTCGCATCGCCACCGCGTTCACAAAGGCATTGAACGCCGGGGTCAGGTCCCTCTGCATCGCCTGTCGCTGTGCCTCAATCCGCTGGAGGTGCTTCAGGTAGTCAATAATATCAGCGGGTGGGGACTTTTCGGGTTCCTTAGCGGGTGGCTCCGCCTGCGCCTGCAACAGCCCAGCGTCCGGCATCTGGGGACCCGGTGCCTCTAACACGTTGCCTGCGGGTGGAGCCGTCGCTGCGCGATGGGTTACAGGAAAGAAATGACGCCCCAGCAGGATGCCCGCAACCAGCACCACCAGAACTCCTGCACCGATGAGTGCCACTTTCGGGTTCATTGCGCTTCACCCTCCTTCCGGGTATCAAGACGCACCCGGTGGTTCAAAAGTTCCTCTTGCCTCAGTATAGCACCACGCTACTCAATCTGCAACGAGGCTTCGCGCTTGCTCGTGGCACGGGTGGTCAGCCACACTCCATAAAGCACCATCGCTGAGCCGATGGCGGTGTACACCCCGAAAGGCTCCTTCAGCCACAGCACGCCCATCAGCGCACCGAACACCGGCTGGACAAAGATGAACACTCCCATGTTGCCCACGTGGTGCCGCTCCATCAGCACGAACCAAACCGCATAGCAGAACGCACTGTTCACCACGCCCAGATAGAAGACCGCCCCCAGCGCTGTGGCAGACGGAACGGCAGGCGAAGCTGACCAGAATAGATACGCCGGTATCGCCAGGGCAACGGTCGCGCCAACGCTCTCCCAGAAGAGCACCACGATACCGCTGTACCGGCGCGTCAGTCCGCGCGAAAGCACCGTGCCCGTTCCCTCCACCAGCACCGACGCCGCCACCAGCAGGTTGCCAATCAGCGAGCCTCTGTCGTCCAGCGGAGGCACCAGCCCGCGGTTAATCAGCAGGTACGCGCCCGCAAAGCCCAGCACCATGCCCCACGCGGACTGCCTGGTCATCCCCTCGCGCAGTAACAGCACCGACATCAGCGCCATCACCAGCGGCTCGCCCGCCAGCAGGAGGGTGGCGTCCACGGCGGTGGTATACTTTAGCCCTACAAAGACCAGAATGTGCACCAGACCCAGAGCCAGCGCACCCAGCCCCAGTGCACGAATCAGGTCACGACGGGGCAGAGCCAGCGATGTGCCCAGCACAAACCGGGCAAACAGCGGAAGCAACAGCATGGCAATCGCCCATCGCGCCCACGCTAAGGTCACCGACGGGACCCCGCCGCCGATGGCGAACTTTGCCATCGGATACGCCGCCGCCCACAACACATTAATCAGGAACAACAGCGCGGCGTCAAGCACGGCTCGGCTCCACAAAGGGCAAAGTGGTAACCTCTGCAGGGACGGGAGACGGTTCGTGCCTGATGGTCACCACCGTGCCGGGCGCGGTGTAGTCATTACGCAGATAGCACAGCGCGATGGGCATACCAAGGGCGAGAGAACGCACCGCGCTGGTCACCCAGCCGACATCTTCGCGGTCACTCGTGCTGATAGGGGCGCGATAAGAGGGAAGCACATCCTCGTTCAGGCGCAAGCCCACCAGCGAGCGGTTCGTATGCCCGCGCGAGTAGATGCGATGGATGACCTCCTGCCCGGTATAACAGCCTTTGGTGAAGCTGATGGCGCGTTCGCCCAGCCCCGCTTCGAGGGGAATGGTGGTTTCGTCCATGTCAATACCGAACAGGGGAATACCCGCCTCCACCCTGCGGATGTTCCACGCCTCATAGCCCACCGGTCGCACGCCTGCATCCAGCAGACCACGCCACAAGTCTTTCGCCATCTCCACCGAAATAATCAGGTCGTAACCCAGGTCGCCACAGCGGTCGGTGCGCACGGCGTGAAGCGGTTGTTCCTGCCAGAGCACTGTTTGACCGTGCCACAATGCCACCTGCGTTTGCAGGCTAAGGGACGCAAGCGCCTCGTTTGCCCGCTTCCCGGCGACGTGCAGAACCGCCAGGCGATGCGTCACGTCCTCAATCTCCACATCCTCCATGATGACGAACTGCTCCAGCCGTTCGCGCACGGTTTGCACCGTGTGGGGCGGGGTCAACACGATGACAGCATCTTCTGTGGCGAACAGCACCATATCCGAAAGCATTTGACCGGTTGGCTTCAGCAGGCAGGAGTACGCGCCCACGCCGGCGGTTTGCAGGGGCAGGATGTCCTGACTCAGCTGTCCCTGCAGGTAGGTGATGCGGTCATCGCCGGTGATGCGCAATTTGCCCAGCACGCTCAGGTCAATAACGCCAGCCCCCTGACGCAGAGCCGAATACTCCGCGCTGGTGTCTCCGTAGGAGCCGGGCACATTCTCGCCGAGCCACTCGCGCCATTGCGCGCCGTGTTGCTGGTGTTCCGCCTTCAGCGGTGTATGCATGGGCTACCTCAAGAAAATTGCCCCGTTGGCGCGGGGCAACCTGAGTATGATTATGATAATGATTCCAGAGTCGGACGGTAAACCGATGGTGCCGGAGGAGGGATTCGAACCCTCACGCCTTGCGGCACCCGCTTTTGAGGCGGGCGCGTCTACCATTCCGCCACTCCGGCTGACAACACCACCTCTAAGTATAAACAGAAACGCCCCCAAAAGTCAATGCTCCAGCCTGAGC
>JABUFA010000050.1 GCA_013314755.1 Chthonomonadia bacterium
AGGTATATGCTCGGTTAGCGGGCGTGATTTCGACCTGTCGGAAGCAGGGTCGGAATGTATTTGGTTTTTTGCGAAGTTTGTTTGCTCATGAACCTGTATCCTTGGTAGCAACAGGGTAGGTAGTTACCTTTTCTGTATCCTGTGTGCGCCACGCCACGACACCAGCGGCAGCTCCGCACACGATGTAAACTGTCCATATCCAGCGATTGAGCAGTAGCTGCAGGACGTCGTAGGATGTCAGCACAGTCACACTGGCGCTGCTGCCCAGCCAGAGCAGTCTGCCCAGGGTAGAATAGACCGCCCCCAGCAGGGCAATCACCAGCAGTCGTGCCAGTACCAGCACTACGATTCCGCCTATCAGGACAGTGCCTGCTCCTTTTCCTTCGAGGTGCCTTCTGTACTCTCTCATAATCTTTCCGCGGAACCCCCTGGTTATTCACACTCTTTCAGCACAGCATCCCTGAGAGCGGGATCCAGCTGAAGCACCTCTTGCGGTATTGGGCGCATGTCTGTATACATGTACCAGGGATGACGCATCTCGCCCTGTTCCGCTTTGTTTTTGAAGCACAGAAGCGGTGCATAGGCGGGAGACAAAGAGCCATCTATTCGAAGTCGTATTACCTTGCCTACATAGTTGAACTCTGCAGCCCCCAATGCTTGCTCCACGCGCCGCTTTCCATGCAGGACACACACCGCGATGCCATGGTTGGCATCTGCCTGCTGTATCCATTGCAAGTAACGGTCTGTGAATGGGCGGTAATAGAAGTAGCTTGTCTCAATCCACTTATCTCCTTTGTCTGATCCCCACCATCCTGCTCCATGTTTGTAATGGTCCATCGGGCAGCGAAGGACACGTTTATCGCGGACGTAAGGCAAAAGCATCGCTTGAAAACGAGCAGTGTCTCCGTAGTCCTCGCGGTACAGGCTGAATGCTACATAGAACTGTCGCAGGTTGCTGGTACACACCGATTCATACGACTTCTTGCGCGCCTGCTGAAATACGGGAAGCAACAGCGCCACCAGCAGGGCGATAATGGCTACTACAAGTAGCAACTCTATCAAAGCAAAACCTCGCTGAGACATGTTTGCTACTCGCCTCCGTATGAACGCTTCTGTCCTGGGGTATACGTTACGAATGAACCAAGCACCTTGTGAAGCAGACGCTGCCATTTGGGCATGGCAAGTATCAGAGTGCTTGCTATTAACAACTCAAGGGTAAGCGCGGCCAGATTCACCACGTCGTAACGCCAATCCTGACCGAGGCGGCTAAACCAAACCATTACTCCTCCCGTGAACCATTCTCGTGTAGCCAGAAGGAGTATCAGGCATATTACCAGGGCAGGATACAGTTTGTTGCCTCCATTCAAACGGTAGGTAACGATGCTCGATAATCCACCCCAGAACACATAAGGTATCCACAAGCGGGGATATCCAATCAGGTCTCTCACAGTCGGACTAATTTCCATATCGGAGGATGAAGTCCCCCAGAGAATAGGCGTAATAATGAACTGGATATATGGCAATAGTAAGGCGCAGGTCAAGGCAGCGACCGCGCCCGCCGCAACGCCTGATACCAATGCCAGCCCAACTTCATGACGTTTCATCGAAGTCCTCATCCCGCGATGTTTCTTAACCATCCGTGCCGTTTTACAGGTAAGGCGCCGGGGCTACAAATGGTCTTTTGTACCCCCACGTGTTCTAGCTACAGTTTGGTGTCGGCTCCACACAAGGTGGCAGAGGACAGGCCTCGTCATTGCCCTGGCAGGTCGGTGCGGGAATTAATGTGGAAGAGCACCCAGCCTCTCGCCACGGGCAGCACTTGACGATGTAACAGTCTCCCTCAAGGCAGTACCAGCGGTATTTATCGCGTATCTCTCGTTTGTAGCCCCCCTGTCCGTAACAAGGATGTCCCCAACCTACACGGACAGTTCTTTCTTGCGTCAGCTTGGGAGCGGAGGTACACTCATCCCACACATCAATACATGTTTTGATAAGTGGTTGGAGACCGCGGGGCGTAAACAGCAGATAGGGAGATTTGACCACTTCGTAAAGTGCCATCGTGGTTCCGTCTCCACCGGTCAATTCTACTGCCTGGCATCCACATCCCTCACTCAGCATCAGGCTTGCGGGATCCACCCCCCCCCCGCGCGACGCCGAGCGCGGCGAGGGTGCGAGGCAGGGCGAACACGTTTGCCACCAGAAGCGCCATCGCCGTCCATACCAGAACTGTGCGCATTCGCATCGGTAGTGTCCTCCTTTTTGTCTGATGTGTCGTCCTCACCTGCGGTGAGGCTTCCATAAATATAACCGCTGTCAGAGGGGGATTTGGTTGGGTCGTAACCGTAAAATTCGCGAAACTTTGTGCGCAGCTCCGCCAGATAGCTTTTCACCGTGCTTTCAGACAGGTGCAACAGCCCGGCTATCTCCCGACAGGTATACCCCTCCAGGCGCAGAGCAAGCACCTCGCTCAGGCGCGGAGGCAGACTCAGCCGGAAAGTTTCCGCCTCCACCTCATCGTCGCAGGGGCGGTACCAGATGCACCGGTAATGCACCAGCAGGCGTTCCGTCTGTTGTTGTTCCCGTGCCCGGCGTCGCCAGTGTTCGCACAGTACGTCGCGAGCTATCCTCCATAGGGAGGGCGGTGGTTCGCCTGCATTCCACGGCGGCAGGTCGCGCCTTCGGCTGTAGCGCAGAAAGGTCTCGCTCAAGCAGTCCTGTGCCTGTTCGACACTCAGCCCCTGCGAACACCAGTAGCCCAGTAGAGTATGTGCCCATCCATCCGGAGAATCTGGCATCATCTCAGCCTCCTGCCAGCTGGAAACCCTGTTGACCTACTTTAGCATCCGATACACAGTTTTGTCAATAGCATAACTACCTGCGTGAGGATTCAGGTAAGGAGACAGTCGGGCAGAGACATCAAGCCTCTGCAACAACATGCAACAAAAAGCGCGAAAAGGTGTATAATATGAATGGAAAGACCTGGGGGCGACTGGTGTCGACAGGGTAGAGGCGCGCTCAGGCTGCGAGCCGAGGTGCCGTTGGCCTCGTAAAAAAGCGGCAAAAAAATAAGAGCGACTCCTCAGTACGCTCTCGCTGCCTAATTAGAGGCAGCCGTCCTGCCGCCTCCTGCCGGCCGAGGCGGACGTGGGCGTGTGCTATGCCGGATAGTCCGGGTGGAACCGCTCATCGCCATCCGGGCGAAAGCGCAGGATGAGCTGGCGGATGGGTAAGCCTGCCATCGGGCGTGCCCTTCCGCGAGAGACAAAACGATGGCTACGCTCGTAGACGCCTGGGGCAAATCACTCTGGACGAGGGTTCGAGTCCCTCCGCCTCCACCAGATGTGCAAAAACCCCCGCGACGGCAGTCGCGGGGGTGTGTTGTTCGAAAGGAACTACTTACGCCGGCGCAACAGGGCAAACCCAGGCGCTGCCAGCCCGCTCAGCCACAGCATCACCGTGCCCGGCTCGGGAACCACGTTCAACGGCAGGATATTGTAGGTGTAAGCCGTGCCGTCGAACATCCGAACATAACCCGTAGCATGCGTCTGTGACTGGCGGATTGCGGCTGCCAGCGCATAGACGTCATCCATGTCGGTCTGATTGTATGGACTGCTATCAGTATTGAAGGGTGGCGCCTCGTCATCCGTTGCCCACCAGGCAAAACCGAATGTGCCTACTACGCCGTCTTTGGTGCCGTCGCCATCCTTATCGTACTCGATCCAACTACTGGGCTCTACCCAGCCGTTGGTGGGTATCCCGAAGGGGTCAAGGATAGCCTGTTCGAGGTTATTGGTCGTCCAGTTGTACACGTAGTTGACGCCTTCCCAGTCGACCATCCAGTTAACCTTAAACTGAAGAGATTGCAGTTGTGCGATGGTAGCCCCCGGAACCCAGTACACCCAGTGCAGGCGCTTACCGAGGTCCATCGTGCTGTACACAATCTCTTCGACCGGCTCAAAGTACCTGGTACCAGGGTGTGCGCCGCTGCGCATGTTGATGAACGTGCCGTTCGCGGCATCTGCAAAAGCGGCATTCCTCCAGGGCAGCCAGTTCGGCGAGCCATAAGCATTCGGTGCCGTGTCCGCATAGAGGAACACTGGGGGAGTTGCCGCATAAACGGCTGTCGTCATCAGCGCAACCAGCACAGTTGCCAACCACCACGAACGCATTTTTTCCTTCCTCCCTGAGATGAGATAGGTTGAACCTCCACCCATTATATATGCAAGATCGTACCAAAACGGGTATGTCCACCCGGTAAAAATACCCGTTTTTTCGGCTCTTTGTCTGAGGACAGAAATGAAAAGGCATTTAATTAGACTAATGAATGTTTTTACAGACCGCTAACCCCCCGCACATACGCCCTTGCGCCGGGCACGGAGCGAATCAGCGCCAGCCCCTTCTCCCTGCCCAGCACGCACAGTGCAGTCGCCAGGCTGTCGGAGGTGATGCCGTCGCGGGCGATAACCGTCGCCGCCACGCGGGTGGTTAACCCCCAGCCGGTGCGCGGGTCTACGATGTGCGAGTAACGCTTGCCCTCATACTCCACATACTGCTCGGTGTCGCCGGAGGAGGAGATGGCACCCAGTGCGAGGTACACCCACCGGCGCTCGGGCGAAGCGTTGGCAACCTCAATCCGCCATCCCGCCGTTCCGGGCGGAGCCAGCCCCGCCACAATGTCTCCCCCAGCTTCCAGCAAAGCATGGCGGATACCGTGTTCCTGCAGAACCTTCAGTGCACAGTCCAGGGCATACCCCTTCGCGATGCCCCCGAGGTCCAGCCTCATACCGGGCACGAGCAACTGCACCGTGCGCTCTGCCTCGTTCAACACCATCTTTTCGTAGCCCACGCGCCCTCTCGCCTCTTCCAGCTCCGCCGGCGTGGGGAACTGCCCGGTGCGCCTGGCTCGCCGCCATAACTGCACGAACGGACCGACCGTCACGTCGAACGCCCCATCGGTGCGCCGAGACAGCTCCTGCGCCCGCTTCAGCACGGTGAACAGAGACTCGCTCACTCGCACCGGGGGTCCCCCTGCCTGCGCACACAGACGCATCAACTCGCTGTCGACGCGATAGTCGCTCATAATCTGCTCCAGCTCCGCGATGCGCTCGAACGCGGCGGTGCAGGCACGCTCGGCGGTGGCTCTGTCCGGCGCGTATAGAGTGATGGTCACTTGCACTCCCATCAACATCTGGCTATACTGATAGCGGTGCAGGCGCGCCGTTTGCGCGTGCAGAACGCTCTCAGCAGTGAGCAGAAACAACAGGAGCAGAGGTTTTCGGACAATGAAGCGGAACATCGCAGATACCCGTTCACCCATTTCGAGATTACTATCCGCACCTTTCACCAGCAGGGTGCTCATCCCCTTCACGATTTTGGCAGCTGTCGCGACGGTGCTACACGCGCAGGGGCAGAAGGCTCAGACACAGCCCGCCGCCAAACCGTTAACAGCATACACGGAAACCATCCCCGGCACGGTGGTGAAGTTCGACATGGTGCCCGTGCCCGGCGGAACGTACACCATCACCGACCCCAAAACAGGCAAGCCCAAACAGGTCACCATCAAGCCGTTCTACATCGGCAAGACGGAGGTCACGTGGGACGAGCTGGACGTGTTTGTGCACAAGCTGGACGCACCGGAAACCCAGAAAACAGGCGGCGCCGACGCGGTTTCCCGACCCAGCAAACCCTATGGAGCGGTGGACCGGGGTTTTGGGCACAAGGGCTATCCCGCCATCAGCATGAGCTACCTCACCGCGCAGAAGTACTGCGAATGGCTCTCCGCCAAGACCGGCAAGAAGTACCGCCTGCCCACCGAGGCGGAGTGGGAATACGCCTGCCGTGCGGGAGTGCTTCCTGCAGGACCGATTTCGGATACAGAGCTGTTGGATAAACTGGCGTGGCACTGGGGCAACTCCGACGACAAAACGCACAAGGTGGGAACTAAACAGCCCAACGCCTGGGGTATCCACGACATGCTGGGCAACGCCGCGGAGTGGTGCCAGCCGATGGATGACGAAGTGCCTGTGGTGCGCGGCGGTTCTTTCTACGACCCGCCCGAAAAGGTGCATCCCGCCGCACGCGCCAAGTACACACCCGACTGGCAGATGAACGACCCCCAGAACCCCAAAAGCAAATGGTGGCTGACCGATGCGCCGTTTGTGGGGTTCCGGGTGGTGTGTGAACCATAAGGAGAAGGCATGAGCGAGCCGGTGATACCCGACGTCAACGACCTCGATACCGACGCGCTTATCGGGCAGGTGCTCTGCTTCGGCTGGCAGGGGGCTACTCCCGAAGAGGCGCGCACCGTCAACGCACATGCCCGCGAGCTGGTTGAAACCATGCAGGTAGGCGGAGTGGTCCTGCTGGCGAGAAACCTCGACTCCACTAACCCCGAAAGCATCCGTGCCACCCTCGCCGAGCTTCAGAGCCTCTCGCGCATTCCGCTGTTCATCGCCATAGACCAGGAAGGCGGAACGGTCAACCGCCTGCGCGCGCCCTTCCACGAGTTTCCGGGCAACATGGCGTTAGGGGCAACGGGCGACCCCGAACTGGCGTTTCGGCAGGCGCAGGCACAGGCGCGGGAACTGCTGGCGCTGGGCGTTAACTGGAACTTCGCGCCCGTGATGGACGTGAACAACAACCCCGATAACCCCATCATCGGCGTGCGCTCGTATGGTGCCGCCCCCGAACTGGTGGCGCGGATGGGCGCGGCGGCGATTCGCGGCTATCAGCAGACGGGCTTGCTCGCCTGCGCCAAACACTTCCCCGGTCACGGCGACACCGCCGTGGACTCGCACCTTGCCCTGCCCACCATCTGGGGCGACCGCGACCGACTGGAGCGGATAGAGCTGGTTCCCTTCCGCGCCGCCATTGCCGAAGGCGTTGGCGCGATTATGACCACGCACATCGTCTTCCCTGCGCTGGACGCGCACCGACCCGCCACCGTTTCGCCTGCTATCCTCGCCAACCTGCTGAGGCGGGAGCTGGGCTACGATGGGCTGGTCATCACCGACTGCCTGGAGATGAGAGCGATTGCCGATACCATCGGCACGGCGCGCGGGGCAGTGGAGGCGTTGAAGGCGGGCGCGGATATGGTGCTGATTGCCCACACGCTGGAGGTTCAGCGCGAGGCGGTTCGGGCGATTCGACAGGCTGTGCAGTCGGGCGAGCTGCCACTGGAGCGTCTCAAGGAGGCGGCCTCCCGCGTGCTGAACGCCAAGCGCCGGTTCCTGTCCGCCCAACCGAAAGCGGAAGACGCGCCCTGGCTTGACCCTGCACATGATGCGCTGGAGGAGCACATCGCGCGAGCCAGCATTACGCTTGTCCGGCACGATTCGGCAGGCTTTCCCCTGCACACCGAACGACGCACCCTGCTGGTTTCCGCGCACCACAGCCTGCCATCGCTCGCCCAGCAGATGCGCCGCTACCAGCCCGACCTGCTGGACCTGCCCCTCGCCCCCGATTTCCCGCCGGAGCAGATACGGCAATGCTTGGAGGCGGCGGCGCAGGCAGAACAGTGCGTGATGGCTACTACTCCCCCAGAACCCTGGAGCGACACGCCTGTTGACGTGCGGAAACAGGCGGAACTGGTCAGGGCACTGCACGAGCGGTTTGGGGAGAGGCTGGTCGTGGTCGCCGTGCGTGAGCCTTACGACATCCGCCACTTCCCCTTTGTCCATAACTATCTGTGCACCTACGGGTTCCGTGCCTGTTCACTCCGGGCGCTCGCCGACGTGCTGTACGGGCAATGGACGCCGGCAGGGAGGCTTCCGGTATCCCTTCCTTTAGAATGAGCGGTACCTGTTGACCGACGAACAGCCGCTTGACAAACCGCCTGCACATCCGTTATACTCTACCTAACGGGTTCCTTTAAGTCCGTCCTGCGAGGCGGACAAGGAGCGATGCACCGGTTCCGCATATCCTGCACCTCTCCTTGCCGCCCGTTGGTTCATTCCATCAGGAGGCGTGCTATGCCCACCGAAGTGAAAGTGATGGATGCCCACGAGATGCGGCGTGCCCTCACCCGCATCGCACACGAGATTCTGGAGCGCAACAAAGGCGCAGAAGACCTGGTGCTGGTAGGCATCCTGCGTCGAGGTGCACCTCTTGCACATCGCCTGAGTCGACTGATTGAAAACATTGAAGGCACAAGCGTTCCCGTTGGCGAGCTGGACATCACCCTCTATCGCGACGACTATCGCACGCACACCGTCTCGGACACCGGCGCGACGCGCATCCCGGTAGACATCACCGACAAGAAGGTGGTGCTGGTGGATGAGGTCATCTATACCGGGCGCACCGTTCGCGCGGCGATTTCGGCACTGATGGACCTCGGAAGACCCGCCTGCGTACAGCTGGCGGTGTTGATTGACCGCGGACACCGCGAACTGCCCATCCGCCCCGATTACGTGGGCAAAAACCTGCCGACCTCGCGACAGGAGTTCGTGGATGTCCGTCTGGAGGAGATACACGGCGAAGATTCTGTGTGCATTCGCAAACCGGATGAGGAGCGATAGCCATGTTAACCGACCTGATAGCCCTGCGCGAGACCGAACCGGGAGATATTCGCCTGCTCCTGGACACCGCGCAGTCCTTTAGGGAGATTCTGGAGCGACCCGTGAAGAAAGTGCCTACCCTGCGGGGCAGGCAGGTGGTTACCCTGTTCTATGAAGCCAGCACGCGCACGCGCGTGTCGTTTGAAAACGCTGCCAAGATTATGTCCGCCGATACCACCAGCGTTGCCGCCGCAACCAGCTCCGTTCAGAAAGGAGAAAGCCTGCTGGATACAGTGCGCAACCTGCGTGCCATGCAGATTGACTGCCTAGTGATGCGTCATCCGCAATCGGGAGCAGCGCACCTGGTGGCGCAGGCTCTGGACATTCCGGTGGTTAACGCCGGCGACGGCATGCACGAGCATCCCACACAGGCTTTGCTGGATATGCTGACCATCCGCCAGCACAAAGGCAGGCTGGAAGGGCTGACGGTGGCTATCGTGGGCGACATCGCGCACAGCCGGGTGGCGCGAAGCAATCTGTGGGGGCTGACCAAGATGGGCGCAAAGGTGCGCTTTGTGGCGCCGGCGACCCTGCTTCCGCGCGACGTGCATGGGCTGCCGGTGGAGGTGTACACCGACCTGCGTGCAGGCGTGGAGGGCGCGGACGTGGTGATGGCTCTGCGTCTGCAACAGGAGCGAATGGAGCGCGGACTGCTGCCAAGCCTGCGTGAATATGCCCAGCGCTGGGGAGTGAACGCAAAGGTGCTGGAGCTTACCAAACCCGATTGTATCGTGATGCACCCGGGACCCATGAACCGCGGGGTGGAAATTGCGGACGACGTGGCGGACAGCGGGCGTTCGGTCATTCTGGAACAGGTGACCAACGGCGTCGCCATCCGCATGGCGGTGCTGTACCATCTACTGGGCGGGGAGGCGTCGGCATGAGAACCATTTTTCGCAAAGCGCATGTGTGCGACCCTTCACAGGGCATTGACCGCGTGGCAGATGTGGTGGTGGATGAAGGCAAGGTGCTGGCGATTGTGGACGACAGCACCCCATACGACGTGGGCAGTTGTGAGGTGATAGACTGTTCGGGGCTGGTGCTGACGCCGGGATTGATTGACCTGCATGTGCACCTGCGCGAGCCGGGCTTCGAGTACAAAGAGGACGTGCAATCGGGAACTGCCGCCGCCGTCGCGGGAGGTTTCACCGCGGTGTGCTGTATGCCCAACACCGACCCACCACTGGATGAGCCTTCGGTGATACGTGGACTGCTCAAACGAGCCGAGCAGGTGGGCGTGGCGCGAGTCTACCCGATAGCCGCCATCACGAAGGGGCTTCAGCCGGAGGGGCTGACCGAGATGGCGGCGTTGAAAGAGGCTGGCGCAGTGGCGGTGACCGATGATGCCTATCCCCTGCAGTCGGCGGAGGTGCTTCGTCGCGGGATGGAGTACGCGGGGCAGCTGGGACTGCCCGTGCTGACGCACTGCGAGGACAAATCGCTGACGAAAGACGCCTGCATGAACGAGGGGCTGACCTCCACCATTATGGGCTTGCGCGGAATGCCGGCAGTGGCGGAGGAGACACAGGTAGCGCGAAACTGCCTGCTGAGCCTGTACACCGGTTGCCGGTTGCACATTCTGCATGTCTCTACCGCAGGCGCAGTTCGGATTATCCGCTGGGCGAAGGAGCGCGGCGCGCCCGTTACCGCCGAGACCTGCCCACACTACTTTGCGCTGACCGACGAGGCGTGCATGGGCTATAACACGAACGCGAAGATGAACCCACCCCTGCGCACGCAGGCGGACTGCGATGCCATCGTGGAGGGGCTGCTGGACGGCACTATTGATGCCATCGCCACCGACCACGCCCCACACGCCGCGCACGAAAAAGCGCAGGAGTTCGCGCTGGCGCCCTTCGGGATTGTGGGGCTGGAGACGGCGTTCGCCCTCTCCTTCACCGAGCTGGTCAGCACCGGCAGGATGAGCCTGAGCGCACTGATAGAGAAGATGTCCTGCCAGCCGGCAAAGATACTGGGGCTTCCGGGAGGCACGCTGGCTCCGGGCGCACCCGCCGACATCGCCCTGTTTGACCTGAAGCGAAGCTGGACGGTACGCTCCAGTGAGTTTCGCTCCAAGTCGCGCAACACGCCCTTTGAGGGCTGGGAATTGACAGGCAAACCCGTGCTGACAATGGTGGCAGGCAGGATAGTCTATCGCGAGGGATAGTGCACCATGCCAGAGTACCTGCTTATCGGTAAGGTCTACACAATGGACGACAGCCAGCCTGTGGCTCAGGCAATGGTCTGGCGAGACGAGCGCATCCTGGCGGTTGGCGAGGCGGAGGAACTGTCCGCTCGCTATCCCTCTGCGAAGCGCATCGACGCCAGAGGCTTTGCCGTTGTGCCCGGCTTCAACGACTGTCACTGCCACATTCTGGCGTATGGGTTGGACCTGAGCACGGCGAACCTCAGCCCTGAACATGCGCCCGACATCCCCTCGCTGGTGGAACGACTGTGCCGATGGGCGCACGAGCATCCCGAATCGGCGTGGATTCTGGGCAGTTTTTACGACCAGAACCGCATGGCGGAGCGCAGGCATCCCACTCGGTATGACCTGGATATGGTCAGCACCGAGAAGCCGGTGTTTATCGAGCACGTCAGCAAGCACGGCGGCGTGGCGAACTCGGTTGCTCTCCGTCTGGCAGGCATCACCCGCGAGACGCCCGACCCGCCCGGCGGCACCATCGTGCGCGACGAGCAGGGCGAACCTACTGGCGTTTTGCTGGAGAGCGCAGTGGACCTGGTAACCCGCCACCAGCCGCCGCTGACGCACGCCCAGCGGGTGAAGGCGATACATCTGGCGGCTCAGGCGATGGCGGAAAAGGGCATCACATCCGCGGCGGATGCCAGCACCGGCTGGGGCGACCTGCAGAGCGAGGTGGTGGCTTATGCGCAGGCGGTGAACGAGGGCGCGCCCCTTCGCATCACGCTGATGATTCTTGCCAGTGCGCTCCGCCAGAACGGGCAGTGGTTGCACCCACAGGATGTGCGCACCGGCTGTGATGGCGTGCGCGTGGGCATCACGAAACTGTTTGCCGACGGCGCCCTGACCACCCGTACCGCCGCGCTGAAGGAGCCTTTCGTGGATACAGGCACAACGGGCATCCTGATGCACAGCGACGAGGAACTGCGCGAGTACATCCTTGGGGCGCACCGGGCAGGCTGGCAGATAGCCACACACGCCATCGGCGATCGGGCGATAGAGACCGTCCTGTCCCTCTACGAGGAGGCGATGCAGGCGTATCCCCGCGCCGATGTGCGTCACCGAGTCGAGCACTGTATGTTGCTGGACGACGGGCTGATTGCCCGGCTCCATGCGCTGGGCGCAGTGGCGGTGATTCAGCCGGAGTTCATCGCGAGGCTGGGGGATGCCTACCGCTACGGACTCGGCGAGGAGCGAGCAGGACGTCTGAATCGGGTAAACTCTTTACTTGAGGCGGGCGTTCCGGTGGCGTTCAGCTCCGATTGTCCGGTGGTTCCGGGCGCGCCTCTGGACGGTATCCGTGCGGCGATGGAGCGCAGAACGCCTCTGGGCGTCGTGCTGAACGAGACCGAGCGTGTGGATGCGATGACCGCCATCCGCCTGTACACTAGAGGGTCGGCATACGCATCGCGTGACGAGGAGAACACGGGAACATTGACTGCAGGCAAGCGGGCGGATTTCGTGCTACTTGGGCGCGACCCCGCCACAACGTCGGTGGACGAGTGGGAGGAGATGCGGATAGTTGCCACCGTTTTCGGGGGCAGAGTAGTTGCAGGGAGGTTGGAATGAAGGCACTTCTGGCTCTGGAAGATGGCGTGACCTTTGAGGGCGAAGCGATAGGTGCGCCCGGCACAGTGGTGGGCGAAGTGGTGTTCAATACCGGCATGACCGGCTACCAGGAGATACTGACCGACCCTTCTTATGCCGGGCAGATTGTCACACTGACCTATCCGCTGATTGGCAATTACGGTATCAACGACGACGATGACGAGTCGCGGCAGGTTCAGGTCTCTGCGCTGGTGGTACGCGAGGCGTGCGAGCACCCGAGCAACTGGCGTGCCAGCCGAACCCTGCGCGAGCACCTGCAGGCGAACCGCATTCCGGGAATCCATCAAATTGACACGCGCGCCCTGACGCGGCGACTGCGGGCAGCGGGCGTGATGATGGGCATCCTCACCACCGAGCTGACCCGCGAGGAGGCTCTGCGCCACCTTCGGGCATCGCCCCGCTACGACGAGTTCAACTATGTGCGGATGGTCACCACTCCAGAGCCGTACGCCTGGGATGCCGAGGGCATGAAGCCGGTGGACGCGCCCATACTGCCGGGCACGCGCTACCGGATTACCATGATAGACTGCGGATTGAAATACAACATCCTGCGCCGATTCGCAGCACTGGGCAGTCGGGTAACCGTTCTGCCCTGCACGGCGACCGCAGAAGATATTCTGGCAACCAAGCCTGATGGTGTCGCACTCTCGCCCGGACCGGGTGACCCCGCTCTGCTGGGCGACATCGTGGCACAGGTGCGCCGGCTGGTTGGGCAGGTGCCCATTTTCGGTATCTGCCTGGGCAACCAGCTGGTAGCTGCTGCCTTCGGCGCGAAGACGTTCAAACTGAAATTCGGGCATCGGGGATGCAATCATCCCGTGAAAGACCTCGTCTCCGGGCAGGTGACCATCACCTCGCAGAATCACGGCTACGCTGTGGACCCGTCAGGGCTGGACCCGAATGTAGAGGTGTGGCAGATTAACCTGAACGATGGCACGGTGGAGGGGATACGGCACAGGTCTCTGCCCATCTTCACCCTGCAATATCACCCGGAGGCGTCGCCCGGTCCGCGCGACAGCGACCCGTACTTTGCGGAGTTCTTGCGGTTGATCGACCGGAGCAAGTGAGATGATGACAGACAGGAGCAGGCGGATACTGGTTGCGGTGCTTATCGTCAGTGCGGTGGCGCTGGCGGTGTGGGCGCGTGTTGTCGCACTGGACGCCGACCCCGACTTCCGCCTGTGCTGGAGCAGTGGACTGTTGACCGATGAGGGCTTCTACACACACAACGCCCGTAACGCGATATTGCTTGGGCACGCCCGCACCAACGAGTTCAACAATATGGTGCTCAGCCCGCTGGTGCACGCGGTACAGGCGGCGGTGTTTCGCCTGTTCGGGGTGGGCTATCCACAGGCTCGGGCGATTTCGGTGGTATGCAGTTTGTTGACGCTAATCGTGATGTTTGCTGCTCTGCGCCGGGCTTTTGGCGAGCGGGTGGCGTGGCTGGGCACGCTGGTTCTGGCATGGGAACATGCCTACCTGATGTATAACCGCATGGCACTGCTGGAGACGCCGGCGACGCTGTTTCTGGCTCTGGCGTTTTACGCCTGGGTGCGGCGCGGCGAAGGGCTGGCGTGGTCGGCGCTGGCTGGCGTGATGACCATCACCGCCTGCAGTATCAAGTCGCTCTGTGCGTTCTTTATCCCTGCGCCTCTACTGGCGAGCTGGTGGAGTGGACGTACCCACAAACGGGATACCCGGTGGGAAATCGCCGCGACCGCTGGCGGGATGCTGATAGCGGGGCTGCTGTACGCGATAGTGTGGTTACTGCCGCACTGGCGCGAGTATCGGCATATGAGCGATTTCTATCTGACCTACCAGATTATGCCGCGCAACCTGTTTGAGGCGTATGCCGATGTGCGCAGGGCTGTGCTGAACTACCAGTACGGGCTGATGGGATACCTGTTTGCCCACATGCCAGTGACTATCTTTCTTGCGCTGACCACCACTCTGCTGGCTATCTTCCGCCGCGAGGAACGGCGCAGTGGCAATGGAGCAGTGGAGTTCCTGCTGGTGTGGATGTGGCTGGGGGTTGCCCTGCTCGCCTTCATTCGCTACGCGCCGAGCCGCTATTATGTGCCTATCTATCCTGCGATAGTCGCGCTGGCGGTGATTGGCGTGGTGCGATTGCCGGAGATAACGCGCATGGTCTGGCGTCCGCGCGAGTGGTGGGCGCACCTGCTTCGCACGTTGATGCTGGGTTACGCCCTGTACTTTGGGCTGGCGTTTGCACTTGGTGCACCGTTTGCATGGAGCCTGGTGTATCTGACGCTGGCGATAGCGTTTCCGCTGGCGCTGGTGCTTCAGTGGATAGTGCACCGATTGCTGGCAACGGGCGGTTTTTCGCTGAGATGGGCGCCCGCAGCTGCGCTGGTGGTGCTTGCCGGGTGGAACGCCTGGTACTTCGCAGGGTGGTATGGAAATCGCCAGTACTCCCTGAAGAATCTCGCGCAGAAGCTGGAACGCATCCTGCCCCAGCACGCGGTGGTGGCGGGCAACTGTGCTCCGGGGGTGTGTCTGGATGCGCCGGTGTCTGCCATGCTGGTGATTCCACGACTGGCAAACTATCCCGCCCCCATCGAGCGATATGGCGTGACGCATGTGGTAATGCTGGATGGGATACAGGGCGAGTACTGGTGGCAAAGGGACTACCCCGAGCTGCTGCGCCGGCGCAATCGTGTGATGCGCGAGTGGGTAGGACCGTATGCCATATCGGTCTATCGAGTTCCGGGATGGTTACGTGAGGCGTATCGGTGGCGGTTGAATTCGCACCGCCTGCCCGTTCATGATAGCGCACGGTTGATTCGAGGGGGAAAAGGAGGTTCCTGATGCCGTTCAGCACATTGTGTCGTGGTGGGATGTGGCGTAAGGAGTGTTCTCACTGGTTCATTCGCACGGATGAGGCGGACAGGGGGGAGGTAGAGGGCTGGTACCTCCCCCATCCTGTGGGCGAAGAGTGGCGGGCAGTGCAGGTGCCACACTGCTGGGAACAGGAGGGCATCTCCAAACGGTTTGAAGGACCCGTCTGGTACGCAACGGAGGTGGAGGTTCCCGTCGACTGGCAGAGGGGCAGAATATGGCTGCTGCTGGAAGGGGTCAGCTACGCCACACAGGTGTGGGTAAACGGCAAACGGATGGGCACACATATCGGCATGTGGGACCGTTTCGCCTGTGATATTACCCCGCACCTGCAGGATAGAAAGGCGTTTATCGCCCTGCGTGTGGTGAAGCCGGGTGGCAAAACCTATCCCGTGCCCGGCACGCTGTCGGGGTTTTTACCATATGTGTACGGCACGTTCGGAGGCGTCTGGCAGAACGCCTGGCTGGTTCGCACGCCCGAGGCATGGATGGAAGACATGTATCCGAACGTGATAGGCAAGGGGCATGTGGAAGTAGAGGTATCCTGTGGAGGGCGCCTGCCCGCCGACCTGACCCTGACCCTCTACCGCCCGGACGGCACGGAGATAGACAGCAAAGAGGTGCGCTGTGACGAGCGGGGATACGTGCGGGTCACCTTAGATGACCCCAATCCTCTGTGGTGGTCTCCACATTCGCCGAACCTGTATCGGCTGGATGTGGAAATTACCGACCTTCACGGTGATACCTGCCGGATCCCCCGATGGTTCGGGATGCGCACGGTGCAGGTAAGGGGCGATACCATCCTGCTGAATGGCGACCCCATTTATCCGCGCGGCATCCTGCACTGGGGATGGTATCCTCAGCATCTGGCGCCGAACCCGACCGAGGAGGAGATACGCGCCGAACTGCGTGCCCTGCGCGAGATGGGCTATAACATGGTGAAGTTCTGCCTGTGGGTTCCGCCCCAGCACTACCTGCATCTGTGCGATGAGATGGGCATGCTGGCGTGGATGGAGCTGCCGATGTGGCTTCCCGAGGTCACGCCTGCCTTCCAGCGTCAGGCGGCGGAGGAGTACACCCGCATCGTGCTTCAAACACGGGGACATCCCAGCATCATCGCGTGGACACTGGGATGCGAGCTGTCGGAGAGCGCGAGCGCGCCGTTCCTGGAGAAGCTGTACTGGCTGGTCAAGCGGCTGACGGACAGCCCCCTGGTGCGGGACAACAGCGGCGGTGGCGAGGCGTATCACGGTTTGCTGAGAGAGTACGCCGATTTCTACGATAATCACTTCTACTGCGACCTGCCGTTCCTGCGTCCGCTCTTTGACTACTTCGCGCCGCGCGGGCGTGAGGCTCAGCCCTGGTTGCTGGGCGAGTACTGCGATTACGACACTTTTCGCGATGTGCCCGCTGTGCTGGAGGCGAACGGCGGCAAGCCACCCTGGTGGGCGACCGACGATGAGGACGTGAACCCGCGAGGTGTGCGCCCCGCCGTGTTCGCGGTTCAACAGGTTCAGCGATTCGAACAGCAGGGACTGGGTGCTCATCGCAGTGCGCTGAAGTTCTCCTCGCGCCAACAGGGGCTGTTCCATCGTAAGACAACAATTGAGAACACCCGCCTGTATCGCGAGATAAGCGGCTATGTGATTACCAGCATCAGTGATACACCCATCGCCACTTCGGGCATGTGGGATGACCTCGGCAGCTTGAAGTGGCAGAGCGAGGAGTTTCGCCAGTTCAACGGCGACAGCGTGCTGTTACTGCAGTTCCATCGCCGGCGCGAATGGGTCAACGGAGGCGACCGCCCGGCGTATGTGGACCGCTGGAACTTCCTCGGCGGCGAGAGGCTGGTGGCGCACATTGCGCTGTCTCACTACGGGCGTCATGATTGCAAGGGCAGACTGCGCTGGTGGTTGCGCGACGAGTCGGGTGAGGTTCTGCAACAGGGGGAACATGCGACTTCCGAGCCTTTGCGCGTGGGCACGGTTGCCCCGGTGGCGGTGCTGGAGCTGAACCTGCCCAGAGTGAAGCGAATGGAACAGTTGACCCTGCAGTGCGAACTGCAGATGGAGAGCGAGGTGGTTCAGAATCAATGGGAGCTGTGGTGCTATCCGCCTGTGGATGCGGACGTGCTGAGCACATGGGCAGTGTATGACCCTCTGCACGTTCTGCGCGGAGCGGAGAACACCGGGTGGACGCCCCGGCGGGTGACCGAAGGGCAGATTCCCCATGAGCCGCAGATTATTGCCACCGAGTGGCATCCCTCGCTGCTGGAGGCTTTAGCGCGGGGCGCGCAGGTGATACTCCTGCAGGGGCAGCACAACGGCTTGCCGGCGGACGGCGTGCCCTTCTGGCGTGAGGCAATAGGGCTGTTCCTGCCCCATCCGTTGTGGCAGAGGTTCCGCCAGAAGGGGTATCTGGGAGCGCAGTTTGTTGGTCTGACCTGTGACTGTGCGCTGACAACCGAAAGGGTGCAGGAGGTGCTGGGCACAGAGGCGGTGGTACAGCCCGTGCTGCGGCGGGTGGATTCTCGCTCCCTGCAGGTGCGCGACTATCTGATAGACGTGACTGCGGGCAGAGGCAGAATGCTTGCCACCACCCTGCGCGTTGCCGGCGGATTGGGCGACGCCCCATCGGGCATCGAGCGCAACGTGGCGGGATTATGGTTACTATACTGCATGGCGGAGGTTCTCAAGGAGAGGTAGAAAACATGCCAAAAGACCCCAGTATCCGAAAGGTGATGGTTATCGGTTCAGGACCGATTGTCATCGGTCAGGCAGCGGAGTTCGACTATTCGGGCACGCAGGCTTGCCGCGCCCTGAAAGAGGAGGGCGTGCAGGTTGTGCTGATTAACTCCAACCCGGCAACCATCATGACCGATACCGAAGTGGCTGACCGGGTGTATATTGAGCCGTTGACGGTGGAGTTTGCCGAGCGCGTTATCGCCCGCGAGCGTCCCGACGGGCTGTTGCCCACCCTGGGCGGGCAGACGGGGCTGAACCTGGCGGCGCAGCTGGCAGAGGCGGGCGTTCTGGACAGGTACAACGTGCGCTTGCTGGGCACGCCTCTTTCTGCCATCCAGAAGGCGGAAGACCGCGAGCTGTTCCGCGAGACCATGCGCGCCATCGGCGAGCCGGTTCCCGAATCGTGGATTGTGGAGAGCGAGGAGCAGCTTCAGGAGGTGGCACAAATCTGCCCCTATCCTGCTATCGTGCGCCCGGCATATACGCTCGGCGGCACCGGCGGAGGCATTGCGTACAGCCCAGACGAGCTGATGCAGATTGGAAGGCTGGGGTTGAACCTTTCCATGCGCCATCAGGTGCTGGTGGAACGCTGTTTGCTGGGCTGGAAGGAGATAGAGTATGAGGTGATGCGCGATTCGGCAAACACCTGCATCACCGTCTGTAACATGGAGAACCTGGACCCGATGGGCGTGCACACGGGCGACAGCATCGTGGTAGCTCCGAGCCAGACATTGACGGATAAGGAGTACCACATGCTTCGCACCGCATCGCTGAATATCATCCGTGCGCTGGGGATAGAGGGCGGATGCAATGTGCAGTTAGCGCTGGACCCCAACAGCTTCCAGTACTATGTGATTGAGGTGAACCCGCGTGTGTCGCGCTCGTCCGCGCTGGCATCCAAAGCCACAGGCTACCCGATTGCGCGTGTAGCCGCGAAGATTGCCATCGGGCTGCATCTGGACGAGATCGAAAACGCCGTGACGAAGAAGACCAAAGCCTGCTTTGAGCCTGCGCTGGACTACGTGGTAGTGAAGTTTCCACGCTGGCCCTTTGATAAGTTCGTGACGGCTGACCGACGCATCGGCACGCAGATGAAGGCGACAGGCGAGGTGATGGCGATTGACCGCACTTTTGAAGGCGCTCTGATGAAGGCACTGCGCAGTCTGGAGATTGGCGTGATGGGGCTGACGCGACGAGGGACCGCCGCACTGTCCGATATGCAGATTGAAGAGGGGCTGGCGACCGCTACCGATGAGCGCATCTTCATCGTAGCAGAGGCGTTTCGGCGCGGCATGATGGTGGAAGAGGTGGCGCAGCTGTCCAACATTGACCCGTGGTTTCTGGAGAAAATCCGCCAGCTGGTGGAGATGGAGACGCGCCTGCGCCTGCATGCGCGAGAATTGCGCGACTTCGCGCACAACCCCAGCGACGAGCACCCTGCGGCCAGCCTGGTGCGCACCGCCAAGAGCAAGGGTTTTCCCGATGCAATACTGGCAGACATTGCAGGCGTGGACGAGCTGGTGATGCGCCGCGCGCGCAAGGCAATCGGCATCGAGCCGGTGTACAAGATGGTGGACACCTGCGCCGCCGAATTCGAAGCGGAGACGCCCTACTACTACTCCTCCTACGAGCGCGGCGAGAGCGGATAAACTTGATGCGCTGATGGAAGAAGCGATTGTGGTGGGGAATCTGTTGTATCGTGGACCCCAGAAACAGTCGGGGAGCTCTCCTGCAGGCTGTGCGCCTGCAGGAGATAGTAAAGGGACTACTCACCGCCCGGCGGCTGAGACGGCGGGGTGGCAACCTGAATGTAGAGGGTGACGGTGGGGTTAGGATCTGGATTAGGCACGTCCACCAACCTTTCCTCTCCGCCTGGTGCGGAGACCTTCAACTTCCATCGCCATCCTTTGCCAAGCCGTATCGTTGCTCCATCCCTGCCCACGTAGGTATCCGGGACGGCAGACGATGGAGGAGCAGGGTTGGTGCGGGGAGAGTCAATCAATGCTTGGACTACGCCCTCTGCGGGTGCAGTGCTGCCGTCGGGGTACCTGACCCGTACAAATACCCTCCACTCCTGCGTCAGGTTGAGCAGGCGATGGAAGCGTGGAGTGCCTTCTCTAGTTTCCACCACATACACATCACCCCACGGGAGCACTTCACCCGGCTTCAATCCAGATGCCTGCTGGTTCCTCAGGTCTTGAAGCCACTCATTCGCTAAGGCTGCAACCAAGATGGAGAGAAATTTCCTCTCCCCACTTATGGCTGCAGCGACAGCTGCGAGAAAAGCGGTCAGCCCCCGATTGCGTTTGTTGCGCTCGTAAGGGATGGCTAACACGGCAGTTGCATGACCGTAGTGATACACCCTCCATTTGGCACATCCCTCCGAGTAGGGTGGCACAGTCATCCAGGTTAACGCTGGGCTGGTCTCCTCTTGACAGGCAGATTGGACCTCCCGTTGCAAATTAGTCACTGCTTGGCCATCGCCTACCTTGTAGCGACCATAATCTACAGTGTTCGCAATGCATCTCTTGCGCACCAACTCGTGTAGAATACTAGGAGGAACATGGTCAGCAGCAGGGCGGTCGTTCGTAAAGTCGGTGTAGATTGTCGTCCAGCTAGAGGCTGTCAGTGAGAGTCTGCTCTCTCTTCCTGGTGCGGCATAGGGATGCCCCCGCTGCCCATAAGCGTCACCTGCTTCTGCGCTCGCGTGGTCGCAGTATTCTGGATCTACACGGTATGGCTCGAAACTGCCGCGAACAATGACCGGAACCACCGTATCAAACTTGCCCACGTCTACCGCGAGGCGTGCCAGCACCCGACCGGTGTCATTCAGAACCTCCGCCACCAGCTCCCGCCTGTCCCACGGAATGGAGAATGTGCCCGATACCTCCGTGCGCTGAGCGTTCGCCCACAGGCTGGCAATCAATTGCCACGTCTCCGGGTCGCGAAACTCCACACGCCCCAGACGACCCAGCGTGTCGGTCAGGCGCACCTGTAACTGCATGAAGTTTCCTGCCGGCGCGAACAGCCCCCAGCCCGGCTCCTCCGGCAGCTCCAGCTGGCTGAACGAACGGCTGACAATCTGGTCAAAGTCCACCTCTTCATCTGGGGTGAAGTCGGCAACCCACACTGGCAGGGTGAGGTTGCGCCCTTCATCTACAATGAGGCTGTTGAATTGACCGGAGACGGCAATCGCTGCGCGAAGGTTCGCATCGACATGTA
>JABUFA010000004.1 GCA_013314755.1 Chthonomonadia bacterium
AGGTATATGCTCGGTTAGCGGGCGTGATTTCGACCTGTCGGAAGCAGGGTCGGAATGTATTTGGTTTTTTGCGAAGTTTGTTTGCTCATGAACCTGTATCCTTGGTAGCAACAGGGTAGGTAGTTACCCATCGCCCAACTATTCTGGGACCTGTCACTCGTACTCCTTTCCTGACTAAAGCGGCAAGGTCAACCTCGAATAGGGCCTCAGGTAAGCCCCTATTTGGAGGTAGTGCGAGGTCGATTTGAGCTTGGAGGGGAGAAAGATTAGGGCTAGGTGTTGTGTAAATAACACCTGTTCGTGAAAGTAGTCCATGCCTCTCAATTAGAGGAGCTACTTCTAAACGAGTATAGTGGTAAACCTTTTCAGGCAGGCATTCAAACCGTTCTCTTGTAACGGTTTGGAGTGCCGCACTCAGCGAGCGGAAACTCCTTGAACCCTGCCCCGCCAGCCTGAGCCCGCCGCTGAGCTTGGCTGGCCCGCGCGCCGCGCCGCCCCGACGCCTTGTCGCCTAACTGCCCCACGCGCTGCCCACCGATAGCAACGGCGACAGGGCGTCCACACCCGACAACTACACCACACCCGCGTCGGCGTTCGGGTCGGCAGTATTATACCCTGCAAGGCTAACCTATCCGAAAATCTGCCGCGCACTCGCACAGACTACCTTAGCCGCTTTCTCCAAGAACTCCACTTGCTCCGCATCGGATAGGCTCATCACAGGCTGAGGGCACTTCAATAGTGCCAAGATTGCTTCTTGTTCCCATCCCTGCTGCGCAAGCCAGCTATCCAGATAGCTCACAGGAATCCATTCCCCACCTTCATTACGCCTGTAAAACTGAACAAATAGATACTGATAACTCCACTGGCGCTCCAGCGTAATGCGAACTGCCTGGCGTCGGTTGGCGTATCGTACCTCGTATTCGTGGGCGGTTGCACGAATGCGCCGATAGACAAGCCCCACTTCTATGAGGCACACGAATGCATCGGATAGTCGTTTCAAGAACAATTTCTCACGAGTTGAGCCGCTCATCGCAAGGATTATACTCGTAGCCAGTCTGGCGGCAGAGGCGCGTGAATAAAATCTATGAACATCCAAATGCTTCAGATGCCCGCTGTATAATTCTATCTCCATATTTCCCAAGTATACGCGCAATCAGCGCCGCATGCTTCCTGCACGCTTCGGCGAACCCTTCAGCAGTATACAAGTATACAATCGCTTTTGTCTTCAGCTCGCGAAACTCTGACGCAATCCGCTTTAGCTCCTCATCTAATCGTTCTTGAGGGGTCAAAAAATTCTCAAGAAGCAGACGCACCGTTCTTCCTGAACAATCTACTGCCCAAGTACCTGGCTCCTCTGCCTCAGGTAGACGACACAGGTAAGCGCTAACTGCTAAGTCGCGCCAATCCAAGCGAACTTCAAGCCCTATGCATTCATGAGTCCACCGTATGAGATAACCTTTCGCGAGAATAACAGGGCCTTGCCATCCAAACTGCACCAAAAATGACAAGGCTTGCGTGTGCGCCTCCACAAAACTTTGCCTTATCACATCGTCTTCCATCACCGAATTACCTCCACCAGAACTCTGATTCCGGGTCTAAACCAGGTACTCCCCCAAACGAACCTCGGCGCTCGAAAACCCTCTCGTGTAAGGGATAACCCTTCAGGAGACGACGCTCCAGTTCATAGAAGATTGATGGGCGATAAGGGCGACCTGCACGGCGTGCAGGAAACTCAGGTCCAATATCAATAATCCTGCGTCCCTGTCGCATCATCTGGGTTATCCATCGCTGATTGAGTGCGAGCATCGCCTCCAAACCCTGCGCTCGCGCAGCTTCCCACGCACTTTGGGGAACGAAATCGTCAATCGTCAGATAACGCCCCGAAGCATACTGTCGCACTCGATCCATATTTTCTCCAATCACGACAGGTTTGAGTTCTTTGGCGGTCTGCCCCGCCAGCCTGAGACCGCCCTCTGCCAGCGCCTCGGCGGCTTCCCCTGCCAACATGATACCACCCGCCATCGCCCTTGGCAAGGAGGCGATGGTCTCGATCTCCAGACCCATGTTGATGGTGCGGGCAAGCGCAGATGCCGCCTTCACCAGCGCAGCGCCTTCGGGAGCCGAAGGGTCACCCGAAGTCCAGCCCGCATCCGCCCACGAGAACACCAGGTTCGCTACGCGGTCAGCCAGCGAGTTCTCGGAGCGGTACAGCCGCGCATAAGGGTTCACCGAAGTGGGGTTGCGCTGCATCCCCTGCGCGGTCACGGGGTCAAAGTATCCGCCTGCGTTCAGGGTGACCAGCGCGGCAAGCCTCCCCTGTCCGTAGGTTCGGGTGCTGGGGTCGGAGTAGACGCCGAAGTATCCCTGATAGCCAACGGTTCCGGCGTTGGGCGCGTCCACCAGCTGACCGTTGCTTGCCAGTTGATCCTGATACACCACACCCAGTCGGTTGTGCCAGGTGATGCTAAGCCGGGCGAGATCGCCGGCGATGACGCGATGCACGAGGTTTCCGTCCGGGTCGAAGGTGAACAGGCGATGCTGGTTACCTCGTCGCTGAGAAAGCCCTTCTGCCGAATAGCCAAAGTGTTGCAGCAGGGAACCGTTGGAACCGCTGTATTCGGCAACCAGTCGGGTGCCATCATACAGGGAATACACCCGTCCCCCGGCGTCCTGGCGCCATGCCTGCAGTCCGTCCGGGCGATAGTACGACTGGATGACGTTGCTACCTCCTCGATACAGGTCAGGCAGCCGGATGGTTCGGTTTTCCAGGTCATAGCCAACAGCCAACGCCCGGAAGAGGGTGGCGTTGCCGTTGGGGTCATACTGGAAACCGGAGCCGGCAATCTGGTTGTTGGCGTTATGGCTGAAGGTGTTGCCATGCACAGAGGTCAGGTTATCTGCGCCATCGTAAGCGTAGGCATCGTTATACCAGGTCTGACCGTTATCCAGAATGAACGCCTCACGAGTCAGGCGGTCGCGAGCGTCATACTCATATTTCACCCAGCCTGCGATTCCCAGAGCCTGTCCCTGTGGGGGAATGTAAACCCGCATCCAGGTACGATTGCCGGCGGCATCGTAAAAAATACCCGGCTCGCCGCCGTTGGCGAAATCACAAAGCGGGTTGTTGAATCCATCGCGGGAGACCTGTCGGCTCAGCCATCCGCGCGGGTAGTAGTCGTAATCGGTGATAACCCCGCCACTGGTTTCCTGACGCAGCCGACCAGCCTGGTCATAGTAACTGGTAATGTTGGGACGCGGCGTCCAGGGGCATCCCACGCGTATCGTCAGCCCCAGCACAGGGCTTGTGGTGTAGTAGTAGGAGTAGTTAAACGTGCCCACATTGGGCACATTCATTGTTTTACGGCTGCCGTCGGGATAGTAGGTGTAGGTAATGGTCTTCGTGCCCACAGGAGCCGGGTAGGTGGTGGACACAGATAATACCAAATCGTTGTCATCATAGGTGTACTCAATCTGAGCATCAGCTTTCCAGAGACTGGAGACCCGGTTAAAGGCATCGTAAGTGACCTGAATGGTCTCGGAACTCACCAGGCTGGCAGGGTCCGTGGGGTTGGTATAGTACTCCACCCGCTCCAGCCGGCTATCAATGGGCGAGTATACATAGCGGGTCAGTATCCCATTGGCATCGATGCGGGCGACCGGGTTGCCCTCCTTATCCTGACCCCACCACGCTGTCTGTTGGTTGACGGGCGCGTAATACCAGTTGAAGGTGTCACCCAAAGGATACTCTTTCAGGGCGGGGAAGCCGGTAGCGGTATACTCTATTCCTGTATTGTTGCCCCTGCCATCCTGCACGCTCCGAGCGCGGTATTGGGCGTCATATTGCACACCTATGGGTTGACTGCCACCAACCGACGTGCCTGTCAGTTCGCCTTCCGCACCGGCGTTTAGTACTGCGCTGCGCACGAAAGCCCCGTTCGCAAATAACTGAACCTGACCTAACTGCCCACCCGGTCCGGGGTAATACACATATCGCTCCTCAGCGACCACCCAGTAGGGCACAATGTTGCCCTGCTGATTGACCTGCGCGTCCATTGCAGGCGGATAGGTAACCTTCTCCACCTGGTGCGCGGCGTTGTAGGTAAAAGTGGTGGCATTGCCAGCCGCGTCGATAACTGCAATCAGCCGCCCCAGCAGGTCATACCGATAGCGCTGGAAGAAAATCAGACGGCGTGGCGCGCTGGTCCAAAAAGCGTCATTGCGGTTCTGAAGCCAGTACTGGTATTCCTGCCAGACGTTCGCAATGGTCTCATCATAGACTGCTACTGCCACCGGACGTCCCTGCAGGGGCACAAAGCTTTCCCCAGTAAACGGGTCGCGCTCATAGAAATACACGGTGGTACGGGCTCGCCCTGCATCGTTGGCGCCTGGTGCTTCCACAATCGCCAGGTTGCCCGGCTGTTGCGATGCCATGCCTACATAGTAGTAGCGTGTGGTCACCCGTTCCCCTGAACCCGTCGTGCCCGGTAAAGGAGACTGCACACTCTTGAGCAAACCCGCTCGCGCCCCAGGCACCAGGTTCTGCTCCTCCTGCAGGGTGTAGAAGGTGTAAATGGTAGAGGTCTTCCGTGTGCCATCCGACCCCACAGGCTTGACCTCTATCTGCTGAACAGGGCTGAGCGGATAGTCCGCCGGGTAGGTATACACTATCTCTGTGCGGATGTTGCGTGGGCTCTTAAACAGAACAGGGTTGCCAAAAGCATCATACTGCACCTCGGTAACCTGCCCGTTCCGGTCGGTGTACAGGGTGGGCAGATACGTGTTGGCGTAGACCATCTGGCTCTCGTTGTTCTCTGCATCTACTAACCCGGCGTTTACTCCCGCCACACCCAGTTTCTGTCTCCAGCCAAACTCCTGTTGTCCTGTGGCACCGTTGTAAACCACCACATCCGTAGTGCCGTTGGCATTGTACACATACCGACGTGCGTGCCCGTTAGCGTCCATCAGCATCTGTACCATGCCGTTCGCATCGTAACCTACAGGTACACTCAATAAACGGGCGCTGTTACGAGGGTCAGGAGCAGTAACCTGGGTGAGCAGGCGCATCCGGCTGCCGTCGCCCCGAGTAAGAACATATCCGTAGGTGAACCCCCATCGCAGAGAGGCCGGCGCGTTTACCTGGGAGACCTGTGTCAGATGCAAGTTACCATCGTCCAGCTGCTGCTGGGTGTAGTATACGGTCGCATAGTTACCGCCCTCTGCATCGTATGCCTTCGCCTGCACCAATAAACTATTGCTATCGTAAACCAGTTCGAAAAGGGTCGTCGTGCCAGCACGCACAAAGCGCAGTAGACCGTTCTCATACCACAACCCTACTGCATTACCTGCCGGGTTCACCATCCCTACCAGCCGAAACTCGCTGGTGGTCTGCTGGGACACCGGCGCGAACACCAGCCTTGAACGGTCGCGATAAAACAAAGTGATCTTCCAGCCACCCGGATACGCTGAATCGGGTTCTGCCAGACCAGCATAAGGAGCACCCTGCGGGGCAACGAAACGAAATACCCCTCCCTGTTGAACAACTCCCAGACTCTCTGTTGCACCGTTGGGGTAGCCAAGCAAGGCAGATGTACTGCCTACCGTCCACACAATACGCATATCCAGGCTGTGCGTCCAGCCGATGCCCAAACCAGGCGAACTTTTCCCTTGCTGAGCCAGTTGACTGCTATAACGACGAGCGAAAATAACAGGCGGACCATATGGGTTGCTTACCTCCAGGTCAGGACCCGGCACGTGCTCATAAGCTCCCGATGCCAGGTTCACGTGACTGGCACTGGATGGACCAAGCCCACCCGAAGGCACACTATCTGCAGGAATGACATCCTCTGCCCAACCCGGTGCAATAGATACCTGGCGAGGACTACCACCCCCCTGCGGCACCACGAAACCTGTTAACTCACTGCGAAGCCAATGCGAAACATCGGTGCGAGACTGGTCGTTATACGCCAAACTGCGAACCGTGTAAATGCCCGCCGGCAAGGATACCGATACGTCCTTCTCTACCTCACCCTGACCAAACTGCACCACCTGCTCGTAAATCGGCGTGTTCGGGTCGCTCTCTGTGCCCGCCCGCTTGAACTGCAACAACACATACACCGCACGCTCGGTCTGTGCCGTCCAATCGCCCAGCACCACACGCAACGTCGCATTGAAGTTACCCGACGCGCTCTGCGCACTACCTGCAAACTCCTCCGCTCCCAGCAACCCGAAGTTGCTGGTCAAAATCCCATAGTCAAACAGGGTCACTTCATCGTCGCCGTCCAAGTCCGCATCGGGGTTCCAGTTGGGGTCGCCGGGCATACTGCCGAAAGCGTCTACCAGCAGTCCAAAATCAAAGAGGGTCACTTCGTTGCCGCCGTCGACGTCGGCGTTGAGGAGGGTCAGTGCTGGCGGTTGCTGTGCTCGTGCGAACGAGACGAGCAGAAGGAGAAGTGTAACAAAGATTACACTAACTGGGGGGTCAGGAACCGATTGTTTCGCACCATTGTTGAAAGCCTCCTTTTTCCCTTTTGAAAAAGACTGCGTTCAATACTGGTTGCTTAGTGTTGGCTACAATATATCACAGGGGATGTGAGGTTGTCAATGGGTTTTGGGACAAAACGGAAAAAATTTCGAGAAAAATCCTCTTCCGCTCGGTTCCGTGTGCTGATTCCAGTTACTACGAGGCGACACTGTGTTCAAGACACTGCTCTGGGCGTGACGTTCGAGTAGCCTCCGCAGGAAGCTTCGTCATGAGTAGCCCACAACTTCCAGCTGCAGGGGTGATTTTTATACCAACCTTGCGACCCGAAATCGCAGGCTACACAGGACGAAATCTGCTGAAGCAATCTTCAGCACTCCAAAATAGTGCTGAGCAGGAAAAACATCCTCCCGCAACGTATCACACTTGCATCATTGTATCCTTCGGGGGAGGACGGAAGATGCAGGCTCTGTTGCGCGATGAGCGTGTGACCAGCGTCCGACATGGAGAGATGCACCTGCCAACGCCTGTTTATACTTCCCGCCAGGGGTGGGAAGCGCGGGCGCGATGGTTGAGAGAACATATCCTGAACAGTGCAGGACTGCTTCCCCTGCCGCCTCGCACGCCGCTGAAAGCACAGGTTTTCGGGCGCATCGAGCACGCGGACTACAGCGTGGAGAAAGTGTATTTCCAGAGCTTTCCGGGCTTCCTGTGCACGGGTAACCTGTATCGCCCGATAGGGAGAAAGCCCCCCTTCCCGGCGGTGCTGTGCCCTCACGGACATGCCAGGAACGGCAGGTTGGAAGACAACCCCAACGACAACAACGCCACCTCCTACGCGGGGCTGTGCGTCAACCTCGCGCGACAGGGCTATATCGCGTTCTCATACGATATGGTCGGCTACAACGATAGCCTGCAGTTGCCCCACCAGCGCATCTCAAAGGAGTGGGAACTGTGGGGCATCCATCTCCTGCGCCTGCAATTGTGGAACAGCATACGTGCTCTGGACTTCCTGTACTCGCTGAAGGAGGTGGACAGAAAGCGCATCGGATGCACCGGCTCGTCTGGCGGAGGCACGCAAACCTTCCTGCTGACGGCGGTGGATAGCCGGGTGTCGGCAGCGGCGCCGGTGTGCATGGTGTCCGCGCACTATCAGGGGGGCTGTTTCTGTGAGAACGCGCCGGGACTGAGGCTGGAACCCACCAACAACGTGGAGATTTCCGCACTCGCCGCGCCGCGCCCGCTCCTGCTGGTTGCCGCCACCGGCGACTGGACGAACCACACCATGGAAGAGGAATATCCCGCCGCTCGGGCGATATATGCCCTGCTGGGCGCGGAGGCGCGGGTGTCAGCGGTGCGTTACGAGGCGGACCATAACTATAACCGCGCCAGTCGGGAAGCCGTATACGCCTTCTTCGGCAGGTGGCTGGGAGTGGAGGCGCCAGATCGCGAGCCGCCGTTCACTGTAGACCCTCCCGAAAAGGTGCGCGTCTTTCCCGATGGAAACCTGCCCCCGGGCTTTCCGCGCGGAGAGGCGGTGCTGGAATCCCTGTGCCAGCGCGATGCAGAGCTGTTACGCTCTCACTTCCCGCGCACGGCAGGTGGCATCCCTGCTTTCCGCCGCTGGATAGGCAACGCCTGGAAGCACACGCTTGCGGTGGAGACGGTCGCGCCCGCGCAGGCGGAGGTGCTCAGCACAGAACGGAGACAATCTCCCATTCCGCACGGGTATTTTGCGCTTCGGCGACGTGGCACGCACGAGGTTTTGTTCGCCGGGCTATTTGAGCCTGACGGCGGACGCACGGGGAAAGCCGTCTTGTTACTGCATCCCGAAGGCACCCAGGCATGGCTGGAGCGCGAGCGGACGCTACGTGAATGGTTGTCAGCCGGATATACGGTGATGACTGTGGACCCCTTCGGTACGGGCGAGCACCTGCGTCGGTTCGGCAGGCGCGAACTGAAGGGAAACTTCCCGGAGACCTTCAACCGCACCGATATGCAGTTGCAGGTTCAGGACACGCTGACCGCGCTGGCGTTTCTGCGCTCTCAACGGGGTGTTCGGCAGGTGTCGCTGGTCGGCGTGGACGGTGCGGGCTGGTGGGCATTGCTGACAGCATCCTGCGAGCGAGGTCTTCATGCAGTGGCGGCTGACCTGAACGGCTGTGACGGCAGTAACGCCTTCTTCCTGCAAAACGTTTGGGTGCCGGGCATTCGCAGGCTGGGAGACTGGGCAACGGCGGCGGTGCTGGCATATCCCGCGCGGGTGCTGGTGCATCACCTTTCAGACGAGGAGACGCAGCGGTTGCCGCTATCCGCCTTTGCGCCAACGGTGACGGTCTCCCCCGCTCCCGTATCCGACGCGGAGGCATTGCGCTGGGTGCGTAGTTAGGGTTTACCTGCTCGCTGGGCTTGCTTGCGGGATGCGTCGTGCGCTCAGGGCGCCCAGCGTTACCATCACTGCTGTGGTAACAAAGGCGGCGGGATAGCCTGCCCAGCCGACAATTAGACCGCCGATAAAGGGCGTGAGAGAGGCAGGCAGGTTCATGAAGTTCTGCAGGGCGATATAGGTGGGGCGCTCGTCTGGAGGCGCGATGGAGAGGATGGCATTGGTAAAGGCGTTCCACAGGCTCCAGTTGAGCGCGCCCAGGCAACCGAAAACCAGCACAAACCCCCAGGCGACTGGCATCACCAGCGCCGCTAAGGGGGGCACTATCGCCAGCGAGACCACCACCTTCAGGGCACGTACCGCTCCAAAGCGGTCCGCCATCCATCCCCACAGCGGTCCTGTGACCACCGCGCCCACCGTCTGGGCGGTCAGGTAAATCGCCACATACGATTCGGGCAGACCGAACCGCTCGCGCGCGTACAGCACGTAGAAGCTGGAAGCCACTCCCCCACCCGCCAGCAAGAACTGCGTAGTTAGCACCCAGCGCAGGGCGGGATCCTCGCGCCATAACGCAGGGATCCGGCGCAGATGCTCCCTGAAACTGCGGTCGGGGTCTTCCTGGGGGTGGCTGTCGGGTTCGCGAATCAGCAACAGCATCACCATCGAGAGGAACAGCCCTGTCGCCATCAGCAGGATAAGCAGGGCGTAGTTGCGGGGAAAATCCAGAGAACGGATGCTCAGGATTTTGCTGACCAGAATGGGCGCCGCGAGCGCTGCGAGGGAGGAGGTGGTCTGCATCGCCCCAAAGAACCGCCCGCGGATAGTTTGAGGTATTGATTTACCGATAATCTCTGTCCACGGCACCAGACAGAAGCCGTCGGAAGCGATGAACAGCAGAGAGAAGAGCACGAAAGCCCACAGCGTTAGAGTACGGTTCTGACCAAAGAACCACACGAGCAGAAATAGCACAAACAGGGGAAGCCTGCCGACAGCGCAGGCGGTGACCAGGAACGATTTCACCCGCCTCCTTCCGTGAATGCGGTGCGCGACATACGGCTGAGGAGCGAACAGCGCCAGCAAACGCAGTCCGGTGATAACCCCGATCAGCCCGGGCGAGGCTCCCAGCTCGCGCAGGAACTGTGGCATCACGGTGGTGGCGTCAAAACACGAAAACCCCACCATGAAGAACGCCACATCGCCGATAATGGCGATGATGTTGCGGCGCACGACCGATGGTTCGGTGGCGATGTGGCTCATTCAGTCCCTTTTTGTAACTCCTCCAGCAAGGGCAGGGTGCGTGGAGCCAGCAAAACCTCCTGGGTGAAGAACTCGCCAAGCTCCCTACGGCTGGCTTTGTCGGCGTCGGGGCGGCGCAGATTGCGCATCATCTCGCGTGCCTGGTTGGCGATGGTCTGTTTCTGAGTGTCCGAAAGGATACCGTCCAGCTTCGCCCACAGGGTGCGTACCACCTGGTCAATCGTTTTGAGGCGCAGTTGCGCGGCGGCGTTATCTGCCTCCTGCAGTTTCTTGCGCAGTTCCTCCGGGGGCGTTTTGCCCTTCAGCGCCTCTTTCCTCGCAGACATCACCTCGTCCCGAAGGCTCAGCAGAGCCTGTGCGTTGCGTTCCTCCATGCGAAGCAGGTCGCTCTGCGCCTGTTCCAGCAGAGGCTTGATTTTGCCCATCTGCTCCTTGTCCAGTTTCAACGAGGTCAGCACCAGCAGAAGGTCAATATCTGCCAGCGCCATCAGCACCTCGTTTGCCTTCTGCACCGTTTCGGGTACTTTGGGAGCCTGAGCCCATGCCGTCTGCCAGAGGGACAGCAGGGCAATCACCAGCAGTGCGTACCGTCTCATCGCTATGCCTCCAGAGCGCGAATCGCCTCCATTACCTCTTCGACGTGACCGTCCACTTTTACTTTCGGGAACACCCTGCGCACGATGCCCTCTTCGTCAATGATGAAGGTGGTGCGCTCGATGCCCATGTAGCGTCTGCCGTACTGCTGTTTCTCCTTCCACACGCCATAGGCACTAGCGACCTGTGCGCCCTCATCTGCCAGCAGGGGAAACGTCAGCCCGTATTTTTGAGCGAACTTCTGATGCGAAGCGACGCTATCGGGACTGACGCCCAGCACCACCACGCCCATGCCCTGCAGGACGCCCAGGTTGTCGCGAAACGAACAGGCTTCCTTCGTACAGCCGGGCGTGTCGTCCTTGGGATAGAAATAGAGCACCACCTTTTTGCCTCGCAGGTCCGAAAGGCGGATGGTGTTGCCGTCTGCTGTCGGCAATGCAAAGTCGGGGGCAGGTTGTCCTTCCAGAACGCTCATCTGCTCTACCTCTCTGAAGTCTTTCTGAGCATTATTGTACCAGAGCATGTGGAAAACCCTGCGTGGCTGTTGTGTTATAATCTGTTAAACAAGGGCAACGGAGAGGAAATGATGTCCAGATTCAGAGAGGTTTTTCCGAAAGGGCATGTGGTTCTCCCTGTGATCCATGTGGAGTCCCTGGAGCAGACGTTGCGAAATGTCGCCATCGCAATGGAAGCGCAGGCAGACGGCGTCTTCCTGATTAACCACTACATCAGGGCAGATGAGCTGCTTGATATTCATGCCGCCGTTGCAGACGCTTTCCCGGACTGCTGGATTGGCGTCAACTGCCTGGACCTTGATCCTCATGAGGTATTCGCTCGCGTGTCTCATCGTGTTGATGGCATCTGGACCGACAACGCCATGATTGACGAGCACGCCGTTGAGCAACCGGAAGCCGAGGCGGTTCTCCAACTCAGGCGGTCCAGGGGATGGCGCGGGCTATACTTTGGAGGTGTCGCGTTCAAATACCAACGGCATGTGGACGATGTCGCCTCTGCAGCCGTCCGCGCTCGCGCGTTCATGGATGTTGTGACCACCAGCGGTGCTGGCACAGGGATAGCAGCCAGTGTGGAGAAAATCAGGAGGATGAAAACCGCATTAGGTGACTTTCCTCTGGCAATCGCCAGTGGCATTACGCCCGAAAACGTGGTGGATTACCTGCCGCATTCCGATTGTTATCTGGTAGCAACGGGCATCAGCAAGAGTTTCGAGGAGCTTGATCCGCCGCTGGTACAGCGCCTCGTGCACACAGTTCGCAGTTTCGACCTGCGAGACGAAGGCTCCTGACGCTATTCGGCGACTCTACACTGGCTGATCCCCTTTGACTTATTTTCTCTAAATAAGTATAATTGGTATCAAAAGCATCATAAGCTGAACAATACCAGGAAGGGAAGGTGTTTCTCATGAAAACACGGACCTGTTTGTGGCTCCGTGTGGTGGTATGTTCGCTTTTTCTGTTACAGCCAGTCTCACCGCTCGCTTCGCAAAGTCTGACGCTACTGGACACGCTCCCCGGTCACTCCTCCAGCGGGGCAACGGCGGTTGCTGCCGGCGGTGGTGTGGTGGTCGGATGGTCTGAAACGCCCGGCGGTGAGCTTCGCGCCTTCCGCTGGACGCCTGCTGGGGGCATGCAGGAGCTGATCTATGCGGGTAGCAGTCAGAGCATCGCGTACGGGGTTTCCGCAGATGGCTCCACCGCTGTGGGTTATGCGTTGGTGCCAGGTGGTTCGCGTATCCTCCGGTGGCGTGCTGACACTGGGGTGGAGAACCTGGGAAATGTGCCCAATTACACCGCGAGTGGCGCCGCGCTCGGTGCATCCGCAGATGGTTCGGTGGTGGTAGGCTTTGTGACTCACCCGAGAGGATTCCAGCGGGGCTTTCACTGGATAACCGGCGGAGGGATGATGAATCTCGGTTCGCTGGGGGGCACCAGTCTCAACGACCAGAGCGCGGCTAACGGGGTCTCGCTGGATGGCACGTTTGTGGTTGGATGGACTCGCGTGGCGGCATCCGATACGGATTACAGACACACCGCCGCATTCATCTGGACCGAAGCAAACGGGATGCAGTCGCTGGGCGGTCTACCCGAAGCAAGCCTCTATTTTGACCGCAGTTCAGCCTCTGCCGTCATCCCAGATGGCACCATCGTAGCAGGCAAAGTGCGCACCGCTTCTGGACAATGGCACGCCGGCCGCTGGGTAGCGGGTACAGGCTGGAGTGACCTCGGCACGCTGGGAGGCTCACTCAGTGAGGCATCCGGCATCTCCGCCAGCGGCACGGTCGTAGTGGGATGGTCGGCTATACCATCCGGCGATTTCCACGCCTTTCGCTGGACGCCGGAAAGGGGTATGGAGGACCTGAACACGGTATATGCCTCCTTGCTGCAGGGGGTGGAGCTGGAGACCGCTACCGCCATCTCGCCAGACGGGCGGTTCATTGTAGGGCGTGCCCGCATCATGGCGGACAACCGACACCAGGCGTACCTGCTGGACACCGACGAGGTGCAGGACGTGCAAATCCGCGCTACCACCCATCTGGACGGGTTTGTAGGCGACCCTGTCTCATTGCCCGTCCATGTGGAACTGCGCTCGCCCGGGCAGAGTACCCCGGTGCAGCAATACACCGTCAACCTCGGAAGCAATGGCGAGTTCAGCCTCACAACTCAGATGAACGGAATCTGGGATGTGTCGGTTACTGTGCCTCACTTTTTGCGGCGCACCGTCCACAAAGCGCTCGCCTTCGGCAGGCTGCACCTGTCGCTGTATCTCATCAACGGGGACATTGACGGCGACAACGAGGTCACGCTGTTTGACTTCGGCAGGCTGGTGACAGCTTTCGGCAGCATGCCGGGCGATGCGAACTGGGACGCCAATGCCGACCTGGACGGTGACGGCGAGGTGAGCCTGTTCGACTTCGGGGTGCTGGTGCAGAACTTCGGCGCGATTGGAGATGAATAGCTGCGATAGAACCTTTGCCCTTCTCGTGCGTCAATAAATGGTGAACAAATATTTCAGGAGGAGGGACCGAAGTGAAAAAGCTTACGGTTTCACTGGTGGTTCTGGTTTTTGCGTCGGCAGTGTTCGCACAGCCAGGACCCGGAGGACCGGGCATGCGACAGCCGCGAGGTATGGGATTCGGCATGGGCTTTGGCATGGGCGGCGGCATTGGCTTGCTGATGATGCCCGAAGTGCAGAAGGAGCTGAACATCACCGAACAGCAGATGCAGCAGATTCAGCAGTTGATGGCTCAACAGCGCGAGCAGATGCAGCCCCTGATGCAGCAGATGCGCGATGCCACTCCCGAACAGCGCCAGAAGCTGATGGAGCAGGCGATGCAGAAGTGGGATGAGGCGCTGGGGAAGGTATTACAGCCAGCCCAGAAGACGCGCTTGCGCGAGCTGCAACTGCAGGCGCAGGGAGCCTCCGCGCTGGCACGCCCGGACGTGGCGAAGGAGCTGAACCTGAACGAGGAACAGCGCAAGAAGATTGGCGACATCGTGGCGCAGTACGGTCAGAAGCAAATGCAGCTGTGGCAGCAGGGGCGAGGACCCGATGTTGACCGCCAGGCGATGATGCAGCAGATGCAGCAACTGCGCCAGCAGATGGACAAGGAACTGCTTGCGGTGCTGACGGCGCAGCAGCAGGAGCAGTGGAAGAAGATGCTGGGTAAGCCCTTCGAGTTCCCACGCATGCCCGGTATGCGTCCGGGCGGTGGACCTCCGGGTGGAGCGGGTCCGCGCCGCGAGCTGTAAGACGCACCCTGCAGGGCGAAGGTTTCTATATAGGGGCAACCATACAGGGTTGCCCCTGTTTTGACGCAGATGCCGAAATTGGAGGGCGAACCTCCTGGTGAGCCGACCCTTCTCCCATCCTCTCCCCTTCCCTCGCAGGGAAGGGCTGGGGGTTAGGTTCAAACGGCTCGGCGGGAGATTCGCCCTCCAGGCTGAATCATGATTATGCTCCCGTTGGGGTTGACAAATCGCCCAAAGGTCGTGTATAATACTGCTCGGCAACAGGGCCCCATCGTCTAGTGGACAAGGACACCTGGTTCTCAGCCAGGAGATCGGGGGTTCGAATCCCCCTGGGGCTACCATGTGGAACCACCCGCCGCTATCGGCGGGTGGTTTTGTTTATGCGGGACTACTTGACCAGAGGCAATATCTGTCGGAACTCGTCGGTGCCAGCCTGTACCAGCCACTCGTACACCACCGACTCCGCGCAGGTGACTACTATCCCGGCGTGGCGCAATCGGCGCATCGCAATCTGCCAGTTCTCTCGCGAGCGCGAGCTAACCGCATCCTCTGGCACCTGCACTTGGAAACCAGCCGACTGCGCGTCCAGAGCGGTTTGCATCACACAGATGTGTGCCTCCACTCCGCAGAGCACTACCTGGGTGCGCGTGCTTGCCATCAGGGCTGCACGGAACGGCTCGGACCCATAGCAGCTGAAACACATCTTGTCGATAGGCACACAACCTTCGGGGAGCACTTCGGCAATTTCAGGGATAACATTTCCCATCTTTTGTGCATACTGCAGGGTGGCAATCACCGGTACTTTGAGGATATTGGCGGACTGGATAAGCAGGCGACACCGCTCGACCACCCGCTCACGCTCGAAGATGTTGCGCAGGAACGGTTCCTGCATGTCCACCACCACCAGCACGGAGCGGTTCGCCTGAAGAATATGTGGATGACGCATGAGAATCTCCTCCTGATAGGCTTCTCACCAGAAGTGACTTTATGTCTCCTCCAGATAGAGCAGGCGACTGCAGTTTTCGCACTGCACAATCTGCCCGCTTTTGATGGCTCGGAGCGCACTGGTGCTGATCTTGGTGTGGCACACCATGCACGAGTCGCCTTCCACTCGCGAAATGCCGATACCTCCATGACGCTGGCGGATGGCTTCATAGCGTTGAAGCAGTTGCGGGTCGCACTGTCCCGCCAGCTTCTGACGTTCCTGCTTGAGGCGCACTCCCTCCGCTTCCAGTTTGCGTTTCTCGGCGAGATACGCCTGCATGTGCTGTTGATACGCCTGTTCGGCTTGCTCTTTCTGTTGCCGAGCCTGTTCCACCGCTTTCTGTGAGGCTTCCACCTGGTCCATCAGTTGAAGCACTCGCTCGTCCAGGCGCGAACGCTGGCGTTTGAGGGCATTGACCTCCTTTTCCAGGTTTTCCAGCTCTTTGGGGTTGCGCACCGTGCCGCTCCACAGACGCTGTTCAAACGTTTTCAGCTTCTCCTCCACCGAGCGCAGTTCCAGCTCCGCATCGTGCAGGTCGGTGGTAAGGCGTTTGTGTTCTGCGCTCGTCCTGTCGTAGTGAGCCGCAGCTGCCTCTGCCGACTGCTTGAGCGTCTCCCCGCTGTCCAGCTTACGCAGGCGCGACGCCACATGCGCCAGCAGGATGTCCACTTTCTGCAGCTCAAACACCATTTTCAGCCCATCATTCATGTCCTTGCCTCCCCTCTGATATAGCAGGGTTACCGGTCTCTTTAGGGAACGTCACACGGGCGCAGATGCCCTGTTCGCAGTTGAACAGGTCGAAAGTACCCCTCAGCCCTCCGCGCGTCAGGTCGTCCACAATGCGCAACCCCAGCGTGCTCGTCTTGCGTGGGTCAAAGCTTTCGGGAAGCGGCTTGCCATCGTTGATCACTGTCAGGCAGTAGCGGTCCGGTTCCTCTCCGATGTTCACCACGATACTGCCGTTATCCCTGTCGCTGAAGCCGTGCTCCACCGCGTTCTGCACCAGTTCGTTCAAAATCAGGGCAAAGGATGTCGCCTGCTGAAGCGGCAGGAGGAAGTCGTCACCGGTGACGCGGGTCTCGATACGCTTGTGAGGAGGAATCAGTCCCTGTTGCGTGTGGAACAGGATGACCTCTGCCAGCCGCCTGACGGGAACCATATCCAGGTCTTCACGGGAGAGCAGGTCATGCACGGTGGCAATGGCAAGAATTCGGCTCAGGCTTTCGTTCAGCACCTCTCTGGCGCTGGCGCCCTCGGCGTAGTGCATCTGCAGACGAAGCAGGCTGGCAATCTGCTGGAGGTTGTTCTTCACGCGATGGTGCATCTCCTGAAGGATGGTGGAGCGCAGGCTGAGCTTGGCATGTTCCACCGCGACCGCTGCCTGGTTTGCCAGCGCGGTCAGCAGGTTCAGCTCCTCTTCGGTGAACTGATGGAGACGGTCGGTATAACAGTTGAGCACGCCCAGCGTTCGCCCTTTGGTGCTCAGGGGGATACATGCCAGTGAGCAAAGCCCCTCTTTCGCGGCGATGTCGGCGAAGCGGTAGTTCGGATGCTCCTGCACGTTCAGCACGGTGATGATGCGCCCCTGCTGAACCGCTCGCCCGGCGATGCTGTCGCCCAGCGGGATGTTGGGTTTGGAGATGTATTCTTGGCTTTTGCTGGAGGTGGCTTTGAGCACCAGCTCTCTGCGCTCATCGTCCAGAAGCATCACGGTACACACTTTGTAGCCCATCGCCTGCGCGGTCATGTTCACCAGAAACTGTAGAATCTCCTCCAGGTACAGGCTACTGGCAATCTGTCGGGTAATCTCGGTCAGTGTGGAGACCTGCTCGGCGCGTCGTTCCAGCTGCTGGAGACGTCGCGAGCGTTCAATCACACCGGCGACCTGCGCTGCGATGTTGGAGAGGATACGCACCTGATTGCGCGTGTATTCATGGGGGCGATGGGTGCGCACGTTGATGACGCCAATCACTTCATTCTCGTGCAGTAAGGGAACCGCCAGCATCGACTCGTATTCGCCCTCGCGCATTTCGGGAAAGTACTTGAAGCGATGGTCTTTGTACGCCTCGCGGGGCACGGCGACGTAGCGTTTCTCTCGCGCCACCCAGCCGGTGATGCCCTCCCCCATTTTCAACCGAATCTTGCCCACCATTGGGCGTGCCTCTTCATCGGCGGCGCGAAGCACCAGCTCGGTGCGGTTGTCGTTTAGCAGGTAGATATGGCAGGACTCGGTGCCGGTGAGGCGCAGGGCAACCTCTACCAGCGCGTTCAGCGTCTCCTCCACCTCAAACGCCGAGCCTACCGCTGCGCCGATGCGCCGAAGGGCGTCCACTTCTGCGGATTGTTCTTCCAGCTGCGCCTGCAATTGCGCGATGACTTGCTGTGCCTCCAGAAGCTGGCGTTCTTTCAGCTGCAACTCCTCCACCAGAAGCGTCATATCTTCCGTTACGTCGCCGCGCGGGTTGCGGCGAAACAGGCGCATCGCTCTGCGCAGACGCAGGTTCGGTCGAAAACGCATATTCACCTACACGCTGTGCGCAATGATGATGGCTTCGGCAATCTCCTTCATCGACTTGCGCGTGTTCATGCTCTGTACCTGGATACGGCGGAACGCTTCCTGCTCCTTTAAGCCATACTGGTCCATCAGGATGCCCTTGGCGCGCTCCACCAGCTTGCGCGTCTCCAGCTTGTCCTCCAGTTCGTTGACCTCTTCCTCCAGCGCGAGGAACTCTTTGTAGCGCGAGATGGCGATTTCAATGGCAGGACGCAGGTCGTTCTCGCGGAACGGCTTCACCAGATAGGCGAACACGCCTGCCTCCTTTGCCCGGTTAATCAGGTCCATATCGCTGAAGGCGGTCAGCAGCACCACCGGAGCAATCTTCTCGCTGTTGAGGATGTTCGCTGCGTCGATGCCGTCCATGCCGGGCATCTTGATGTCCAGAATCGCCACATCGGGCTTCAGGGTGCGTGCAGCTTCCACTGCCGACACGCCGTCGCCCGCCTCGGCGACCACCTCATAGCCCAGCGATTCCAGCATGTTCTTGAGGTCCAGTCGGATAATCGGTTCGTCGTCGGCGATTAACACTCGCAATACGCCGTTGCCCATACGTTCGCTCCCTCCTCGTGCCTCGCAGCTGAAGCTTGCCGCGTTGATTTGTTAAATATTATATGCCCTGCACAGGGGCAGATGCAACCGCTCTGCGCTGAAGCCGCTTCACCTCTTCGGCAATAATCTCCACCGCGATGTCTATCTCCTCCGGGGTGTTCCCCCTGCCCAGGCTGAGCCGGATGGTGCTCATCGCCCGCGATTCGTCCATGCCCAGCGCCAGCAGAACATGCGATGGCTCGATGGAGCCCGCACTGCATGCCGCTCCCGCCGATGCCGCTATACCACGCTGGTCAAGCGCAATCAGCAGGCTCTCGGCAGAGACGCCCGGAAAGGTCACACTGAGGATGCCCGGCAAACACTGAATGGGATGACCGTTTACCTGCATGTCGGGCAGGCATTCCTGCAATTGCTGGCGAAGCCGTTCACGCAGATACCAGATGTGTCGTGCCTGTTCATGCCCCAGCTGTTCGCAAAGCTCCACCGCCCTTGCAAAGCCCACGATGCCGGGCACGTTCTCAGTGCCTGCTCGCAGTTCGCGCTCCTGTGCCCCTCCAACCAGCAGTGGTGCAATTTTCACCCCGCCGCGCAGGTACAGCGCGCCAATCCCCTTCGGTCCGTACAGCTTGTGCGCGGATACGGAGAGCATGTCCACCCCCAGTTCGTCCACCTTCACCTCCAGCAACCCGAAGGTCTGCACGGCGTCGCAGTGGAGCCACACCCCTCGCTCGCGGCAGATTTGGGCAATCTCACGGATGGGCTGAAGCGTGCCGATTTCGTTGTTGGCATGCATCACGCTGACCAGCCAGGTGTCTTCGCGGATGGCGCGGCGCACGTCGTCGGGGTCCACCATGCCATACGGGTCAACGGGCAGGTACGTCACCTCCCAGCCATCTTCCTGCAGGCGCTGGCAGGCGTGCAGAACAGCGTGGTGTTCTATGGTGGTGGTCACGATGTGCCGCCTGTGCGCCGGGGCGACACGCGCAGCGCCGAAAATCGCCATGTTGTCGGACTCGGTGCCGCCGCTGGTAAAGAACACCTCCGCATCCAGACAGCCCAGCGCGCGCGCAATCGTCACCCGGGATTCGTCTATCAGGTCACGAGCCCGCCTTCCGAACAGATGCATGCTGGACGGATTGCCCCACGCCTCGCGCATCGCCTCCAGCATGGCGGTCTGCACTTCCGGCGCGATGGGCGTGGTTGCCGAGTGGTCCAGGTATATTTCGCGCATAGCCGTCACCGATTGGGATTATACCTGAGACAAAGGCAGGAGAACGCCCCCCTGCTCCCGAAAGTGCCTATGGGAAACATGCGGAAAAGGAGAGCGAGATGGAAATCGGCGTTATCAACAGTTTGACAAACGGTGGACGATGCTTTGACCACGTGGCGCAGTTCGGCTTGCATGTGTGTCAGCTGGCGTGCTGGGATACCAGCCTGGCGACGCGCGAGGTGGCGCAGACGGTGGTGGAAGAGTCGGCGAAGGCGGGAGTGCGTGTATGCGCGGTGTGGGCAGGCTGGAGCGGTCCCGCAGAGTGGAACTTCACGCGCGGACCGGTGACGCTGGGCTTGGTGCCACCTGAATACCGCGCCCAGCGCGTGGAGGAGCTGAAACGGTGGGCGGATTTCGCCCGGTGGATTGGTGCGCCTGCCATCATCACGCACTGCGGCTTTATCCCGGAAAACATGACCGACCCCGAATACCCGCCAGTGGTGGAAGCCATTCGCGAAGTCGCCCAGTACTGCGCCGACAGGGGCATCGGCTTCTGGTTTGAAACCGGACAGGAGACGCCGGTGGTGCTGCTGAGAACGATCCAGCGCGTGGGCACGGGCAACCTGGGCATCAACCTGGACCCCGCGAACCTTATCCTCTACGGCAAGGGCAATCCAATAGACGCGCTGGACGTCATCGGTCCGTATGTGCGCAACGTGCACGTGAAAGACGGACTGTATCCTACCGACGGTGACCATCTGGGGCGTGAGGTGCCGGTCGGTCAGGGCAGAGTGCGCTTTCCAGAGTTTCTGAAGCGACTCAAGGAGATAGGCTTTGACGGTGAGCTGATTATCGAGCGCGAAATCAGCGGTGAACAACAGATTCGAGACATCCGTCAGGCGGTTAGCGACCTGCAGAGGTGGCTTGCCGAAGTGTAAATGGAGGGAATGAGGATGAAAGACCTGGTGCTCTTAGCCATAGACACTGCGAAGCAGAAGGGAGCAACCTACGCCGATGCGCGCATCGTGCGCCTGCGCCGGCAGAACATCGCCTGCGAGGACCAGCGCGTGAGCCTGCTGGCGGACACCGAGGACTGGGGAATCGGCGTGCGAGTGATTGCCGATGGAGCGTGGGGCTTTGCGGGCACGTCGGTGCTGACGCGCGAGGAGGTTCAGCGTGTCGCCGCTGAGGCGGTAGCCATCGCAAAAGCCAGTGCATCCGCCCGACGCAAGCCGGTGCAGCTCGCCCCGGAGCCGGTGCACCACATGAGCTTCCGTTCGGCGTGCGAGGTTGACCCCTTCACCGTGCCGATTGACCAGAAAGTGGGACTGCTTCTGCAGATTAACGAGGCGCTGTTGAAACATGAGGGCATTCGCAAAGCGAACAGCTTTATGCTCTTCAAACGCGAGGAGCGGTGGTTTGCCAACACCGAAGGCTCGTTGATGGACAGTATCATCTACACCACCGCCACGGGGTATACCGCGACCGCCGTGGGCGAAAGAGATGCCCGAAGCCGCACCTATGCGCCTCCACCCCGCACCATGGGCTACGAAAACATCCACGCCGACGACCTGCTTGCCAACACGGAGCGCGTGGCGCAACAGGCGCTGGAGCACCTGAAAGCCCCTGAGGTGGACGATATGGTGACCGACCTGGTGCTGGACCCGCTGAACCTTGCGCTGACCATGCACGAGTCGGTGGGGCATCCCAGCGAGCTCGACCGCGCGCTGGGCTACGAGGAGTCGCTGGCGGGACGCAGTTTCGCCACGCCCGACAAACTGCACAAACTGCAGTATGGCTCGCCCATTGTGAACTTCGTGGCGGATAATACCCTGCCCGGTGGACTGGCAACCCAGGGTTTTGACGACGATGGCGTGGAATGCCAGCGATGGTACATCGTGAAGGATGGCATCTTTTGCGGCTACAGCACCAGCCGCGAGGTTGCCGCCGAAATCGGGATGCCGCGCAGTACCGGTTCCACCCGCGCCGACAGCTGGGGCAGTATCCCCATCGTGCGCCAGCCGAATCTCTCGTTGATGCCGGGCAAAGAGCCTCTTTCCCCCGAGGAGCTCATTGCCGATACGAAAGACGGCATCTATATTGAGGGCATGGGTAGTTTCTCCATTGACCAGATGCGCCAGAACTTCCAATTTGGCGGGGATGCCTTTTGGCGAATCAAGAACGGCAAACTGGTGCACATGCTGAAGAACGTCACCTATCACAGCATCACCGAGAAGTTCTGGAACTCGTGCGATGCCATCTGCGATGAGCGGTTCTGGGTTCCCAACGGTGTGCTGAACTGCGGGAAGGGCGACCCCATGCAGATTGCGCAGATGACGCACGGCGCGGCGACCGCCCGCTTCCGCCAGATACAGGTGCGTCGAGCGAGGTAACGTCCATTGTCCTGCTGAGCGCTGGCGAAGCGTCTCGTTGTTGAAAAGGCTGAGATTCTTCGCTGCGCTCAGCAGGACATAATTCGTAATAAACCGCTTACAGACATTCTACCAGTTAATCGGGTAGACGCTGATATCGGTCAAACAGCCGACAAGCGTCCAGAAACCGCCGTTCAGGAAGTCGCCGAGTATCAGCCCGAAGAAGAAAGGCAGGGACTGCCGATACAGCTTCATCCCGCCGAAGTGCAGAACGACCCATTTGATCGCCCACGCGATAATGAAGGGTAGCCATACCCACTGCATGGTAAAAGTCTGGGCGATAGCGTAGCCGACGGGATGGAAGGGAAACCATGAGAGCTGCATGCGCAGCACCGTCAGTATCACCGTGATGAGGAAGCCGAAGGCGGCAGCAATCGTGCCGTTGACGTCGGCTTTGACAGGCGTTTTAATCGCCTCTGCCAGCGCGTCGAAGGGGGTGCGTCCCATATAGGTGCGCCACGGTTCAGCCTTCGCGCCTGCTCCAAACTGATACCATATCGCCAGAGCAATCACGAAGGAGACGATAAACCCGAGCGCCACCGCGCTCATCATGGCGATAGCCAGCTGGCGCAGGTTGGCACGCAGTTCCCCACCCATCTTGAAGCCGTCCAGCTGGTGAGGCATGGAGATACAGCGTAGGTCAAAGTTCGCCAGCGGCGCGCGCATGTACGCCAGAATGGTCAAATCCTGCACGCGGAACCCCGTCGTGCCAAAGGTGGTGGTCATGAGCTGATAGACATCCACGCTGGGACCGAACAGCCAGGCGTTACCGCTTTCGGCACGGGTGCGTGTCGCCGCCATCATGTACGATAACGCCAGCAGAACCAGTATCGCCGCTGCGCCCCAGCTCATGCCCGCCACCACACAGAAAGCGATACTGCCCAGTAACCCCGCAAAGAAGCCAATCACTGCCCAGCGGTAGGGCATCGGCTCCATGCTGTCGTCCCCTTTGCCCTGCCAGGCGGTTTGCCATACCTCGCGCAGGTGCTTCCGCGCTAGATACAGGCTGATGCCTGCCAGCCCCAGGAAGGCTCCTGCGCCCTGATGCCCTATCCAGGGATACACACTCTGTGCTGCGCCCCCTGCTGCAGCCGTCCAGCCCATCGCCGCCCCCAGCACCAGCTCCGCCTTGGTGACGATGTAGAAAAACCAGCAGCTGAACGTGACCTCGAGGGACAGCAGGTAGGCGATGCCGATAACGAACGGATAGAAAGACATCGGCATATAGCCGATAGCATTCCATGGGGGCGTGGTAACCCATTGCGCGATGTCCAGTCGGCTGGTGGCACGCAGGGGGATTTCGGGAACCGCCGGGTAGTTCAGGTGGATGGTGTTCAGCGTGCCCAGCGCAAACGGAATGGCAAAGCCCAGCCACAGCAGGCGATTGCTGAACAGCGACTGCGGCTCGCGAATCAGCGCCAGCGGGAGGGCAACGGTGGGGAAGGTCAATCGCTCGCGTTCCACCCACTGCCGGCGCATAATCGCCATCAGGCACAGGCAGGTGAAGGTGTAAACGGTCATGAACAGCGTCCACGCGCCAATCTGCTTCCACCACAACCCCAGCGGCACCGAGGCGTTGCCCTGATAGAAGTATTTGAGGGCGAACTCGTTCTTCTGCGCGAGCCAGTCGGGGATATATTGGTGGAACAGCTCCGCCCAGCGGTTTTCAGGGGAGGCGTAGTAGAACGCTGCGGTGACGGTAGGAACAATAAAATGCAGAGCGCCGGACGAGGAAAGCACCGTTGCCACCGTCATCATCACGTAGATGACCAGCAGTTCCTGTGCGCTTAACGCCCAGCGCGCCGCCGCCCGTCGCAACAGCATGTTCATCACCACGAGCGCCACCAGTGCGTTGAACGCTCCCACCGGAATAGAGGTGTTCGCCAGTGCGGTGTGTCCACGCTGTCCCAGCACCAGCTCCGCCCAGTGAATCCACAGGTCAACCAGAATCACACAAATGATGCCGATAATCCATGCGCGAAGGCTCAACGCACGCCCGGGTATGCTCACCGCAGCAGACACCGGCTCCGCAACGCGCGCCTCCCTCACGCTGGTCGAGTAAGGCACTGTCCATTTGCGCCAGAAAAGCATCGGGTTCCCCCTCGCTAAACGGTTTCTCTTATTATCGGTATTTCTTAATCGTTTAATTTGACCAGCTTGTCGGGATTCCCTTCTGCCTCAGCAACTGCCCGGCTTCTTCCGATAATACTACAGGCACAGGCAATATTCACAGGGGAGGGCAGTCCTTGTTTTGCCTGAGGGAGGAACACAATGAGCATCATTCCACAGCGGGCATCTGTGGATGGCAACTTCTGGGTGTTCTTTAACGAGGATAAGACGCAGGCGATACTGCTGGTCACTCCCCCGCAGGGAGATGGCAACCCGGTACGCACTGCGGATGTCGTCAAGGCGCTGAAGGAGATGGGCGTTGCTTACGGCATTGACGAACAGGCTATTCGGGATACTATCGAGCGGGCAACGAACATGGCAACCAAAGTGCAGGCGGTGGTGGCGCAGGGCGTTTTGCCCATTCACGGCACCGACGCGAAGGTCAATTACCGCCTGTCGGAGGAGGCTGTTCTGCGTCCTCTGCCTCTGCTACCCGATGGCAGTATAGACTATCTGCAGATAGACCCCGCCCGTTACATTCAGGCTGGTCAGCTGATTGCCACCGTCGTGCCGGCGAACCACGGTCGCCCGGGGCGCACAATAACTTTTCCCCCTCAGACCGTGCACCAGCGACCGGGTAGAGATGCAAACCTGCGAGCGGGAGAGGGCGTCATCGCCTCCGACGACAACCTGCAGTTCACCGCCGAGAAATCGGGGTACGTGTATCTCTCCGGTGATAAACTGTGTGTCCTGCCCGCGCAACCACTTCAGGGCGACCTGCAGGGGGCACAGCAATTTCCGCATGCACTGGTGCTGAGCGGCAACCTTCTGCCCGGGGCACAGGTGCGCGTGTATGGTGATGCTGCCATCGGTGGGCGATGCGAGGGGGCGTCGTTGAATGTGCGGGGAACCTGCTACCTGCACAGCGGAGCGCAGAGGTCAGACATCGCGGCAGACGGGAACATCCTGTTGAGAGCGAGCGTGAGCGACTGTACCCTGAGCACGCGGCGTCGGGTGATTGCGCTGAAAGAGGATGTGCAGATTGTGGGCGGGCGCATAGTGGCATTTGAAGGAGTAGAGGCGTATACTATAGGTACGCCTTCGTGGATCCCGACCGAAGTGGTGGCAGGAGTGGATACCCTGGGCGACGAGCGGTTGTTTGAGATTGCAGAGGAGATACGCCAGTGTGAGGATAATATACAGAAAATCAACACCGCCCTGCGCCCGTTCGCCTCGGTCACCGCGGAGGTCACTTCGCCGGAGAAAAAGGAGGCGGTTCAACGGCTGATTGCACACCGTCGCCGCCTGGAAGCGCGGCTGAAGGAGCTTCAACACGAGAAGCGCACCATCACCATTCAGGTCAACGCTCCTATCCGGGCAGAGGTCGTGGTGATGGGAACGGTGTACCCGGGTGTGAAGGTAACCATCGGCAAACACAGCTACCTGGTGGAAGCAGAAATGCAGGCGGTACGCTTCTTCGTGGCGCGCGGCGAGTCGCATGTGCAGGTCAGACCACTGAACAAACTATAGGAGAAGTGGAATGAACAACGTGCGCTTGAACCGTCTGGTTCGCACCGAAAGCTCAGAAATCTACCTGATATGGCGCAACAACGAGCGAGTGGGTCAGGTAGATATTCACTATGCTTCCGGCACTATCTATGCCACCCTGCTGCTGGAGGGCGATTTCGCCCCGGAACAGGAAGAAGCGCTCATCGCGACCATTGATGAGGACATCGTGTCCAGCTACATGCCTCGTTTCGAGCGCGACGACTTCGTGGTGCACGTGTTCCGCGCGGAGGAAATCGGACGCTACACCGACCCCAGTATGGACCTTGAGGACATAGAAGGCTTCGACTTCGAGGACGAAGACGAGGACAACTAATCCGCCTGTTCAGGAAGGGTCGCTTTGCGAGCGCGTTCCACCCACTTGCCTCGTCGGTTACGCAGGAGGAACTCGCGCACCTTCATCGCCTTCTGCGCCTCGCCGGAGGATTGGTACGCACGCATTAACAGATAGTGCGCTTCGCCGTCCCAGTCAAAACCCCGATTGCCGAAGCGCGTGAACGGCTCCAGAGCGACCCGCGCCGCCTGCCAGAGGTGTTTCTGCACCGCCGTGCGCCCCAAATCCTTCAGCCGCCGGTAGTTCTGACGCACCTGCCACATCATCACCTGCACCAGTATGAATACCACCACAAAGTTCAACAGCAGGAAGTTCCACTGCCTCAGCTTCAACAGCGCGCCCAGAACGGTCATCACCACCGGCGCAACGAACATCAATATCGTTATCCAGAACATGTAGCGCCACCAGATGGTGCGCAGTTCACGCCGTGCCTCTTCAATAATCGCCTGCTCGGTAGAAGGTTTGCGCTCCGTGTTCTCCTTTTTCGCCATGCTTCCCTCCCGACAGTGGTTATACCAAACGTTCCCTGCGAAGCAGGGTGATGAAGAAAGGCGCACCCAGCAGAGCGGTGATTACCCCCACGGGAATCTCAGCCGGGCGGGCGATGCTTCGCGCCAGAGTATCCGCCCAGACCATCAGCACCGCTCCCAGCACCCCTGCACTCAGACCAAGCTGGCGGTGGTCTGCGCCAAACAACCGTCGCGCCATGTGCGGCACTACCAGCCCCACGAAGCCGATAATACCGCTGACCGACACCGCCGCCGCCGTGCACAGCGCAGACAGCACAATCGCCCAGCGTTTCAACCGCTCCACGTCAAAGCCCAGATGCGCCGCGCTCTCCTCGCCCAGCGCAAAGGCGTTCAGCCCGTAAGCCATCGCCCGCAGTCCCAGCACCCCCACCAGCACAAAGGGCAATAACAACCTGACGCGCGTCCACTCGGCATCGGCGAAACTGCCCATCAGCCAGAACAGCACCCGCCCCACGTCCGCGCCTGCCAGCGTGAGCATTAAGGTGACCACCGACCACATGAACGAACCAACCACAATCCCCGCCAGCAGAAACACCGAAACACGCAGGGAACCCTCGCGTCTGGCTACCATCAGCACCAGCACGGCAGCGCCAATCGCGCACACAAACCCCGCTGCTGGCACGCCAAAGCCATGCCACTTCGCCTCCCAGCCTGCCAGCACCGCCGCCGATGCGCCCATCGCCGCGCCGGATGAGACTCCCGTTGTGTAGGGGTCGGCGAGGTCGTTGCGCAAAAGTCCCTGCAGGGTGACGCCCGCCACGCTGAGCAATACGCCCACCAGCGCCGCCATCGCCATGCGGGGCAGTCGCAGTTGCCACACAATCAGCCCGGAAGTATCGCCCGCGCCGACGCCCTCGCGCAGGATATGCCATACCTGCCCGGGAGACAGCCTCTCTGCCCCCAGGCACAGCCCTGCCACCGCCGTGACGATGACCACCGCGCCAAGAAGCAGTATCAGCCAAACACGCTTTCCTGCTTGCGAGGTCATCGGCTAACGCCTCTTCGCCTCCGCCAGAATCTTTCTCAACACTTCCAGCCCCTTCAACAGGCGCGGGGTGGGGCGCACGAAAAGGTTGGAGTCCACGCTGTACACCGCCCCGTTGCGCACCGCCTTCAGTCGCCTCAGCACCGGGTGCTCGCGCAGGGGCGACAACCTGTCCGCCGGCACGGTGGTGATGATGACGTCGGGGTCTTTCGTCAGCAACACCTCTGTGGATATAGCATAGTAGTTCGTCCCACCGTCTTCTGCGACATTGCGACCGCCTGCCAGACGAATCATATCGTTCACAAACAGGTCGCGCCCGGCTACCCACATCGGCAGAGGCTCCACATTCAGCGTGAACAGCACACTGACGGGATGAGGATTTGCAGGGCGCGAACGGAGCTTGCGTTCCTCCTGTTCGAATCGGCTTGCCAGCGTTTCGGCGGTGCGGTCGTGCCCGGTGGCTTTGCCCAGCAGACGTATTACCTTTGCCACGTCCAGCCAGCTTTTGGGCGCAATCACCAGCAGAGGCAGTTTCAATCGCTCCAGCTGGGGAATAAATCGCCGGTTCAGCACGCCATCCGCCACCACCAGGTCGGGGCGCAGGGCGACCACCGCCTCCACATCCGTGCGCATATCGCCCACTTTGGGCAGGCGTTTGGCTTCGGGCGGATAGTCGCAGTAAGCGGTCACCCCCACCACCTGCCTGCCCGCGCCAATGGCGAAGAGCGTTTCGGTGGTGCCCGGCGTCAGCGAGACGATACGCCTGGGCGGCTGGCGCAACAGCAGTGTTCTGCCGCGAAAGTCGGTAACACGCCGCGGAAAGCCTGTGTCGGGCATCTCTTCTCCTCCTGTTCAGCCGAGTAAGATTATACAGGCAGGCAGGCTCCCGTGTCGAGGTATAGAAGCGCAACAGGAGCGGTGTCATCAGCCGCTCCTGTTTATGTCAACCCTTTAAGAGGGCATACGAGCACAACTATCTTATACCTGTGCCAAAGTCAACAATCAATCCTGGCTCATGAGCAGGGGGGAATCCTTTGATGTTGTGAATAAATCAAATGTAACAACAAACTGAGGAGGAATGGACAAAATGTCTCGAACAAAGGTGTTACTTTCGTCGCTTCTCTTGGTCGTATTGGCTTGCAACACCGTCTACGCATACGACATTTTCTTTGCGGTGACCCGCCCATACGGCCCACAACCTGACGTTGTTTGTGCTCGTGCAATGCCAACCGGTGGCGAGCAGGTCACCGGATGGGAGCTTTGGATAGGACATTGGTCAGAAGATACGGGGCAACCAATGAAGTATTACAGGATTGCTTGGGGTAGCACCGCTCTGGATACTACAATCTGGGAGATTAACACTACACGATTCCCGTATTCTGTTTTTCTGAGCCAGGGTGCAAAGTATGGCTACACATTCATCGTTTACGGAAGCGGGGGCTATACAGCCACATGCTACTCTGGCATGCTTGTTCGTCCGTAAAGTTTTGACTGGGGAGGGGAAACATCCCCTCCCCGTGTTGCTATCGCGGCGCGCCCTCTAGGGGCGGTATTTTGGGTGCAGGGTAGTGGCTCTGCAGACTTTTTTCATCGGTACGCGGAGCAGGTGCCATCCCTGACCGCATGAAAACTATGATAAACCCGACGACAACTACTGCGATAGCCACTACTACCCAGACAGGACTAATCTGCCTTCTCATGTGCTTCCTCTACAGCCCCGGACAGGAGTTATCCGATGACCAGGGATAGTAGATGTACAGGTATCTACCCGTGCAGGGATTAGTGGAACGGTCATTCCACCAGCCCTCCAGTACGTTGCGGGATACGTACTTGGCATGAGTGTCAATGAAAGTGACGTTCATGCCATTCGTATGACGGAAAGCCCAATGGCTTGGACCCCATGTTGCATTGTAGCCAAGCCCCTGGTCATTATCGTCCGCGTCGTAGACCTCGAAGAACCAGATACGCTCCGCGGGACGCTTGATCAGATCGAGCATGAACTCACTGACCGTGTTGTCCGGTTTGATGTAGATTACGGCACCATACACGTTAATGCCGTAACTCTTGTAGTACCACTCGGGAACCCAATCATATGGGTCGGTATTCCAGGGTTTCCTGGGCACTCCGTGGCTTGGGCAGCGAAAGATGTCTTCATTCTTCACATACGGCAGAATAAACCCAGACCACGTATTTGGAAAATGGGTAAACTGCCAGTATGTGTCCCAGATAGACATACCATCATAGTCTTCTACATACATTCGCGCTCCCGTGCCAATCTGCTTCATGTTCGAGAGGCACGAAGTCTGCCTTGCTTTTTCCCTGGCTTGAGCGAAGACAGGGAACAGGATCGCCGCCAGTATCGCGATAATCGCGATGACCACCAGCAGCTCAATCAGTGTGAATCCACGTTTGGTTTGCATCTCAGAACCCTCCTTCGGTTTTCAGGTTGTTTGTATCGTTTTAGCCGGCGCACACGATTCGCGCAGAACCACCTGCGCCGGTACTTCCACCCGATGAGGCACAGGCTTGCCCTCCATCATGTCCATCAACAGGCGCACACCCGTCCGCGCCATCTGCTCAAGATCCACCCGCACCGACGAAAGAGGCGGCTGCATGGTGGTGCAGAAAGGCTCGTCGTCAAAGCCGATGAGCGACAAATCCTCCGGCACCTTCACGTCCATCTCCGTAATCGCGGGATAGGCGAACGCTAACAGAATGTCCGACGCTCCCACGATTGCCGTCAGGGGGGGACGTACCTCCAGCAGACGCCTCAGTGCCTCCTGAACCGTCGGACGAGGACGACCATGTTGCATCACCCAATTCGCTTCGGGAGTAATGCCCGCTTCCAGCAGGGCGTCCATATAGCCCTCGAAACGCTGGGCGTAATGAGGCATGTAATGTCCGGTGAAGAAACCGATACGCCGATGCCCCAGGCGAATCAGTTCACGCACCGCCTGCCTGGTGCCATCGCGGTTTGCCTGTACCACACGGGGAATGGGCACTTCCGGCTCCGCATCCACAATCACCACCGGATAGCCCCGCCTCTGCATCCACAGCAAGCCCTCTTCATGCAGGGGACCGAACACCAGCGCAGCGTCAAAACGGTGATAACGCTCCCACTCCTGCAGGTAACTGGCGGACGCGCTCCGGTCGGGGAAGTGAAGCAGAAGGCTCCCCCACAGGTGTCGGGCGCACTCCTCCGCCGCCGCGTGCAACATGCGCATCTCGCCCACCGAATACGAAGGACGTGCTCCGGGTATCTGCCAGGTGTAGATGAGCGCGACCAGATGCTGTTGCACCGGCTGTTTGGGGCGACTGACCGCAATCACCGTGCCGCGGCGCGTCCGCTCCACCACCCCTCGTTGCGCCAGCAGGGTCAGCGCACGCTCGGCGGTCTGGTAGCTGATGCCGTAGTGTCGGGCAATGGTACGCGCCGACCACAGCGGTGTGCCGGGCGTCAGTTGTCCGGCGTTTACCGCTGCTTCCACCTGCTCTACGATTTGCACGTAGAGCGGCGTGCGCAGATGAGGGTTCAGGTGTAGCGGTATCATCGTTTCAGCCCCTGCTATGACTGCTATGGCAATACCATTGCTTACACTATACAGTACCCTGTTGCGTTTGTCAAGGGCTTTAGGCTCGTTTTTATACGAGTTTTTGATATATTCCATTATTACATTTTTAGCGACAATTTTAGAAAGTAAAAAGACGATTTGATAACATCACAACTATGACCTTCCTGGTATTTCGCCTTCGGCTCAGGCTGATGATCGAGGTGATTTAACCGAAGTGTGCTATGATTTTTGTGGAGAATTCGTGCAATGTGCTATGATATGCGCGCCCTGCAGGGTCAGACCTCTGCAGGTATGTCCTGCTGAAGCAAGCTCTAGCAGTTCAAAGCCGCCCTTTCACCCCACCCTTGCGACTGGAAGTCGCAGGCGATACAAGACGAAACCTGCTGAAGCAGGTTTATGGAGTGCTGAAGCCATGCTTCAGCACAGCCCGCAACCTCCAGTTGCAGGGATGCTTTCCTTTTTATGCCCTTGCGACCGGAAGTCGCAGGCTACACCTGGCAAAACCTGCTCCGCAGGTTATAGCCGCCGGTGTAGATCGCTGAAGCAAGCTTCAGCACTCCAAAGGAGATACCCCGCTGAATGGGCGTGACTCGGCGGAGACCAGGGCGAAGGTCTCCGGCTCACTGCCCCTCCAGCGTTCCTTTACCTGCCAGATGAAGTGCGCCAGCTTCATGTCGCGGCTGGCGTCCACAAAGCCGTCATAGTCCAGATTCAGCATGGGGATGTTGCCGTAGCGGCGGCGCAGTTCGCGTGTGAACGCCGACACCACGTTGCCGGGCATGCAACCGAACGGGCGCACCGCCACAATGCCCGCCAGTCCACGCCGTGCGAAGTCCACTGCCTTGCCCAGACTGCATATCGCCTCGCCACCGAAATCGGGATGCACAAACTGCGAGCCGAGCCGAATCACCTCATCTGCGCTGATGTCGGGATAGTCGCCCAGTGTTTCGTGCACCACCTCTGCCAGCGTGTGCTCCTCGCGTTTGGCAAGGCGATGGTTAATCCAAGCCACGAGGAAGTTCACCAGATGTTCGCGTCGGAGGGTATCCAGCCAGCGGTTACGCTCGTTCATCATGCCGATGCAGTTGGCATAGGCGAAGAACTCGGTGGCGGGCGCCAGCCATGCCTCGCCGCCCAGCGCTTCAATGCGCCGTATCACGTCCTGATTCGCCCCCTCATGGATGCGCACGTAGAACTCGCCCACCACGCCAATCAGCGGACGACGCTCCTGACGTTTGGGCAGTTGCCGAAACTCCTCCTGCGCCTGCGACAGCAGCTCCTGCAACGGTTCCAGGTGTCTGGTGCTCAACAGAGAGCGGATGGCGTTCCAACCTTCCTGCACGCGCCGCCGATGTTCGGGAAGCATATCGCAAAGCGCATCCAGATATTTCCGATAGATGGCGTCGGCGTCCGCAGGGTTAAGGGCGTACGGGCGCGTGCGGTGGAGCATCCTCTGCAGGAGGTCGTGTGTCACCAGAGTGTCCCAGGCGACCATCGCGAACAGCGTGCCCAGCCCGTTCTCCTCATCGCCCGTGCCGAGGGTGACCATATCCACCGTGTGCAAGCCCATCTTCTCCAGGATGCGCTTCTGCAGGATGTGGTACATGCCGAAGCGACACGGTCCGTCACTACTGCCCATGAAAAACGCCTCGCGTTCGGGGTCAAAGTCGGGCTGGCTGACGCGGTAAAGGATGTCGTCGGTAGTCATGAACGCGGGCAGGCACACGTCCTCGGTAATGACGGTGCGGGCGCGTTTGAGCGCAGGGTCGGGCGAGGGCGGAAGCAGCTCCGCATCCACGCCACAGGCTCTCAGCGCAGCGGCTATCACCTTCGCCCCCTCCGAGGCATAAGGAACCCACACACGCCTGCCCTGTGCCCGTTGCGGACTGATGGCAGAGGCGCGAATGACAGGTGCAGGGGTCGGCTGTCGGTGTCCGCGCACGGTGTCGGCGAAAGCCTCCAGCCGCGTGATGATACCTGCATCGGCGGTGTGTTCGTCAATCTGCAGGACACAGCACGGCTCGTTCAGCTCATCTTTGAAGAAAGGATTGGCGAACGAGTCGGGTCCGCAGCCAAAGTAAGTCAGCACCACCGCCCGCAGACGAGGGTCTTCGCGCACGATGCGAGCGACCGCCAGCTTGCGCTGGATCTGGCGCGGATTGACCGCCTTCCACGTGTCGCAGACATGCACGTCGTTTATCGGCAGGAAGTCCTGGGGGATGGGCAGGATGCCCATATCGCGTATCTTCTTGCCGATGTTGGTGTTGACCGTCTCGTCGTACAGCACATATGGTCTGCCCACCACCACAAAAGCGGTCTCGTCGTCCGCGAGCGAGCGCAGAATCTCCTGCCCGCGCCCGCGCTGCCACTGGCGGAAGCGTTGCAGGGCGTCCAGTCCGACGTCCAACGCACGCAGAGCCTCACGCCTGCTCCTGCCCAGCCGTTTCGCTACCTCCGTAAACACGCGCTGGAGATGTCGTTTGCCGCGCTGGAAGTGGATGCGTGGCGCGAGGTAGAGCACGCCTTTGTCGGACACACGGCAGTAGGTCGCCAGCAGTTCGGGCAGCGCCTGCAGGTAGGGGCAGGTGAGCGACTTGCGGATATGCGGGTCGGGCTGTTCGGCGGAAATCACGCCGGGCACGAACAGGACGTCCACACCCTTTTCCAGCAGGTTCAGCACATGCCCGTGCGCCGCCTTGATGGGGAAGCAGAACTCGCTGTGCGCCGTCACCAGCCCATCGCGCACGATATGACGGTTGGGTTTATCGGACGGCACTACCTCGAAGCCCAGTTCGGTGAAAAAGGCTTTGTACAGCGGATAGTACTCATAGAACATGCCCACGCGCGGGATGCCGATACGCCGTGCCCCTTCGGGCGGTTTGCGGTCGTATGTTTCCAGCAGTTTCTCCTCGCGCTCGGCAAACAGGTCGGGCAGCTTGCGTTCCGAGCGGGTGCGGTTTGCCGAGCCGAATCGCTCGCATCGGTCGTTGTAGAAAAACTTGCGCCCACCGGGTATCTGGAAGGTGTTCACGTCGCAGGCGTTGGCACAACCGTGACACTCAAAGGAGCCGACCTGATAACGCCCCTCCGCCACCTGCTCGAAGCCGCGGAAGCGCGACACCGCCGGAGCCTCCTTCAGTGCGAGGCGAGCCACCCCGATTGCGCCTGTGAGGTGAGGATAGGGCGGCACGATAATTCGCTTGCCCAGCACCGTCTCGAACGCCGCCACCATGCCTTTATTGAACGCCACTGCGCCCTGAAACGCCACCCGCTCGCCGATGGGTCTGCCGCCCACGTTCTTGCTCAGGTAGTTATGTACCGCCGCCAGGCAGACCGCCGCGCACAGCTCCTCCACCGGCACGCCCACCTGCTGGAAGTACACCATTGCGCTTTCGGTGAAGACGGTACACGTCCAGTCCATGTGCGGCGGGTCCATCGCCCTCAGCGCACGCTCGCCGAACTCCTCAATCGGGATGCCCAGCTTCGCCGCCTGCTTCTCCAAAAACGCGCCACAGCCCGCCGCGCACGCCTTGTTCATCTCGTAGTCCACCACCACGTCGCCGTCGAGGCGGATGTATTTGGAGTCCTGCCCGCCGATTTCGAGGATGGTGTCCACGTCGCGGATGAACGCCAGCGTGCCGCTCGCCTGCGCGGTGATTTCGTTGCGGATGAGGTCTGCGCCGATGAAATCGCCGGTAAGGTATCGCCCCGAGCCGGTGGTCGCCGCCACCACCTTGCCGAGGCGGTAGCCCTTCTCCTGAATCTGCCGATGGATCTGGGAGATGGTGTCGCGCACGGCGGAGAGGGGATCGCCATCGGTACGGCGGTAGTAGCTCGCCAGCACCACCACCTGCCCGTCGCGCTCGGTCACCAGCGCGGCTTTGGTGGATACCGAACCGATGTCCACGCCCAGCGCGGCGACGGGAACCTCGCGCAGGAAACCGTCCTGAGAAGGAGCCTGCAGGATTTGCGACCGCTCGAAGCGCAGTGCCCCTGCGCTGGCGTAGGTCACCGGGCGAGCAATCTGCTCTTCCAGCCGTGCAATCGCTTCGCGCAGGTTGACGGTCTGCCGGGCACACAGCGCCGCGCCCATCGCGCCGATTTCGCGCCGGTGTTCTGGCACCAGCAGATGGTCAATGCCCAGCTCCTGTGTGAGGAAGCGCACCATTGCCGGGTTCTCCGCCACCCCTCCGATGAACGCCACCTCCGGCAGAATCTCTTTACTGCGGGCGATGCGGTTGCAGAAGTTGCGACAGATAGCCTGATGGATACCAGCGGCGATGCGCTCGCGCGGAGTGCCTTTCTGGTAGAGGTGCACGATGTCCGATTCAGTGAAGACACTGCACCGCCCGGAGAGGGAAGCGGGCTTTTCGGTACGCAGGGCGACCTGCGCGAACTCTTCAATACTGCCGAAGTTCAATCGCACCGCCATGTGTTCCAGAAACGCGCCGGCTCCCGCCGCACAGCGGTCACCCATATCGCAATCGGAAAGGTTCAATCGCCCCGAACGTTCATCTTTTTCAAACACCAGCAGCTTCTGACACTCTCTGCCCATCTCAATCAGGGTGCGCACCTGCGGGTAGAACCGGTTGACGGCGGCGGTGAGGGCAACGGGTTCATCCACTGCCGTCGCGCCGATGGCTTTTGCCACCGCAACCCCACCTGAACCCGTCAGCGCAAGTGGGATCTCTTCAATACCGTTTTCCAGCAGTTCGTGGAATAGCTCTTTTGCCCGCAGAAGAGGACGCGCCTGCACAGGACGAACGGGGAAAGAGCGCACAGAGCCGTCGGGAAGGAGAATCACCGCTTTCATCGTGCCGGAGCCGATATCTACGCCTGCCCGCATCGACATGCTGGACACCTCCCTTCAAAGCACCGCCGCATACCGTTAAATCAACCACTCTACGTATATCGTACTTGTGGGCAAACTGTCAAATGGAGTGGTGAGATTCCTCATCTTCTGGTCCTCTTCCAACGCTCTGGGAGAAAGGAGATAGGGGTGGACGCTTACATGCCCTTGAGTTTAAGGCGCGATAGATGATATACTTTGCATTGACCTCAAACATTCTGAAATACGTGAGAAGAGAGGATGTTACTGTTAGGAACCCAACGGATTAACGAGCGAGGACATCTGGAAATCGGCGGTTGTGATGCGGTGGAGCTGGCAAGGCAGTTCGGCACACCGCTTTATGTGCTCGACGAAGCGACATTCCGCCAGAACATGCGCGAGTATCGCCGCGCCTTCGAGAAACGTTATCCCCGAAACGAGATTGCGTATGCGGGCAAAGCCCTGCTGTGTATGGCGGTGGCGCGCATCGTGATGCAGGAGGGCTACGACCTGGATGTCGCCTCCGCGGGCGAGCTGTATACCGCGCTGAAAGCGGGCTTCCCGCCCCACAAGCTGGTATTTCACGGCAACAATAAATCGCTTTTTGAACTGCAGATGGCTGTCCAGCACGACGTTGGGCGCGTGGTGGTGGATAACCTGCTGGAACTGGAGATGCTGGAGCGCGTCGCCGCAGAGGCGGGCAAGCAGGTGAACATCCTGATCCGGGTGACCCCCGGCATTGACCCACACACGCACCGCTTCATCCGCACCGGACAGGCAGATACCAAGTTCGGTTTGAACATCCGCAACGGCTACGCCCTGGAGGGGGTGCGTCGTGCGCTGGCATCGCCCCACCTGGTGCTGAAGGGCATCCACTGCCATGTCGGCTCGCAACTGCTGGACACGGAAGCGCAGGAACGCGCCACCAAGATTATGGTGGACTTCATGCACACCCTGCGCAAACAGGCGGGGTACACGGTGGAAGAACTGAACATCGGTGGCGGGCTGGGCATCCGCTACATCGAAAGCCATCAGCCACCTACTTTTGACCAATACGCCGAGCGAATCGTGAGCGTATTGGTGGAACAGCTGGAGAGGCGCAACCTGCCCTATCCCACGCTGTTGCAGGAGCCGGGGCGGTCGCTGGTTGGGGAAGCGGGGGTAACGCTGTACACCGTCGGCGCCATCAAGCAGGTGCCGATTCACCAGCCGCCAGGCACGCGCACCTACGTGGCGGTAGATGGCGGGATGTCGGACAATCCGCGCCCGCAGCTCTACGATGCCGTGTACACCGCGATGATCGCGAACAAGGCAAACCAGCCAGCGAACACGGTGGTCACCATCGCCGGCAAGCACTGCGAGACCGACATCCTGATTCGCAACGTCGCCATTGCTTATCCAGAACCGGGCGACATCCTGGCAGTGCCCTCCACCGGCGCGTACAACTACGCCATGAGCAGTAACTACAACCGCTTCCCTCGCCCGGCGATGGTGCTGGTGAACGAGGGGCGCGCTGAGATTATCGTGGAGCGCGAGACGCTGGATGACCTCCTGGCGCACGACCGTGTGCCGGAGCGATTACGCACCGAACAGCCCTCGCCCGTTGGGTAAGACGTACTCACAATCTGGGGAGCGAATGAACCTCTCTCCCGACCTCTCCCCGACGCGGGGAGAGGCGAGGCTCCCCTTCCCTTGCAGGGAAGGGGCTGGGGGTTAGGTTAAATACGCCTGGATATGACCGAAACTTGCAGAGGCTGGTGTGCGTATTCAGAATCGTTGACACACCGCCGCAGGAGGATACGGCTATTTTATGGGACCGATGGACTGGAACTTTGTCTTCATGCAAATACTGGCGTTCGTGCTATGCATTACCGTGCACGAGTTCGCGCACGCCATCACCGCCGACCGGCTGGGTGACCCCACCCCCAGGCGACAGGGCAGGATTTCGCTGAACCCCATTGACCACCTGGACCCGCTTGGCACGCTGATGGTGATACTGATGGTGGTTACAGGCGCGCGCGGCATCGGCTGGGGCAAGGCGGTACAGGTGAACCCGGCGAACTTCCGTCACCCCCGCCGGGATATGATGCTGGTGGCAGCGGCGGGACCGCTCTCCAACCTGCTGTTCGCGCTGGTGCTGGCTGTAGCGACACGCACGTTTGCACCTCAAATGACGCCGAGCCTGATAGAGTTCCTGATTTTCATGGTGTATATGAACATCGGACTGATGTTCTTCAACCTGATACCCATTGCCCCGCTGGATGGCTCCAAGATTCTGTCGGGGCTGCTTCCAGCCGAGACGGCTTACCGCTACGAGCTCACCATGTTCCGATTCGGTCCCATCCTTCTGCTGTTGCTGGTATTTGTAGTGCCAGGCGTACTTGGTGTACTGGTCGGGGTTCCCACAACACTGGTGGTGTCTCAACTGCTTGGTTAACTGTGCTCCCTCATGGTGGGTAGGAGGGCGGGGGCAGTAGCCCCCGTCCCCTGTCTCTTATGGCTGCAACGCCAGCGGCAGCCACACTTTCATCGCACTGGCGCCCCGGTTCGCCCAGGCGTAGTAGGGTACCCAGCGCACCTGCACTTCGCGCCATCGGGGTGGCTCGTAGCGGTGCATGGGCACGTACAGCGGCTGCTCCTCACGCGCAACGGTATCCAGCAGGGCACTGCCGGTAATCGCCACAACCCCCTTCAACAGAGAGCTGTCGTACTGCGCCTCCAGCCCACCCGTATCGGCAGGCAGGTACAGCTCCATCAGGTTGCCGTCGGGCACGTCCACCTGCTCCACGCAGTACACCACCGGTCCGCGCATCAGCACGCCGCTGGCACGGTCTTCTTCCACGCGCGGGTTGGCACGCACCACCTGCACAAACATCGGCAGGTGCACCTGCACCTCGTCGCCCTCCTGCCAGTCGCGCTCCAGAACCAGGTACGTACCGGGAACAGCCTCCGCATCCGCCGAATGACCGTTCACGCGCACCTCCGCACCCGATGCCCAGCCGGGTACGCGAAGCGCCAGCCGATACCTGCCAGCAGACGGTCGCACGGATATATCGCCAGACCAGGGGTAATCGGTCTGTACCTGCAGGCGCACCGGCTGTCCGTTCGGTAGCCTCGTGTTCAGCTCGCTGGAGGCGTAGAAGTGAACGTACACCGTGCCTTCCTCCAGGCTGTACAGGTATCCGGGCAGGGATGCGAGGGTGCGATGGATGTTGGGCGGACAGCAGGCACAGCCGAACCACGCCTGCCGCTCGTAGCCGCCGCGCGATTCCAGCGGGTTCATATAGAAATAGCGCGTGCCCTCCAGCGACAGCCCCGACAGGATGCCGTTGTACAGGGCAAGCTCCATCATGTCGGCGTAACGAGCATCCGGCTGCACCTGTAGCATCCGCCAGTTCCACATGAAACCCGCAATAGCAGCGCAGGTCTCGGCATAGGCGCGCAGATTGGGCAGTTCATACGCCAGCCCGAACGCCTCGCCCTCATAGCGTGCGCCGAGACCGCCGGTAACGTACATCTTGCGCATGAAGACGTCATGCCACAACGCGTTCAGCGTCTCCATCAGCGCAGGTTCGCCCGTCTCCATATACAGGTCGGTTGCCCCCGCGTACAGGTACAGCGCACGCACCGCATGACCGACCGCCTCCCGCTGCTCGCGGAAGGGCGCGTGGTCCAGCAGGTAGTGTGAGCCGTCCAGCACGGGCGGTTTACGTCCTCGTGCGTCAATCATGCGCGAGGCAAGTTCCAGATAACGCTTCTCGCCTGTCTCGCGATACAGCTCGATCAGCGCCATCTCCGCTTCGGGATGCCCGCAGGTGCCCCACCTGCCCTCGGGACCGAACAGCCGATACAGCAGGTCGGCATAGCGGATGGCGACGTCTAGCAGGTTCCGCTCGCCGGTTACCCGGTGGTGTGCCACCGCTGCCTGCGTCAGATGCCCGAAACAGTATATCTCATGCGCATGGTTCAGGTCGGTAAAGCGCCGGGAAGTCCGCTCGCCCATGAACTGCGTGTTCAGGTAGCCATCCGGCTCCTGCGCCGCCGCAATTACATCTACGAACTCTGCCACCCACTGTCTTAGCTGGTCGTCGCCGTGATGCGCCAGCGCCCAGCTCGCCCCTTCCAGCCACTTGTAGCCGTCGGAGTCGATGTAGCGGGGTCCCTTCACCTCTCCGGGGTGTCTTCCGCTGACCACGTAGAAGTTGGGCACAGTGTGGCTTTCCCATAACTGCTGCCATCCCGCAGGGATACTCGCCTCGAGGTTCGTCCGATAACGTTCCTCCAACAGCCCACCCGTTAACTTTACCTCTGCCACACCCACAGGTTTCAGACAGGCATGGGCACTGTGTTTGGTTTGCACAATTGGTGTTGAAGTGTGAGGTTGCATCGATAAAGAGTTGCCTCCTGTATGCTCAGGTTCCATCCTACTGGTGCTTTCACCAGAGGAGCGATAAACTCCTGCCGCTGGCGATTGACGCCTTCCTTTCAAGGATGGTATACTGCCTGCAAACAGTTATCCATGCTAAAAGGAGGAACAGACGGACGATGGAGCGGTATCCGCTGACCGCCGAGCAGGTTGCCTTCTTCCGCGAGAACGGTTTTGTGCAGTTGAACGATGTGCTCAGCGCGGATGAGCTGGAGGCGTTGCGCACCGCCGCCGACGAAGTGCTGAGCCAGCGATTTGACCCAAAAATTGAAACCTCCGCGAACAATCCCGAGTACGAGAAGGTGTTTGTGCAGAAGGTCAACCTGTGGCGCGTGCACGAAGGCATTCGCCAGTACGTGCTCAGCCCCAAAATCGCCGAGATAGCACGTCAGCTGATTGGCGCCCGGGCAATCCGCCTGTGGCACGACCACCTGCTGACCAAGATGCCCGGCGACAGCAAACCCTCGCCCTGGCACCAGGACCGCCCCTATTGGCCCATGATTGGCTATGACCAGCTCTCCTGCTGGATGGCGCTGGACGATGTGGACGAGCACAACGGCTGTATGCAGTTCATTCCGGGTTCGCACCTGTGGGGCGAGCTGGAGCCGATTAATCTGGTGACTCCGCAGGACATCTTCGCTCTGGTTCCTGACAAAGAGGTGAAACCGCCATACATCGCCCGCATGAAGGCGGGAAGCTGCACCTTCCACCATGGCTTAACCTTCCACTACGCCGGCGCCAACCATACCGACCGACCGCGCCGCGCGATGGTCACCATCTACATGGCGGACGGCACCGGATACAGCGGCAAAGGGCACGTGGTGACCGATGGACTGGGGCTGACACCCGGCGAGCCGCTGGCGGGAGAGCTGTTTCCCGTGCTGGCGCAGGAATAGCCTACTGCACGGGAGCTGTCGCCACGTGAGGTTCTATCTGGGATGGATGCGGGCTATCAGGTCCCGAGCCGTAGTGGGGCGCATTGACATAATGCGGATACTCCCACTCCCTCAGCCCCCGTTTCAGCTCCGCGCGGACTTCCCACAGGGAGGGACGAGGCGGCGGTATCCGCACCACCTGCGGCGCCGGCGGCGCGGTAATGATCACAGCAGGTGGAGGAACCTGCGGGAGGTTCAGAGGTTCAGGTGAGGGAATGAGGTAGGCTTGCTGGAGCATCCCTGGCTCAGGACGCGCCGAGCGCCATACATACACCCATACCAGCACCAGCCCCGCGGTCAGGTAGACCCCTGCCACCAACCATCGCGAACGCCCACGCTCGGCACGCACAGGTGGCTTCGGTGGCGGGTTTGTCGTGCTGTCGAGGTCAAAAATTGTCGGTTCCATCTCCCTGAACCTTTCCACGCTGGGGTAACCGCTCCCCCACCGCGAATATGCTATTATAGTGTACTGCCTTTCGCGAGCGCGAATCAACGGGAAAAGAGATGAAACCATCGCTAACGGTATGGACATCGCCTGCGCTGGGGGGCAAAACCCGGCAGTGCATCCAGACCTGCCTGCAGGAGGGCGAGCGGGCGCGGCTGGTGCTACCTTCGGAACTGCAGGCTCAGATGGCGCGCGCCATCCTCATGGCGGAAGGGATGCCTCCCGCCACAGCCGACACGGTAGCCCGCAGCTTTCATGCCTTCGCGCTGGAGGTTGCCTCGACGGCGCGTGACGTACATCCCGTGCCGACACACCTGCGCTGGTGGTTTCTGCAGGAGGCTGTTCAGGCGTTAGGGGAGGCGCACGACGCGCTGAAACGCACCATGGAGCGCGAGGGAATGCTGACGTTGTTATCTTCCTGGGCGCGGGAGATGGCTCGCGAAGCCGTCTCCGCCGAGATGCTGGAGAGTCTGGTGAACTGCTCGGAGGAGGCGGAAAAAGTCTCCGTGCTGGCGCAGATATGGCGGTACTATCGTCACTTGCTTGAAGCCGGGGGCTGGCACGAAGAGGAGGACGTCTACCTGCTCGCGAGTCAGGCACTGCGCGACCCGGCATCTCGCAAGCGTCTGCCCCGGCGGGTTTTGCTGGACGGGTTTTCGCGCTTCAGCGGAACGGAGGTGCATTTGCTACGTGCCCTGGCGGAGGCGGGTTGCGAGGTGATTGTGACGCTATGCTGGGATGCGCAACGCCCCGCCCTGTTTGAAAGCACCTCCGCTACCATGAAGTGGCTGGAAGAACACTTTCAGTTGAAGCAGGTGCCGATTTCTGCACCCGCCGACGAGAGGGTGGCTCCCGCTATCAGGCACATTGCAGTGCACCTGTTCGCTCCCTCTCCGCACCTGGCGGAATCCTCCCAACAGACGCCCGCTGTGGAGATATGGGAAGCCCCACACCTGCTTGCCGAGGTGGAGATGGTTGCTCGCGATATTGTACGCCTGCATCGTACCGGCATGGCGTGGGGCGAGATAGCGGTACTGTGTCGCAACATCGCCAGCATCCTGCCCACCGTAGAGGCGATATTTGAACAGTTTGGCATCCCCACACAGAGCTTTGAGACACGCACTCTGGGCGAACATCCGTTGGTGCGTGCGCTGGTCGAACTGATGCGCCTGAACGCAGACGACTATCCCCGCGATAGCATCCTGCGCTGGCTGAAGAGCGGCTACCTGCCGATAGGTGTGCTGGAAGTGGACCACCTGCGCCTGCTGGCGGTGCGACGGGGGGTGCGAAGCGGCGCCTCCGGCTGGCTCCATCTTGCCAACGAGATGGAACGCGAAGGCAATCCGACCGCCGCGCTGTTGCGCACTCTGATCGAGTGCACGCAAGCCATTTCCCAATGCACGACGCCTCAGCAATGGCTGGACGAGCTTCAGAAAGGATTGAACCGCATGGGCTTTGGGCAAACATCCGGGGGCGACACAACAGAAGTTGAGGACGTGCTGGCACAGGCAATGGAGGTTGCCCAGCAGGTAACATCCCTGCTTGGCAGAGAGGCGGGAGGAACCCCTGAACGATGGGCGGAGATGGTCACGCGCGCCTGGGCGATAACACCGCGAAGACAGACGCAGAGCCTGCGCAACGTCGTGTGGCTGCTGGAAGCCGCCAGAAGCCGCCCCCTGAGCCCTCGCGTGGCTTTCATCATGGGCATGCAGGAGGGGCGATTCCCCAGACGCATAACCGAAGACGCCTTCCTGCGCGATGAGGAACGCCGCTGGCTTAATGCCAGCAACGCCGCAACTCTGCAGACCACCGCAGACCAATCGGCGATGGAGCGGTTCGCCTTCTATCAATGCGTGACCTGCGCCCGGCAAAGAGTGGTGCTGACCTACTCACGTATCGAAGGAGACCATGACGCGCAGTCCTCGTTCTATCTACGTGCCCTGCGCGAGCTGTTTCCCAGCGACGGCATCATCCAGCGCAGTCTGCGTCTGAGCGACATCACCGCCCCGCTATCGCAAACGATAGACGAGAACGACCTAGAGCGCACTCTGGTGGACTCGCTGTTTGACCGTGACCCCCACACGCGCAGACCGATGGACGAACAGGAACGCCGGCAGACCGCCGAGACCGTGAAAAGGTGGCTGGAGCAGTATCCCGACAGATGCCGGCGGTGGTGGCGGTGGCGCTACCTGCCCGATTTCCCTCGCCTGAGTGCTCCTCCCCGACAAATCGGCACCAGAGCCTACTCTGCCACCGAACTGGAGGACCTGCAACAGTGCCCCTTCCGCCACTTTGTGCGCTGGGAGATGAAACTGCGTCCCGAACGCACACACTACACTGCCGGACAGGGAAGGTGGCTTCACGCCATCCTGCACCACCGCCGACGCCAGCCCGAAAAGCCGTTAGAGCAAATCCTGCAGGAGGTGGCTCAGCAACATCCGATAGACCGCCCCGCTGGCGAACAGCATCTGCTGATACAGCAGGTCGAGGACATGGTACGCTCGGTGCTGGAGCGCGAGGAGACCATCTACACCGGCTTCGGCTTGCAGACGCTGTTGACGGAAGCGGTGTTCGGTCCCGCTGTGGACGAAGAGGATGAACGCGCCGAAGAGGCGAAGTCCCCTCTGCGCATGATTCTGCCCGACCAGCGCCAGATGCTCATCTGCGGCAGGATAGACCGGGTGGACATCTGCCCGCAAACGGGCGCGGCGGTGCTTGTGGACTACAAGCGCGACCTGCCCGATAGATGGTGGCAGAGTATTCAGGCAGGCGAAGACCTGCAGACGGTGCTGTACACCGCCGCGTTGAGGCAGGTGTGGAAGCTCAAGCCAGCGGCGGTAGCGCTGGACAGTGCGCTGGACGGCAAGCGATGCCGGGTGCTGTTCACGGACAACGCCAGCGAGGACCTGCTGCGCCGACTGAACACAAAGCCGGAAGAGGGCTACGGAGTGGTTCAACGGGTACACAAAGAACGCTGGAGGGCTATCGAGCAAAACGCCGTGCGCAAAGTGCAGGCACTGCTGGACCGACTGCTTGCGGGCGATATTTCCCCCACGCCCGGCGACCATTGCAAGGTGTGCGAGTACAGAGGACTGTGTCGCGTGGTCGTTCAGCAGGGTACCAGTCAACCTGTGCATGATGGCGAGCCTTACCCCGCTGATAACCTGTAACCCTTACCAGTTTTTACCCGTGTTTTTGCCAGACACTGTATAGATTACGGACACGTGTGGAACAACCTCTGTGAGAACCCTCCTCCCAAGGTACTGTACTCTAACTCTGGTGTCCGCCGCGCCCGCGGCGTTTTAATAGGCACAGGCAAAACGCCTGTGCCATTTGCTTTTTGCGGGACGAGAGCGAACCAGAGCACCATCAATGCGCAAAATGCGCGTCACACCAGGTCACCACCTTTTCGGCATCCGTCACAGCCTGCTGAGCTTCGGCTTCCGTGTAATAGCGACGTGGGGGTCCCGCAGGATGCGCGTCCGGGCATCTGGTGGCGATGTGATGCCTGTCCAACCGTCGCGCGGCTTCCAGCAACTCCGAGGGAGCAGCCTCATACTCCTCGCTTAGTGCCTCCAGCAAATCCAGCACCGAGTGCCCCCAGGCAACCGCTCCGTGAAGCATGTGAACCGCCTTTACCGCCTTCTCCGCCGATTGCTGAGCAGCAAAACATGCCCAGTCGTAATCGCCAATCACAATGCCCTTGCGGGCGTGTTCCAGGTCAAACTTTGCCTGTTGCATCCAGTCCCGGCTGCGGTTCAATCCTCTCCCCTCCTTCGCGTCAGGCGTAAGGAGCACATAGAGGGTCGCCAACCACCATGTCCTTCCAGAACAGGTAGGGTGTCGCCATCCAGAAGCTCTCGGCAAGAGTATAGCCGTCTGTGTAGCGGTCAAACAGGATGTCGGCGCGGCAGAGGGCGTCGGCGTACGGCTCGGAGACGTAGCCCTTCACACCGGTCACCCCGACACGGATCAGGTCGGCAATCAGCGACTGTCCCCTGTCCGTGGGCAGGAAGGTGCGTGCGCTGGTGGAGACGGCGGTCTCGGCAATCGCGCCCGGAAGGAAGGTGTTGCTGAGGTAAAGCTCCTTTTTGAACTGCGGGTCGTTACTGCCCCAGGAGTAGTAGCCCATCAGCCCCTTCTGGTTGCCGATAAAATCCTTTGTATCGTCCAGCAGGACGCGCAGTTTTTTGCGTTTCAGAATCTCCGCGGCGCGGCGCATGGCTTCGTTCACCTCACCGTAGGCACTGCGCTGGTGCGAAGGGCTGATGTCCAGCAGGAACAGTCCATCCGCCCGACGTGCCTTCAGCGCGCGTTCCAGCAATGCACCCGCCTCGCCGAAAGTGTAGCCATCCAGTCGGCTCACCAGGTACAGCCCCCCGTAGCGTGCGGATGAGAAGGGTTCCCGCTTCCCAAAGTACGGGTTGCGACTGCGCGGCGCCACCGACAGATTCATGCACATCAGCAGGCTATCCACCGAGTAGCCACGCTGAGCGGTCTTAATCGGCACGCCCTTGACCACCAGCAGAAAGTGTACCTTTTCGTTGAGATTGCGCTCGCGCATGGCTTTGCGCACCGGCGACTGGATATCGGTCAGGTAATCACCTTCGGGGATACTTTCGGAGGAGGTGCACTGCAGAAGGATGAGGTGCTCCTCGGGCACCGCCCGGTCGCGGCAATACTGTCGCGCCAGCTTCTCGGATTCGGGCACCGCCTTATTGGCGATAACCGCTACCCGATGACCGGACGGATTTGCCAGAGGCTGATACGGCATGGTGTGTACTCCTTCAGCTTCCCATCGCCCGCGCACCCGCCATGCTGGGCGCACCAGAGGGCTGTGGCGTCTGCGGCTGTTCTATTCCCAGCAGGGCATTGAACTCTTTGATATCCTTTGCCTTCGAAAGGGCTTCTTCGTAGGTGACGATGCCGCGCTTCACCAGCGACGCCAGCGACTGGTCCAGAGTCATCATGCCCTGCTTGGTTCCCGTCTGAATCAGCGAGGTCAGCTGGAAGGTTTTTGCCTCACGGATCAGGTTGCGCACGGCAGAAGTGCCCACCAGCACCTCAAACGCCGCCACTCGTCCCTTGCCGTCGGCGCGTTTGCACAGCGTCTGCGAAATCACGCCCACCAGGTTCACCGATAACTGCATGCGTATCTGCTGTTGCTGGTAGAGCGGGAAGACGTCAATCACGCGGTCCACCGTCTGCACAGCGTCGGGCGTGTGCAGTGTGCCGAACACCAGGTGTCCCGTTTCCGCAGCGGTGATGGCGAGGTGAATGGTCTCCAGGTCGCGCATCTCGCCCACCAGAATCACGTCGGGGTCCTGGCGAAGCACGAACTTCAGCGCGTTGGCGAACGAGTGAGTATCGGTGTCCAGCTCGCGCTGGTTCACCAGCGCCACCTTTGGCTCATGCACGAACTCTATGGGGTCTTCAACGGTAACAATATGTACCGGGAAGTTGCTGTTGATGTAGTGGAGCATCGCTGCCTGCGTGGTGGACTTGCCCGAGCCGGCAGGTCCCGTCACCAGCACCAGCCCGCGCGGTCTTTCGGCAAAGTAGCGGCAGACGGGCGGCAGGTTCAGTTCCTCCATCGTCTGGATACGGTAGGGAATGACGCGGAACGCCGCCTGCACGTTACCGCGCTGTTGGTAGATATTGCCACGGAAACGCGACAGCCCGGGTACCTCGTAGGCGAAGTCCAGCTCCAGCTCCTTCTCAAAGCGTTCACGCTGTGCCGGCGAAATCACGCTGAAGCACAGATCGCGTACCTGTTCCGGGCTCAGCTTCCCGTATTCCTCCATCGGATACAGGTCGCCATAAATACGCACCATCGGATATTGATTCGCCTTCAGATGCAGGTCGGAACCGTCTCTTTGCACCACTTTGGTCAGAAGTTCATCTACAGTAACGGTCATGGTTCATCTCCCTCAAGTTGCTCTGGGTTTGGGATACGCAAAAGTTTGCGCGAAACCGCTCGCGCCGGGGTGAACACAGGGTTCACGCGCTGGCGGTAGAAGGTGGCGATGGCGTTGACGCAGATGCCCGTCGCCACTGCCACGTTCAGCGAGGTGGTCGCTCCGTAGAGCGGTATCGCCACGTGCTCTTCGCACTCCGCCAGCACATCGGGAGGCACACCGTGCAGTTCCTCCCCGATAACCAGCGCGACAGGGAACCGCCATTCCATCCGCTCCAGCGGGATAGCCTGTTCGTCCAGATGCAGAGCCACAATGCTGTAGCCCTGTGCACGCAGAGCGCGGATCTCCTCCAGCGGGTATCCCCAGCGATGGGGCTGCCACTTCTCTGCGCCCACCGCGCCCGAGTAGTTCTTCTCGCGCCCGTCGCACCGGCTGAACACCACCTCCTGCACTCGAAACGCCTCAGCGATGCGCAGGATGTTGCCGTGATTAATCTCCTTGTCTAGGTAACTGCACACAATGACCAGTGGCAGTCGAGGCAGGTGCGGCAGTCTTTCGCGCAAGCCGGGGTCGAGCTCCGGGCGTCCGCTGGCTTCCCATTCGCGGCGGATATGTTCGGGCACGGTCACGTTCATCCTATACCTGGGCTCCTGCCATCATGCGCTGGGCGCGCTGTTCGAAGTCTCGCGGGTTCGACGCTTTGGCGATGGCGTCTTCGAAGTCCACCAGCCCTTTGCGCACGAGGTTCAGCAGGCAGCTGTCCAGCGTCTGCATGCCGTACTCTGCGCCCGTCTGGATGTCCATATACAGCTGGTGCGTTTTGCCCTCGCGGATCAGGTTGCGCACCGAAGGGGTCGCCACCATCAGTTCGAAGGCGGCAACGCGCCCTGTGCCCTGCGCATTGGGCAAAAGCGTCTGCGAGAGCACGCCCACCAGCACCACCGACAACTGCATCCGTATCTGCTGTTGCTGTTCAGGGGGGAACACGTCCACGATACGGTCAATCGTCTGCGGAGCGTCCTGGGTGTGCACGGTGGACATCACCAGGTGTCCCGTTTCCGCAGCAGTGATGGCGAGATGGATGGTCTCCAGGTCTCGCATCTCCCCAACGAGGATGACGTCGGGGTTCTGGCGCATCACGTGGCGCAGGGCATCGGCGAAGGAGTGGGTGTCCACTCCCAGCTCGCGCTGGTTGATGATGGACAGCTTGTCGTGATGCATATACTCAATCGGGTCTTCAATGGTCATGATGTGACAGCGTTTGTGCGTGTTGATATGGTCGATCATCGCCGCCAGCGAGGTGGATTTGCCCGAACCGGTGGGACCGGTCACGAGGAACAGTCCTCGCGGGCGCATCGCCAGGTCTTTCACCGCCGGGGGCATCATCAGCTCGTCGATGGTGCGGATGCGGAAGGGAATCAACCGCAGCGCCGCTCCCACGCACCGCTGTTGCCAGAACATGTTCACGCGGAATCGCGCCAGCCCCGGCACCTCGTACGAGAGGTCCAGCTCCTTATCGCGCTCGAACCTCTGCTTGCGCTCCTCATTCAGGATGGCATACAGCAGGTTCTTCACGTCCTCGGCGGTGAGCCGCGGCAGGTCGGTGCGTTTCAGGTCGCCGTGAATGCGCAGGATGGGTGGTTCGCCTGCGCGCAGGTGCAGGTCCGATGCATCGCGCTGCACCACCATTCGCAACAGGTCGTCTATGTGCATGTGCTGTATCTTCCTCCATTGGTCAGCAGAATATGCGTGCGCAGGCGCAAGCCTGCAGAAACTTCTCTACCTCATCGTCTCAGCATCTGTCGCAGCTCGGTCAGGTTGCCTGCGTACGCCAGCGCATCCTCCTCCGTAATCAGCCCCTGTTTGTAGTACTTGTACAGGCACTGGTTCATCGTCTGCATTCCCCAGAACTGTCCTTCCTCAATCGCCGAGTAGATTTGTCCCACGCGCCCTTCTTCGATTAGCTTGGCGATGGTGGGCGTGGAAATCATCACCTCTACCGCGGCGATGCGTCCACTGCCGTCTTTCAGGGGCACCAGTTTCTGCGAGATGATGCCTCGCAGGGAGTTGGACAGGCGCATACAAATCTGGGGTTTATCGTGGGGTGGGAACATGTTGATGATGCGGTCCATCGTCTCCGCCGCGCTGGGGGTGTGCACCGTCGAGAAGACCAGGTGTCCGGTTTCCGCTGCCTGCAGGGCGACATGCATGGTCTCGATGTCGCGCATCTCTCCAATCAGGATAACGTCTGGGCTTTCGCGCACCACGTATTTCAGCGCGTCGCTGAAGCTGTCGGTGTCGATGCCCACCTCGCGCTGGCTGACGATAGCCAGCTTGTCCGGGTGAACGAACTCAATGGGGTCCTCAATGGTGACGATGTGACACCGCCGGGTGCTGTTGATGAGGTCAATCATCGCCGCCAGGGTGGTGGACTTTCCACAGCCTGTCGGACCGGTAACCAGCACCAGCCCCTGTCGCTGTTTGGCGAGCTCGGCAACGGCTGGAGGCATTTTGAGCTCTTCCAGCGTGTAGATGTTCAGCGGGATGAGACGGCAGACCATCGCGATACTGCCGCGCTGTTGATAGATGTTGGCACGCACGCGGGTGATGCCCTCTATGGTGAAGGCGAGGTCCAGCTCGTGGCGGTGCTCGAACCGCCCAATTTGCTCGTGCGTCATCACGCTGTACGCCAGGTTGCGCGTGTCATCCGCCGAGAGCGGCGGCATGTCCATCGGCTGAATCTTGCCGTGCACGCGCAGGGTCGGCGGAGTGTTCTCTTTAATAAACAGGTCCGACGCCTTAACCGACGCACCGTAGCGCAGTAACTCGCTCAGTTCCAGCATGAACGTTATCCCTCTCCTGTGGATTCATGTCGTTTTGAAGAGGCTGGCACCCGGTACGAGTGGCGCATTGCCCAGTGCATCACCAGGTATGCCAGTCCGCCCAGTGCCAGCGAGATAAGCGCCCAGCCTGCGATTCGCCAGCCCAGCGCAATCTCCTTCTGCTGTGCCGGTGCAGTTTTTTGCTCTTCAACCGGTTGCAGAAACGGCACGCTCAGGTCTGCATCCGCCGCATGTCTGAGAATATTGACCTGGTAGCGATACACGCCGGGTGTGCGAATCAGCTGGATCTGCAGGTCGCGCGTTTTCCACTCGCGCAATCCCTGAAACGGCATATCTCCCTGCACCAGAAAGTATATCTCGAAATAGTCCAGGTCGGAGAAGGTGCGCAGGAAAGGTTCGACTGGCAAGCCTCCACTGGCTCGGTTCACCACGTTACGTGCACGTCCGGCTACGTCGGTGATGGGTGGCAGAGTGTTCCCCGCAATCGCGCGGGGGCTTTCCGTGCGTATGCGCAATAGTTTGCCCTCCCAGCCGCCGTTTCGCAGGAGCTGTTCGAAACGCGCTCGCGCCTCCTGCTCGGGCACGGCGGTGTTAAAGGCGAAGGAGATGTGGTCTTCCCCGGTACCGGTGGAGATAACAACAATCGTCGCCTGCGGAGGGGTGGCTTGCTGTTGCGCCGTCGCGACCACCGCGACCAGACAGATGAGCAGAACCAGCAATGTCACACGCATCGGCGTATGGATTTGACCTCTCTCCCCTGATTGGTTTCTTCCGACGGCACAACCGTTCATCGCGCTTCCGCACGGCTTTTGTGATGATACCTGCGAAGGATACACACTGATTGTATCAAACCGCAGGGCGAAAGGTCAAGGTATGGAGAAGACAGCCAAGACGCGAACCATGCTCACCATGCCCACCTCCGCACAAAGAGAAATCCCGCCGGGGGTTCCCGGCGGGATCCTTCGCTTTCGGTTTAGCCCACTCCTGCAGGCTCGGGCGGGTTCTCCGCCTCGGAGGTTTCCTTCTTGAGGAATATCAGCCTGCCGTCCTCATCCAGCGAGGCAACGACGGTATCGCCCTCGCTGAAGCGACCAAGCAGGATCTCCTCTGCCAGCGGGTCTTCAATCAGCCGCTGGACAGCACGCCTCAGCGGGCGAGCACCGAACTGCGGGTCGAACCCTTCGCGAGCCAGCATCTCGCGCACCTCCTGGGTAATCTCCAGTTCGATACCCTGAGCGCGTGCCTGCTGTGCCACCCGCGCCACCATCAGGTCCACAATCTGCAGGATTTCGTTGAAGGTGAGCGCGTGGAACACCACAATCTCGTCGATGCGGTTGAGGAACTCGGGGCGGAAGGTGCGCTTGAGCTCCTCCATGATGCGTCCCTTCATGCTCTCGTATTCGCGCTCGGTTTCCTCTTTGGGCTTGGCACTGCTCAGGAAGCCCATGCTCGGCTCGCCCTGAATGGAGCGCGCCCCGATGTTGGAGGTCATGATGATGACCGTGTTCTTGAAGTCCACCACCCTGCCCTGCGAGTCGGTCAGGCGACCGTCCTCAAAAATCTGCAACAGGATGTTGAACACCTCGGGGTGTGCCTTCTCGATTTCGTCCAACAGCACCACCGAGTAGGGCTGGCGACGCACCGCTTCGGTGAGCTGTCCTCCCTCTTCGTAGCCCACATAGCCCGGAGGCGCACCAACCAGCCGTGACACGGCGAACCGCTCCATGTACTCCGACATGTCGAGGCGGATGAGATTGTTCTCGGAGTCAAACAGGAACGCTGCCAGCGCACGCGCCAGCTCGGTCTTGCCGACGCCAGTGGGGCCGAGGAAGATGAAGGTTCCAATCGGTCGCTTCGGGTCCTTCAAGCCCGAACGTGCGCGACGGATGGCTTTGCTCACGGCGACCACCGCTTCGTGCTGACCGATGAGGCGCTTGTGCAGCTCCTCTTCCATCTTCAGCAGTTTCACCGTTTCGGCTTCCATCAGGCGCGAGACGGGGATGCCCGTCCACGACTGCACAATATGCGCCACCTCGTCCTCGGTGACCACCGTGCGCATCTCCTGGCGCTTCAGGTTCCACTCCTGCTCGAGGTCGGCAGCGCGGTTCTGCAACACGGTGCGCTGGGAACGCAGTTCCTGCACGCGCGAGTAGTCGCCCGATTTGTGTGCCTGTTCCAGCTCCTTTTCGATGCGGGCAAGCTGCTGTTTCACCTGGCGCAGCTCGCGCGGAGGCAGAGAGTACTGCAATCGTACCCGCGATGCCGCTTCGTCTATCAAATCGATTGCCTTATCGGGCAGGTAGCGGTCGGTGATATAGCGGTCAGCCAGCCGCACCGCCGCGACAATGGCGTTGTCTTCAATGGTCACGCGATGGTGTGCCTCGTAGCGGTCGCGCAGACCGCGCAGGATTTCGATGGCTTCTTCAACGGTCGGCTCACGCACCTGAACAGGCTGGAATCGTCGCTCCAGCGCGGCGTCCCGCTCGATGTACTTGCGGTATTCGTCCAGAGTGGTTGCGCCGATACACTGCAATTCGCCACGCGCCAGGGCAGGCTTCATGATGTTGGAGGCGTCGATAGCGCCTTCCGCTGCGCCTGCGCCCACCAGCGTATGCAGTTCGTCGATGAACAGGATGACCTCACCCTGTGCTTTGCGCACCTCTTCCAGTACGCGCTTCATGCGCTCTTCGAACTCGCCGCGATACTTTGTGCCTGCCACCAGCCCGGCAAGGTCCAGCGCCACGATGCGTCGGTCTTTCAGCACTTCGGGAATATCGCCGGAGACGATGCGCTGTGCCAGACCTTCCGCAATGGCGGTTTTGCCCACACCGGGCTCGCCAATCAGCACGGGGTTGTTCTTGGTGCGGCGGGAGAGAATCTGAATAACGCGCTCGATCTCGTTATGCCTTCCGATGACGGGGTCCAACTTATCCTGCCGCGCCAGCTCCGTGAGGTCACGCCCGAACTCATCCAGAGTGGGAGTGCGCGAACGCTGACGTGGCGCGGGTGCGCCGGTATCGCTGGATTGCAGTGCCATTACCTCACGGCGAGCACGCTCCAGGTCTACCCCCAGTTTTGCCAGCACCCTTCCTGCCAGTCCCTCTCCCTCGCGGATCAAGCCCAGCAGGAGATGCTCGGTGCCGATATAGTTGTTGTTGAGCTGACGAGCCTCATCGTAGGCGAGGTCGATCACTCGCTTGGCGCGTGGGGTAAGCTGCGTCTCCTGCCCGAGTCTCCCTTCCCCTCGCGAAAGCTGGCGTTCGATCTCACTGCGCACGCGACTGAGGCTGACGCCCATACGTTCCAGGATTCGTGCGGCAACGCTGTCGGGTTCTCGCACCAGACCGAGTAGCAGGTGTTCGGTGCTCACATAGTTTTCACCCAGACGCCCCGCCTCTTCCTGGGCGTAGAAGATTACACGGCGAGCACGCTCAGTGAATCGCTGCCACATTGCTGACATGGGACCTCCTTGATCGGCAGCGGCGGTGCTTGCGGATGGTAATCCCCTGCGGTAACGCCTGCAAGCCGACCGTTCTGCTCCAAAAGGTTCTATGTATAGGTTACCCGTTTCGACCCTGCAGATGCAAGCATGTTACCAGAGGGGACAACTATCCGTTGCGCACTTGCCGCACCAGCGTTCGCATTCGGATGGCACGCCATTCGGCGTCGTCGTACTGTGCCTCCCAGCGCACTGCCATCAGCATCTCTTTCCATATCTCTGCACTCAGGTTGCCCCAGCCTGCCGCACAGGCAAGGCTGATGGTCGACAGCATCTGCAAGGCGGATACGGCTCTCAAGGTGCGTTCCTTTCCAAGATTATGATACACCCGTTCCGCCTCATTGCGCAACTGTTCGGCGTGTTGCTCCAGCAATTGCTCGCGCGCACGCTGTTCTGCCTGAGCGATGAACTGAGCCGTGCCTGATACCTGCGCTGCAATGGTCGCTTCGTCCAGCCCAATGCTGTGCACGTTGGATACCTGAAACAGCGCGCTGGCCGGTGTGCCCTCTCCATACAACCCGCGGATGGTGCCGCCGAGCTCCATCGCCGCATCCCACACGGACTGAATCTGCCCGGTGCGCTCCAGCGCAGGCGTGTGCATCATGACCGACGTGCGCAATCCCCATCCAATGTTCAAAATGGAGGCGGTTAACCACCCATAATTGTCGGAGAAAGCCAGCTCCTCCTGCAGTGCCAGCGCCTCCAGCGCACCGTGTGCCAGGGCGACGCTTTCCCGAACCTGCAGACCGGGCAGAACCGCCTGCACGCGCAGGTGGTCTTCTTCGTTCACCAGCACGCTGACAGTGCGCGTTCCGTCCACAATGAGTGCACCATACCGGGTATTATCCCGCAACTGCGGGCTGGCAAGGCGCAGGTCCACCCACCGCTGACGCTCGGAGGGTTTCATCCGATTCGTCGGAAGTATGTCAAAATGCCACCTGCTGGCACGTGCTGCCTCTTCCACGCGCCTGCGCACCTGCTCCAGTTCCATGCTGTCGGCACGCCAGGGGAACCGCGCCCAGCGCAGGTTTCGAGCATACCGGGCACGACTGCTGATGATGATTTGCGGTCTCTGTAAAGCATCCAGCCAGCTGGCACCAGGGTGGGAAGAGGGTGGTTGGGCGGCGAGAGGCTGTAAGACGTCGGGCAGGGGTTCTCCACTGTGCCGAAGCGGCAGTGACCATCGCGTTAGCCATCCATCCACCGCCTGCGGAAACACCCGGTAACAATCAGCACAGCCGGCAACTCCCTGCTGGGCAATCAGCGCAGGCTCCTGCGCACAACGAGGGCAGGTGACAGCATCTCCGGCTGTCTCCGGCACAGCAGATAACCGTTGTAGCACTCCAGCCACCGATGCCGGCTCGTCCCGGGCGAACCGCATCAACTTCCGACGGGCGCACTCGGCACACAGGTACCTGTCCTGCCCGCCGGCGTGCACCCGCCACCGCACGGCAATATTGCCGCAGACTTCACACCTTTGCTCAGACAGGCGTGCCACTGGTTTGCGTGTGTTCTCGAAACGCGGCGATGATGCGCTGAGTGACCTCGCCGGGCTTGCCCGTGCCGATGGGGCGTTCATCCAGGGTGACCATCGGTATCACCTCGGCGGCAGTGCCCGTGAGGAACGCCTCGTCGGCGGTGTAGACGTCATAGAGGGTCATCATGGTTTCGCGCACGGGAATGCCCATCCTCTCCGCCAGCATCATCACGGTAGCACGGGTAATCCCCGCCAGAATACCTGCAGAAGGCGGGGGCGTATGCAACACGCCATCCTTCACGATGAAGATGTTATCGCCGGTTGCCTCCGCCACGTAACCCTCCACGTTTAGCATCAGCCCTTCGCCCGCGCCCGCGCGGTTCGCCTCCATCTTCGCCAGAATGTTGTTGATGTATCGTCCCAGCGACTTGATGCGCGGGTCCAGACACTGCGCGGGCGGAATGCGGGTGGAAACGGTTACCACGTGCAGTCCGTTCTCATACATCTCGCGCGGGTACAGCGCAAGGTCTGCGGTGGAGATGGCGATGGTAGGTTCCAGGCGGATGTGTTTGGGGTCCAGCCCAAGCCCCACCCCGCGCGAAACGGTCACACGGATATAGCAGTTCGTCTCCCCGTTTTCGCGCACGACCATCTTGATGCGCTCGGTCATCTCCTCTTTGGAGATGGGGATGCCAATCATCAGGGCTCGTGCGCTGTGATACAGGCGGTCGACATGTTCCTGCAATTTGAAGATGCGCCCGTTGTAGACGCGAATGCCTTCGAAAACGCCGTCGCCATACAGAAAACCGTGGTCATACAGGTCAATCTTCGCCTCTTCGGGCGAGACCATCTGTCCGTTCAGGTTCACAAAACGTCGCATCGCATTCCCTCCTGCTAACGGTTTCAGTATAACGCGAGGTGGGCAGTAGCGTCAACCCATGTGCGCAGGCATCGGGCATCCTTTGGCGAAACATACGGTGTGAAGAACAGGGTTTATGCTTTTGCTGGCGTCATACTCAGCGCAACCATTCTGTGGCTGGCGTTTCCTCCGGTGGACTGGGGCTGGCTGGCGTGGACGGCGCTGGTGCCTCTGATGCTTGTGCTTCGCTCCGCCAGGCGACCGCGCGAGGGGTGCGCGACAGGTTTTCTGTGGGGGGTCTGCTTCTACGGCATCCTGCTGTGGTGGATGCAGGAGTTCGTGGCGCGGTGGACGGGCAGCTTCTGGCTGGGGTTGATTGCATGGGGCGCGCTGGTGCTCTCGCAAACCCTTTTCTCGGCGCTTTTTGGCTGGGGATATGTGCTGGCTAACTTCCTGCTCAAGGGTGCTGCGCTCCCCATCGCGTGGACGGTGGCGTTGTGGACGGCGGTTGAATGGCTTCGCGGGGCAGGATGGTGGGGCTTCCTTTGGGGACAGTTAGCAGTCACACAGCACCGTAGTCTCTTGTCCCTGCAGAGCGCGGAACTGCTGGGTTCATGGGGCTTGAGCGCATGGGTTGTGCTGGTAAACACGGCGACGGCGGAGGCGATTGCGCGAAGGAAGGTAAAGCCCCTGCTGGTGACGGCGGAGGTTTCCGTGCTTCTCCTGCTGTTCGGCTGGTGGCGGTTGAATCTGCCTGCTGAGCCGGACCGGATAAGTGCGCTGGTCGTTCAGCCCAACGTGGATACCACCAGCCAGTGGAACCAGCAGATGCAGGATGCGGTGAAAGCGAGTATACAGCGTGTGTTGAACCTGCTGAAAACCCGGCAAACGCAAATCGTTCTCTTCCCCGAATCGATAGTTCCCGATGCGACCGCTTACCCCTTTTCCGACCTGCTGGCACAGGCTAACCGACTTGGCACAATCGTGTTAATCGGCACTTTTGTAGAAGAATATGATAAAAGCTATAACACAGTAACCGCTTTTCTGGTGGATGGCACACGCCAGTCCTATCGCAAACAGCATCTGGTGCCTTGGGGAGAATATGTGCCTCTGCGTCGGTGGACGCCCTGGGTAGAACATTTCGGCGTGGTCAGCGCGGACGTGTCGCCCGGCAACATGCCAGAGATTCTGACGCCGTGGCGTATCGGAACGCCGATATGCTTCGAGTCCACCCTGCCCCGCATCTCGTGCGAGATGGTGCGTCAGGGTGCGAGGTTGCTGTGCGTGGTTACGAACGATACTTGGTTCGGGCTTTCACCGGCGGCGGAACAGCATCTTGCCTTCTGTGCTTTGCGTGCAGTCGAGACGCGCCGATGGGTACTGCGTTCCGCGACGACGGGCATTTCCGCCGTGTTCGACGCACGCGGTAAACGCCTGCAGAAAGCTGACCTGTTTCAAGAGGCATATCTGTATGCAGACGGAGTGGAGCTTCGGCAGGAGCGCACGCTGTACACCCGGCTTGGAGATACAGGCTCCATTGTGGTGCTGATAGCAATCTGCATCGTACTTGGCTGGTTCACCAGAACTGAACGGGAGTAAAAGCAGGAAATCTCCCGCCGCTGACGAATGTCGCGTATCAGTTATTCCGGTTGTTGGACTGGCTGGTTCAGTTGCCGGAGGTTTATGAGGTTCGGTATGAGCAGTTTTTGGACTCCGACATCCAACCGTTCTGGCGCTAGTCACGAGAGGTTCGTTATGAGCAGTTTTTGGAGGCTTATCATTCGGAGGGGAAGATGGCATATTTAACGACGCCAGAGCGATATGCGTTGCGACGAGGCATTCAGGAAGGCACGCGGCGCGCTATTGTTCGTTTTCTGCAGAAGCGGTTTGGGGATGTATCTGCTGAGCTGGAGGAGCGTCTGGAGCGCGTTCAGTCGGAGGAGGCTCTTCAGCAGTTGCTTGACCTGGCGATGGAGGTAGAGAACCTCTCCGCCTTTGAGCAGGCGCTGGAGCAGAGCCGGTCCGGTTAATCCGGTGACAGTATCATCCTGACCATCTCCACCGTCCTCTGGGAAGCGCCCTGTTGTTCGGTGATAAGCTGCTGTGCGCGGCGGGCGACCTCTTCGCGCAGGCGGACGTCCTGCAAAAGGCGGGATACCTGTTCTACCAGTTCACCTTCATCCCTGGCTGTCCACGCGACGCCTGCTTGACGAGCCATTTCTGCCACATCCCGAAAGTTCTGCATGTACGGTCCATGGATGACGAGCTTGCCGTGTGCCAGAGGCTGAAGCAGATTCTGTCCACCTAAAGGTACAAAACTTCCACCAATAATGGCGACATCGCCCACCGCATACACCTTCCCCAGCTCGCCGAAGGTATCCAGCACAATCTGCTCGCGCGGCTCGGGCGGAGTTCCCTGCGTGCGAAGCCAGGGACAAAATCCGTTCTGTTGAAGCACCTCCGCCACCGCTTCAGCCCGTTCCACATGCCGCGGCGCCCACACGATACACAGGTTCGGAAAGTGCTCGCGCAGTTTACGGTACACAGTAGCAATTAATTGCTCTTCTTCGGGGGCGCGACTGCTACCGATGACAAGCACCGGCGCACCGGGCGGAAGTCCCAAATCCCGGCGTAGCGCTTCGGCATCTACATCCTGCGCCCCTACCGCGGCCTGGTCAAACTTGGTATTGCCGGTCACATGCACACGGTCAGGTGGCGCACCGATGGCGCAAAACCGCCTTGCGTCCTCTTCGGACTGCGTGCAAATGGCATCCACACAGCGAAGTATCCTGTGGAAAAATGGGCGAAACCGCCGGTAGGTAGGCAGGCTTCTATCCGAAAGCCGTCCGTTGGCGATAAAGGTTCTGACACCCTGCTGTCTCGCTATCATCAACAGGTTTGGCCAGAGCTCCGTCTCCATCAGTATCAGTGCCTCTGGACGCACCCGGCGCATCGCACGTCTCACGGCAAACGGAAAATCTACCGGCAGGTAGCCCACTGCGTCCACCAGCTTGCCCATCTGCTGGCGGGCAGTGGCGTTGCCCGTGGGAGTGAGCGTGGTCAACAGCAGGTAATAGTCTGGAAACGCCTCACGCAGGGCTTGCAGTAGTGGTACCGCAGCGATAACCTCGCCTACCGATACTGCGTGCACCCAGATGACCCTGCGCCCCTGTGGAGAGGCAGGCAAACGTCCTAAGCGATGGCTCCAGCCTTCCCGTGATTTGCCCCGTACCGCAATACGCCAGACCAGATACCCCAGCAACAATGGGGACATCAGCACCAGAAAGAGGTTGTACAGCAGGTAAAACATGGTCTATACTCGCTTTGCCCGCACCATCTGCTCAGCCTGTGCTTCCAGCCTGTTGATGTCCTGTTCCACCTTCTGGCGTAATCGTTCGAACTCCTGTTCGCTGATGCCGTCGGGTATCTCAACAGGCTCTCCAAAGATGAACACGCCACGCGCGAACGGCAGAGGAATCATATAGCTGTCCCACGTGGGCAGAAACTTGCAGGGATAAGCGGCTACTCCAGCGGGGATCACTGGACAACCCGACTTCTGCGCAATGAAAAGCGCGCCCGGTTGCACCTGTCGGCTGGGTCCACGCGGTCCGTCGGGAGTGAACGCCAGGATACCCCCCTCAGACACTCTGCGCGCGGCTTCCAGCGCGGCGCGAATACCACCCCGTCCGGTGGAGCCGCGGATAATGCGAAAGCCGAACCGCCGGAAAATGTGGTTCTGAATCTCCCCGTCGCGCGAGAGGGAGATAATCGCCCAGAAGCCCCGTCCTTTGAACACGTTGGCGGGGATCAGGCTCCTTCCATGCCATGTCACCAGCACCGCGCCCTTGCCCTGCTGTGCACGCTCCAGCACCTGCTCGAAGTTGAGTACCTTCAGGCGCAGGGTTAAGCCGATGGCTCGCGCGATGCTCCACACGATAAACGCCAGCAATCGCGGTCGCAACCGTTGCCACCAGCTGGGTTTTTCTTGCTCTTTACTCACTCTGTGTCACCAGCTCCTGTGCCGGCTGTTCTCCCATCTGCTTGCGGAACAGTCGGGCATACACGCCGCCTTTCGCCAGCAGTTCCTGATGAGTGCCTCGCTCCACGATGCGACCATGCTCCAGCACCAGTATCTGGTCGGCGTTGACCACCGTACTGAGGCGATGGGCAATAACCAGCGTGGTGCGTCCACGCATCAGCTCTTCCAACGCCTGCTGAACCAGCGTCTCCGAAGCGGTGTCCAGCGAGGAGGTCGCTTCGTCCAGAATAAGGATGCGCGGGTTCTTCAGGATGGCACGCGCAATGGCAATACGCTGGCGTTCCCCACCTGACAGGCGCACTCCCCGCTCGCCGACCACCGTCTCATACCCGTTTTCCAGTCGCTGGATGAACTCGTGCGCGTGGGCAGCCTTTGCCGCAGCTATCACCTGCTCATCGGTAGCCTCCGGCATAGCATAGGCGATATTGTCGCGGATGGTTCCGCTAAACAACAGCGTCTCCTGCGGTACGATACCAATCTGCCTGCGCAAAGAGGCTATCTGCACCGTGCGGATGTCAACGCCGTCAATCAACACGCGCCCCGACGTGGGGTCATAAAAGCGGGGAATCAAGTCGGCAAGGGTGCTTTTGCCCGCTCCGCTGTGCCCCACCACAGCTACCACCATGCCGGGCTTCATCTCGAAGGAGATGTCGTCCAGCACCAATCGCCCGCCGCGATGGTAGGCAAAACTTACATGCTCGAACTGCACATGCCCCTGAATGGGCGGCATCGGCGGCGCATCGGGCAGCTCCTGCACTTCGGGATGAACATCCAGCACCTCGCGATAGACGCGCTCTGCCGCCGCCAGCACCTGCTGACGAGTAACGTTAATACTGCCCAGCGTCTGCATACTCTGCGCCACCAGATTCAGCGTCAGCAGGAAACTGCCCAGACCGCCGAAGTCCAGCTCGCCCCTTACAATCTGATGCCCGCCGTACCACAGCACAAAGGCGATACCTCCCGCGCCAATCAGTTCAATCAGCGGGCGAAGCGCCGCGCTGGTACGCACGCCATCCATCATCGCGCGATAGGACAGGTAGTTGCGCTCTTTAAACCGTTTGATCTCCATCGGCTCGGTCGCAAACGCCTTGATGGTGCGCACACCGGCGATAGTCTCCTGAATGACTGCGGTCACATCCTCCAGACGAAGCTGCGTCTGCTGACCGATTTGCCTCATGCGCTTACCAATGGCACGAATAATCAGCGCCATCACCGGTACACCCACCACCGCAATCAGCGACAGCTTCCACGAAATGACGAACAGCCACACCAGCCCGCCAATCAACCCAATGGGCGCCGCCACCATATCCTTCAGCAACGTACCGCCCGTGGAGATAACGTTGATATCGTTGGTCAATATCGACATCAACGCGCCGGTGCGCCGGTGCGTGAAGTAAGACAGCGACAGGCTCTGCAGGTGCTCATAAACCTTCTCGCGCAGGCGCGTGGTAAAACGGTTGATAGCCAGCGAGAGGTAGTAGGTCTGCCCGTAGGCGAAAACAAACTTGATGAGGAACGCTCCGATAACAATCAGGCTCACCCGGTTCAACAGGCTGACGTCGCCGTACTGCTGGGCGGCGTTAACCACGTCGCGAGTCAGCGCAAAAATGCGCAGAGTAATCAGCTGTGCTCCACCGGCGCAAATCAAGCCAAGCACAATGTATTTCAAATGCGGCTTGAGGTCTCGCCACAGCCGTCTTTGCAGTTGTCTATCTTCTCCTGCTGCCATTGTCAATACCCAAACACTCCAGAAGCAGGTGCGCCGCGCGTTCGGTAGCGCCCGGCTCCCCCAGTAACGATTTTACCTCCTGCAGTGCCTCACGCTGTTGCCGGTGTCCTTCCGTGCCCGGCAGAAGCGCCAGCGAATGCGCCACAATATTTTCGGGCGTCGCGGAGTGCTGGAGCAGCTCCGGGCAGATACTGCGCTCTGCTATCAGGTTCGGCAACCCGATAAAGGTCAGGTTCAGCGACCGTCGGCGAATGTAGTACTCCAGCTCCATCAGGCGCGAGCCGCGATACAGAATAATCATCGGCGTGCCCAGTATCGCTGCTTCCAAGGTCGCCGTGCCCGAACAGCACCACAGCAGGTGACTGTGTGCCATCACATCATACGTCATCTCCCGCACGACGTGCCACCGAATGCTCGTGCCTGCGAAGGCGCACTGTACCATATCCTCCTGCACGGACGGCGCCAGCGCCAGCACAAATTGAGCGTTAGGATTTCGCTCCGCAAGCAACTCACCAGCCCGGCGCATAACGGGCAGAAGCGAATGCACCTCCTGGCGGCGACTGCCCGGCAACAGTCCAATGCGCAAACCGCTCCGGCTCAGTCCCAACCGCCCACAAAACTCCTCCTCGCTCAGCGAAGGATGCACCCTGTCCAGCAGGGGATGCCCCACGAAATGGGCATTGGCGCCTGCCTGGCGCAGAAGTTCGGCAGACCAGGGAAAGGGCGTGACAATGCAATCGGTACATGCCGGCAGGTCGTTTCGGCGAGGCAGATAGCGGCGCCACGAGCCGGGCGGAAAGTAGTAGAATACCCGGATACCTCTCCCTTTCGCCCATTTCGCCAGCGGCACATTGAACGCCCCGAAATCCACCAGCACCAGCAGGTCGGGCGGTTGCTGTGCCAGCTTGCGCTTCACCCTCTGCTGTGCCAGCCACAACGCGGGAGCCATCCGCAGTGCCTCCACCACGCCCACCGCACCCCATCCACTGCTGTCGTACAGTAATTCCACGCCTGCGGACGCCAGCCGCCGCCCGCCGATACCCCATACCCGTATCCGGGGAAGCTGCCTGCGCACCGCCTGGACTAAATCGGCGCAGCTGGTGTCGCCGCTCGCCTCACCCGCCACACAGACGATGGTAACCGAACTGTTCACCTCATTCCGCGCGGGTCGTTGGCACGCCCCCCAAACCCCTTGCGGATACTGCGCAGGAAGTCCAGCAGGTAATCTCGCTCGGGACTGGGTTCCACCTCTTCCTCTATCGCCTCAATCGCCTGCGACATGTTCAGTTTGGAGCGGTAAAGCAGTTTGTACGCCTGTCGCAGTCCCGCTCGCACCGCAGGAGGCACACCGTGTCGCCGCAAGCCAATCGTGTTCAGGTCCAGCACCTCGGCAGGGCGTCCATCCACCATCATGAAGGGAGGTACGTCCTGCACCACCTTGGACATCCCTCCCAGCATCGCCAGCTTGCCAATACGGGTGTACTGGTGCACACCTACCATCCCGCCGAAGACTACGTAATCTTCCACGATAACATGTCCGCTGATGCCTGCCTGATTGGCAATGATAATCCCGTTGCCCAGCCTGCAGTTATGCCCGATATGCACGTAACCCATAATCATGTTATCGTTACCAATAACGGTAGCTTCTTCTTCACCCGTGGCGCGGTGGATGGTCACAAATTCGCGAATGATGTTGTTATCGCCGATTCGCAGGTAACTGCGCTCTCCCTTGAATTTGGTATCCTGGGGAGGTCCACCCAGAATCGCGCTGTGGAAGATGTGACAGCCCGATCCGATGGTTGTCCACTTCTCTACCACCACATGCGACTCGAGGATGGTGCCCTCCCCGATGTACACATGAGCGCCAACGATGCTGTAAGGTCCTATCACCACATCTGGAGCCAGCTCCGCTGTGGGATGGATAATCGCCGTCGGGTGAATTCTGGAATGCGCCATAGTCTGTATGCCCATTTACTGAGAGTTCCCTTCGTCTACTGTGGAGTTTGCCAGTTGCTCCTGCGTGTGGTTGCCGTTCTTTCTGCGCTCAACCAGCGCGAAAATCATCTCGGCTTCCGCCACCACCTGACCATTAACGCGCCCGACCACGCGCACCTTGCCCGTACTGCCCCGAAAACGGAGCACCTCCACCTCCGTGATGAGTGTATCCCCCGGAACCACCGGCTTGCGGAAACGTACTTTGTCAATACCGCCGATGTACGCCAGCTTGTGGCGGTGCTCCGGCAGGGAGAGCATCAACACGCCCCCCACCTGCGCCATCGCCTCCACCACCAGCACGCCGGGCATGATGGCTTGACCCGGAAAATGCCCGTTAAAGAACTCCTCATTGATCGTGACGTTCTTCAAGCCGACAGCTCGCTTGCCCGGCTCCAGCTCCAGAATGCGGTCCACCAGCAGTAATGGATAGCGGTGCGGCAGTATCTCGCGAACCGCCTCTACGTCCAGAACGCCGTTTGGTCCTATCATGTCGATTCCCCCTGTATTGCTTGTCGTAGTGCCAGGGCAAAGGCGGTGTTCAGGGTGTGGCTCGGCTTTACCGCCACAAACAACGCCCTCACCTGTGCCCCTACCAGCACCATATCGCCGATGAAGTCCAGCACCTTATGCCTGAGCACCTCATCCGGGAAGCGAGGAGGCACACTGTAGTGGTCGGGGAATATCACCAGCGCGTTATCCAGACTGCCACCCAGCGCCTTGCCCCGAGCCAGCAGAGCCTCTACCTCTTCCCAGAAGCCGAAGGTGCGGGCAGGTGCTATCTCCTCCTGATAGTTTATTTTATCCAGATTGAACCATGCTACCTGCGTGCCCACCAGCGGATGGTCGTAATGTACCGTGCTGATTAACAGCCGTTCAGGATGGGGCATCGCCCAGATTCCGCGATCGCCAGCCATCACCGACACCGGGCGTGTGAGGGCAACGCACCGACGCTCCACCGCCTGCTCACACAAACCAGCTTGCTGAAATCGCTCCACCCAGGGCAGGGCACTGCCGTCCAGCACCGGTATCTCCTCGCCTTCTACCTCGATATGGGCGTTGTCCACGCCAGTGCCCGCCAGTGCCGACAGCAGATGCTCCACCGTCATCACCCGCACGCCGTCCATCCCCAGCGCGGTGCACCTGTCGGTAGACACCACATACTCCGCCAGCGCAGGGATTCGCTGACCGCCCGCGTGAAACACTATCCCCGTGCCCGCATCCGCCGGCTTCACCGTTACCCGGGCGTGTTTGCCGGTATGCACGCCAACCCCTTCCATGCATACCTCTTCCGCCAGCGTGCACTGCCTACTCACCTTTCGTTTCCTCCTCGCCGATACCCAGCCTCTGCTCCAGCACCTTCACCCTCTCAAACAGCTCGGGCAGGCGGCTGGCATACGCCATAGCGCGCAACTGCTTGCCGTGCTCGCGGGCGGGACTGCCAAAATAACGCTGTCCTCCAGCCAGGTCTCCGGCTACGCCGGATTGCGCCAGAACGATGGCGCCATCGCCGATGGTCACATGGTCTGCCACACCTACCTGTCCCGCCAGAACCACATAACGCCCCAACCGCGAACTGCCAGCAATTCCCACCTGCGCCACCAGCAGACAGCCCTCTCCAACCTGCACATTATGCCCAACATGTACCAGATTGTCAATCTTGGTGCCGGAGCCAATGCGCGTCACGCCCGTCTTGGCGCGGTCAATGCAGACGTTTGCTCCTATCTCCACATCATCGCCGATTTCCACACCCCCAAGATGTGGCACTTTGCGGTGCACACCATCCACCGTAACGTAACCGAAGCCATCCGCACCGATGACGCTGCCGGAGTGCACAATCACCCGATTGCCCAGCTTCACCCCGCGCATCAGCGTGACGTTCGGATAGAGCACGCACTCTTCGCCAATCTGCACATCCTGCCCAATGTAGCACAAGGGATACAGCACACTGCCCCGTCCAATCCTCGCGCCCGCCTCAATCACGCATCCCGCGCCGATAGCCACATCGTCCGCCAGGTCGGCGTCGGGAGAGATAACGGCGTTCAGGTCAATGCCCTGGGGATGCTGAGGCTCTGGGGCGAACATCTGCAATACCTGCAGGAACGCCTGTCGGGGCGAATCCACGCGCAACAGCGGCTTGGCGATGGTGGGAGCATCCAGCCACACAATCACCGCCGACGCAGGACATCGCTCCGCCATGCGCAGGTAGCGTGGCGACTCGGCAAACACCACGTCTCCTTCCTGCGCAAACTCCACCGAGGAAACTCCGGTAATAAGGGCGTCGGCGTCGCCCTCAACCTGCGCTCCTATCTTCTCCGCCAGCGCACGTACGGTAAGTTTCATGGTATCTCGCCTCTCATCTGCCGGGCAATCTGGGCGGTAACATCTGGCACTCCCTCTCGCCCTTGCCACACAGGTATCCAGCGATGCTGGCGACATATCGCCTCAGCCCATCGCTTCACATCCTCCTCAATGAGAGAGCGCAGGGGCTGTTGGGATAGCATCGGAGTTGAAAGGGGGCGCATCGTCTGGCGCGGCGGCATTACCGTAACACGGTCGAAACGAACCGGCTCGGCACTGTCGGCAAAGGCGCGTATCTGTCCACTGGCGCGGATGCGCTCGGCTTGCAGTCGCTGTGCGCTTTGCTCACGCAGTTCCTCGCGCTTGCGCTCGTATTCCTGCTGGATGGCTTGCATCTGTTCGCGAAGGCGGCTCGCGGTCTCCTCTTCTATCTGCGCCAGCCTGCGCTGAAGAGCCTCGGACAGCGATTGCTGGTCTGCCTCCATCTCCTTCAAGCGAGGGGTCAGCACGTCGCGCTGGTCCGGGCGGATGCGCAGAAGGCGCTGCACCACACGCCTTCTGATTTCGGCGTCCGCCTGCCGGGGCTGGTACTGTCGCAACGCCTCCTCCACCTCCTGCGCCGCCTGACGGATGAGCTGCTGTCGCACCACTTCCATTTGCGCCCTCTGTTCCGCATCCAGCTGGTTCAGCTCCTCTTGCAGAAGGCGTGCCTCCATCTGCTGAAGGCGAGCGGTCAGCGCCTGCTGTTGCTGGGCAGAGGTCTGAGCGAGGCGCTCGCGTCGCCTCTCCGATTCGGGCGTCTGCATGGACTGAACGGTCATCTCGGGCAGGGCAAGCGATGAGGGCATGTTACCAATCCCCGCCGAGCTGGAGGGCGGGAGAGATGGCATGAGCGTTTGCGCCTCCCACAACGGATGGTATACCAGCAACGCCTGCCACTGCACATAGACCATCCTCGGTTGTGGGCTTCTGGTGCAACCGCTCAGCCAGCCCCCTGCCGCCAGCATAGCCACCATCGCGACGGCTGAGGCTCTACTTCCGATTAAGTCGCTTGATGACATCGCTGGTGATGTCGTTGGAGGCGAACAGCACCTGCGTGCTGTCGAACACCACAGCCAGCCCCTTCTCCTGAGCGACCGCTGCAACCGCCTTTCGGATCTCCCCCAGCATCTGGTTGATCATCTCCTCGCGGCGTGCGCTCAGCTGACGCTCAAACTGGTCCTGAAGCTGCATAACCGCTTCCTTGTTGCGGTTCTCAATTGCGGTGAGCTGGTTGATGCGCTGAACATCCTGGTCCGAAGCTGGGTTTTTCTGACGCAGCTGCGAAAGCTCCTGGTTGAGCTGCTGAGACTTTTGCTCAATCTGCTGCATTCGCTGTTTCTGCTGGTCTGTTGGGTTCGAGAGGCTCGCCAGGTTCTCGTATTCGGTGATCTCTGCCTCTTCAAGCAGTAGATTGTTTGCCCGCCACTGCAGTTTGGCGCGCATCTGGTCGCTCATCTGCTGAAGCTGGCTCTCCAGCACTTTGCGCTGTTCGTATTCGTCCACCACCCGCTTCAGGTCTACCATGCCGAAACCGCCACCTGCGCCGCGCGCCTGCGCCCACGCGCCCGCGGTCAGGCTGAGAATACCTGCCACCGTAATCAGCAGGCTCAAAACTCGTCTCATCGGGTACTCCTCCTCGTTGTTCTTGCTGATGATACCTCAGAATACATTGCCGATGCTGAAGTGCGTACGCGCCCCCTCACTGCCGAAGCCGTAGTCCAGCCGCAGGGGACCGATAGGCGTGCGCACCCGGATGCCGATGCCTGCGCCCACCTGCGGCTTGAAGTTCGAATGCTGGGTGAAGTCGTTGATTGTGCCGTAGCGCCCGCCCCAGGCGTCGCCTGCATCCACGAACAGCACGCCCACCAGATTCTGCGCCAGCGGAGCACGATACTCCACGCTGAACAGTGCCACGTTTTCGCCCCAGAAGCGGTCTTCGGGATAGCCGCGCAGGCTCTCTGCGCCGCCCAGGAAAAACTGCTCGAAGAAGGGCAGCTTGCCGAACGCTCGTCCGGCGTACAGCCGGAAGGCAAACACATGCCGCTTGTCCGCCAGCGCACGCCGCCGCCCCTGCGGAGAGAAGTAGCGACGCAGATCGATAGACACCTTGTTAAAAGATCCCTTGCCCACAAAACCGCCGGATATCGCTGTGCCAATATCCTTCAGGTCCGCCAGGGCGGTCTCGAAGCTGATGGAATCGAAGCTGCCGGTGGCGGGGTCGAAATCCACATCGCGCGTATTGTGGGTCAAACGCAGGGACAGCGCACTCACCGTGCCATCCTGCTTGATGAACACTTCGGTAGGCAGAACGGCAGGATTATTGGTGCGCACCGACTCCGAGCGCAGGCTCACATAGGCGCGTGTGCTCTCCGATAGCGGGCGGCTGAGGGTAACAATCCCGCCACGCCGACGCTCATCGTAGCGGTCTTCATCGCCGATGGTGCCCGGGTCGGTGGTGAACAGCCCCCTGCTGAAGCGATAGAGTGTTTTGTCGAACAGGCTCAGCGACAGTGAGGTGTTGCGCCTGTCCAGCCAGGGTTCGGTGAAGTTAATCTCGTAGCTGTTGGTGTTGGCGGGTCCGCCGCGCTCCAGCCTTACACCCAGCGTCTGCCCCATACCCCGAAAGTTCGTTTCGTACATTTCCAGAAAGCCCACCAGCTGCTGGCGGTTGTTGTACGAGGCACCGACGGAGAACAGCCCGGTGCGGCGCTCCACCACGTTCACGGTGATAATCACCTTGCTCAGGTCGGAGCCGAGTTCCGCTTTGTAGCTGATGTCCTCAAACAGTTCGGTGTTATACACTCTCTGAAGGTCCCTCTGGATCTGCTCAAGGTTATACAGCGACCCGGGGCGGATGTAGCGCATTTCGCGAAGCACCACACGCTCGCGAGTCTTGCGCAGACCGCTGACCTTCACCGCCTCAACGGTAACCTCCTTGAGGGGCAGATTCAGAATGGTGGGGTTTTCCCGGTCCAGCCCCACCGTCTCTGGGTCAACGTTCACCAGATACCCTTTCTGCATATACATGCGGGTAATCGCCTCGATATCCGCCGCGAGGTCATTATGGTTGAGCAGATTACCCGGTTTGGTGCGCATGACCTTCAGTATCTCGTCGGTAGGGAAAACGGTGTTGCCGGTGACACGCACCTCGCTCAGGCGTGGATATTCTTGCACCTCGTAAACGATTCGTACACCCTGTGGAGTGTTTTCCGTGCGCGGGATGACATCGCTGAAAAACCCCATATCACGCAGGGCAGCACGGTCCTTAAGCAGCAGGTTCTGGTCAAAGTCCATGCCGGGTTTCGCCGAGATTTTGGCAAGGATAGCCTCCTGAGGCACGTTGACGTTGCCGCGAACGACGACCTCCGCAATGCGCTGAGCCTGTACAGCACCTGCAATCGCCCATAGTGCGATGCAAAACACCAGTATCCGCAGTGTCTTCATTGTCGAACCAGGTTCCCTCCTCCTGACATGTCCATCAGCCTCGGTAGTAAGGCTCCAGTTTGCGGCGCAGAAGCGCCCTGGCACGCGAGATGCGTGTTTTTACCGTATCCAGCGGCAAGCCGGTCACCTCGGCTATCTGTTCGTAGCTCATCCCCTCCAGGTCACGCAGGATGGCGAAGGCGCGATAACGCGGAGGCAGTGACTGTACCGCCTGTTGCACCCTCAGCCTCAGCTCCTCTTTTTCCAGCATTTGCAATGCTGAAGGCGAAGGGTCTGGCACCTGGGTGAACAGGCTTTCGTCACCTGCCTCTACAGGTTCATCCAGTGAGCGACTGATGAACTCCTGTTCGCGCCGAAGCCGCCGCAGATACGAGCGATACTCGTTGATGGCAATCCGATACAGCCACGTGTAAACGCTTGCCTCTCCACGAAATCGTCCAAACGCCTCGTACGCCTTCACGAACGTGTCCTGGGTCAGGTCCGCTGCAAGATGCTCGTCTGATACAATATGACGGAACAGATTATAAATCCGGGCGTAGTATGCATCCACGACCTCGGCAAACCGGCGACGGCGCTCCTCATTGTCCTCGTAAAATGCCATGGCTCTCTCGCGGATATCTCTCTTTCACGACGCGCCGCCCTTGTTGCTGTTTCACTTCAGAAGCGAAAACTTCCTTCTATCCCCAACTGCGTCTGCTGCCGCTCGTCTACTGAAAAGCTCAACTGCAGGCGACGCAATAACCGTGTCCACTCCGGTAGTTCGTAAAGTATCTTCAGGATGTACCTGTCCTGCTGGGCAGAGACCGTTCGCCAGTAACTCAGACTGAAACCGTCCCACAGTCGTTTCACCAAAGTCACCGTCAACGGCTCATACCGGTCGTACTCAATGCGAAACTCGCGCAACTGCAAAGCCTCTTCAATGCCGCGCTCCAGCGGAGAGAACAGCTGCGGCACATACGCCGAGGTGAAGAGATTGACCACCTCGCGCTGAAGAGCCTGCTCCATGTTGCGCCCTGCCAGAATCTCTTCCAGCGTGCCAATCCCCAGCGCCCGCGCAATGCGCTGGGTAGACAGGTCGGGTGGGTCGGAGCGAAACTCGGTGTGCAACCCTTCAGGGGAGGTGATGGCTCCGCTCGCCACCACAGTAACCCGATAACGACGTACCCCACCCGCAGGTGAGGCGATATTCAGATTGGTGCTTGCCTGCACGTTCACGTTCACCCGAAACGGGTTCTCGCCGGGCACGGGATAGTCCAGCGTGACGAACCCTCCGGGCTCCAGCCGGAACCGCGCCGTAGGAAAGGACACATAGCCCCGCTCCAGCCCCAGCTGCCCGTGCAGAACAGGCTCTTGTAAAGAACCACTGAGCACAATATCACCCGAAGCCTGCGTTGAAAGGCGAGGGCTGTTCAACCACATCCCCTCACCCACGCGCAGGACCACGTTCTCGAAACGCGGATTAACCGCCAGAGGACGCGCCTCCGCTCGCTGTTCGGGGAAGCTGGCAGGCAGAACAAACGCTCCTCCGCTCGCCACTATCGTACCCGAAATCTGTGGGCTTTCCGCGTTACCCGTAATCCGCAGTTCGCCATCCAGGAAGGTGCGTATCTGCTCTCCATACTGCTCCGATAGGTTGTGCTCATCCAGCCAGAACCGTTCGAGGCGCAGGGTAGCGTCGATGTGCTCCTGCTCTTCTCCTCCAAAGTGTACCTCACCCGAGGCGACGATGCGCCCACCGCGGGGCGTATCTCCCACTGCAGAGAACTCCGTCAGACGGATGGCGTTGTTTTGAAACTGCACGGAGGCTCGCACATCCCGGAAGCCCGTTCTCATCTGAGCCATTCGCAGAGTCTCGGCATTTAACAACAGATTTCCTGAAAGCTGGGGCACGGCTCGTGTACCCGCAAGACTTCCCCTCAGCGACCACTGTCCCTTCGCCTCGCCAACCTTCGCAGAGGGCAGGTACGCCAGCAGGGCATTTAACGGCTGAGGAGGCGCCTCTATGTGCACGTCTATCGGCTCGTCGTCCGGCACGCCGAGGGGGTCCCAGTGGAAAGGCAGAGTGCCCCAGATGCGCACCTGCCCATCCTTCTGCGCCAGCGTAATCTCTGATATATCTATATTTCCTTCAGAAATCTGCACTTTTCCGCTCAGCACCCGCTCGGCACGCACCGCCCCAATCTGAGGCTCCCTGAGTGCAAGTGTTAGAGTTACGTCCGGTTTGTCACTCGCGCCAGCGACCTCCATGGTCGCCATCTCCAGCCTGCCGCGCAGTTCGGTCGCCTGGGGAAGCCATTTCTGAAACCAGGCGAGGTCAAAATTGTAAGCCTCCGCGCTGAGATTCAGCTCGCCTTCGGGACTATACGTGCCGGAAGCCATCAGCCGATGCTCGCCGTTCGCCAGAACAGCGTTTTGCAAGCGCCACTCGCCTGCGGAGTTCCTCTCCACCTGCGCCCGAAGCGCGCCCAGCGTTCTACCGTCCACCTCCAGGTTGTCCACATTCAGTGAAGCGGTGACGTCCGGGCTGCCGCTTTCGCCCGACAGGCTGAATGGAACGGTAGCAGTGCCCGAAATGCGCCCTATCTCGCGCAACACCTCGCCCAGACGGGGCAGTTTCTGACGAAGCCATACGCTGTCCATCGCCCTCTGGCTCAACGATTCCAGCGAAGACACCGACAGCGTTCCCTCCGCAGTCACGGTATGGGATTCTCCCTCCACCTGCAGGGCGCGAAGTGTCAACAGGAAATCCGCACCGGCTACCCGGATATTCTCAGCCTTCATCGCCTTTGGATGCCACTCGACCTGCGCGTAACCTTCCCCTGCCTGCAGAACGTCCCATACCGCATCGCTCAGCACAATCTCCCCACGAAAACGCGGCTCCCGCTCGTTGCCCATCACCATGCCTTTCACGGATACTTCGCCGCTGATGTCCTGGGGAACATCCTCCGGCAGGATGGAGCGTATCTGCGCCAGGGGCAGACCTTCGCCCTCGATGCGGAACGCCAGCTCGCCTGTGCTGTCCCGCTCACCCTGTGCTCTGATAACGCCCTCGCCCAGCCGCGCCGAAAAGGATGTCAGCCTCACTGCGCCATCTTCATACCGAACCGCCCCATTCAACGCGGATAGCGTCCAGTCCCTCACCTGAGCGGTCGGCGCACTTACCGTCACATCCGCCACCGGCGAACGCAGGGCGCCTTCCACATGCAAAAACACCCGACCTATCGCCTCCACGGGCACGGCATCTTCGCCTTCTACCGGCTCACGTAACGCCGACAGCACCTCCTGAGCATCCACGTTGCTGGCGATGCCGTCCAGCAGTATCTGCGCCTTTTCGGGATCCAGCGGCTCGCGCAGTTCACCCTGCCATACTACCTCCATGGGCGGGCGGCGCAGGATTCCACCCGTCACCTGCACCCTGTCGGGGGACGCCTCTACCCGCGCCACCAGATAGTCCATCGTCCAGCGACGCCACTGCAGATCGGTCGCCTCCACAACCCCGCGAAAAACAGGCTGGCGAAACGTGCCGCTGAGTTCTCCTCTGGCATACACCCACGCCGAGGGCACATCCCCCTGATGCTGAAGTTTAGGAGCAAGACGCTCCACCCAGGGCGCGAGCAACACCTCATCTGCCCGCACACGCAGGGCTACCTGCCCTCGCTTCAGGTCCACCTCTCCCGATACGTAGCCGGTGCCCGTCCAGTCCTCCAGCATCGCCCCGTCGACATAGAGCATTCCAGGTGTCCAGCGTATTCGCGCCTGCGCGTACTCGCACCGCCAGAACGCCCCTGCCAGACGCTCGCCCCGCAGGTTCGCCACCACCAGCGGTTTCTGCAGGGAGCCGCTTGCCAGCCCCTCACCATGCAGAACACCACGCACATCCTTCGGCACGTACGGGCGCAGACGTGCCAGGTCTACCCCGTCAGCATTCCACCGCGCACCGAACTGCCAGCCTTTCCCCTGCCTCCACGCCACCACCTGCCCCTGCGCACTGCCACCGGCAACCTTCAAGCGAACCCCTTCCAGAAACACAAAGTGAGGATTCAGTATAACTTTTATGCTAATATCCTGTATCTTTATGCCCTCAACTTCCGCACGAGCGGTACGCACCTGTCCTCGCAACTCGGGGTCTGAGAACGTTCCCTGCAGGTTTAGACCGGCGTCCACAGGTGCGTTCAACGTGAGCTGTGGCGCATAGCGGCGAAGCCACCCGCGCAGTTCACCCGGTGGTATCTTCTGGGCATCCAGCGTGACGTTAAGCGATATTTGCGGCTCCCACCCTACCGCTCCCGAGGCGACTATCCGCCCAGAGCCTGCGCGGGCAGTCACTTTCCCCACAGCAATGCCCCTCTCAAACCTGCTCTCAGCCTGCAGGTCTGCCAGAGCCACCATTCCTTGGGGCGACTTCCAGCGTATCCGCGATGACCTGACCACCACATCGCCACTGTAGTGGATGCGACTTTGCGCGTCGGTATATACCCACACCGTGCCTGCTGTTCGGGCGTCGCCGACGTCCAGCGTCCGAACCTTTGTGTACGCCAGCAGTTTAGCGACAGGCACATCTGCGGCGTCAACCCGCAGACGCCATTGCCCATGATGCAGCCAGCCGGTGACCTCCGCTTTCAGATGGGGGCTTGCCCGCGCATGGGTGAAGTGAAAGGCGGTGACGCCCGCCGCCAAGCGAACCTCGCCGTCCACCTGCCACAGGGTCGCCTGCAAGGAGGGATGAGCCCTGTAATCCTCAAAGTGCAGAGTGCCGTCCGTGATGTGTACCGTCCAGAACGCTTCGGCAGGAGCGCGGCGTTTGGGCAGAAGCGGGGAAAAGTTCCAGCGACCGTCGGGCAGGCGCACCGCACGCGCTACCGGGTGGGAGATGCGAATACTCGGCTGGCGTGTATACAGATTGCTGACCACTACCTCCCGCGCGGATACAAGCGCCTTCTGTGGGGAATAGGGGTCGCCCAGAAAAACGTTGCGTGCCACCACCCTGCCGTTCAGCAGGTCGGTGGAGATTTCACCCACCATGATTGGCGTTCGCCACTCGTTTTGCACCCATGCGATGCCAGCCTCTATCGCCTGTTGCTGCAGGCGAGGGAGCACCTGCCACAGGTAAAACGCGCAGACACACAACACCCATATCAGCGGTGCAAGCAGCACCAGCCAGGCAATCGTCCGGCTGACTCGCGCCGAGCGCGACTGTGCACGTGAGCGATAGGTCAACGCACCTGAACACTCCCCTGCGAGGCTTCCAGCTGAGCCAGACGCTCTGCCATCACCTTGCGAGAGAACGCCTCGGCGTTGTACGAACTGCGCACGAAGGGCGCAGATGCCACAAACAGAAAGCCCATCTCCTCACCGATACGCTTGTACTCTGCAAACACGCTGGGATGCACGTACTCCACCACGGGCAGATGGTTCATCGTTGGGCGAAGGTACTGCCCGATGGTCAAACAGTCGACCCCAGCGTCGCGCAGGTCGCGCATGGTCTGAATCACCTCTTCGCGCGTCTCCCCAAGCCCCACCATCAAGCCCGATTTGGTGTAGATTTTGGGGTTGGTGCGCTTCACGTAGTACAGCAGGTCTATGGAGCGCCAGTATTTCGCCTGCGGGCGCACCAGATGCTGTAGACGTTCCACCGTTTCCACGTTATGATTGTAGATGTCAGGTTCGGCGTCGGCAACGGTCTTGATGCACCAGCGAATGCCCTTGAAATCGGGGGTCAACACCTCCACGATGGCACCCGGAATCTCATGGCGCACCGCGCGAATGGTCGCTGCGAACTGTTCTGCCCCGCCATCCTTCAGGTCATCTCTCGCTACCGAGGTAATCACCACATGCTTCAGCCCCAGATGCTTTGCCGCCAGCGCCACACGCCGCGGTTCCAGCGGGTCTACCATCTCGCCGCGACCGGTCTTAATCGCGCAGAACCCACACGCCCGGGTGCACACATCGCCCAGAATCATGAAGGTAGCGGTATGCTTGCTCCAGCATTCGGTGAGGTTTGGACAGCGTGCGCTCTCGCACACGGTGTGTAACTGCAAGCCCTTGATCAAGCCGTCCACTTCCTGTATCTGTCCGGGTCGCGGAGCGCGTATGGTCAACCATTCGGGTAATCTTCGGTTCATACAGCCTTCCTTCGCTTTGGAAATACCTTTATTAGCATTATATCTCTCTGGAAGGGCACATGTAAAGTTCGGTGGGATTAGAGGTCAGAGGTAAGTCCAAAGCCTGGGACTTTCCTTCGAAGGGTTGTTCCCTTGCGATTGGAAATCGCAGGCTACGCACAACAAAACCTGCTGAAGCAGGTTATAGCCTCCGCAAGGAGGCTTCGTTTTGGGTAGCCCGCAACTTCCAGTTGCTGGGTTGCTTCCATAGTGCCGGTTGCAGGAATAGAGTCAAACATGTAGAACAGCTAATCCATCCCGTTCAGGAGGTCGTGCGATGCGATACGAAGCGTTTACAGACTCCCGTGACTTGCTTGATGAGCCATCTGCCCTGCGCGAGCGGATGCAGGAAGAGGGCTACCTGTTCATCTCCTCGCTGGTGCCTGCGGATGCGGCTGGCGAGGTGTATGATGCCATCATGCGCATCTGTCGGGAGGAAGGCTGGGCAGACCAGAATAACCTCGCGCTGGGTGAGCCGCGCCTCGAGGGACACGAAGGCTGGTGGGAAGTCTACGACCGCGTGCAGTGCTTGGAGGAGTTTCACGCGCTGGCGCACCATCCAAACATCATCCGGGTGATTGAAGCCATCGTTCAGGAGCCGGTGCTGGTGCATCCGCGTAACATCGCGCGCATCACCTTCCCCGCCACCACCCACTACACCACCCCTCCCCATCAGGACTATCCGCTGATTCAGGGCACGCCGGAGACTTACACCGTGTGGATACCGTTGTGCGATTGCCCCATCGAGCTGGGCGGACTGGCAGTTCTGCCCGGTTCGCATCGGATGGGATTACTGCCCGTGCACGCCGCCAGCGGACCGGGTGGTTTGAGCGTGGATACCTCGCGCTGGGGCGACCGGTGGCGGGCGCAGCACATGCGGGCAGGAGATGCGCTGATATTCCACAGTTATACCGTGCACCGCGCGCTGGTGAACGTCAGCCAGCGCAGGCTTCGCGTGTCGGTGGACTATCGCTATCAGGGCGTGTCCCAGCCGATTGTGGAAGACTCCCTGCGCCCCCATTACGAACGCCTCAGCTGGGAGCAGGTATATCGGGGCTGGAAGCGAAAGGACATCCAGTACTACTGGCAGAAGTTTGCTTTGAACGTCGTACCGCGCAACTTCGAGATAATGCGCCCGGAGGAGTACCGACAGCCATGAAGTGTTTGCGCTGGGCTGGGCTGGTCAGTCTGCTGCTAATGTGCGGGTTCACCCGGACTCAACCTCAACAGGAGGGAGTGCGTATGCTCGTTGTCGCCGAGAACCCCGCCCCTCGACGGCTTCCGACGCTGGCGGTATGGGAAGACGAGAAGCTGGCGCCGGGCAGGAAATTGACGATGGTCGCCGCCACGTTCCCGGACGTGCCCGGATTTACCTGCGATTCCTGGTGCTATGAAAGCGATGTGGAGTTCATCGACGCGCGCGCATTGCCCGGTGGAAACCTGCAGTTACGTCATCGCTGGCGGGCACATCCGCAGGTGCTGTTGGTGACCGTTGTCACTCCCGAACCGGGTGCGGTAGAGTTTCGCGCACATCTGGAGCACGCCGAAGGACAGGGCGAGATGCCCGCGGAACTTCCCTTCGTGAACCTGTGCTGGCAGGTGCGAAGGTCTCCCCAGTTCGCCAGCGCACCCGACCCGTATCCTGGGTTCGTCAAACGCTGTTTCATTTTTACCGCGAAGGGCAGGGTGTTTCTGCACCAGACAACGCGCCGTAAAATCCCCGTGCGCCCGGCAGATGACCCTTACAATAATCCTCCGTGGGTGCAGATGTACGTCGGCACGTGGGTTTCTCTACCGCAGGCTTCGCCCGGCTCCTGGGCGGACTACAGCCCCGACCAGTATGTGACGCCGGTCATTGGGGTGGTCTCGCGCGATGGTAAGCATCTCGCCGCGCTGGCGAACGACTCGGCAACCACCATGGCACAGGCGTGGCACGACTGCCTGCACAACAACCCCCAGTGGCTACCAGCAGATGCGCCACCTTCCAAACGCGAATGGAGGTTAAAGGTATACACTATGCCGAACGACCCCAAAGCCCTGCTGGAGCGCGTGCGCAAGGATTTCGCCAACGCCATGCAACATGTCCCGCCAGATTACAAGCCGGAGTGAGGGGGGCTGTTGGGTGAGCAGTGAGTGTAACGTAATTTCTACCAAACAACTTTCACGCCGTACTTGGTAAACACGGGGTCGTGACTGATCAGTACAGTTCCCTCCACATTTGCCTGGGCAACCAGCAGGCGATCAAATGGGTCTTTGTGATGAGTCGGCAGTTGATCCAGCGCCAGTACATGCGCCAAAGTAATTGGCAAGATTCGAAGGTCGTTCGCTTGCTGCTGATTCTCGATGACTTTCGCCAGAGGCAGACTCATCTGCAACTTGCCCAGCTGCAGTTTGATTTGCATTTCCCAAATGCTGGTAACACTTAGCCACAACTCGTTCGCTCGGTCCTGGCACAGCGCCAAAACATTTGGTGAAAGCCTAGCAGGTTCGCTATCCCACCAGATGAAGGCGTGCGTGTCCAACAGCAGTTTCATGCGTTCCCTGTCCAAATGGTCTCTGGTAACGGCTCATCAAAATCTTCGCTTGTCGAAATGGCTCCCGCATGTAAGCCAGCGACACGCGGCGAAGACGTTGGAGTAACGGGTACTAGGCGAGCAACAGGAACATCGCTCTCGGTCAGGATAATCTCCACGCCCGAGGCTATCAGGGACATCAACTCCATGAAGCGGTCCTTAGCTTCCTGCAGGTCAAAGGTTTTGGTTGGCGTCTCCATTTCTTCCTCACGTACGACCGTGCTTGCTCATCGCACTTCCTATTGTAGCAAAGTTAGATAACACCGTCAACAAATGCACGCTACCCCCGCCTCCTGCGCCACAGATGGTAGATGACCAGCGCCTGCAGAAGGGTTAGCAGGGTTAGCATCAAGCTTTTGAACACGTACACCGAGATGAAGAAGCCAGTCAGGCGACGAATGAGCAGGATGGCTACCAGCCCAAACAGCAGATTTGCCCCGTACACCAGCACCCAGCATCCGATGAACTCCAGCGATTCGGCAACTGCTTGCCAGACGTCACGTCCACGGATCCCTGAACGACGCCGCATATAAAGGTAAGCGAAACAGGAGGTGAGCAGGATGAGCAGAGGCACGTAGAGCCTGTCCATCTCAATCTCCAACCTGATACAGCCACCGCGCCAGCACTTCGCGCAGGGTATAGTACATCAAACCCAGCCTGCCGTCCGGTCCATCGGTGGTCACGGGAGTATCATCTGCTACCACAGGGAGCACCTTCAACCCCAGCCTCTCAAAGCGGGGAGAGGCTCTCGGCAGATGGAGCGAACTGGTCACGAGCAGAATCCGCTTTGCGCCCCTGCGCTGTAACTGCTTCGCGATATTTTCCGCTTCCTCGGCGGTGGTGTCAGCGTCGGTTTCCAGCAGGATTGCCCCCTCGGGCACGCGCAGCTGACGGGCGAGGGAGGCACGCACCTCCGCCTCCTTCGGAGAACCTTCGTAAGCGGGTCCCGAAAACACGATGACAGGCGCCAGTCCGCGATGATATAATGCGATGCCCTGAACCGCCCTTCGCAGGGAGGATTCTCCAAGCGTGCCGTCACGATGCACACCTGCCCCCAGCACCACAATCGCATCTGCCGGCTGAATCTTAGAGGAGACCGCCAGCTTCTGCGCGAACAGGTTAGGCAAAGGTGTGTAAGCGGTTACCAGCACGCCAAGCACAAACAGCAGTCCAAGCGTGCGCATTACCGGCTGAATCGAGAAACGCCTGGTCATCTTGTATTCCGTGTTCGTCGGCGAGAGGTCATGCTCCTGCCGGAACGCCCGCCACAAGCCGGCTAAGGTAACCAGATACTTCCCGTTTCGAGGTCGCCAAGCACCTCGCCACCTGCGCACCAGGCGCGTGCGGACAGCCACGCGCAGAAGAGGGCATCTACTTTGTCCTCAAAGGGTTTCAGCACAGGGGGTATCTCCGCCGTCCACGCGGGCAGGTGTAACGGTGGCTCTGGCAGAGTAGCCAGCAGGCGGATGTATGCCTGCATCTGCTCGCGTCGGTAGGCAAGGCTCCTACCCCTTCGCGCCTTATACTCCAGAATGCGAGGCAGAGAGAACAGCTTCACCAGCCCAGCGTGCGGATACACCTCAAAGACCACCCGACAGGGTTCCCCCTGCGGCGGCGCGGTGTCTACCCTTATCCCCAATCTCTCACCAAGCAGACGGCACAATCGCTCGCCGCGCGGAGGGTCACCCAGAAGCTGCCGATTCGCGGGATGGCATCCGGCGTGCTGTCGAGCAAACCGCCGGCGCATCAGCCCCTCTACGGGACGCTCGCCCGTGCAGTTGGGCACAATCAGCGGCGCATCCACCGCGACGCACAGCACCTCCGCCCCGCCAAACGCGCCGAGTATCTCACAGATTTGCTCATCGGTTTGCACCACGCAGGTGGGCATAGCCTCGTGCAAACGGTCATCGCGAAGGGTCAGTACTGCAATGCCCGACGGTCGTCGCTCGCCCCATGCCAGGTCAATGCCCACGAACACCCTGCGCATCGTGTTCACCCGTGCGCTCGCGGATGTAGCGAATCACCACCGTGCCTACCAGCCAGTACACCATCGCCAGCACCATCAGCGCGCGGTACCCTGCGCCCATCGCGACCTGCGTGTTGATGGCGTAGGCGATGGGTCCCGCAATCAGCGGCGCCACGACCTGCGGAAGGGTGTCGGCAATACCCCACACGCCCATATACTTCGCAGGTGCTTCCTGCGGCAGAAGGTTGCACGCCAGCGCCCAGTCCACCGCCTGAAACACGCCGAACCCCGCGCCGAAAACGCCCACCGCTATATACACTACGGTCAAATCCCTCGCCAGCAGGAAGCCCATCCCCGCCAGCAGGCAGATAAGACAGGAAAGCGCAAGGATTAACCGCTTGCTGTAGCGGTCGCTGAGTTTGCCCGCCGGAATCGTGGCGAGCACGCCGGTGATGGTAGATAGTATCATGAAGTTGGTAATCAGCCCAAACGCCTCTTTGCGGTAGCCCAGCGTATCGCGCAGGTAGTACAGCAGGCAGAAGTTTACCGTGTAGATGCCCATCATAATCGCCAGGCGGCTGACCAGAAGCCACACGAAGCTGGGATAGGGTTTCAGCGCGACGCGGTAGCTGGAGGTGATAGACTCCCACAGCGTTGGCGCATTACCGGTGTACGGTTCCTCGCGTATCAGCCAGACGTTGACCAGCATGAAGGCGTTCAGGAACAGGGCGAACAGCACCATCAGCCAAAATAGTCCGCGCTCCGTGCCCAGAAGCAGGCTGGCGGCAAAGGGTCCACCGATGCGTCCCAGCAAGGTGCAGATGCCCATCCACGCAGAGGCAGTGCCGTGATACTGCCAGGGGATGCGGTCGGGGATAAGCGCCTGATAGGGACCGTTGGCAACGTTCAGGAAGAACTGAATGGCGATGTACACACCCAGCAGAGTCCATATCGTCCGCGCGGCGGGGAAAGCGAACAGCGCAATGGTGGTCAACAGCGTGCCCACTATCAGATAGGGTCGGCGTCGCCCCATTCGGTGACGGCTGCGGTCGCTGATGGCGCCGAAGAGAATCTGCGTGGCGGAGGCAACAAACGCGCCGATGCTGGTGACCACCGCCAGAGCACGATCCTTCTCCTGCGAGCCGACAATCTGCTCCACCCGGTCGGGCAGTACCAGAATCAGCACCGCGCCCCAAAAAAACGAGAGCGCGAACCAGAACAGGCTGATACCCAGATAATCGCGAAGGGTCGGTCTCAATGGCACTCTCTCACTGCCAGAACTGGTATGTAGGCACATCATACATGATGCCGATGATATTGGCAATACTGCCCACCACGAACTGCCCCAGAATCAGCCCGAAGAAGAACGGCAGGGAGCGACGATACAGCCTGAGCCCGCCATAGCGCAGGATGAGAATCTTGATCAGCCATGCCAGCAACAGCGGCATCCACACCAGGTTCATCTCCCAGCTGCCGCTAACGGCGAAGCCGAGCGGATGGAAGGGCCACCACGTGAAGCGCGTACGCATCCACTGCAGAAAGAAGGAGATTAACAGCCCCACCCCGATGGCGAGCGTGGCGGTGATGTTGGCATCGGTTGGCATCTGGAGCCAGGTGGTCAGGCGGGTATACGACTCGCCGCCGAACGAAGCACGCGATTTGCCCACCGCCCCGTAGTCGTAGTTTAGGTGCAGCATCGCCCAGAACGCCGCCAGCGAACCGATAACGCCCGCAAAAATCATCCCCCAGTACCACCCGCGCAGGTTGGAACGGGTCTGCTCCGCGAGTTTAAACGCCTCCAGCTGATGGGGCATGGGATGGCTTCGGTAGGCGCGGTTGATGGTGTACAGCAGGGACATTGCCGTCAGGTCGTGGTTGCTGAACTGGCGCGTGCCGAACACCTCGGGCAGGATGGAGTCGGGACCGGTGAAGTGCAGGTCGTGCACCGGCGTGCCGAACTCTGCCCTCATGCGCGTGATGGCGATAGACAGCACAAAGTAGATGGCGAAGAAAGCGATACCCAGCCCCCAGTTCATGCCCAGCAGACTGCCGAAGTAGACCAAAAACGCCATCCCCGCGATAATCCCCAGCACCGCCCACCGGTAACGGATAGGCTCGTCCGAGTCGTCCACGCTGGAGGGCAAACCCATCGCCCGGCGGAACACCTCGCGCAGGTAGCCCCGGCTTAGCCACACACTGAACAGGAAGAACATCAGGTACGCGCCAAAGCACTGATTGTTGTCATAGGGAAAGCGCGGGTCGCGGTCCCACGCCATCGCTACCGACACCACCCGTTCCATCTTCCATACGATATAAAAGAACCAGCAGGAGAACAGGAAATCCACCGGAAGCAACATGCCAAAGCCAATCATGAACGGATACCACGACACAGGCGTCCAGCCAATCGCGTTCCACGGCTTCTGGGTTACCAGCGGTCCGAGGTCAAAATAGCTCAGGTCACCCAGCCCCGGACTGAGCACGCGGGGCACCGCAGGAAACCACAGATGCAGGATATTGAGGGTGTCCGCCGTACCAGCCAGCAGGAAAGCGAACCAGAACAGGCGATTGCGGAATATCGCCGGCAGACGCCCCTGGTCCACCCCTTCTGTCATCACCAGCGGAAGGGCAATCACGGGATAGGTCAGACGTTCGCGATGAGTCCATTGCTTGCGCAACAGCACGTTGATACACAACATCACAAACAGCGAGACGCACAGAAACAGGCTCCACATCAACACCGGTATCGCCCAGCCCAGAACATACTTCAGGCGGTAAAAGGTGTCGTTGCCCTGAAAGTAGCCGGTGTACACCTCGGGGTCGGATACCATCAGCCATTTGGGCAGATACTGGAAGAACAGCTCCTGCCAGCGATTGGAGGAATCGGCGAAGCGATAGGGCCAGGCGAGCGTCGGAGTGAGCACCTGCACCATATCGTGCCCGCACAGCGCAGAGCCAATCGCCAGCATCATGTAAACTGCCATCAGCTCCGCCTGGCTCAACGCCCATCGGGGACGAATCCGCGCCATCAGCAGATTCAATATCGCCAGTACCAGGATGATGAAGATCACATTGAAGAACAGCGAGATGGTGGTGGGGTGTGCAGAGTAACGGATGATTTCCATCTGCACCACCCAGTAGGCATTGAGCGGCACCAGCAGCGTGCCCAATAGCAAAGACCGCCAGGTGATCGCCCGGGCTGTCCATCGCACCGCCTCGCCCTGCAGGGTCTGCTGTATTTTTGCCTCCTCGACGGTTGGAACGCTCGCCAAAAGCAAACCTCCGCACTGGTGTCTATACCCATAATTCGCCCTGCCACCCCCAAAACCTTCGGCAGGATGTTGACGGCGATGGCGCGAAAACCCCTTCTGGAAATCCGTGTGAAGGAGAGGCAGATGCGCGTTGGTGTGGACTATTACCCCGAACACTGGGACGAAGAGCGATGGCCCGTTGACGCCCGGTTGATGCGCGAAGCAGGCATCAGCGTGGTGCGTCTGGCAGAGTTTTCGTGGTGCAAACTGGAACCGCAAGAAGGCAAATACGATTTCAGCTGGCTGGATCGTGCACTGGATGTTCTGCATCGGGAGGGCATTCAGGCGATACTGGGCACACCCACCGCCACGCCGCCCGCGTGGCTTCATCAGCGTTATGATATCTATCCCCGCGATGCCAGACGCTACCCGCTGGGCTTCGGCACCAGGCTACAGCGATGCCTCAACCATCCCGTGATGCGCCGCTACTCGCGCCTGATTACCGAAGCGATGGTCAGCCACTACGCCCAGCACCCCGCCGTCATCGGCTGGCAGACGGATAACGAGTTTGAAGCCAACCTGTGCTACTGTGACGTGTGCGCCGACCTGTTCCGCCAGTGGCTTCAGCGCAAATACGGCTCGCTGGAGGCATTGAACAAGGCATGGGGAACCATCTTCTGGAGTCAGGAATACTCCAACTGGAGCCAGATCCCCCTACCCTGGGTTGCGCGATGCGGGCAGGCGCATAACCCCTCCCTGTGGCTGGAGTACCGACGCTTCGCCTCCGAATCCACCGTCAGCTTCCAGCGGGAGCAGGTAGAGATTATCCGTCGCCTCGCACCGCATCACTTCATCACGCATAACCTCATGGGCTTGCATGATAGCGTGGACTACTTCGCGCTGGCGCAGGACCTGGACTTCGTCTCATGGGACAACTACCCGGGCGGCAACTGGAAGGAGGCAGGGCACGCTGACCTGGCGCACGACGTGATGCGCGGCATCAAGGGCAAAAACTTCTGGGTGATGGAGGAACAGAGCGGTATCCCGGGCTGGGACCGCATCGGACGTCGCCCCGCGCCGGGGCAGATTCGCGCCTGGGCATGGCAGGCGGTTGCACATGGCGCGGACGCGGTGGTCTTCTTCCGATGGCGATCCTGCCTGTATGGAACGGAGCAGTACTGGCACGGCATCCTGAACCATGACGGCATCCCCCGCCGGCGATACCGCGAAGTATCACGCTTCGGCGAGGAGATGGCGCGGCTGAGCGGGGAACTGGACGGCACAACCGTCAGGAACCAGGTAGCCATTCTGAATTCGTATGAACAGAACTGGGCGTTGCAGATACAGCCGCAGGTAGACGGGCTGAGATGGTGGGACCAGGTGCGCCGTTACTACTACTCCCTGCGCCGGCTGGGCGTGGGCGTGGACATTGTGCCCATTGACGCCGACCTGAGCGGTTATCGCCTGGTGATTGCGCCGAGCTGGTATCTGATGACCGAAGAGGATGCCGAGCGGTTCAGGGGATACGTCCAGCGTGGCGGCATTCTGGTCATCAACCCGCGCACCGGTGTGAAGAACGCGCTGAACGTCTGCCGGACAGAACCTCTGCCCGCCCTGCTGAGCGAGATAGCTGGCGTGGAGATAGACGATTACGACCCGCTGGGCAATGACGGAAACCGAGTGCGTTTGCAGTCGGGCGAGGAGTTCGCCACTTCCGTGTGGGCGGATGCGCTGATACTGAAAGGGGCGGAGCAAGTAGCCGAGTACACCCATTCCATCTTCGCCGGCGAACCAGCCATTGCCCGCCACCGCTTTGGAGATGGCACGGTGTACACCTTCGGCACGTATGGCGAGCCTGCGCTGTATGATACCCTGCTGGAGCGTATGCTGAACGAAGCGGGAGTGGAACGCCTGCGGGACGTGCCCCCCGATGTGGACGCCTGCTGGAGAGAGGGAGAGCGTGCACGCTATCTGATACTGGTCAACCTGAGCGGCGAGGAGCGCGTCGTGCCCGTGCCGGGGGGAGCATCGCCTGTGCTGGGCAACGCACCGCAGGCTGGTCAGGCGCACCTGCCGCCGTATGAAGTGGGCATCTATCGGGTGGAGCGGTAAATGGGCTGTGACGTGCTGAAAGGCAAAGTGGTGCTGGTGACGGGGGCATCGCGCGGCATCGGGCGGGCGTGTGCGCTCGCGCTTGCCGAATGGGGTGCGACGGTTGCCGTGCATTATCGTTCCCATGAAAAGGAGGCTTATGAGATGCTGGCAACCCTGCCCGGCGAAGGGCACTTTCTCCTGCGGGGCGATGTCTCCGATGCTGAGGTGTGTCGCCAGTTGGTAGACGAGACGATACATCGCACGGGACGGCTGGACATTCTGGTGAATAACGCGGGCATCTACGAGCCGCTTCCCTTCAGCGAGCCCGACTACAACCGCTGGCAGGACGCCTGGCAGAGGATGTTTGCCGTCAACTTTTTCAGTGCGGTAAACCTGAGCTACCATGCGGTGGCGGTCATGCGCCGGCAGGGGAACGGGAAGATTATCTTCATCGCCTCGCGGGCAGGCATCCGCGGAGAGGCGAACCACAGCCACTACGCCGCCTCCAAAGGGGCGATGGTGGTGCTGGCGCGAAGCATGGCGGTGGAGCTGGCACGCGAGAACATTCAGGTGTACGCGGTTGCTCCCGGCTGGGTAGCCACCGATATGGCAGCGGAGCCGTTGAAACAGCGTGGAGACAGCATCGTGGCGCAAATCCCGGTGGGGCGCGTGGCAGACCCCATGGACGTGGGCAAAGCCGTTCGCTTCCTCGCCTCCCCAGACGCCGACTACCTGACGGGCATCACTCTGGACGTAAACGGAGGTTCCTACATCCGCTGATGGATTTGCAGGAGCAGGTTGTACGTTTTCGCGACATCATGCAGGCTCTGCGCGAGCAGATTGGGCGTGTCATCGTGGGACACGAGGAGGTGGTGGAGGGCACGCTGTTGTGTGTGTTCGCCGGCGGACACGCTCTGCTGGAGGGCGTGCCGGGGCTGGGCAAAACCCTGCTGGTGCGCACGCTAGGGCAGGTGTTATCCCTGCGTTTCTCGCGCATTCAGTTCACTCCCGACCTGATGCCGGCGGACATCACCGGAACCAACTTGCTGGCGGAAGACGAGAGCGGGCATCGCCGCTTCCAGTTCCAGCCGGGTCCGGTGTTCGCTAACATCGTGCTGGCGGACGAGATTAACCGCGCCACCCCCAAAACGCAATCTGCCATGCTGGAGGCGATGCAGGAGCACGCGGTCACAGTGGCTGGTGTGCGCTACGACCTGCCAGAACCCTTCTTCGTGCTCGCCACGCAGAACCCGATTGAGATGGAGGGAACCTATCCCCTGCCCGAGGCGCAGTTAGACCGCTTCATGTTCAAACTGCTGGTGGGGTCGCCCTCGGTGGAGCAGTTGAACGCCATCATTGACCGAACAACGGGCGCAGAAGTGCCCCAGGCGGATGTGGTTGCGGACGGCGAGACGGTGCTGTGGATGCAGAGGCTGGCGCGGCAGGTGCCGCTGGCGGAGCCGGTGCGCGAGTTCGCCTCCCAGCTGGTGCACTTCACCCACCCCGACGTCGGCGACGCCCCCGAGATGGTGAGGCGATATGTACGCTTCGGCTCCAGCCCGCGCGGTGCTCAGGCGCTGGTGCAGACGGCAAAGGTGCGTGCCCTCAGCGAGGGGCGCTATAACGTGGCGATAGAGGATATTGAAGCCGTCGCCTATCCCGCCCTGCGCCATCGCATCCTGCTGAACTTCGAGGCGGAAGCACAGGGAATCACCCCCGAACAGGTGATAGACGCTGTACTGGAGCACGTCCGCCAGCGCAGTGAAGTGCGCCTGCCTCTGGTGCCTGAAGGCACATCGCAGTAGCCGAATCGTGAGCCGGAGCATCTCCGGGTGAACAGAAGGATGAACATATCCTGGCGCCGCTTTCCTCTGATAACCACTGCAATATGCCTGCTGATGGCGGCGGGCTATCTGTTGTGGCAGGGAGAGATGTCGTTGCGGTCGCTGTACCTTGTGCCCCAGCGGTTCGCCTTCTGGTCGCCATTCACTTCCTGTTTTCTGCACGTCTCCGCAGCGCATCTGGTGGGAAATCTGTTGTGGCTGATTGTCTTCGGCACGATGGTTGAGCGAGCGGTCAGACGCGCCGAGTATCTGCTGGTGCTGGTCGCTGGAGGCACGGTCGCCTCGTTGACGCAGGCGTGGGTGATACTGACCTTCCAACCCGACCGTGCCGGTGTGCCCATTATGGGCGCATCGGGGATGGTGGCGGCAGTTATCGGTGCGTTCGCGGTGCGCTTTTTCGCGGAGAACGTGCAGGTCTGGAAGGTATCCATGCCCAGCCTGTTGCCCGTCGCGCTGTGGTTGATTGCCCAGCTGGCAGGCGCGATGCGCACGCTGATAGAGGGCGGAGGAACGGTCGGCTACTGGGGGCATCTGGGAGGTTTCATCACCGGGCTTGTGCTGGCTCTGTCTCTGCGCATGACGCGCGCGGGCGCACGCAGTTATCTGCTCCAGCAGATGACAACGGCGCAGAGGCAGGGCGACCTGTTGCAGGCATTGCGCATCGCGCAGGGATGGTGCGAGCTGGAACCCGGCTCGGTACAGGCGGCGCTGACCGCGGCACGGATCGCGCACACCGTCGGCGAGGAAAGCCTGTCTGCCAAGTACTATCAGCAGGCGTTAGCGCTGTGCGATGCCCAGGATGAGACAAAGACGGGGGTGGATACCTTTCTGGAAGCGCGTCAGCACGCCGTGCCGCTGCCGCCCGAGGTGTGTTTGAGGTGGTCACTGCGGGCGGAACAGGCGGGTTACTGGCAGGAGGCGCTGGAGGCTTTACAGAACCTTGCCGATACGGCGCAGGGTACGCCCGAAGGGGAGAACGCGCTCCTGCAGAGCGCGCGCATCACCCTGCAGTATTTGAATCAACCCCTGCAGGCGGTTGCTCTTCTGGAGCGGTTTCTGAAGCAGCATCCGAACAGCCCCCTCACCGCGTATGCTCTTGACCTGCTCCGCCAGGCAAAAAGCGAGGCAGGACGGAAAGGGAACAGATAACGATAAGGGCGGGGTATCCCCCGCCCTTACCCGGATATCAGTCTCCAATCTCCCCGAAGCTCTGGACAAGGATGCCGAAGTCGAAGAGGGTTACTTCGTTATCTCCGTCCAGGTCTCCCGAGACGAGGAAAAAGTCTTCCACCACGGGCTCTGCAGGCGAAGAAGCCATCACCGACTTAGCGCGAACCAGATAGGGCGGTCCCATCACCACGCGCACGTCATGTGTCACATCAGGGGTAAGAGGCAGAGTGAACATGCGCACTCCATCCCCTACCAGCTCCAGAGGCACGGTGACAGGGTGACCGTCAATCTGCAGTTTGGCTTCGGTCATGTCCACGCCGGCGTTGTTGGACACCTGTCCCACGAAGTTGTAACTGCCCTGCACGCTGATGGAGAAGTTGCCGAGCGGGCTTCCACCGAACCAGTAGTTTCCCGTACCCTGCCTCCAGACGTTATCGCTCGTGCCGATGAAATACCGCTCCATGTGTAACCTGTTGCCCACGTCGTTCCAGAACGCGCCTGCGCCCAGCGGATACAGAGCCGTTATCTCCAGCCCACCCCCATCGTTGCGCAAGCCGAGCGAGTTGGCACCGTTGGCGAGGAACAGGGCAGGAACGTTTGTGCCGGTGAATACCAATTGCACCAGCAGGTCGTGCGAATACTGCCTGCCCTGTGCATCGGTTCCCGCGTTGTACACCACCCCGCCCATGTCCAGCGTCAGAACGTATGTACCGTCTGCGGGGATGGTTCCGGTGAAAGTAGCGATGACGGGGAAACCGCCGGCAACAGGGTCATCCCCAATGTAGCCGGAGAGGCAACCGTACACGGTGACGGAGGCATTGACCGTACTTCCAGCTGCACCGCCCGCAACGTACAGGATTTGCAGAGCGTCCAGGCGCGCCGGTCCCAGCAGGGGAATCTGCTCACGGAAGACCTCGCCGCTGGCGGGTCCGAGCACCCAGTAGGCCCCATCGTAGGCGAGCTGTGCGAGTGAAGTTGCGTCATACAGCATCAGTGTCGGTCCCTGAAGAGGCGTCTGTGGGCGCAGGTTATCAGCCGGCAGTCGTACCTGTTTGACTGCTCCCAGCAGTGCAGGGTGCACAGGTCTGATGCGCGGGAGAGACTGTGCCTCACACCAGTTCACCAGCAGGAGCAAGCTGAGTGCCGTCATGGCAACCACAAAAGGTTTCATCGCGAATCCCTCCTTCAGGAATATAATTGGTAAGGCTATTCTACGCAATTTGCGGAAAATACGCAATAGATTTGCGCGGGGCAGGTAGCGTCTGGTATAATAGCCTGCGGTTACCATGTGGAGGTTTTTCGGCAATGGCTCATGTGTGTGAAATCTGCGGCAAAGGGGTTCAGCACGGACAGAACATCCGGCACGTGCACTCGGGCGCATGGGCACTGCGCGCGCCCCGTACCAAACGGGTATGGTACCCAAACCTTCAACCGGTGCGTGCGGTGATTAACGGTAGCGTGCGCCGAATTAAGGTATGTACTCGCTGTCTGAAAGCGGGCAAAGTGAAACGTGCACTGTAAAAGTAGTGCCCCTGCACTTCTGGACATTGGAAAGCGTCCCCGCCGGTCGGCGGGGACGCCTGCATCTGGAGGATGATGAGGGGGCAGGTTATTCGACCTGAACCTTCACCGCCTTCGCCTTCGCGGATTCGACTTTGGGCAACCGCACCTCCAGGACGCCGTTGCGCAGGGTGGCTTTCACCTTGTTCGGGTTAATCTCGACCGGCAGGTCGTAGCGTGCCTCGAATGTGCCGTGCCCGCCCCACGCGCTGCGGTAGTGCACCGTCACGTTCTCATCGCTGATGAGCGGCTTGCGTTCGCCACGGATAATCAGCGTGTCGGGCGTCGCTTCCACGTGGATGTCCTTCATCTCCACGCCCGGCAGGGTGGCGAACACAATCAGCTCATCGCCCGTCTCGTAGATGTCCACCGCCGGCTCGAAGCCCACTTCGATGTCGGTGCTCCAGCGGGTCAGCGGGCTGAACGGGAACAACCGGTCGAACCAGCGATCCATCTCACGGTGCAAGCGCTCCATCTCCGCGAACGGGTCCCAGCGGCGGATGCCACCATTGGTCTCACGGCGAGCGAGCGTCAGTTCACGGCGTGCCATACTCATCACCTCCTTGACTTATGTGTATATCAGGCAATTTACTTGAGTGTTTTCCGCTCAAATCCACCTATAATATACCACAGATTTTTGCAAGATGCAAGGGGGCGAAAGAAAAATCGATAGGAGTATGCTGTTAAGGTGCGTTTGCAAAGAGACCCAGCCCGTTTGTCTATGGTAAGGATGTTATTTTGTCATGCTGAGCCATAGCGAAGCATCTCGTTGTCAAGGGGAAAAAGCATTCCTGCGGAGGCTGACCTTTTTGGAGTGCTGAAGCTTGCTTCAGCGAGGCTAACCTGCATGTTACCTGCGAATTCGGAGCGCCGGGAGCAGGAAGATAATGCCGTCTACCCTTGACTTTTTTTTCGAGTGGTATACTGCAAGCAAGAATACGGGGAAAGGAGGAAACACCATGCGTCATCGCCTGCTACTGGTAACCCTGTTCCTGCTATGGGCGTCTAAACTGTGCTTTGCAAACTACGAACTGGTAGGAACACTGTATCCCCTGCGCTGGGGACAGCAGGAGGGCAGTGCCGACCTGGTGAACCCGCCCAACAGGCTGGGACAACCCCTTTGCGTGAAGATGGGCAGCACCTTCGGTTGCCGACTGGTTGAGACTGGTGGAGGGGTGATCGGTTGGAAGGTGAGTTCTGCGCGGTTGATCAGTCGCACCAGCGGTCAGGTATACTGGTCGGTCACGGACTCTGGAGTGGGCAACCTGATTCCGCCCAGTGCGACCTACTGGTTGCCGAACATTCCCTCGTGGGTGGATTATGCGCGGCTAGAGATGTCGTTTGTGATACTGTATTGGGGTCCATGGGGTCCGACGTATTATCTGACGCCGATATACAGTTCAGAGGAGGTGTTCATCGTGCTGGATGAGCCGAAGGCGCCGATGAACCCGGCATGGGTGAGTGTGCTCAGGAAGAGCTGCGTGTGGGCACGGCAGACGAACAACCTCTATGACACTGGTCGGGCTATCACCTTCGGGGTGTTTTTTCAAAGACCGGGATTTGCTTATCCGGACGATACTGCTACATATTGGCTTATTCCACCATCTTATACCGTTTTCAGGCTAAGAGCCCTGCTTGATGCGTGGGAATCGGGAAGTTGGACTTCAGGAAATTGCAACGACGTCTCCTGTTTCACCATGCTTGCCTTCAATAGTATTGGTTTAGACTTCTCTGTTAGAAGGCTATCGCAGACCGCGTATGGGAGCTTTATAACAAATCCGCTCTGTAAAATCGGCAGTGACCCTACGCTGGACCAGACTTACTCATCATGGGAATGGATGTGGCATCAGATATGTGTTCCATCAGGCGACCCAGATCCTCCAAGCAACCAAGCTCGCATTTGGGATCCTACGGCTGCGCAGAAAGAAGACCTGAATGGTAACGGCTATCGTAATCCTCCCGCTCACCACCCGGATAATCTTTGGCCCCAGAAGGATTACTGGCAAAAGCCTCATACTCAGATACCGGGTGCTTGGTTGGGGCTTGTCAACTTCCCTGTTCCCAGCGAACCGCAGTTGTCGGGTCCGGGGACCTGGAAGTGCGGTGTTACAACGCAGTGATAGAAGGAGGCTATGAAAGATGATGCGAACAGCGTTAGTGGCATTGACAGTCATCACGATAATCGGAGGCGTTCTTGCAATGCGAGCACACTTAGGAGGAAGGGGACAAGATGGTCCGAACCTCCAGACGGACGCCCTCTATCTGGAAGAACTCAGGGCGTCGGTTGCTCTCCAGCCTGATGAGGTCCCAGGTTTCAACAAGGCGCGAAACAGCAATGTTGTCCCGCTGGGGGGAAAGATATTCGCACAACGCCTGGCTTCTCCATTTGCGGAACACAGTCCCCTTCACGCGAAGTTGCAAGGTGTAGAAACCATCTACTTTCTCCAAAGCCTTCGGCGTGACGGCAATGGGCGCGCAGGAAGGGACCCTTCGTTTTTAGAGGTTACACTCATGATTTACCCAGGACGTGACCTCGCGCATGATGCTGGTATCTTGACCACAGAATCCCAGACGGCGCCGCCAGGCGAGCCTGGCATGCCAGAAGGTTCTTTCACAGGGTTACCGGTTGGCGAGAAGTCCTGGGCAACAGCTCCTAAATCTGCGGAGTTCTCTCCCGGTGCCAAGGATGCCAACCTGGTCGTTTGGGACAACTCGATAGTAATCAGGGTCACCATCTCGTATTCTCCGGTAGACCCCCGCGCGCGAACAATGCTGTTCGCCTCTATTGAAGATACGGACCTTGAATGGGCGGAGTACGCAGTGCGGCTCTTGCTTGCTCGTACTCACTACTTTCTTTTGTCGAGCGGCAAATCTTTGACTACAGTGCCTGTCATGGTGCGTGACAATCGATTGGAGGTGAAACAGACACCGGAAGGGGTGTTACTGGTCCCACTGAAAGCAATGGCTCGGGCGTTAGGGGGGCAGGTACAAGAGAACGCAGGTATTTACTGGCTCAACGCGGGTGGGAAGTGGTGGACGTTGCCACTGGGCAGTCGGACGATTCTTGCGGGGAAACAGCCCGTTCAACAACCACCTTCCAATCGCATGGGTGCCTACAGGGTGATGGAGCCACCTGAGGGAAGTGTTAACCTGCGGATTCCCGTTCTAACATGGGAGAACGAGATTTGGGTCGACGCCGAGGCTCTGGGGCGTATAATTGGTTATCCAATCCAGCCGTGAGGCGCACGAATGCGTATCGGATAGGGTTTCTTGCGTCCGGTTTTCCCCTATCGTGGCGAGTTGATTGCCCCTCTGCAGGAGGTGAAACAGGCGCTGGGTATGCCATAACAGGGGGTCATCCATCCTGCTCCATATCCCACACACACCGAAAGCCGATGGTGGAACATCGGTCCAGCCCGGCGTACAGCAGGATGAATTTGGCGTGGGTATCTGCGGGTTGCCTGCCGCCCGGGAAATACCAGATGGACCCCTGCGCCTGATACCGACTGCCCCCGCGCAGGATGACAAAGCGGGTGTGTCCGTCGTCGCGCACTCCTTCTGTCCATTCCCACACGGTTCCCCACTGCATCTTATCTCCCATCTGCTGGACAGCGTGCTGCCATTCCCACTCGTCGGGCAGGCGACCACCAGCCCATTCCGCGTAGGCGCGTGCATCGCTGATGTCCACATACACCACCGGCTCGTTCTGCAGGGCAGGTGGGCATCGCCTGCCTCCCCAGTGCTTCAGGAAGTTTGTGGGTTCCGAAGGGGTGTAACCAGTGGCGTCCAGGAACGCCTGAAACTGCGCGTTGGTCACAGGGGATGGCATCACGCGGAAAGGCTTCAGCTGTCGGGTCACGCGGTGCTCCATCTGTTCATGGAACGGATTGCCGGTCAGGAAGCGCGCCCATCTGTCGCTCGGCGTGTCCGGGTCGGGGTAGCAACCGCACTCGCGGCGCTGGTGCCTGACGATGAACGTGAAGGTTCCCCCTGCGACCGGTAATGAGTCCTGCGGAGCGGGCACGGCACGGTGACGGCGCGGCGGGGTGTGCGGTTCCACAACGGACAATGCGTGCACATGTCCATCACGTTCGGGAGGCTGGCGGTCGGTATGGTGCAGATGTCCCTGGTGTTCCAGCAGGCGGCGCAGTTCTCCCCTGGGTGCGCTGTCGTGCAGTGCCAGCACCGCGCCAAAGCGCTCCACCGGCAGTTCCACCTGCCATCTGCCCTCACGCCGGACGGGGCGTAACGGCTCACCGCGCCACAGGTCGTACCAGTGCCAGCCTTCTCCACGCAATGGCGGCGGAATGCTGAGAGCCGTTATGGAGGTGCTACCTTCCTGTCGGTACAGCGTCCAAAGCCAGCGGTGAGGCTCGCGCCAGCAGGACGCCAGCGCACCGTGTGTCCCTGTGGGGTAGCAGGGTAGCCACTCTGCCCCTGTGAACATGTCCGCGAAGGCACGCCACACCGGAGCCATCCTGCGCAGTGTTACTCGGTCCTCCCAGCGCCAGGGATTCCACGTGCCGAAAACGTTCTCCCAGACGAGCATTCCGCTGCCGTTCAGCCATGCGGAAGCAAGCTCGTGGGTATGGTCGGTATCCCAGCGGCGGATCTGGTGCTGCATGTGGCGAGGCTCTATCCATTTGAGGTGCAGAACGCCGATGTTCTCCCATGCCTGAAGCCACTGTGCCCATGAAGCATTGCACTGCTCCATTTCGTGGATGGCGGGATGTCCTTCGGGTTCAAAGGCAACGCCCTTTCGGCGGCGGTCAACGCGCTGGCGAAGCTGGGGCGGCGCTTCTACCATTGTGTCCAGAAAGATACCGTCCGCTCCAATCTGCGCCACCATCTCGGCAAGCGCGTCGGCGTCGGGTTTACCTTCCCGGCGCGTGCCCACATCCCACGGCATGTACGGGATGAACACCCGGACGTTGTGACGGTGGAACTGCTCCACCACCCGGCGTACTCCCGGCAGTCCACCCGGCATATCGCGCCAGAAGTCAAACTGGTTGCGCTCGTCCGCTCCGATGCGCGGATAGGCATGCCAGAGCACCACCGCATCGTAGCCACCGAACTCCCGCTGGGCATCCGCCAGCAGTTCATCCACCCGGTAGCGGTTGCGTGTGGCATCCCAGAAGACGCTATCGTAGATGAACAGAAAGCCGCACACGAAACACCGCTGTGTCCACAGCAGGTCGCGGCGGGTGTACAGCGAGTCGTCAAATCCGAGATGCTTACGTTTGGGCCGGGCGGACATTCGGCGTTTGCGCTCGGAGCTGGAGGGATATTGCAGGCTGAGGACACGCAGGAGCAGGCTACCCGGTGCTGGGTCTACGGTGGCATCCTGCCCCACAATCGGGCGTGCCCAGGCGCGCGACACATCAAAGGAGGGCACTTTTGCTTCTAACCGAAAGGCGTGCCAGCGCCCGTCGGCTGGGATGTTTGCTTGCGCGACGGCGGAAGACCATCCAACCCACGCGCCGCCGGCTCCCTGTGCCCTGTCGCACCAGTCGAAGGCGAGCAGTAAGGGCGCACTGCCCGAAAGTCGCTTCGCTTCGCCTGTTACCAGCACCGTCTCGCCCGGTTGAAGGTCCAACAGCCACGCCTCTTCGCGCCCCAGTCGCACCCATGCCCGAACGCCGTCATACTGCAGGCGGATATTCCAGTGGCGGGCGTCGTGCAGATGCTCGCGCACCCAGCGGCGATACTGCTCTGCCTGTTCCAGCCACTGTTCCCACCGTTCGGGGCTTTCGGGAGGGGCGATGTAGTGTGCGTTCATACGCAGGAGGTTCCACGCAGGCAGGTTTGCCTCCCAGCTGCACCCTTCGCCGGGCGTCCACAGCGATTTATAGCCGAACAGCGTCTGCACACTGCCTGATTCGGCGCTGCGGGGTGCGTTCTCCTTGCCCGAACCGTACGAAATGCGATACCATAATGACATCAGGGGAGGTGAACCAATGGAGAAGACGAGTCTTCTGGAAGAACTGATGCAGATGGATGAGCAGTACGTCGTGCCCACCTATGCGCGTCAGCCGGTGGTGTTTGTGAAGGGATGCGGTGCGCGTCTGTGGGATGCCGATGGAAGGGAATATATTGACCTGCTCGGCGGGATTGCGGTGGATGCGGTTGGGCACTGCCATCCGCGGGTGGTGCGTGCCATCCAGCAGCAGGCGGAGAAGCTTCTGCATGTCAGCAACCTGTTCTACACCGAACCGCCGTTCCGCTTAGCACAGAAGCTCACTACCGTTGCGGGCATGGACAGGGTGTTTTTCTGCAACAGCGGTGCGGAGGCGAACGAGTGCGCGCTTAAAATCGCCCGCAAGTGGGGCAAGCGCAGACAGCCGCACTCGGAGGAGATTGTGGCGGTGGAGGGTGCGTTTCACGGCAGGTTGTTCGGCACGTTGTCGGTGACGGCGCAGGCGAAGTACCAGAAGCCCTTCGAGCCGCTGGTGCCCGGCGTGCGTATTGTAAAGCGCAACGATATTCAGGGTTTGCAGGAAGCGATTACTGGCAGAACCTGTGGAGTGATACTGGAGCCGATTCAGGGCGAAAGCGGGGTGCATCCGCTGGATGTTGAGTTCATCCGTGAGGCGCGGAAACTGTGCGATGAGCACGGCGCCCTGCTTATCTTTGACGAGGTGCAGACGGGCATGGGGCGCACGGGGACATGGTTCATGTGGCAGGAGATAGGTGTCAAGCCCGACATTCTGACCACAGCCAAAGCGCTGGGCGGCGGCTTGCCCATCGGTGCGTGCATGGCTTGTGGCGAGGCGGCGGAGGTGCTGGACAGAGGCGACCACGGTTCGACCTTCGGTGGTGGACCGGTGGTGACCGCCGCCGCGCTGGCGACGATTGAAGCCATAGAGGAGGAGAATCTGCTGGAAAACGCCCGCGTGATGGGAAACTACCTGCGTGAGCGCATTGCTGAGTGGCGCAAGAAGTACCCTGTGACGGAGATTCGCGGTGCAGGGCTGATGATAGGGTTTGACATTGAGGTGCCGGTGGCGCGGCAGGTGGTTCCGGAGGGACTGGCGCAGGGGGTGGTGGTGAACGCAACAGGCGATAACACCATCCGATTACTGCCCCCGCTGAACCTGTCGCGCGAAGAGGCAGACGAGGGACTGCGCCGGCTGGAAATCGCGCTGGAGCACGCCCTGCAGAAGTACCGGGAGACAGAGTAAACATGTCCAGAGCCAGCTCGCGTTTCGTTTGCCAGCAGTGCGGGTATGAATCCCCGAAGTGGCTGGGTCGCTGTCCCGAATGCGGGGAGTGGAACAGCCTGGTGGAGGAGGTTGTTGCTCCCCAGCCGAAGCGCCAGCCTGCGGCAAAGGTATCCGTGACGGGCGTACAGCCTGTACGGCTCTCGGAGGTGTCTACTGAATCGCTGCCGCGACTGCATACCGGCATGGAGGAGCTGGACCGGGTGCTGGGTGGTGGGATTGTGCCCGGTTCGCTGGTTCTGCTGGGCGGTGACCCGGGCGTGGGCAAGTCCACCCTGCTTACTCAGGTGGCGGATGTGCTCAGTGTGGAGCATCCGGTGCTGTACGTGTCGGGAGAGGAGAGCGCGCATCAGATTAAACTTCGTGCGAAGCGGCTGGGCGTGACCGGGCAGAACCTGTACGTGCTGGCGGAGACGAACGTGGAGACCATTCTGGCGCATATCAACGCGCTTCAGCCGGTGCTGGCAGTGGTGGACTCGGTGCAGACCACGCAGACGAATCTGCTGGAGAGTGCACCGGGCACGGTGGCGCAGGTGAGGGCGTGCGGGGTGGCGCTTCAGCGCGTTGCGAAAGAGCAGAACATCGCCATCTTTCTGGTGGGGCACGTGACCAAAGAGGGCGCACTAGCAGGACCGAAGGCGCTGGAGCATCTGGTAGATACCGTGCTGACTTTTGAGGGTGATCCGCATCTGAACTATCGCATCCTGCGCGCCACCAAGAACCGTTTCGGCAGTACCGACGAGGTGGCGCTGTTCGAGATGCGCGAGCAGGGGCTGGTGCCGGTACAAAACCCCTCGGAATGGCTGTTGTCCGAACGCGCGTTGCACAGCCCCGGCTCGGTGGTGACCGCCATCATGGAGGGCACGCGCCCCCTGCTGGTAGAGGTGCAGGCGCTGGTGACCCATTCCTACCTCAGCCAACCTCGTCGCCAGGTGACCGGGCTGGATTACAATCGGGTGAACATGGTACTGGCGGTGCTGGAGAAGCGAGCGGGCATGCGCCTGAGCGACAAGGACGTGTTCGTGAACGCGGCGGGAGGCATCTTCGTGCGTGAACCTGCGGCGGACCTGGCGGTTGCGCTGGCGGTGGTCAGCAGTCTCAAGGATAAGCCCCTGCCCGCCGACATGGTGGTGTTCGGGGAGCTGGGTTTAGGTGGCGAGGTGCGTTCGGTGGTGCATACCGAACAGCGGGTACGCGAGGCAGGGCGATTGGGCTTTTCGCGGGTGATGCTCGCGCGGCGGGACGCCCGGGCACTGCGGGCACGTGGGGTGGAGATAGCGCTGGACCCCGCCTATACCATCCGCGACGCGATTGGGGTTGTGACGGAAGGGTAGCGTAGAATCTAAGGGCACAGGTTTGCCCTGTGCCCTCAGCGTTCCCGATGTCTTAATCAGCGCAGAGAGCGCGGAGTGTCAGTGCACTGTCCCGCGCGCCGCAGGTCGTAGTTGCAGTTGGGGTCTATCACGATGCCCCAGAGTTCGTACGAGCCACCGTAAGGTCCACCAGCAACCAGCCACTCGTCCCGCTTGCGTCCCTTAATGGGGTCGGTTGGGGTGGTGGGGTTGGGGTTGCGTCGTGCACGCACCACCTTAGCGTGTCCATCGGCATAGGCACAGTTGACCATTTCGTTGTGACGCGGCGCTATTGGGCTGTAGAACTGCACGTTCAGCCAACCATCGTAGAATGCGCTGGTCTCGGCGGGGTACTGCAGCTCCGCCATGCGAATCGGTGCCACAGCGGTGTTGCTGCCCAGGGGCGCGCCCCAGTTGCCATCCTCGAACAGCGCGTAGTTGCCGTTGTAGGAGGCGTAGCGGAAGTTACCCGGCGTGGTCAGTGCGCCGCCGGTCAATACCTGTATCATGCCGGGCCAGTCGATCTCTGTCGGGTTGGAAGCACAGCGCAGAATATCCGCGTTTTTCACGTAGGGCACATGCGCATCGTAGAAGCTGAACCACACGTTGGGCGCGACAAAGTACAGGTTCATCGCGTAGGTTTCGTCGTAATCCTGCGCGTACATCTGCACCGCCAGCGCGATTTGCTTGGTGTTGCTCAAGCACGAGGTCGCACGTGCCTTCTCGCGTGCCTGCGCGAACACCGGGAACAGGATGGCAGCCAATATCGCGATTATCGCGATGACAACGAGCAGTTCGATCAGCGTGAACGCTCGTCGGCTGGTGGGATGGATTTGCATCGAAGACCCTCCTCTTGGATTGTTTTGCCGAGGCTCACTCGGCTCCGTTGTTTCCTCATCACTTTATCATAGAATGATTAAACGTATATGTCAATACTTTGCGTGCACAGGTGTATGAATCTGGTATTCTAACTGGAGGGACGGTTTGGCATGGGACGAACTCCCGAGAGTGCCCGCTGCCAGCGTTCCCGACCGAAATAGGCGAGGGGCTTTCGTTCCCACAGGGTGCCGCAGATGACCAGGTAAAGGATGGCGTAGATGATGACCACAGCCAGAAGTTTACCTGTAGAGTCGAGCGGTATCAACGGGGTGAGCAGTGCGGTAGCTAGGGCGGAGAGGATCGAAGGTATCCAGCCTCTGGTGACTGCCTGGAGAACTTCGGACATATTGAACACGCCGTATACCCTGAGCCCTGCCAGCATCAACAGCCCGCGCGTGTACATGGCGATGGTGAAGCACTTGGCAACGGAGAGAGCATCCCATTCGCCCGCGCTCCAGACCAATCCGGCTCCTGCTACCGCAAGCCCCGCCCATGTGGGGTACACAGCCAGCTGGGGGCGGCGTGTTGCCCAGTAGAAACTGCTGAGAATACCTCCCGCCAGTGAATAAGCCAGCGCATAGCACGCCAGCCATTGGAGCACGGGGACCGAGGGTGACCACTTCGCGCCGAACAGGGTATGCACGAACAGCGCGGCATGAAATATCAGGAAGAAGTATATCGGTGAAAGCACAAACGAAAGGGTGCGCAAAGCCTTCAACAGCACCGCCTTCTGTTGTTCCAGGTTTGACAGGGCGGATAGTACGGGAAGAAGCACCCGGTTAGCCTGCAGGACGAAGTAGCCTACGGGCACACTGATCCAGTTGTAGGGCAGGGCGTAGAATCCCAGCATCCGCGCACCTTGCCAGCGTGCCAGATAGGCATTGTCGGTGTTCAGGAGAAGGAAGGCACTGATACGCTCGATGACGATCCACCTGCTGTAGCGAAACAGGGCACGTAACAGATGCCAGTCCACCCCTCCGCTTGGTCGCCATCGGCTGAGTATCCACACGCTGAGGGCAAGCACTGCCGAGCGGGTCAGGCTACCTCCGACGATACTCCACACCCCATAGCCCCAGTAAGCCATCAGCACCATAACCACTGCGCTGGCAACTGGTGCGGCGAACTCTACCATTGCCTGTGCCCGCCACCGCTGGGCTTTCTGCATCAGTGCAATCGGCACGGAAGCCGCTGCAGAGACCACCAGGTTGACTGCCAGCACCTGCAGAACCGGGGCTACCTGTGGCTGTCGGGCAATATGTGCTATAAAGCCTGCGCCGAGATACACGGCGGTTGCCAGCAGGGTAGCCGTGGTGAGTATGGCATAGAAGCTGGTGCTGGAGGCACGCTGGTTGCTGTCGGAGTGCACAATAAGCGCCTGGGTCAGCCCAAGGTCGGGTATCAGCTGGATGGCGTTAATCACTACCATCGCCGTGCTGAACAGACCAAAGTGTTCGGGGAGTAACAGCCTCGCCAGTATGACACTGCTAATCAGGGTAACCGCCCGCGCCCCGATGGAGCCGAGGGTCATCCACATCACGCCGCGTGCAAAGGTTTTTACGGCACTATCCGCTCGCAAGTTTACGAACCTCCAGCTGTGTTCTTGCCCCGATTTAGCAGATTACCAGAACCTGCGCTGTTTGTCCATCCACACTGAGTTCATTCAGGGCTGGCTCCTATAATTATAGGGATGGAGGGATTACGGATACCAATGGTTCGGGCATCGCTGGGCGTGCTGATATGGATATTTGTTGTGCTGGTGTCTGGCGTACAGGCACGGCTGGAGCCTCGCGATATTCTGATGACGCTGGGTAACATGGAGTACGCCTCCTGGAGCAACATCCCCGATGGCTGGTATGAGATAGGTAGTAAGGGTTTTTCATACACTGTTGGGCTCGATTCATCCACGGCATCTCAGGGGCAATCCAGCCTTTATTTTACATGTGACCCGGTGGCAGAATACACCAGCTGGGGGATTCGTCTGCCCACAGGCATTGGGCGCAACGGGCTGAAGCGCGGTGACAGGCTCACCCTTACAGCAGACGTGCGCACAGGCGAAATGAACCGCGCAAAGGTGATTCTGGTTGTTGACGCTTTGCGAGCGGATGGAACCGCCTCTGCGCGAAGTCAGGTAGAGGTGTCGATTCCCAATCTGCCGTGGCACGGCGTGCGTGTGGACCTTACTGTGCCCGAGGACGCGGCGCTGGTGGGCGTGTCTATCATGGCGGGTATCAGTGCAGGTGGCAGAGCGCAGTTCTGGGTGGATAATGTTCGCCTCACGAATGGAGAGCAGATAGAGGTTCCTGTGCGCTCTACACGAACAATACCCACCTTTACTTACTTTCGCTTACACCCCGACGTCTATGAGTCTGCTCGTCGCTATGACAAGGTGATTCTCGCTCCGCAGAACTGGTTGTATGCGCGTCCTCTCAGATACTACAACCCCAATATTGAGGTTTATGTGCACTTTAGCGCGGTTTCCACCATCTCCACGCAGGAGGGACAATGGGACCCGCTGGATTACAGCTGGGTGAATCAGAACCGACCTCAATGGTTCCTGACCGACAGCAGTGGAGTGCGCATTCAGGAGCGTTACTATCCGGGCGCGTATCTGGTGGACATCGGCAATGTCGAGCTTCAACAGAGATGGGCGGAGCGGACGGTGCGCTTTGCTCTTCGGTGCGGATTCACCGGAGTTAGCATGGATAACGTGGTAAAAGGGTTCCTGTATGATAACACTTCTACCTGCTCGCAATACGCCAGCAATGATGCCTATCATGAGGCAATGACCCGGTTTTTGCAGGAGGTAACCACGCGGATACACCAGGCAGGTTTGAAGGCAGGAGCAAACTTTGGATATGTGTGGACCGCCAGCGAGTATCCTTATAGCGCGTGGATGAACTATGTGGACATGGCGTTGAGCGAGAACTGGGTGCGCTGGTGGTCTCTGCGCCTGCAATCTTACGGTATGGTAAGCGTGCCGATGCAGATCGAGCACCTGCTGGCCCTGGATAACCAGGGCGACAAGCTCAGTCTGATACAGGGGCGTGCTACTGAAGCGGAAGTGGAGATGCGTCGCTACCTTTATGGGTTTGCTCTGCTGAACTACAACAGCCGCACCTGCTTTCAGACGGCAAATGCTGGCTACACGGAGATCCCCCACTACCTGAACGATTATGAGCTGGCTATAGGGACGCCTGTCGAACGCTACACCCTGATCGCTGGAGACCTGAGCAATGGCGGGCTACTTCGGCGGCGGTTTACCAGAGGGCTGGTGGTGGTCAATACGCACCCCTCACAGGCGTTTGCCGTTACTCTGGATGACAGCTACATCGACGCCGATGGCAAGCACTATCCGCCGGGCGCGTATAACCTTCCAGCACAACGTGCGCTGATTCTGGCGAAGCCAGCGAATCACCTCGAGATTACCACAAGACAGAGTGTGACAAACCCCAAACCAGGTGAACAGGTGGTTATCACTGTCAATGTCAGGAACACCAGCGCCCAGACCCTGCGTTCCATCTGGCTGAGAGTGCCTGTAGCGCCGAACCTGCGCTACATGGCGGGAAGCGCCAGCTATGGCGGCATGTACGACCCGGCCTGGCGCGTGGTAGCGTGGGTTATCGACGAGCTGCCTGCCGGAGCCTCCGTTGAGCGCAGTTTCAGCGTTCAGGTGGAATAACACCCTGTGTATTTAGCGGGTTTTTGCCCCGGGTTCTGGTAAAGTTTGGCAGGGGCGTGTATAATGGGGATACCGCCGTAGTAACGGATGTGTGAGGGGTGCATTTGAATGGGCAACGCGTTCCGGGCGACGGTGCAATACTACTATCAGCTGCTGACGGGATGGTATCGCCTTAGCGAGAGGGTGTCGGATTTCGCGAACCTTTCGCGTCGCATCAGCCTGCTTATCCTGCTGGTGAGCCTGGGGATAGCCTACCTGCTTGCGCTGGCTATCGCGCAGGAGATGTGGATTGGTGTTGGGTTGTTAATGGTGGTATTTGTCGCCCTGCCTCTGTTTGCCCTGCGTCCTGAGTGGCTTATCATCAGTGTTGCTTTCGCAGTTGCTTCCCTCATTTCACCTGTGTTCTGGGATGTACTGGCTTTTGCCGAGCAGGGGATTACCCTGCCGAACATTCTGGTGTTTTATGGGATGCTGATCTTGCTGTTTCGGTTTATCCTGTCTCCTGCGTCGGTGCGCCCGTTGTGGAGTACTCCCACAACGATAGCTGTCCTGCTCTTTCTGGTGCTGTCTGTGGTGTTGCCCTTCCTGTATCATGCCGGCATAGCAGGGCTTTCTTATCGCAAAGAGCTGGCAGAGATACAGCACATGATTTTGTGGCTGGTGTATTTTCTGTGCATCAGTTTGTGTACAAACGAGCGTGCCTTCAAGATATTGCAGGTCGGTGTTCTGGCTGTCGCTGCGATTGGCGCTCTGCCGACCATTCTGCAGGCGCTGGTAGGTGAGCAGGCGCTGTTCTTCCTGAAGCTCACCCAGAAAGACATTCGCCTGGAGCAGATGGAAGGGCTGACACGAGTGATTCCGCCGGGCGAGAACCTGATGCTGGTAGCGTTTTTCGTCGCTTGGCAAATGGTTGCAGTGTCGTCGGGAGCGAAGCGCCTCGGCTGGAGTGCGCTGACCGCGCTGTACGGCTTCGCTTTGCTGATGACGCTCACTCGCCACTCGTGGTTTGCGGTGCTGTTTGGGCTGGGCGTTTTCTGGCTGTTCAGTGATGTTCGCACAAAGGTCAACAGCACTATCGTACTGGCGCTGGTGGGTGCTCTGATTGGTTCTGCGGTTCTGCTGGTGCGTTCGCCGGCTGTGAGCAATCCCGATGACTTCTTTGCTCGTATCTACAGACGTTTTATGAGCACCTTTGCGGAAGACCCCCAGCGCTACGGACTAACGACAGTGAGCTCCGTCGGTCAGCGCGTTTATGAAATGCGGGTCATTCTGGACCACATTCCCGACTCACCGTGGATGGGGGTTGGTTGGTCAACCCGTTTGCCACTGAAGATTGCCTGGGAGCCGTATCGTGGGCACACGGTGAATATGACAACCTACGTGCACAACTCTTTCTGGTGGATTGTGGCAAAAGGCGGGATTATCGGCACGCTGGGGCTGCTGATACTGTGGGTAACGGGCATCTGGCGCGGGTATCAGCTGTATCGCAGAGCCACCGACCCGTCGGCGCGCGCATGGCTACTGGCGCTGTGGGTGGGGTTTCTTGGGTTAATATTGGCGGCGCAATTTGAACCCGTTTTCTGGATTCGCAACCGGCTTATTGCCGCTGCCCTCACGCTGGCGTTGATGGAGCTAGTATACTACTTCAGCCATCTGCAAGCCAGCAAAGCACGTTCCGAATCGACAGCCTCCTGAAATCTACCTGCCCGCTGTTCGGTGGTATTCTATCGCCTGTTGATAGACCTTACAGGTTTCGGATGCTCGGGTTTGCCAGCTGAGGGAACCCTGAGCCAGCTGTCGGACATGATGACTCATGCGTTCTCTCAGAGTGTCGTCCTGTAACAGACGGAGCAGGGCATCTGCCAGAGCCTGGGCGTTGTTTGGCTCCACCACGAACCCGGTTTGACCGTCCTCTACCATCTCCGGCAAGCTTCCCGTGCGGGTGACCACAGCCGGCTTACCGAAGGCGATGGCGGTTGCCAACACGCCACTCTGCGTAGCTTCCACGTACGGCAGAACCACGATACTGCATCGGGTGAACAGCTCGGCGACCTGCTCAGAGGGGATAAAGCGGTCGATCAACTCGCATTGAGGGTCTTTGTTAATGCGCTCGCGATAGGTATGCAGGTCATGCCCCCTTCCGGCGATTATTAATTTCGCCTGTGGGCAAAGTGGTTTGATACGCTCCCATGCCTCCAGAAGCACTCCCAGTCCTTTGTAGGCGTTGATACGCCCGAAGAAGAGCACGGTGCCCGGTTGCTCTGTCCATTCGCTTTGCTGCCAGCGCAGGTAGAAGTCGCGCGGTCCATGCGCAATGGCGGTCACTCGTTCCGCACACAGGTCGGGGTAGGCTTCCAGCAGTTGCCGTCGGGTATCCTGACCGGGCGTGATAATCCAGCCGGCGTGTCGTCTGAGGGCTTCAACCAGCGGGCGGCGGCTGGAGTAGTACTTCATGGTCTCCTCTTCACCTAAGTGGGGCACAGGATCGTGTACCGTGAGTACCAGCGGATAGCGGCGCTGGCGGAGCAGTAACCAGATGAGAAAGGGATCGAGGGTTTCCTGGACGTGAATCAGGTCACAGCCGAAGCGCCGGGTGGCTTGCCAGACCCCTACCGCCCGATGCCACCAGTACAGGGGGTTTTTCAGCTTGATGCGAGTTTCCACACGTACGGGCACGGCGGGTTCAATCACCTCACGCCAGCGGCTGCCGACATCGCGCGCTGCGCCTACGGTTGTCACCACGAACAGCCGGTGGTGCTTTGATAACTCGTTGATCAGCCCAACGCTTGCGGGCAGGAACCAGTATGCTCCAAAGTAGATACGCATCGGAGGGGCTACCTGTCCTCCACCTGCCACGAGTAGGGTATCTCGCCGGAGTGGGGGTCACAGCGATATTCGTCGGGGTCGGCGTAGTCGTAGAGGCGCGTGGGGAAGTTAAGGATGCCGGCTCCCTCGGAGGATAGCGCCATGAAGCCATGCCACACCCGCTCGGGAATCTGCACCAGCAGGGGGCGTTCGGGCGTCAGGATAATCTCGTTAATCATGCCGCGCGTAGGAGAGCCTTCTCGCTCATCGTACAGGACGACCTTTGCCGTGCCGTACACGCCGAAGAAGTGGTCCTTTTGCTTCAGGTGCAGATGCCAGCCCTTCACCACGCCGTAGTTGACGTGGGTGATGTATGCCTGCGCGAAGCCGTCGGGGAAGCATTCGCGGTAGATGGGGTCGTCACAGCGCAGAATCTCGCACAGGTTGCCCCGTTCATCGTACAGGCGGTTCAGCCGTTTCACGCGCAGATCGTGGATGTAGCGGGTGGCCATGCTGGCGATATGGGGCACGGACAGCTCGCCGGATAGATGCTGGGCACGATGTCTGGCGCAGAGATAAAGGTTTCCCTGCGATTCGGGCAGGGGGATGGGTTCGGTTGCGGGTTCAAAGCATCCCACCATCTGGCAGATGTATGGGTTGGTGCCGCCTGCTCCGCGTTTCGCGGTGGAGCCCTGCGACGTCGCCCGACATACTGCCGAGCAGTAGGGCGCAGTGGGCGCGTATTTTGATACCGTCTTTCCGCAGGCTGGGCAGGTCACCGTCTCCGTGCTCTGGTGTGCCATGTGGTAGCACTCGTCACTGCAGTAGTATATCCGCTGCGAAGCCAGCCCTGCGCGGCTCATCTCCTGCAGGAACTCGCGCCCACAGTATCGACAGCGCATCTGTTTGAGTAGCATCGCCCGCTCCTTTTAGCCCGGTGGCCAGGTCATCTGCCTGCCGCCTATCAGATGGATATGCAGGTGAAACACGCTCTGCCCGGCGTGCGGTCCTACATTCGCTACCAGCCGATAGCCTGTCCTGTTTATCTTCATCTCCCGCGCGATGTGCGCCGCGATGCGAAGCAGTTTGCCAGCCAGCGCATCGTGCTCTTCTTGCAGAGCATCTACATCGGTGATGTGCTCTTTGGGGATAACCAGTATATGCACCGGCGCCTGCGGGTTGATGTCTTTAAAAGCGTAAATATGCTCATCCTCGTACACGCAGATAGAGGGTATCTGCTTCTGCGCGATTCGGCAAAAGATGCAATCGTCCATCCTCATGCCCTCCCAAAGTACTGACCAGTTCACCCATCGCACCGTCGTCGCTCAGGCTCAGCAGGCGTACCCACACCAGCTGCCCTGCGAGGTGCGCCCCGCCAGCAAACTCGACGGAGACATAGTTATCGGTCAATCCTTTCATCAAGCCGCCTTTACCCTGCTTACCTTCCACCAGCACGCGCAGGGTGCGTCCCAGTCGTTGCGCCACAAATCGCTCGCGATAGCGTCGACAGAGCTCCGCCAGCTCGTGACTGCGACGCTCCTTCTCGGCGTCGGGCACCTGGTCTTCCATCTGGGCGGCTGGCGTGCCGGGGCGCGGGCTGAAGCGGAAGATGTGCGCTCGCGCGTACTGCACACTCTCCACCACCTTGCAGGTCTGGCGGAAGGCGGATTCGTCCTCACCCGGAAAGCCCACCATGATGTCGGTGGTGATGGCTAAATCGGGTATCTTTGTGTATAGTTTTTCCGCCAGGTTCAGTACGTCCTGCTGGCGATAGGGGCGGTTCATCCGTTGTAGGATGCCGTCGTCCCCGCTCTGCAGGGGGATGTGCAGGTGCGGGCAGACCTTCGGCTCGCTCGCGCAGACGTCAATCAGCCTGTCGGTTACCTGCGTCAGTTCAATGGAGCTGATGCGGATGCGCTCCAGCCCGTCGATACGCGCCATCTGCTGGATTAACCCGGCGAGGTCAACACCGCCGCTGCCCGTGTCCGCGCCGTATGAACCGATAAGCACGCCCGTCAGCACCACCTCTCTAAAGCCCTCGTCCACCAGCCGGCGTATCTCGTCCAGCACCTCGTGAGCGGGGCGGCTGAACATGCGCGGGCGCGTGAAGGGAATGGAGCAAAAGGAACAACAGACATTACAGCCATCCTGAACCTTCACTACCGCGCGGGTGCGTTCATAAGGAGTGCTCAGGGCGCGTGGTGCGGGGTCGCGCTGAACCTCCTTGCGGATGTCGGGGAAGGCGTCCAGCACATAATGCACCGTGCGCATCTTGTCGGTGTTCGGCACCACCAGCGCTGCCTCGCCGACGCGCTCCCCACGCAGGATGGTGAACTGCGCGAAACAGCCGGTGAGCACCACGCGGGCGCCTGGGTTCTGCCGAGCGGCGCGGCGGACGATTTGCAGGGACTTTTTCTCAGCCAGCTGCGTTACCGAGCAGGAGTTCACCACATACAGGTCTGCCTGCTCGTCAAAGCCGACCACCGCAAAGCCCTGTTCTTCAAAGCTATCAATGATGCGCTGAGTTTCGTACTGATTGACCTTACAGCCCAGCGTGGTAAAGGCGACGCGAATCATGGCTGTTGTCGGTTAAAGCCCTTCTTCTGAAATCCACCTTAGTTTACCCAAGCTTTGCGAGGTAAAGCAAACGTAACATCCCAGCGAAAGATTTCTAACCTTGCGACTGAAAGTCGCAGGCTACACGGAACGAAACCTGCTGACGCAGGTTCTGGGTTGCTGAAGCCATGCTTCAGCACATCATGGATAGCCCGCAACTTCCAGTTGCAGGGGTATTTCTACTCTACCATGGTGGACAGGGCGAGTGCAGGCATTTCAGATGGCTGAAGACCCAGCAGGTGCTGAGCGATGCGCACCACTTCGCCCACTATCAGCGTGGCGGGGGCAACGCAGGGAATATCCTCGTCCAGCAGGGTCTGCAGGGTTCCCCAGTATACGCGCTGGTCGGGTAGAGTGCCGTTCTGGACAACGGCAACAGGGGTGTCTGCAGCTCTTCCGTGACGTATCAGCGCTTCGGCAATGGGTTTGAGGTTCTGCACGGGCATCAGGAAGATGGCGGTGGGCAGATGGGAGGCGGCTTGCCAGTGCGACGGCTCATCGTCGGCAGTGCTCCCCGTGAACACACCGAAAGCGCGCGCTAAACCACGAAAGGTGACAGGGATGCCTGCGCTGGCAGGCACTGCAATGGCGGAACTGACACCGGGCACGACCTCGTACGGGATACCAGCCTGCGCCAGCGCGAGAATCTCCTCACCACCCCGACCGAACACGAAGGGGTCACCTCCCTTCAGGCGTACCACCTTTTTGCCGGCACGTGCACTGGCAATCATGCGCTGGATAATCGCCTGCTGGCGTGCGGTGCTGTCCTCGCCGTGCTCCTTGCCCACGTATTCACAGTGCGCGCCGGGCGGTGCATACGCCAGCACCAGAGGATGTACCAGCCGGTCGTACAGCACCACATCCGCGCTTTGCAGACAGCGTATTGCCTTCAGCGTGATGAGTTCAGGGTCGCCCGGTCCGGCGCCGACGAGATATACTTTACCTGTCGCCATATCCGCTCGATGTTTCCTCCCGTACCAGGTTCATAAAGACCGTATGCGCCTGCTCCTGTTGATTGCGTTCCAGCAACTCGGGCACGCCGGAGTCCAGTACCTTCTGCCAGAACCTCTGCCGACGCTCATAACCCGTCATGTGCTTTTTTACCAGCGCGCGTCGCTCGCCCAGAAACTGCGCCAGTAAGCCAATCGCCTCTGACAGAATCTGATGCCGAATCTGGTCGCGCAACCGCTGTGCCAGAAGCGGACTACAGCCCGAAGTGGAAACCGCAATCTGCACCGGACCACTGCTCGCGATTGCCGGCGTGATGAAGTTACAGTGCTCTGGCTCGTCGACGGCGTTGAAGAGATGATTCTGGGAGTGCGCCCACTCGTATAGCTGGCGATGAAGGGCGGGGTCATCGGTGGCGGCAATCACCAGGAAGCGCCCATGCATGTCTTCAGGCTGGCAGCGGCGACGCACCCAGTGAAGAACGCCCTGCTGGTGCCAGTGCTGAATCCGTTCGGTTGCTTCGGGGGCGATGACCGTCACTCTTGCGCCGGCGTCCAGCAGGGCACGAACCTTTTCGGTTGCCACCTTTCCTCCGCCTATCACCAGGCAATCGCGTGCCTGCAGGTCAAGGAACACCGGGTAATAGCCCATGTCCTATCCCTCCACTACTTCGGCAGGTGCCGGGGGCAGCGGGGGCATCTCCACTCCCTCGGCGAACTGCACCTGCATCAGCGATGCCAGCTCCTCGTCGGTGTGGCGGTCAACGAAGTCGCTGAAGTCCTCTTCCGGGTCGCGCAGGGCAAGGTAGTTGTTCAGCAGACGCTCCAGCGCGACCTTCACCTCGCTGGCGGGCACTTTGCGCCAGATGGGGCGAACGAAACGGGCATCCCTGCCCAGCCGGCCGCCCAGTGCGATGTCGTAGCCCTCTACCTTCTCATCGCCTACCCGTACCAGGCATCCCTGGAGCCCGATGTCGCCAATGTGGTGCTGTCCGCAATCGTTGGGACAGCCATTCAGGTTGATGCGGATGGGTTCGTCCAGCGGGACGGTGCGCTCCAGGTGTTCCACAATCTCCACAATCAGTCGCTTCGTTTCGGTGATAGCCAGATTGCAGAACTCGTTGCCCGTGCACGCTACCGCCGCGCGTCGGAAGGGCGTGGCTTCGTGCGGCAGGTTTACCTTTTGCAGTTCGGTAAGCAGGGTATCCACACGCTGGGTCGGCACGTAAGGGATAAGCAGGTTCTGCTGGTTGGTGGTACGCACGATGCCCTGACCGAACTCTTCCGCCAGCGATGCTACCGCCAGCATCTGTTCGGCGCGGATGCGTCCACTCAACACCGCCACGCCCACCCAGTTCAGCCCCTGCTGCTTCTGTGGATGGACGCCGATATGGTCGCGGTATACCCGGTACGGCTCTTCCCACTCGATGGCAGGCTCGGGTGTCCAGTCCAGCCGGGCACGTACCTCCTGCTCGAACCGCTCGATGCCCCAGTCCGCCACCAGGAACTTCAGGCGGGCGCGTTTGCGGTTGTCACGATAGCCGAAGTCGCGGAAAATCTCGGTAATGGCGCGGATGACGTCCACGAGCTTTTCCGGCGGCACGAACATATTTAGCTTCTGGGCAAACATGGGGCGGCTGCTCAAGCCCCCTCCGACGCGCACGTGGAAGCCGTACTCCCATTCGCCGTTCGCCCTGCGGCGGCGCACCGCGGTTGCCCCCACATCGTTAATTTCGGGCTGGGCACAGTGCACCGCGCATCCCGCCACGGACATCTTGTACTTGCGCGGCAGGTCAGAGAACTCGCGATTGTTCAGGAAGTAGCGAGTCACCGCCAGCACATAGGGGCGACCGTCCAGAATCTCGTCGGGGTCTATGCCTGCGACGGGACAGCCGACCACATTGCGTGTGATGTCGCCACATGCACCAGACGTTGTTAGTCCGACGCTGTGTAACCGTTCGAAGACATCGGGCATATCCTCAATGGTAAGCCAGTGGAACTGGAAGTTCTGGCGGGTGGTGATGTCCGCAAAGCCTTGCGCGTACCGTTCGGCAATCTGCCCCAGCGTGCGCATCTGTTCGGCGGTCAGCTCGCCGCCGGGTATCTTCACGCGAAGCATGAAGTGCCCAACTTTGGGCTTCTGCTCGTACAGCCCGTACCAGCGGAAGCGATACAGGTCGTCTGGCGGGATGGAGCGGTAGCCGGTGCGGGCGTATCGGAGGATATCCTCGTAGACATCCAGCCCGTCTTTCTCCTTTTTGATGCGTTCCTGTTCCAGCATGGTGAAGACTCACCTCCCTATCCTGACCTGACGTGCAGACCACACTCTTTCTGTTCGGGAGTTTCCCACCACCAGCGTCCGGCGCGGATGTCTTCGCCCGGCTGGATGGCGCGAGTGCATGGCGCACAGCCAATGCTGGGAAAGCCTCTATCGTGAAGCACGTTGTACGGCACGTTGTGGGCGCGGATATACTCCCACACCTGTTCTTCACTCCAGTCAGCCAGCGGGTTGAGCTTCAGGATGCCGCCATGCGCATCGTCCACCTCTACCTTGGGGATGCTGGCGCGGGTGACCGCCTGCTGCCGGCGCAAGCCGGTAATCCACGCCTGTAATCCCTGCAGGGCGCGTCCCAGCGGCTCGACCTTTCGGATGTGGCAGCATTCCTTGCGGTTTTCCACCGACAGGTAGAAGGAGTTCGCGCCTTTGGTGCGCAGGAGCTGTTCTACCAGTGCGGTCTGCGGGAAGTACACTTCGAACTCGATGTGGTAGCGCTGTCGGCATCGCTCCATCACGTCATAGGTTTCCTGGTGGAGCCTGCCGGTGTCCAGCACGAAGATGCGCGGCTGGGGGGTAATCTTCACCAGCATATCCACCAGCGCCACGTCCTCCGCGCCGAAGCTGCACGCCAGCGCCATCCGATTGCCAAACTGCTCCACCGCCCACTTCAGCAGTGCCTGCGGGGGCAGAGCCTCAAACTGAGCGTTCAGGCTGTCGATGTCCGTTGGTAATAATGTGTTCATGCCGTAACCTCCTGCCTATAGTCCAAGTGTTGTGTTGCGCAATCGTTCATAGTATCTGCGTCGCCAGCGATAGTAAAGCACCTGCAGGAGCAGAGTAACCCTCAGCATCAGCCCGCCAAGGAATCCCCATGCCAGCACGTACTCCCCGCGCGAGTGGCTGTACAGCATCAGCAGAAACCGCCCCGTGACGTTCAGCAGGGGGAAGAGCAGAGCGAACTCTTCCGCCTCCTTGACGCGATAGAGCCGAATCAATTGAGGCAGGTATGAGCCCTCCATCAGCCACATCGCGACCGTTGCGACCCACTGCCACATGCTAAACGCTCCCTACTGTCATGCTTTGAACCAGCACCTGAGCCACTTCTGGGCGGGTGAACTCGGGCGGCAACGGCTTCCCTTCGCTGAGCAGTCTGCGTACCTGCGTGCCGCTGAGGTTAATCCTTGCATCCACATCGTGCGGGCAGGTCTTAACCGACGCCATTCCTCCACAGCGTGTGCAGTAGAAGGTGTGGTCAAAGAACAGCGGCGTGATGCCCAGTTCGCCTGGCTGGAAGTGCTGGAAGACGTGATGCGCGTCGTAGGTTCCGTAGTAGTTCCCCACGCCAGCATGGTCCCTGCCGACGATGAAATGGGTGCATCCGTAGTTGCGCCGCACGATGGCATGGAAGATGGCTTCTCGCGGTCCGGCATAACGCATTGCCGCTGGATTTACCGCCAGCACCACCCTGTCGGCGGGGAAATAGTTTGCCAGCAGCGCCTCGTAGCAAGCCATCCGCACCTCGGCGGGGATGTCGTCCGATTTGGTCTCACCCACGATGGGATGGATCAGTAACCCGTCTACGATTTCCAGCGCGCACTTGATAATGTACTCATGAGCGCGATGTATCGGGTTGCGGGTTTGGAAAGCCACCACTGTGCGCCATCCGCGCTGGGCAAACTGCTGGCGTGTCTGCTGAGGGGTCAGACGGTAGGCGGGAAAGTCGCGATGCTGTGGCAGCTGAAGGACTTCCACCTCGCCCGCCAGATACACCTCGCCCTGGGCGTACAGGGCGGCGACGCCGGGATGGGCACTATCGGTGGTGCGGAAGACGCTTTGCGCCTCGCGCTCCTTATCGTAACGGAAGCGTTCGCGCACGTGCAAAACAGCCAGCGGAGTGCCATCCGGAGCACTGAGTCCTACCGGGGACCCCTCCTTCACCGCTGATGCTACCTCGTGCGATACCGCCAGCGTGATGGGGATGCTCCACGGTGTACCATCGCTCAGGCGCATATCGTCCAGCACGCTGTGGTAGTCGCGCCGGGTAAGGAAGCCGTACAGCGGGGTGTATCCCCCGTTGCCCAGCAGTTCCACGTCCGATACCTGTCTGTGCGTCAGGCGAATGGTGGGCAGATGCGCGAACCGCTGTAACCACTCGCTTCGCCTCGTTTCGTCGTTTACCCGCAGAGGGCGTAAGTCCATTTTTCGTATCCTCTATTGTTGACTAAATTAATCAACAAAGTATCTTGATTCATAATATACCATGACCTGTACGCCCATGTCAAGCAGGCGAATGGAAATCCCATCGCTAATCTGGAGATGGCAAGCATTGCTTTGAGGGAGGTGCACCATGGCGACAGCAAACAGCCTGCGTCTGACGCCGCGGGCACACATTGGCAGGCTCAGCGCGTCGGACGAACCGTCGCCGCTGGATGGGGCGGTCTGGTACACGGCTCACGCCGAGGGCGACGGGCTGGAGTACTCGTTCCCGAAAGGCGCACTGGTGGATATGCGCTATCTTACTGCCGATATGCTTCTGGATGGCAGGTTTCTCGCGGTGTTCGCCCTGCGCCTGCACGAGTCGACGACGGGCAGGACGTTCCAGCTGATGTTTGGACTGCTGAATCAGTGTTCGGCGCGGCTTCGCGTGCCGCTAGAGGCGGTGAACCAGAACCGCTGGCAGTATCCGCGCGAGGGGGCATGGCTCAAGCCGATGTGCGGCGGCGATGTGGTGGACCTGAAGGAGGTAGACCGCATCACGCTGACCGTTTTGCGCAGGGCAGATGAGCCTGTTCGCTGGTGCATGACCCCGCTGGTGGCTACTGCGCAGACGCCGCCGAAGCTGGAACAGCCTGTTCTGCCGAAGGGGGCATTGCTGGACATGCTTGGGCAGAGTCGCCTGCACGATTGGTCGGGCAAAAGCAGGACACCTGAAGAGGTCACCGAGCGATTGCGCAAACAGCTGGCGGAGGCGTCGTCAGCTTCCCTGCCCGATGGTTTTTCGCGCTGGGGAGGCTGGAAGGAGCTGCGCTTCGAGGGAACGGGCTTCTTCCGCACAGAGCACGACGGCAGGCGGTGGTGGCTGGTAGACCCTGACGGCTATGCGTTCTGGTCTGCCGGGGTGGATTGCGTGCGGGTGGACACCGAAGCCGCGTACGATGGTTTGGAAACCGCCTTAGAGTGGCTTCCCGACCCCAATGGCGAATACGCGGAGGTGTATCGTACGGCGGGGGGATGGATGCGTCGCAGTATCAACTATCTGGCGGCGAACTTCATCCGCGCCTTCGGCAGGGAGCGATGGTACGAGTGCTGGGCGCAAATCGCGCTGGCGCACCTGCGGCGGTTTGGCTTCAATACGGTGGCGAACTGGTCGGACTGGCAGGTTGCCCGCGAGGCTGGCTATCCGTATGTGCGTCCCCTGCACTTTGAGGCGAAGCATACCCCGTCCGTTTTTCGCGATTTCCCGGATGTGTTTGACCCGCGCTTCGAGCAGGACGCTGATGCCTTCGCTGAGCAGTTACGTGAAACCGCAGACGACCCCGCGTTTATCGGCTATTTCCTGATGAACGAGCCAACGTGGGGCTTCGCTGTGCAGACGCCTGCGGAGGGGATGCTGCTGAACACCCCTGCCTGCGCGACGCGGCGTGCCCTGGCTGATTGGCTTCGGCAGAGGTATGGCAGTGATTCCGCGCTATCTTCGGCGTGGGGAATGGATGTGCGGCTGAGCGATGTGACGGAAGGCAAGTGGCATCATGCACTGACCGATGCCGCCCGCGAGGACCTAGCACGGTTCAGCAGTGTGATGGTGGCGAGGTTGTACGAGACCCTCAGCACAGCGTGTCGGCGGGTGGACCCCAACCATTTGAACCTGGGAGCGCGCTACTATACCGTTCCTCCTGCGTGGGCGGTGGAGGGTATGAAGTGCTTTGACGTGTTCAGCATCAACTGCTACGAGAACCGCGTGCCGTCGCATCGCCTGCGCCCGCTCAGCGAGGCATTGAACATGCCCATTCTCATCGGCGAGTGGCACTTTGGTGCGCTGGATGTGGGGCTGCCTGCCAGCGGCATCGGCAGGGTGCGCAATCAAGTGGAACGCGGCAGAGCCTACCGCGTGTATCTGGAAACGGCGGCAGCGGAGGCGTGGTGCGTGGGGGTACACTATTTCACGCTGTATGACCAGTCTGCGCTGGGGCGATTCGACGGCGAGAACTACAATATCGGCTTTCTGGATGTGTGCAACAAGCCGTATGAGCCGCTGGCGGAGGCGGCACGCACCAGTCACGAGCGGATATATCGTGTGGCATCGGGACTGGAACCGCCATACGATGAACCGGTAGAATACCTGCCCAAACTGTTCATGTGAGGAGAGGACGATGTTAGCTGCGGTACTGACCGATTTCAACCGTCTGGAGCTGCGCGAAGTGCCGACCCCCGAACCCGGCGAGGGGGAGGTGCTGGTGCGCATCAAGGCGTGCGGCTTCTGCGCGACCGACTACAAGGCAATCAAGGGCATCCGTCGCAACGTGCGGTTTCCCCTGATTCCGGGGCATGAACCCGCCGGCGTGGTGGCTGGTGTGGGCGCGGGTGTGAAGCATGTGAAAGAGGGCGACGAGGTGATTATCCAGCCGAGTGGGTTCTGTGGCACCTGCCCGCAGTGCCGGATGGGACTGCACCATTATTGTTCGCAGTCCTTCGTGACCGGCGGCGACGGTCCCGAGGACGTGCGTCCGGGCAGTTTCGCGGAGTACACCGTCACCGCCGCGACGTCGGTGTATCCCAAGCCAAAGCACATCAGCTTTGACGCCGCCTGCCAGACCGAGCCTGTCAGCGGCGCGTGGAAAGGGGTGGTCCACACCTCGCAGATGCAGGTGGGGGACGACGTGGTGGTCATCGGCACGGGAGGCATCGGGATGTACTGCCTGATGGTGGCGAAGGCGGCGGGCGCGGGGCGACTCATCGCCATAGACATCAGCGACTACGCGCTGGAGACGGCGCGTCGGCTTGGCGCCACACACACCATCAACCCCCTGCGCGAAGACGCCAGAACAGCCGTGTACGACATCCTGCCCGACGGTCCCGACGTGATTATCGAATCGGCGGGTCCGATTGAGGCGGTGAAGCTGATGGTCAGCCTGCTTCGTCGGGGCACGCGCTGGAACGTGTTCGGCATCACCACACACGAGACCTTTGAGCTGGACGGTGGTCTGATGCACTTTCTGGAGGCGCGGATGGACGCCAGTTTCGGCACAAATCCGCTGGCGATGCAGAAAGCCATTCGGCTCATCGAGCGCGGGCTGGTGGACCCCGAAAAGGTCATTTCGCATCGCTTCCCGCTCACCGAAATCCACAAGGCGGTGGAGGTCATGGAAAGCCCCAAACGCAACAAGGTGATTATCTATCCATAGAGGAGGTGGAGGATGTTCGATTTTACCTTTCATAACCCGACGCGAATCCTGTTTGGTAAGGGCGCAATCGCACGCATCCGCGAGTATATCCCGCAGGGCGCGCGCGTGCTGATGACATACGGAGGCGGGAGCATCAAACGCAACGGCGTGTACGAGCAGGTGCAGGATGCGCTGAAGGACTGGCAGGTGTGGGAGTACGGCGGAATCGAGCCGAACCCGCGCTATGAGACGCTGATGCCTGCGGTGGAGCTGGTCAGGCGCGAGGGGATTGACTTCCTGCTTGCGGTGGGCGGCGGCTCCGTGCTGGACGGCACCAAGTTCATCGCGGCGGCTGTGCCGTTCGAAGGGGAGCCGTGGGACATTCTGGAGAAGCGTGCGCCGGTACATGCCGCCGTTCCGCTGGGCGCGGTGCTGACACTGCCCGGCACTGGCTCGGAGATGAACGGCTATGCGGTCATTAGTCACTCCGCCAAGCGTGCCAAGCTGGCGTTCGGCTCACCGCTGGTCTATCCGCGCTTCTCGGCGCTGGATCCGGAGACCACTTTCTCCCTGCCACCGCGCCAGACCGCCAACGGCATTGTGGACACCTTTGTGCACGTGATGGAGCAGTACCTGACCTACCCCGTGGACGCGCCCCTGCAGGACCGGATGGCGGAGGCGATCCTGCTGACGCTGATTGAGCAGGCTCCGCGCGTGATGCAAAATCCGACTGACTATGATGCCCGGGCGAACATCATGTGGTGCGCGACCGTTGCGCTGTGTGGCATCGTCGGCGTGGGGGTTCCACAGGATTGGGCGACACACGCCATCGGGCATGAAATCACCGCGCTGTACGACATTGACCACGCCCGCACGCTCGCCATCGTCCTGCCCGCGGTGATGCAGGCGAAGCGAGAGGCAAAACGTGCCAAGATACTGCAGTATGCCGAGCGCGTGTGGGACATTCGGGAAGGAGACGAGGAAGCGCGCATCGATGCAGCTATCCAGCGCACGCGCGAGTTCTTTGAGAGCGTGGGCATCCCCACCCGTCTCTCGGCGTACGGCATCGGCAGGGAGGCTATCCCCGCTATCGTGAGTCAATTGCGGGAGCACGGGATGACCGCCCTCGGTGAGCACGGCGACATCACGCCCGAGGTGGCGGGCAGTATTCTGGAGCTTTGCCTGTAGCGGCTTTACCACAAACGTGGGGACCGTCCGCGCCCGGGCGGTCCCCATATCTGTTCGTTCTGCCATCTGTCTATTAGCGCCTGCCCTCCGCGCCAACGACAAGCAATTTCGTTTCCAGGCTCTGCATGGTGATGGTTCCTCTGCGCGGCGTTCCTTCATCGGGCGCGCGGTAGGAGAGGGGAGAGCCATTCGCACGCAGGCTGAGGCACACCGCATCGTGCCGATAGTTGCACAGGTTGATAACCGTCCTGCCGTCCAGTTCCGCAGTGCGCCAGGCGACGCCCCATATCGGATTGCCCTCAGCATCTACTACCTGCACGCGCGGCTTCACACCCCACGCCGGCAGGGCTGTTCGCAGCACCGGCCACAGGTCGCGGGCGGAGCTTTTGCCGTAGGTGAACGGGATCCGTGCGCCGGGAGCGACACGCACCTCGCGCGTCTGTCCGTACTCGTTGTGCGAAAGCAGGTCACCGTCGCCGACGAAGACAATGCGCCCGCGGTATCTGAGCAGGGTTTCCAGCGCACGGTCGCTCAGGTGACGCTGGTTTGCCACCAGCAGGACGAGCGCGGATGGCAGGATGCCCTCTTCCAGTTGCCTCTCCGAGATGAAGCCCACTTTGACGCCGGTGAAGCTCAGCGCCTCGTACAGCTTGCCCTGACAGTCGGAATGCGCTCCGCCGTCCCACACCTTGCCCGTGACGCTATCTATCAGCATCACATCGGCAGGAGCGTTCTGCAGGGCGGTGACCTCGCGCGCGTATCGGTTCAACAGCAGGTTCACACGTCCAACCGCCTCGGCGCAGGCGGGACGGTGCATGATACTGCCGGCGAAGTCGCTGCGCGGGTCGTAGGTGCGTTCCCATACCCATATCGTGGTGGCGGACTGCCCGTGAATCGCCGCCTGCCACAGCACGGTATGCACATGCTGAGCGGGCACGGGGCGCGTCTCGCGGTCAGGTATCAGGTGGTTTTCGCTGTTGAACACAGGCACGTTCCTCACCGAACGCTGAAGGTCATGCGACATGGCGTTCAATAGCCATCCCTGCGCATAGTCGCCCTCGCCGTGGTTGTACCAGCAGATGCTGTCGTTGCCGTTGATGTCGCTGAACCGGGAGAAGAGATAGGCGTCCGCGCCATACACCACGTCGCCTTCGTTCACCAGGGTCCAGCTCATGGCCTTGGCGTGGATGGGCAGGTTCGGAGCGACCTCGCGGATGGCGTCTGCCAGCATCCCGTGCCATCCGGCGAAGAACTCCTGATTGAAGCGGATATAGTCGTACCAGCTGGGCAGGTGGCTCTGGGCGTTGCCGTCAAACGGGTTGGGCAGGGGAACCTCTTCAAAGCGGGCGTATGACGTGCCCCATCGGCGGTTCAGCGTGGCGATGTCTCCGTGTCTCTCCTTCAGCCAGCGATGCCATTCCTGCGTAGCGTATTCGCACGGCTCCTCGAAACTCACCGGTTCGTTGCTCAGGCAGATACTGTGCAGGGCGGGATAGCGACTGATAGCGGGGATAAGGGTCTGGATGTACCGCCTGAGCAGTGCCTTGCTCTCCGGCGCGTGCAGGCAGTACTGCAAGAAGCCGTTGCGTCGCTTGCGCAGGTGGGGATATTTGTCCAGCATCCACGCGGGGAAATAGTGCGGGCTGATGAGCAGGTTCACCGCCACGTTCGCCCGTTCGGCGCGTTCCAGCACCGACTGCAGTTCGCGGATGGGTTCTTCGTTCACTTCCGTTTCCGACGGAAAGATGGCGCTGGGTCCGACCTCAATCTGGATGATGTTGATGCCGTACGCCGGGAACTTTTCGATATCGGCGCGCACCTGCCCGAAGTGTCCGTAGCCTGTGAAGAAGAGTGGTCGCCCCGTCTCATCTGTCAGGGTGCCGTTCGCCACCACAGGGCGTTTGCCGCGGCACTGCCATAGCGTGACCTCTCTGGATGGCTGGCGAATCTCCTGCCGAAGGTGCGCTTCCACCTCCTGCAGTTCCTGCAGCTGCATCAGCGCGCGGCGCAGTTCGGGGTAGGTAACGCTTCCGTCAGGCGCGGTTACCTTGTGGTCCAAATCCTCCCGCACGTATCGCACGAAGTTCTGCAGGACGGTGAGGCTGATACGCGCCCACTGGGTGGGTTTGCCGGCTCTCTGCAGGTCGGCAACAGCCTTCTCATATGCGGGCAGTCGCGCCTCTATCGCTTTCAGCAGACGCAGTGCGCCGGTACGGGAGTAAAAGCGCACAGAGGTCTCGGCAGATAGGGACTCCATGTTCGCTTTCGCCTCCAGAATCAGCTGGCGGGGTTGTGCATCCACCTCCACTGCTTCGCCGCGCACGGCAACCCGGTGGAAACCTGCGCCGAGCCGGACGCTTCGGGTGGACTGCCCTGCCCCTTTCATGGTAGCACGCAGTTGAACCGCTGTCTCACGCGGCAGGGCAAGCACGAAGGAGGCTTCAAACGCGCCGTCGCCCTGTATCTCCAGCGCGGGCTGGACAGGCTCCATACCGGGCGCGTCTGGTATCGGGTCATCGTCGCTGTGTGGTGTTGCCGTTTCGCCCTCTTCCAGTTTAATATCGTCAATCCAGATGCCGGCGGTTGGGCTTTCGGTAATCAGGCGCAGATGGAAGGGCACGTCGCCCTCGCCGGGGGTGAACGTCATGCTCACCCGTCGCCAGCGGTCGGGCGATTTGGGCAGGCGCATTCGAAACTGCCAGCCGCCTCCGCCGCCCAGCCAGGCGATGCCCGGGTCGGGGCTGTACACGTACGCGCTCAACGTGTAGCGTTTGCCTGCCTGCAGGGGGATCGGGGACAGGTACTCCGCCATACCGTACACGTGCGCCCCGAAGGGTGTGGAGTTGGTGATGAAGATGCTGCGCCTTCCGCTGCGGGCACGGTCGGTAACGATGCGCAGGGTAGCGTCGGTGTTGCGCGGTGACCAGCTCCAGCCTGCGGGTATCCCCTCTGGCGTGACCTGTTCAAAGCTGCTGTTGGCGACCAGATTGGGTTTGGGAGCGAGCGGCTCGGTGCGAATGTCGCTCAGACGCAGTTGTTGAGACGAGGACAGAGAACAGAGCCACATCAAGATGATGACCGAAAGCCATATCGCGCGCATGGTGAGATCCTCTTCCGGGACAGGTTTTGGGGAATCTCTTCTGCAAAGTCAGCAACAGTCCTGCCCTAACCTGCTTTTGGACATCCGGTGCGCAGGGGCAACCCGTGCGGGTTGCCCCTGAAGGTTCCGGTTAGAACGGCGGACCCGGGGGTGGCACGCGGATTTCGGAGGAGGTTGCCTCGTTGCCGTTTCGGTCCACCGCTTTCACCTGCAGGCGAACGGTGTCGGCGGGCAGTGTCGCCTGATACTGCTCCGGCGTGCCCGGCACCGCCTGCATGGCGACCTGCGTGGGCGTGGGGTCTGTGCCCACAGCCAGCACCATCACCGCCTGCACGCCGCTGCCCACGTCGAACACCTGCACCTGTACCAACACGCGACTGGTGCCGGCTTCGCGGGTCACCGAAGGCGTGCCAACCACCGGCGGGGTGGGGTCAAAGAGTGCTTCCTCGCCACCGCCGCCGCACCCAGCCAGCGTCAACACCGCCAGTAATCCCAGAGCGACCATTGTTCTTTTCATCGTGCCACCTCCCTTTATCGTGTCAGGGTGATGGGTAGCGTGTGGCGAACCGTCTGCCCATCCGCGCTGACCGCCTTAATCTCCAGCAGATAACTGCCAGCAGGCAGGGCAACGCCGTTCGCATCACGCCCATCCCACGTGATTTGCTGAATGCCCGCCGAACGGGTGGAACCGTTCACCAGCCGACGAACCAGCCTGCCCGCAGAGTAGACGCTCGCCTCCACCTGCGCCGGGGCGTTCAGGTTGAACGAGACAGTGTATCGTCCACCTGCACTGCGTTCACCGCTCACCCGAACCTGCGTCAGCCGAAGCAGTCCGCTCTGAGAGACCATCTCAATGCGGAAGCGATACACGCCACCCTGTCGGCTCACCGCGAAGGTGTGCGAACTGCCTGTGCGCAGGAAGCGACGCTCGCCCGTCTGCAGGTCTACCAGCACGGGGTTCACCGTGCGCGGGGCGCGATGCACACCCTGCCACAGGAGCGTTGCGGTTTCCTCACTGTCTGCCGGCACGTGCACCTCCACTTCCCACGGCTGGGTAGCGCGTCCATCCGCACGCACGTCCACCGCGAGTGGCTGTCCCCCTCGCACCAGCATCACCTTTGGCGCGGGAGCGGACGCGGGCGGGTCTGGCGGCAGTCCGATGGCGATGTCCTGCGTGGAGTTGCTTGCGCCGAAGACCGCTTCGGCACTACCGGAGCCGTTTTGCACCACCAGGCGCACCGCCCATGCGTCCGTCGTACCCTCTGCCGCGCGAGTGATGCTCGGAATGACGCCATCGGAGGGTTGCAGGAGCAGTTCGCACTCTTCGTGGGCGAATACCCAGTAGCCGCGCCACGGCTCAATGGTGCTCAACGCACCGGGTATCACCAAGGGGTTGTACACCAGCACATAGCGTCCGGTGGCTGGGTTTGCGCCGTCCTGCAGCCATCCCCAGGCGTGGTCTTCTATCCAGCCTGCCTGTCGCGCCTCGCGCAGAGTCACCTCCTGTCCCAGCCGACGCACTTTGATGGCGTTCACGTCCCACGCGATGGGGTCGGCGGAGGTGCTGGCGATGAAGTTCCAACCGCGCTTGAGCGCAATCGGGAAGGAGATGGGCAGAGGGTTACCTGCAATCTGCAGGGACACCGGTTGCGTGGCGGAGTACCAGTATCCCACGCCGACCAGCAGGTTGCCGGGTGCGTCCACGTAGGACTGCCTGCTGGCATCCCAGACCTTCATCGGTGTGCCCCCTGCGCCGATGGCTTGCCTGCTGGTATCCGGCAACGCGAGGCTCACCGCAAAAGTGCCGATGCCCACCAGACTTGCGGGGACCTTCGCCGACACTTTGAACGAGCGGGTGCTTGCGAGGCTCCACTGCTGTCCGTCGCTGGCGTATGCCTCCAGCTGGTAGGTTCCTGCGCTCAGCGCGTTGCCCGAAGGCACGCGGAACACCGCCTCTTCGCCGCTGGCGTAGCTGGGCTTGCTCCAGCCGGTGGTGCTGACGGTCTGGTCATAAACGGCGACCTGCTGTCCGCCTCTGGAGATAACCAGTCTGTAGCGCAGACCGTCGGACAGGTCGGCGTCGGTAGAGCGCAGGCGGAACACCGGAGCAGCGGAGGTAACCGCTCCAGCGGCAGGGCTGATGATTTCCGGTGCTTCGGGAGCCTGGTCCACGGTGAAGGTGCGCTCCCAGCTGCCGTTGCCCCATTGTCTGCCGTCATAGGCAAATGCCTGCCACTGGTATGCGCCCGTTGCCAGCTGCGCGCTCTGTAGCACGGTGAATACCGCCTCTTCGCCGCTGGCGTAGCTGGGTTTGCTCCAGCCAGTGGCGTCCACGCTCTGGTCAAAGGTGGCGACCACCTGCCCTGCCCGCTTTACCACGATGCGGTACTGCAGGCTGTCGCCGTTGGCGTCGGTCGCTCGCAGGCGGAAGGTTGGCGTGTGCGGTACGAAGGTGTTGCCTGCCGGTTCCAGGAGCTCCGGCGCAGAGGGCGCAGAGTTGACGATAATCGTCCGACTCTCACTGCCGTCGCTCCACTGCTTGCCATCGTACACGAACGCCTGCCACTGGTAGGTGCCGGGCACCAGCGCACGGGCAGATGGCACGGTCAGCGTGGCGTCTTCGTTGCTGGTGTAGCCTGTTTTGTTCCAGCCGGTGGTGTCCACCGTCTGGTCGAAGGTCGCCACCACGGTGCCGCCGCGGGTGAAGACGATTTTGTATCGGAGCGTGTCGCTCGGGTCGGCGTCGGTGGCGCGCACCACCAGTGTGGGCGTGCCCAGCACGATGGTGTTTGCGGGCGGGCTGACAAGCACCGGCGCGTTCGGCATCTGGTTGACGATAAATCCGCGTCGGTTACTGCCCTCGCTCCAGCGGATGCCATCGTAGGCGAACGCCTGCCACTGAAGGGTTCCCGTCGGCAGGGCGCGTGAAGCAGGAACGGTTAGCACCGCCTCTTCGCCGCTGGCGTAGTCGGGTTTGCTCCAGCCGGTGGTGTCGGCGGTTTGGTCAAACACGGCTATCTGCGTGTCGCCCTGGTAGATAACCACCTTGTATTTCATACGCGCTCCCGGTGAGGAGGTTGCCTTTATGCGGAAGGTAGGCGTGGGCGAAACCACCGCGCCAGCTGTCGGCTGGAGGAGCACCGGGATGGGCGAGATGAACTCGTAAACCGCCAGCAGGCTATAGTCGGCGTCCATCGTGAGGGTGATGGTGCGGTTCGTAGAGAAGTCCGCTCCGTTGCGCACCCACTTGATGAACACGTTGTCGTTTGGCGCGGTTGGCGGGGCGGTCAGAGTAACCTGCGTGCCGCCATCGTAGACCCGGCTGAAGGGGGTGGAGCCGTCGCCCTGTCCGTTGATGTCGGCAGGGGTGACCGAGATGGCGACTCCGCTATCGGGCTCAGTGGAGCTGACCTGAAGGGTATGCGTGACCGCGCCGGTGACAATCATGGAGTACGCCTGCCTGCCCACCGGGCGCAGGATACCCTTATGGGTGACGGTGATGGTGTACACACCCGCCTGCGGATTGGGAACCACCACCTGCTCGACGTTATCCAGCACGTTATCGCCCGTGGTTGCGGGGGCAGATGGGTTTGCCGGGTTGAGCACCCAGGGCATGTAGGTGGTGGAGCCGTTAGTCACGCGCAGGTCCAGGTCGTTCACCAGCATCCGGTCAGGTGGGTCCAGAGAGGCTGGTGGCGGAGTTCCGGGTGGGTCTGTCCAGACGATGGTCACCCTCAGCGGCTGGCTGCCGTCGGAGACCACGCGGATGGTGTGCGTTTCACCGTTGCGCAGGGTTCTCTCCTGAATGGTGTAGGGGTTTTTCACGCTCTGGGAGATGACCTCTGCAGCGGTTTTGGCGTTCAGGATGCCCCAGCCGTGCATGTAGTCGGGACCGGGCGCGGGTCCGCACTCGTCAGCGGTATGAATTGCCAGCGCCTTCAGGGTGGCGGCGCGCATGTTTGCTCCACCGTGCGTCTGGCGGTAGTGCTGGATAAGCAGACCGAGTGCGCCTGCCACGCTGGGTGATGCCGCAGAAGTACCGGCGAAAGATCCGTACCCACCGATAGTCGTCGAAAACACGTCCATGCCGATGCCCACCAGGTCGGGTTTAATGCGCCCGTCATCGGTAGGACCGAACGAGCTGAACCAGGCAAGGCGAACGCTGTCGGGTCCGCCATAACCCCCGGGCACAGGATAAACTCCACCTACCACCAGAGTATTTTTTGCCGTGGTACTGGGAGGGATGCAGTCAAAGCCCGAGCTACCTCCGTCGAGGTCGTGGGTATCGTTGTACTGGTTACCGTCGGTATGATAGTGTTGGACAGGCTGACTGGATGGACCCTCTCCGCGGTCATTGCCTGCTCCCTGCACAATCAGGTAATAGGGCGCATTGTAGGCAATCTCGTCCCATTCGCGCGCCCAGTCGCTGTAGAAACCAAATTTCCAATCTTCGCGCTGGCTGATGGCAGTATCGCCCAGCCACATGAAATCTCCGAGCCATCCCGAGGCAATGACATAAGAGTGATTGGACACCAGCAATCCCGCCTGTGCGGCGGTCGCCATTTCGGTGGTGTCACTGTCCCAATCGTAGCTGTGCAGGTTGGCGGCGAAAGACATACCGCGTGCGCTGGGATTCACTCCTGCTGCAGCCAGAATACCACCGACGGCAGTTGCGTGGTCGCTTGGCTCTGAACCGTCGCGAATACTGAGGCGTCCACTGAACTCGGGATGCGAAGGGTCTACCGAGCCGCTATCCCAGATTCCCAGCGTGATGCCTGCCCCTGTCAGATTCAAGCCGGTAGAGCCGCCGGGCCACAGTTCATCGACGCCGAGCGAATCTGCCGATTCCAGTCCGGTGGTCGCATAGTAGATGGGGACTCCATTGCGCACTGCAATAATCTCAATAGTGACTCCGCTGGGGAGTTTTTGTCGCACTGGCAGTCCGTGCTGTCTCGCCCATGCTTCTGCTTCCCGCTTCTCGACGGCAGCTCGCAGGGAGGCACGCGCCGCCAGTGAGGTGAGTGCGGGGATGTTGGTCTGCTCCTGTGCCTGGACCAGGGAGGAAAGAAGCAAAATCACCCACAACACACCAGCAACAGATGCGAACCGCTTGCTCATTGCACCCTCCTTGCTTGCTAACACTTTTTCTCTCATCGGCTTCACGAGCCAAGCAAATATAACAGATATGCCTGAAAGCTGTCAACAGGGTGGTGAACCAATGGAAGCCCCACCTGCCTTCCCTGCGAAAGCCCTCACCCTGACCCTCTCCCACGAGGAGAGGAAATGTCCCCCTGCTTGCGGGGGGACAACAGGGGGGCTGACAACACCTGAAAAGCCCCTCCTAACCTCCCCGCACGCGGGGAGGGACTCGGACGAGCCTCGTTGTAAACTCCTCTCCCAGCCTCTCCCCGACGCGGGGAGAGGGGACGCCAATATGCTGGAGAGCGAACCTCCCGGTGAGCCGATGGAAACCCCACCTGCACGGCACGGCATCTGACGTGCTTTTGCAGAAGGAGATTGACATTTTTGCAACGAAGGCGTATAATGGGAATACCATATAATAGATAATTCGTAAACCTTAGAGTAATGCGCCATGTCTTCCGTGAAATGGAAACAGATTGCGGATGCCATCCGCGCACAAATTGAAAGCGGAACGCTTGCACCGGGAACGCTCCTGCCCTCCGAGACCGAGCTTGCCCAGCAGTATGGCGTTTGTCGAGTGACGGCACATCGAGCGATGTTTGAACTGCAGAGGCTGGGGCTGGTAGTGCGTAAGCGCAAGCTGGGCACCTATGTGGCAGAACCTCCACCAGCCAGGTCTATCTTCGTTGCAGCGGTGTTCCCCTTCGTGCATGATTACCCGCAGGTGGAGTATCTGCGCGGTATCCGCAGTGCCCTGCCCGACCAATACAACCTGATGATTTGCGAGACCCATAACGACCCGCACCGCGAAGCGCAGTATCTGCGCCGGATGCAGCATGAGGCAGACGGCATTATCTGCTATCCCACCTGTGACCCCAAGAACAAAGCAGTGCTTCAGCGGCTGGTAGAGAGCGGCAAGCCGGTGGTATGTGTGGACCGCCAGCCGGCGGACGTGCCGTGCGATGTGGTGATGACCGATAACTACCACTCCAGTCTGGTAGGGTTGCGTTATCTAGTGGGCAAAGGGCATCGTCGGATTGCCCATTTCACCGATGACGCACTGTACGTCTCGTCGGTCCGCGAGCGGTATGAGGCGTATCTTCAGGCGATGCGCGAGGCTGGCAGCGAAGATGTGCATTCGCTGATGCGATTTTTCCCATCTCAGGAAGGCATCAAGCTGGACTATCTGGTTCAGGTACTGCATGATGCTCTGTTCACCCTGCTTCATCAGCCCCAGCCGATTACCGCCGTATTCTGCCTGCACGATTATTACATGGCGGCGACGCTGGAGGCTTGTGACCGTATGGGGATAGAAGTGCCTGAGCAGCTGGAGATACTCAGCTTTGCCGATGCGCCACCGTTGATGACCCGGGTGACACGTTCGGTCAACCGTTTGGTACAGCAGGTGTACGAGATGGGGCGTGTCGCTGCGGTTCGGCTGAAACGTCGCATAGAAGGGGAGGTGATGCCGCCGGAGATTATTCGCACAACGGCACGATTCAGCCCAGCAGAGCAGGCTGGGCAGGGACAAGGTGTTTTACTACCCGAAACTATCTCTTCACCAAAGGAGGAAACACCATGAGAAGGTACGGATTCACCCTCATCGAGCTGCTGGTGGTCATCGCGATTATTGCGATACTGGCAGCGATTCTGTTCCCCGTGTTCGCGCGGGCGCGCGAGCAGGCACGCAAGACCAGCTGCGTCAGCAACATGAAGCAGATCGGTCTGGGCATCAACATGTACCTGCAGGATTACGATGAGAAGTACTTTGCGTGGAGCAGTGAGTGTGCGCACACGGCGGACTGCAATGGGGATATTGTCATGGCGTTCACGCGCTGGGCGGTACTGGTTCAGCCTTACGTGAAGAACGCCCAGATATTCCTGTGTCCGTCCTATTCCGACAACTTCTGGAAGTGGAACGGCTGGCCCGCTAACGGCTGCCCTGACCTGTGGCCGGTGGCGGGATTCAAAGGGTTATCGTACGACTTCAAGCTGGGTCTGGCTACCGGTTCGCGGTGTGGTGTGAAGCTGGCATCCATCGATAAGCCGGCACAGACCATCGTGGCGTACGAGAACAGTCCCATCCACGCCGAGAAGAGCGTACCGTTCTGGTCCTGCACGGACAATCCACAGGTGTTCACCCGCATGGCGTTCAACTCCGTGTTTGCGGACGGTCACGTGAAATATATCATGGCGGGCAACCACCGCTTTGTGAAGTTGCGCGTGTGGGAGACAGCGGGTTATCCCTGCGCCAACTTCGACCCGCACTGGTATGTCACGGACAGCCGCGGTAACACCTGGGATCCCGCACAGGGCTGGGACATAGACTAATGTCAGATGGCAGGCGGCACCCCGCCGCCTGCCCAATCCCCGTACGAGGAGGAGAAGGATGGAAGACAAGGGCAAACGCACCATGATGGGAATCATCGCGGTGGTGATTATCATCATCGCGCTGGTGGTTATTGGCTTGCAGTGGAACAAACAGCAGAAGGAGAAGCAGAGTGTGCTTCCCACCGAACGTCCCTCGTGGTTTGGCTCCGGTGCTGGGGCACCTGGTGGTGCAGCTCCGACAGGCAGTACATCCGGGCAGTGATGTGGAAGCCTGAGTGATTCATGGGGCAGCCTGCGGGTTGCCCCGGGAGGGAAGATGGTCCTATCGTGAAGGTGTGCTGGATATTCCTACTGCTTGCGTTATCGTCTGCTGTTGCCCACAGTAAGCCCGCAGACGTCCCCCGCGACATGATGCTCGTCTACTGCGAGCGGGCATGGAATGTTGAGCAGTTTCTTCCTTATGTGGCGTATCTGGACGCGCAGGGGAATCCTCGTGACTGGTTCTATGATTCCTTTCTCTTCATGATGTATGGGGGTGCACCTTCCGGGCAAACCTATTACGACGGCGCAACGGACAAATCGGACTGGGAATACTTTGTGAATTCGCTGTTCGCGCCAGATACCGCCTTCGCAGGGCTGGAATCGGCTCTGGTTGAGGTGGCACGCCGGTTGCGTGTGCCTGTACGCACGGTGCCGGTGGCGGTGATGATTCCGTATCCCTCGCCGCGCCAGCAGAGGTTTGGAGACGTTGATGGAGACGGCAGGACCGAGGACCTGAGCCATGATGCCGACCGCATGAAAGTGGTTCGCTGGTTGCTGAGCACCTTTTTACAGCGGTGGCGGACGCAGAACTATCCCCATTTGCGCCTCTGGGGCTTCTACTGGATGAACGAAGGCGCGGACGCCGGGGATGAGGCAATCGTTCGGCAGACCGCCGAGGAGGTGCATCGCCTCGGTTACCGTTTCCTGTGGATTCCTTACTTCAACGCACCGGGCATCGAGCGGTGGCGAGACCTCGGTTTTGACCTCGCTATCCTGCAACCGAACTATGCCTTCATGAAGACGCCGGGCACTCTGCGCATCCCTGACGAGAACCGCCTGACCGTGACGGCAAACCGGTGTCGCCAGCTGGGGATGGGAATCGAGATAGAGCTGAACGAAGCGCTGTTTGTGGATGAGGCGTACCGAATCAACCTGCAGATGTACCTGGAGCATGGAGACAGACAGCTGGACGGATACCAGCATGACCTGCCGCGTGCGTACTACCAGGGCTATGACACGATTGCCCGCCTGTGTCGCAGTAAGGAGCCGCGCCTTCGCGCCCTGTACGACGACCTGTACCGTTTCCACAAGGGCACGTATCGCAGGAAGCCGCCCTATCAACCGCTTTCCGTGCCTCGCGTCCGCGGTTATGGACCTGCGCAGAGCCGTGTGCTGGTGGATAGGGTCTGGCGCACGCGGGCAGATGCTCGGCATCAGTACTTGCGGCTAAAGGGCAGGCGGAACCTGATTGATCTTGACCTTGGCGCAGGCAGGCTGGTGAGCGACCTGCGCGTACACTGGGTACTTTCGCGCAACGACGGGCTTGGTACGCCGCAGGCGGTAAGATTGCTTCTCAGCGACAGGGCATCGGGAGAAAGTTTTACGGAGGTCTGTGCGGAGGACCGATTTGACCTGCAGGCTGAGCATGGTGGTGGCTTCACCGTTCTGCGTTTTGCGCCGCGTTTTGCCCGCCGCGCCCGGTTGATTGTGGAGGCTGGCGATGGGCAATCGGTGGGGATTGATGAAATCCTGCTACTGCCCACAGCCCATTTGCTCTGGGGAAGCAGGGTGTCGGTTTCGGAGGGTGCGCAGGGCGACGCACTTTGCCTGACGGACGGGATAGCAGGTGGGACAAGCCGGTTACTCTGGAAGCGGCCTCGTGCTTCCCTATCGGCTGAGTTATCCGGGGAGTGGGTTGCCGAGGCGTTGTGGGTGCACTTCCGCCGGATGCATCCGCGCGCTTTTGCCCCTGCGATTACGGTCAAAGCCGATGGCGATGTCACCAGGCGGGTGCAGGCAGAGGTGGTGGGTAGTGAAGGCTGGGCAACGGTACGCCTGCCTGATAGCCCCATCAAGTTGCTGACGCTAACGCTGGAAGACCGCAGGGCGGGAGCGGTGGCGGTGGACGAAATCCTGCTGATACTGGCTTCCAATCTGGCGATGGGCTGTCCCTACGTGCTGGAGCCGCCCTTTCTACCAACCTATCCTGACACCGGCGGCAAGGAGCTCACCGACGGCGAGCTGACCACCCAGGGTTTCGGCGATGGGAAAACGGTGGGCTGGACAGAGTGGAACGGCACTTCGGAGGTGTCCATCATTTTTGACCTTGGGCAGAGCGAGCCTCTGAGCGAGGTGGCGATACACCTGCAGGGCGGCGGATATGCGGGGGTGCACTTTCCCGATTACGCAGGTGTTTCGCTTTCGGAAGATGGCAGTCGCTGGCGTTTGGCGGGGTCTACGCGCCAGCCCCCTGCGGTTGTTCAGCATCTCGACGTGGAGAACGCCCAGCTCGGGTGGGTGCGTTTGTCGTTGGGAGGGGCAAAGGCGCGTTTTGTGAAACTGCGCCTGGTGCCGCGCGGCTGGTTGATGCTCAGCGAGGTGCAGATATTTTCAGGTGGGCGCAACATCGCGCAGGGAATGGCGTATACCGTACGCCCCTCGCCGACGTCCACTGCCCGCTATGCAGACAACTCCGGCAAGCTGACCGACGGGGTATACAGCACGCCCGGCTCGGGTTGGGCGCTGTGTGCCGGCTTTGACCAGGGTGAGCCGAGCGTGACGGTAGACCTGCTGGCGGTAAGGCGCATCCGTCTGGCGCGTGCTCATCTGGTGGGTGGAGGACCCGGCGCGGTGTGGTTCCCGGAGGAGATGCGTGTCCTTATCTCCACAGATGGCAAAGAGTGGCATCCCGTCGGTGTCACACGCGAGCGACCGGGCGAATCGGGGGATAAGGAAGCAACGGGCTTTATGGCGGTGCGCTTTGCTCCCCGTGAGGCACGCTATGTGCGCTTCCAGTTCGTCCGACGCGGCTGGCTGATGGTGGATGAGGTGGAGGTCTGGTAGATTTCAGAAATCCCCACCGCCTGCGTCGCCGCCGAAATCGCCGAAGTCTCCGAAGTCTGCTCCGCCGGCATCGGTATCGCCCGAGTCGAAGCCGCCAAACAGGCTGTCGAAGAAGTCGGCGCCGCCAGCGTCGGTGTCGGTATCACTGCCAAGCAAACCTCCAAAGAAGTCGGCTCCACCAGCATCGGTATCACCTTCGGGCGGACCGCCGAGGAAATCCCCTCCCCCGGCATCGGTGTCAACGGGTTCCGGGTGTCCCGGCGAGTCGTGGATAATCACCGGTGCAGGATGCGAGAGGATGCTTCCCAGCAGGAGCAGGCTCACCCAGTCCATACCGGGGTCGCGTCTGCCGTAGTCGCGGTAGGGGTCGTAGTTGGGATTGTCGTACCAGGGGCGCACGCTGTCGCCATCGCGGAACACGCGCACCGAAGGGGTTTCGCCGCGGCGAATGCTCTCGGCGCACTCTTCGCACGCCCACACCTTCTGAGTCTGCTCGCCGATGGTGACCTCTACCGGTTGAAGCTCGCCCAGCGTGGGCGGTTTGGAGCAGAAGAAACAGGCATAGGTGCGGTCGTTGGGGCGTATCATCACAGCCTCCTCCTCCCCTGCAAACTCTTCGGGTTCCTCTTCTACCCGGATGCTGGTATCGCCGCCGGCACGCAGGATATATTTCTTCGCCTTTTCCACGCTCATCTGCGCTTTATCCAGGAGGTGTTCCGCTCGCCACAGCTGCTCCGGTCGCTTTGCAGTGTCTATCAGTTCCGCAGCCTGTGCTTGCAGTTCGGCGGCTTTCTGGCGATGGTCTCGGGCGCGGCTGGCATCTTCGCCGTCAGGAAGCACGTCGATGTAGCCATCTAGATACTCAATCCCTTCCAGCACCTGCTGGCGCATTCCCTGCAGACGCGCTTTCAGGCGGGCGACCTCCTGTGCCCGGCGACGAATCACCCATGCCACCCCACCGACCACCAACAGAGTTGGAATACCCAGCAGGGCAAGCGTGCCAACCGTCGCGCTCCGACGCTCCTGGGCGTGAAAGTCACGCATAGCCCTCGCCAGCTGTTCCAGCCCCTGCGTGTAGCCTTCGGTGGTGAACGCCCTGATGTTTGCCTGCACCAGCGAGTCTACCTCGCGGGCGGAGATGACATCACTGCTTGCCGAGACGCCACCCTGCAGGTTTTCGGTCTTCGGTGTTAGCACAATCACCGCGCCGTTGCGGATGTCGAGGTAGCGACGGAGGGCTGTTGCCCACCGGTTGCGAGTCGACTTATCGCGCAACGGGACGACCACGAACTTCACCGTGAACGGCTTCAGTTCGTTTGCCACCTGCTGGAGGCGTTGTTCGTCTACCATGCCAGCCAGCTGTGGCGCGACGTACACATCACCGCGGGAGAGAGCTTCAATGACCACGTCCTCGGCTCGCGTGGATACCTGCGCGAAAGCAAAATCTGTTATCAGGGTCAGGCACAGCAGTGTGATTGCGACAAAGCGCATCGCGTTGCTCCTTTGTATTGTCGAGTTCTCGTGTTGCCCTGAGCGCATGGTAACTACGAGATGCTTCACTTCGTTCAGCATGACAGTAAGGACGAGATGCTTCGCTCACGTTCAGCGGGACAGCAAGCCAGATGGCTTATCCTTTCTGCCCATCATATTATGACATATTCGAGGGGAGAAGAGTTGCGAGGACATAAACGGCTGGCGCGCCCGGAGGGACTCGAACCCCCAACCCTCAGATCCGAAGTCTGATGCTCTATCCATTGAGCTACGGGCGCGCATCTATATTATCCCACAAAAACGCCTCCATCGCAAGGGGAACAGGATTCTCACTCCTCAGGGCGAAAATGCTGACAACCGCAACCGGGGAGGTTCAAAATGCGCACACCCGAACGCTACGAGGGACAGTACTTCGCAGGCAAAGGGGACGTAGACTATCTGCACCTGCTGGACATTGCGCGCCGCCTGTTTGACCCCGACCCCGAGTTCCAGAACCTGCCGATGCTATACACGCCGGCATGGAACGGATTCGTGGAGGGTCCGACATGGAACGCCTGGTGGGTGCAGAACAGCTATGGGACCACCTATTCAGCCCTGCCGTTCCTGCTGGAGCCTTACCTCACTTTCCTGCAAAACTCGCAGGACCTGTGGTTTGACCAGATGGGCGATGGCAGGACGGTACGCCCGTTCCAGATGGGCGAGAAGCGTTTTGACTGGGTTCCGCCCGATGGTTGTTTATGCGATGCGGCGGCGCCGGGCTGGTTCGTGGCGAAGCAGGGCGATGGGTGGGTGGAGATTCACGACTGGGGCATGGAGTTTACCGCGGCGGGTTTGCTGATGCAGGCGGAACTTCTGCTCATCAGCCGCGACAGGGAGGCTATCGCGCGCTACCTGCCCAAACTGGAGCGATGTGCAGAGTTCATCGAGAGCCGACGCGACCCACAGAACAACCTTTTCCTTGCCGGACCGGCGGGGAACCTGCTGGCGCCCAGCTATGCGGGCTGGAAACGCTCCGACGGCACTTACGGGATGGCATACCTCGCCGGGCTATCCATTACCACCATCGCCGCGCTGGACAGGCTGATAGAGCTGGAGAAGCTGGCGGGCAACGCGCGGCAGGCGAGGCTGTACGCGGGCAGGCGCGAGCGAGCGCGGAAGGGTCTGGCGCTTTTGACCACTGAGGAGGGGTATTTCATCAAGTCACTGGACCCCGACGGCACCAAACATGGCGTTTACGGGGCGACAAAGCACGGCTACTTTGAGTCCTCGCCCAATCACGATGCGATATGCTTCCGCGTGGTAGACGACGAGCAGGCTCAGCGGATTTACGCGAAGATAGCCTCTATTCCCGGTCTGCGCCCGTACGACTTCATCATCCCGAACTATCCCTCGCTGGACGATATGTACACCGCACCGGAGGGGCTGTGGGCGTTCGGCACGTGGGTGAACGGAGGGCACTGGTCTACCTGTGAGGCGCGGATGATTATGGCGTACTACCGACTGGGCAAGCACGAGGATGCCCGTCGCTCGATGAAGCGGTTGCTGGAGTTCGCCCGTCGGTTTCGGATGGACAACCCGCTGGTGAAGTTCGGCAGTGATGTCTATCAGCCGGGCGAGCCGATTAACCTCACGTATGACGCCTTTGGACCGCCCGCAGCGATGGTGCGAGGGCTGTTCGAGTACCTCTACCGCGCCGATGGGCTGACGCTGATACCGCATGTGCCGACAGGCATCACCGAACTGCATCAGCGATTCCCCGTGCGCTTTGGCAGGAAACGGCTGTATCTGTCGGTGGTGGGACAGGGGCGCATCCGCGCGGTGCAGGTGAACGGCAGGGACTGGCACTGGCACGATGAGACGTCGGTTTTCCTGCCGCATGAGCACACGCCAGAGGTGGCAACGGTGCAGATAGTGCGGGGCGACGCGAAGGCGGTGCGTGTACCCAGGTTCACAGTGCCTGTGCCTGCAAAGACCTTTCTGAGCGAATTCACCAGAGTGCCTGTGCCCGATTCGTTGAAATCGCTGAAGGAACAGACTGCGCCCTTCGCCCGGCTGTTACAGCGACTGGAGCAGGCGAAGATGAGCGATACGTACGAGGCGGCTCATGCGCGGCTGATACTGGCGCAGTGGCTGACGGTTCTGAAGCGCATGGAGTTACAGCGGACGGGCAATTTGCCCCGTTTGCCGGAGCGGTCGCAGGAGGCTGCGGATAAGAGTTATCTGGACACGCTGACACGGCTGTGCGATGGGTTCAGAAAGGTGCTGGACGGTTACGCGAACGCGGAGTCTGCCAGAAAGAGGCAGGTGTATGAGCTCTGGCAGGCGGTGAAGCAGGGGTAGTGCGTGCAAACAAAGGGAGGGCAGGCGAAGGGAGACCTGCCCCCCGCGGATACGGTTCGCCGGTTACTTTCGGATGTGTTTGCGTTTGGTGCGATCAATACCGGCGTCGCGCTTCTTCTCGTCCAGGTGCCAGAGCCTGTTGCGCAGGTAGAACGCCTGGAACGCGCTCAGCACGGAAGCCACTCGTCTGCGCCTGGTGCGGCGGATGACGTTTACCTCGCTGAGGATGTTGAGGAACTCCATCCCGCCGCGGTGCGTGCTGAGAATCTCGCAGATGATGTCGAAGGTGGAGTAGCTCTGTGCCATGCGCGTGCTCATATCCAGCAGTTCCTCGTAACGCGCTCGGCTGAGGTGCACACGCTGGTCCAGGGTATCCTCCCAGCGCACTTTGAAGACGAACGGGTCTTCGGTGCGGGTGAGGGTAAATACCGCTCCCGATACCGCCTCGCGCGTGGCGTACCAGTCCAGCAGTCCGAAGATGAGCCGCGCTGTCAGGTTGACGTACACGTTGGTATAGCGCTCGCCGGTTGTTTCGTCGATGAAGGTGACCTGCTGGAGTTCCGGCTCCGGCTGGAAGAATCCCTGTGGAATCTGGCACAGCGGGAAGGTGCCAATCTCTTTGTGTCGTGCTTTGACCACGCACTGCACGCTCTCGGGTATGGGGAAGATGGTGAGTTTCTCTTCCTCTTCGTCACCGACATCCTGAGCGACGGGGTCCATGATGTCGGAGCGCAGTGTGCCCGACAGCCCTTCGTCTTCGAGGTCAATCTCCAGGGGTTCCCCTTCCTCAGTATAGAACTGCACTTCGGGGAAGCGCAGGCTCTCCGGGACCTCGAAGAGATAGGGTGGCAGGTTTTGCGGGTTGACAAAGCGCGTGCCGCCCAGCCAGATGATGCGCGGGTCCTGGCGCAGGGAGCCGATGATGGTTTCGAGGTCGCTGGCGTAGGTGGGGTCGCCGGGTGTGAGGTCGAAGAACCGGCGGGCTATCTCGTCCGCCGTGACGACGGTAGATGCTCCCTGCACATGGCGCACCATTGCCTCGACGTCCTCGACCGAGAGCACCAGCGGTTCCGCCATCAGCTGCGCCAGCACTCCTGCCATCCGTTTTGCCTGCGGGCGTATCGCTTCGATCCATTCGGGAACCCACGCCTTCAGCGCCCAGTGGGTAACCGGATCCAGTTCCTCCCGTTCCTGCAGAGGGAGCGCTACCAGTGCATCTGAGTCAGACAGGCTTCCGTAAGCCCCGACCGCATCAAACGTTTCGGGACTGCGGAGCCACTGCAGGAACGCCACAAACCGGGCGGATAGGGGCGTGCCCACCTCTTTCAGCAGGGCGACAACCGCTTCGGGTGAGCCGTCGAACTGCGGATGCTGTTCCAGTAACCGTTGCGCCTCGTCAAGGTTGATATAGTTGTAGAAGGCGACGTCTTCCACGCTGTCGTAGTCGGTGCGCAGGAGCCAATCGCGCAGACCGATACGGTTGCCCGGCAGGAGGAAGAAGTGTTGCTCGGACAGCCGGTATATCACCACCGCCATCGCGTGGGGGGCGCGGTGGTAAACGTCGGCAAGCAGGTAGGCGAGCGGCTCCAGCGCGACGGGCTGCGCGGTCTGGCGCAGGATGTGCTCTACCAGCGCGTGCACGGGGCGTGTTCGCTCCTCGAAGCGGGTGGAGAGCGTCCATCGCCGCTCCGACGAGGTGAATATATCGGAATGGGAGCCCAGCACGAAGCGCAGGATGTCCATATCCAGCGCGGGCAGGTTACAGGCGTCCTGCAGTTCGGACATTTTAGCAGGCTCTTTGAAGCGCAAGAGCGCGCTGGCGACGGTTGCTCGCAGGTAAGCCTGTGCGAGCGTTTCCACACCGGGGGCTATAGCAGGGTTGCTCACAACGGAACCTCCTCTCGTTGCGCGGTATGAACGCGCAGACTATAAGTGCTTTCGGCGATCAGGTCGTATGGGGTGGCATCGGTAATCCTTACCTGAATAAATGTACCCGGTTGCACCTCTCTGGCACGCACCAGCACGGTTCCGTCCACCTCGGGGGCGTCGCGGAAGGAGCGGGCAATCCACAGGTTGCGCTGGGTGGGGTGTGCGGATTCCACCAGCACCTCCATCTCGCGCCCAATCCATGCGCGGTTGCGTGCCAGGGAGATGCGCTGTTGCAGGCGCATCAGGCGGTCGTAGCGGTTCTGGGCGACTCGCTGGGGCACGCGGTTGGGCAACTTTTCGGCGGGAGTGCCGTCTTCGGGCGAGAAGATGAATGCTCCGGCGCGGTCTAACTGTGCTTCCTCCAGAAAGGCGAGCAGGTTGGAGAAGTGCGCTTCGGTTTCGCCCGGGAAGCCGACAATAAAGGTACTTCGCACGGTCATATCGGGGTTCGCCTCGCGCAGGCGGCGGATCAACTGCACGTATCGCTCCCTGCCGAGAGGTCGCTTCATCGCTCTCAGTATCTCGTCGTCGGCGTGCTGGAGGGGCATATCCACATAGGGCAGTACGCCCGGCGTGTTCGCCAGCACGTCAATCACCTCGTCTGTCACCCGCGAGGGATAGCAGTAGAGCACGCGGACCCACCGGAAGGCGTTCATGCCTGCCAGCTCGCGCAGGAGATGGGGCAACATCTGTTTGCCGTACAGGTCCAGCCCGTACTGGGTGCTGTCCTGGGCGATGAGGTTGACCTCCTGCACGCCGAGCCGGGCAAGATGTTCGGCTTCTGCCAGCACGCGCTCTAAGGGTTTGCTCACATGTCCGCCGCGGAAGGATGGGATAGCGCAGAAGGTGCATTGATGGTCACAGCCTTCGGAAATCTTCAGGTATGCGCTCCACGGGGCGGTGGATAGCACGCGCGTGCCCGTTTGCGCCCAGCGGTGTTGCGGGGGCGTTTGCTCGATGATGGGCTGGCTCTGCGTGAGGGTGCGTTCCACCACCTCATGGATTCGCGCCATCTGCCCCACGCCGATGAGCGCATCCACTTCGGGAACCTGTTCCAGCAGTTTCTGTCCATAGCGCTGGGAGAGACATCCGGCGACAATCACCTTTGCGCCTCGGCGGCGTTTCCAGCGCAGGGCATCGCGGATGGCGGAGAGCGATTCCTCCTTCGCGCTGGCGATGAATCCACAGGTGTTGACGATGAGCACGTCGGCGCGAGAGGTGTCGGATGTCAGGGTGTAGCCGTGTTCTGCCAGCACACCCAGCATCTCCTCCGCGTCCACCACGTTCTTGGCACAGCCGAGATTGACGATTGCCACCGAAGCCGATTGTCCGTCCGAACGACCTGTTGCCATCCTCACCTCACAAAAAGAGCGCACAGACGTGCGCCCAATAGTATACCATGTTTGCGGGGGAGAGGTCAAAAAGCCTTACGCCTGCATCACCGCCTTCAGTGCCTGCACTGCCTGTTTTGCGCCCTCTGATGCCTGTGGACTGTCCAGCAGGGCGCGGGCGATGTCGCTGCCGCTGGACCAGGTGGTGCACAGGTGTCCAATCATCTTCTCGGTGGCGTTTTTGCGGGCGTAGTTGCGCAGGGCGAGCGCAGCCTGCACGTTACGCCAGCTGGATGGCAGGACGCGGAAGCCCTTTTGCTGGAAGAAGGGCACCGAGGGGTATTCGTCGCGCAGTTCGTAGTGCCAGTCGCAGATGATGATGTCTTTGGGTATTTTGTCCACGGCGGGGGCGGTTCCGTTCTGGCTGGCTTCCCACTTGCCGTATTTCATCACCGAGTCGTCCAGCAGGCGGTCGCCCCACATCAGCATGGTCAGCTTGCGCTTGCGCACCAGATGCTGGTGATAGTCGTTCACGGCTTTGGCAAACAGGTCGGCGGGGTTCTTGCCACGACAGCGGGGACACTGGTCGCTGGCTATCAGGAACACCTCGTCCATGCCCACGTGGAAGGCGTCTGCTTCGAACGCCTCAATCAGCTCGTCCATCAGCGCGAAGACGACGTCGTTCACCTTCGGATGCAGAGGACACCAGCTTCGGCAGTAGATGTCCGGGTTATCCAGCGGGATTTGCGGCGTCTCGTCGAACTCGGGATATTTCACCAGCAGGGGGAAGGTAGTTTTCGCCCATGACTGATGCCCCAGGCAGTTGAACTGCGGGATGAGGCGGATGCCGTTTTGTCGGCAGGTGGCGAGGATACTGCGGATGTCGGCTTTAGTGAGCACGCCGTTTGCCCGCAGTTCGGGATGGGAGCGGTACTCGAAGCCGTAGTTGACCTCTAAGATAAGGGCGTTTACTTTCAGCGGGGCGAGCGTTTTCTCGATAGCCATGTTCAATAAAGGCACGTCTTCGCTTCGCGGTGCCATGATGTGTACAGCACGCCATTCGCTCTTCTGTTGCCCGGTCATGTTGCGCCCTCCTGTGATGTTTTGGGGATTTATTCGCGCTGAGAGTGGCTATTCCTTCTCGCGGGCAGGAGGCGTGGCGCTTTGTGCCGAACCGAATGCCAAAAACCTGAGCGAAAGGAGCCGTTTTATGCCGAAGATTACCATCATCGGAGCGGGAAGCGTGGTGTTTACCAAGAACCTGCTGGGCGATATTCTGAGCTTTCCCGAGCTGGCGGAATCGCACATCGCCCTGATGGATATTGATCCCGACCGTCTGCATACGGCGAAGCGAGTGGCAGAAAAGGTGGCGAAGGCAGTGAACGCCCATCCCACCATCACCGCAACGCTGGACCGTCGCGAGGCGCTGGACGGCGCAGACTATGTGATTAACACCATTCAGGTCGGCGGTTACAAGCCTTCAACGGTTATCGACTTCGAAATCCCGAAGAAGTACGGCTTACGCCAGACCATCGCCGACACGCTGGGCGTTGGGGGCATCATGCGGGCGTTGCGCACCATTCCGGTGCTTCTGGATATCGCCCGCGATATGGAAGAGCTGTGCCCGAACGCGCTGTTCATCAACTACACCAATCCGATGGCGATGAACGTGTGGGCATGGTATCGGGCGTCGAAGGTGAAGGTAGTGGGGCTGTGTCACAGTGTGCAGGGCACGGCATGGTCGTTGGCGGTGGAGGACCTGAAGATACCGTTCGAGGAGGTCAATTACGTTTGTGCGGGCATCAACCACCATGCGTTCTACCTGCGTTTTGAGCGCAACGGGGAAGACCTCTACCCTGCCCTGCGCCAGATATATTTAGAGGGGCGCGTGCCGCACTATAACCGCGTGCGCTACGAGATGATGATGCGTTTGGGGTATTTCGTGACCGAGTCCAGTGAGCACTATGCGGAGTATGTGCCCTACTTCATCCGTCGCGACCGCCCCGACCTCATCGAGCGGTTCAACATCCCCTTGGACGAGTATATCCGTCGCTGTGAGGAGGTGATTGCCCGCTGGGAGCGGATGCGCGTGGAGTTCGAGAGCGACGAGCCGATAGAGGTGCATCGCAGTATGGAGTACGGCTCGTTGATTATCCACAGCATGGAGACGGGCACTCCGCGCGTGGTGTACGGCAACGTGCGCAACGACGGGCTGATAACGAACCTGCTTCCCGGCTGCTGTGTGGAGGTTCCGTGTCTGGTGGACAAGAACGGGGTTCAGCCTGTTCGGATTGGTGACCTGCCTCCGCAGTTAGCGGCGATTATCTCCACGAACGTCAACGTGCAGTACCTGACGGTAGAGGCTGCGCTGACCGGCAAGCGGGAGCATATCTATCACGCGGCGATGCTGGACCCGCACACGGCGGCGGAGCTGACGCTGGATGAAATCTGGGCGCTGGTGGACGACCTGCTGGAAGCGCACGGAGAGATGATACCTATCGGGCGGTAATCGGGTGAGAAAAGAGTGGCAGGGAGGGAATCCCTGCCACAAACCATAGAGAGCTTGAGAGCAGCCCTATTTTGTATATGCCCGAGGTTCCGTTTAAGAGGTGATCAAACGCCGCCGTGTGTGACGAAGATTCAGCGGGCGGCGCCTTTTTCGCAAATTGGCTCGATACTGGCTGGTCGCCACTACCTGCAGGAGTTTCTGCAGAGCATGGATGTACTCGTTCGCCCCTTCCGCGAGTGCGGAGGGCAGTTCGCCCACGGGGTCACTGACGAGGATGCGCACGATTTGCGCTTTGTAGAGCAGCAGTTCCAGTGCGTCCGTCCTTTGCGCTGGAGCCGTGCCGTCGGCGATGAGGGTGCTTGGCAGGATACGCCAGCACAGTGTTTGGCGCCTTTGCCGCTCGAAGTCGTTGACCGCCTTGAGCCACAGCCCTTCGCCCAGGTATCGGACGGTGCGCAGGACGCTTTGCAGGTCAGGGTAGCCGTCGGGGTGTTCGGGTAAGGGGTCGGCTACCGACAGCACGCGCACCCGCAGGGCAAACTGGGACAGGATGGCGATATAACGGTCCAGGTCGCGCATGGCACGGCTGAAGAGGCGAATCTGCTCGGGACACCGCACATTGTAGCCCACGACGTAGTGCGGCGGCGATGCCGGCAAAAAATGCTCCATCGGCACCGCGAAGATGTGCTGTACGGTTTCGTCTATCGGTTCGCCTGCCTGCAGGCGTTGCAGGAACTGCTGTCGCAGGTCTTCCAGATGTTCCAGCCGCTGTGGGGCTGGCAGGCGCAGGATATCACTATCTTCAACTGGCACTTCGTCCAGATCGTCCACTTCCACGTGAGAAAAGAATCGGAAAGTGGCGGTATTGCTCATCAGATATAAACCTCCATGCTTATGGTCTTGCCAAATCAGCCGTTTGTGTGTGTTTGCCCTCGTGGGCAGGACTTTTTCTACGGGAAGAGTCTGCGTTGTGCGAAGTATCTTCACGGAAGAACTCTGTGGGAACTCTTTCACCTTTTATGATGCAGAGGTATGGGCAAATGTTTCAGTTTTTTTCCGAGGGGGATTTTTGGGGAGAATGGGGGCGGCGCAGAGAGCAAACAGGAGCCTGTGCCTTTCGTGTAAAACTCTAACCCGATAGATTCCAACAGAAGAGGAGAACGCAAGCATGGGTTCACTGAAGATTGGAGTGGCGTTGTGGTCGTTGTCGGCTGGGGCGACGGAGGAGGAGTTGCTGAACGCCCTGCAGACGGTGGCGGAACTGGGCTTTAAGGGTGTGCAGTTATGGAACGTCGCCAGCTACGGTCCGTGTGTGCTGGACCCCGATGTGTGCCAGGGTGCTCAGCGTACCGAATGGCGCAGGCGGGTAGAGTCGTTCGGGCTGGCGATTAGCGGTTTCTGTGCGCAGATGTCGGGACCGACGCGCTTCGGTGGGTTTGACGAGGCAGAGGGCATCGAGGAGCGCATCGAGAAGACGAAGCGGTGTATCGAACTGGCAGTGGACATGGGTTCGCCGATTGTCACCACGCATCCGGGCGTCATCCCTGAAGACAAAAACGACCCCATCTACCCCATCATCCGCGGGGCAATCGAGCAAATCGCACGGCACGCCGAGAAGGTGGGCGGCATCTTCTGCATCGAGACGGGCATGGAGCCTGCGCCGGCACTGCGCAAGTTCATTGAAGACATCGGCAGTCCTGCGCTGAAGGTAAACTATGACCCGGCGAATATGCTGTGGTATGGCGTGCTGGAGGGAGTGAAGGAGCTCGCGCCCTACATCGTGCATACCCACGCCAAAGACCAGCATCCCGAGACGCGCAAACCAACCGTCGGGCAGGGAGCGGTGCCATGGGACGAGTACATCGCCCTGCTGAAGTCGGTCGGCTATGACGGCTGGTATGCGGTGGAAGACGAAAGCGGTCAGGATGTGGTAGAGTCTTTACGTCAGGGACTGCAGTTCCTGAGCAAGTATTGACGAGGACGAAAGGGTGCAACAGACGGTTCGCTGTCCGAAGTGCGCAGCAGTGGTAGACGACCCCACACAGCCGTGTCCGCGGTGTGGCTACGTGATGGAACATCCCCAGCGCAGACGCTACCAGAGGCACGCCCTGGTTTCGCTGGTTGTGGTTCTGTCGGGGTATGCGCTGGGGATGGTGGGCACGGCAACGAGGCTGGAACTGCTGGGTATATCCGGGTTAGTGATGGGCTTCGTCGGCGGGGTGTGGCTGATGGTGTCGCTGTATCTGCTGTTGCGCACGGGGGTATAGTGTGGTTGACGCCCCTATCGCCGACAGGTTATAATCTGCCCGAAGGAGGAAGCGCGCATTCGGGTCGTTGTGGCTGGCGAGGACTGGCAGGAGAGCCTGCGCCCGGTGTGGTGTGAACTGCAGGCGGCGAATTCGCAGGTTTCGCTCTTTCAGACGTGGCAATGGGCGAGCCTGTGGTGGAGGCATTTTGGCAGGGGGAAGAGGGCGCAGGTTCTGTGCGTGCAGTCCGGCGGAGAGGTATTTGGCATCGCCCCTCTGTACGCCAGCCGGACGGGTATGGGCACGTGCCTGCGGTGGATAGGCACAGGCATCTCGGACAGGCTGGGCATTGTGGCGGCGCCCGAGTACGAGCGCGATGTTGCCCAAGCGGTGGCGGAATGGCTCGAGTCCCAGCGATGTGCCGACCTGCACCAGATGGCGGATGGCTCGTGGATGGCGCGAGTTACCGAGTCGCGCGGGTGGTTCACCGTGTGGCAGGAGAAGTGCCCCTATGTGGTGTTGCCCGAAACGTGGGAGGCGTACATCGGGTCTTTAAGTAAGAAGACGCGCTTCAATATCGGCTATGCCCGGCGGCAGATGCAGAGGGAGCTGGGCCAGGTGGAGATACGCACCGCGTGCGAGCAGGAGCTGCCGGAGGCGATGGAGGCGTTGTTCCACCTGCACACGCGCCGATGGCGACGGCGATGGCTTCCGGGTGGTTTTTTCCATCCGCGTGTGCGGCAGTTTCATCGCGAGTGGGCGCAGACGGCTTGCTCCAGCGGCTGGTTGCGTTTGTATCTCTTGCGGGTTGCCGGAGCCGTTCGGGCGGCGCTGTATGTGTTCCATTACGGGCGGCGTGCGTATTACTATCTGGGAGGGTTTGACCCTGCGCTCGCCCGCTACAGCATGGGCACGGTGCTGACAGCGCACGCCATCGAACGAGCCATCGCGGAGGGATGCGTGGTGTTCGACTTCCTGCGCGGTGACGAGCCGTACAAGTATCGCTGGAGGTCGCAGGCGCAGTGGCATCGGCGGGCGTGCTGGGCTTCTGGGGCACTTGCGTGGGCATGGCGCAGGCAGGTAGACTGGGAGAGCCGTGCGTGGTGGTGGCTGCAGGCGCGTCTGCACGGAAAGGGGGCGGAGTGAATGCGGGTAATCACCTTTCTGCTGGCGCTGGTAGCCTGTGCGGGGGTGGTGTATAATCATCTGCAGTTGCGCGAGATACGCCAGCAGGTAGAGCAGATACAGACAAGGCTTGCCAGCCAGCAAAAGGGCGGTGAGCCGGCAGGCGTGGCGGAGGCAAAACAGCATCTGCAACGTGCTTTGCAGCTGATCAGTGAGGGAAAGCTGGACGAGGCACGCCAGGAGCTGGAGAAAGGCAGTGAAGCCATCGCGCAGATGGGACGGCGAAACGGGAACGCTCAGCCCTCCCTCCAGCAATTACAGCAGATGGTGGAGAGCGCACGCAGGGAGCTGGCGCGATTCTGGTCTGGCAAACAGGAGACAAAGCCATGAGAAGCACAGTATGGTTCAGGCGGACGGGGTTACTGCTTCTGCTCTTATCGGCGATGCTGTCGCTGATGGGCTGTCGCGGCACGAACCTGCTGAGCAAGCAAGATGAGATTCAGATTGGCAAAGAGGGTTCGGCGGCGATAGAGAAGGAGTACAAACTGGATACCGACCCCGCCCGGGTGGCGCTGGTGCAGGAGGTCGGGCAAAGGGTGCTGGAGGGAATGCGCAAGGTGGAGGGCAAACGCGCTCCCGATTTCCCTTACAGCTTCAAGGTGCTGGACACAAAGGAGATTAACGCCGTTTCCCTGCCCGGCGGTCCGGTATATGTCTTTCGGGGGTTGCTGGAGCAGGTGGGTGACGATAAGGACATGCTGGCATCGGTGATTGCGCATGAGGTCGGGCACATCGTGGGGCGTCACGCGGCGAAGCAGATATCGAGCAGTATTCTGGCGGATCTGGCTATTTCACTGGGCACGAAGGGCAGTGCGCAAAAGGTAGCAAGCATCGCCACGTCGCTAGTGATGCTCCAGTACAGCCGCGACGATGAGTATGACGCCGACCGCCGTGGCATCCTGTACACCCACGCTGCGGGCTATGATGCCGAGGGACTGGTGCGCTTCTTCGAGAAGCTGCAGAAGCTGGAGAAGAGCCCCATGAAAGGGTTGCTGGCAAACCTGCGCACTCACCCGCTGACCGAGAACCGCATCCTGCGAGCGAAGAAGCTGATTGCGCAGTTGCCCGACCGACAGTCTGCGAGCGCGGCGCCAGGGCAATGAGAGTCACCGCCGTTATTCCCGCCTATAACGAGGAGAGCCGCCTGCCGCGCGTGCTGGAGGCGGTGCGAGCGGCTTCACTGGTGGACCAGATTGTGGTGGTGAGCGACGGTTCGGTGGACGGCACTTACGAGGTGGCGCGCCGATTTGATGGGGTACATGCCCTGCAGTTGCCGCAGAACCTGGGCAAAGGTGGCGCCATGCACGCTGGAGTGTGCTATACCGATGCGCCGGTCATCGTTTTTCTGGATGCAGACCTGATTGGGCTGACCCCCGAGCACGTGGACAGGCTGGTGGAACCCGTCTATCGGGGCGATGCGGATATGACGCTGGGCGTGTTTCGGGGCGGCAGGCGGGCGACCGACCTTGCGCAGAAGCTATTTCCGTTCGTGAGTGGACAACGTGCCATCCGACGCGAGCTTTTTCTGGAAGTGCCCAACGTGCAGTTTGCCCGGTTTGGGGTGGAAACACAGATTACGCGGTGGGCGATGCGCCGTCGCTGGCGGGTGGAATACGTGCCGCTGTATGGCGTGACGCACCCGATGAAAGAGGAGAAGCTGGGACGATTGCGGGGGACGGTAGCCCGCCTGCGCATGTATGCCGACATCGCGCGTATCCTGCTGGATGGACGCACCCCCGAGTCGGCGAGACGTTTGTTCCGCCTGCGCAATAAGTAGTAAAGCCTCCTCCCACAAGGAGAGGGAAACACAGCTTGGCGGGAACCTCTCGCCCTCCACGCAAGGACGCGGATTGGATTATTTTTTTACCAGCTACCCCCAAACCCTTGCATTTTTCGCAGAGATGGTGTAAACTTAACCTAACCAAACACAGGAGGTTACATCATGAACCGTGTTCGCAAACGCTTTGTGACCAAACCTCTCGCTGTGATGCTTTCTGCTGTATTCTTGCTTACTAATGCGGGGGGTAACAACTCTTAGCGCCCTCTTCACTGCCCTCGCCTCTCTTTCTCTCCTGCTCGCAAACGCCGCGACCGCTACCGCCAGCACCCTCAGCCAGTCCTGGAACAACCTCACCATCGCCACCC
>JABUFA010000051.1 GCA_013314755.1 Chthonomonadia bacterium
GAAGGGGATATGACAACTTTTTAAAAAAAACTGGTATTAGTCTGAGGAAGTATCAGTATCACAATGGCTCTTCGCCCTTGCTCGGCTGGTGTGGCTAATCCGTACAGAAGGGAGATTCCGCTTCGGGTATCTGCAGTTCTTCGGGGGAATAGTGTAACGCTCTGCCAGCCCGATCATCGCTTGTGCTGGCATTGCTTCAGATATTCATCTTCTTGAAGATTCTTACGGGAATCGAACAAAGGGTCAGACTGCTTTGGACTGCTGAAGCACGGCTTCAGCGGTCCATACATGCGGAGGCTAATCTAGGACATCCTCTCCGTTTGTGGTGTCCTGACATGTATCATGACCTTTGGTCAGGCACAGAGAGTCACCGCAGGCGCCACACGGCGATGCAGTCCACCGCTACTCCTGCCCTGCCGAACCACTCTACCCGCGTCTCAATAGCTCCACCGGGGTGATTCGTGACCAGCGGGACGTAGCGGTACTGCCCGACGGGCAATTCCTCTGCTCGCACCATGCGCTCGGCGGTAACGGGTATACCTCCGCCCACGCAGGTATCCACCTTCAACAGGTTACCCTGTGCCTCGCCCAATCGCTTCAGGCGGAACAGCACCAGATACCGCCCCGCCTCCATGCCGGCGTAGGGACCGTACACAATATGCCCAGCCTGTGCCGACCCCGGCATCGCCTGCCATACCCGTCCACCGCTGGCATTGGGGTCGTTCACCTGCTCGCCGGAGAGGTGTCCCAGCACTTCCGCCTCGTAAAACGCCACCGGCTGAGTGTTCTGTACGGCGGGCAGAGTGCCCAGTACCTCCCGCGTATCCACCCGAAGCACAGGAATCTGCACCGCGCGCTGACCAAAATCGCCGCGCACGCTCAGGCGCACGCTGTCGCCGGTTGGGAATCCCCTGACGCGCACGGTTGTGCTGGCTCCTGCAGGCAGGGTTACCTGTGCTGGAGAAACCGTCGCCTGCCGGAGGTTGGTCTCCAGTACGAGGCGCAGTTCGCCCCTGCTGGTGTTGCGCAGCGAGATGGTAAACTGCACCGGCTGGTTCCCCAGCGTCGCCACGCGCTCCGGAGCGCGAAGCAGAACACGTTCTCGTTCCATCGCTTGCAGGTAGAGCTGCGCCAGGTGCTCCGGGCGCACGGCAACGTACTCATCGCCCAGGCGCTGTAGAAGCTCCTTCAGCAGGGGCAGGTCGGCGAACCAGTTCAGCACGAACAGGTGCAGGAAAGCGGGACGCTGGGCGGGCGTCATCAGCTTTACCTGCCGAACAAGGTCGGCAAGTCGCTCCTCGCGCGACAATCCCTCGGGCCACGCCAGTGCGGCATGGAACACAGGCACGTTACGCTCGGTGAGATAGGTAGCATCCTCGTAGCGGGTGACCCGCCTGCCGTAATCGGGGAACAGCGCCTGCACAGCGGTGACCTTCTGCGCATAGCGGGCAATCAGGTTCGGGTCGCTGATACCCATGGGCCACGCCATCCGCAGGTCCATCGGCACCATGCCCGCCTGGGTCTGGTTCAGGAAGTCGTCGTACACGCGCAGGCGGTCCTGCGCATGGAACCGTTTGCCGTAGTGGTCGGGATAGGTGTAACCGATGCCCGACACCGCCGTCATCCAGCTGTCGTGTGGGGTGGAGGTCTGGTAGTAGTAGTCCACCACGGCAGGTATCAACAATCGCGCGGCGGGGCTGATAGTCCAGCCGATAGGGAAGGTTCCCCGCGCGGGGTCTGCCCAAAGCTGCGGGAAGTTACCGTTGGTCAACACGGGCAGGTTATCTCCGTCGGAGATGACAAAGCTCACGTACACCTTGTTCTCCTGTAGCGGCGGAGCCTGTGGAGCGGGCTTCTGCTGGAAGCGGTCAATGCGGATGCCCGAATGTACGCTCAGATTGGCGCAGTTAATCGTGCCCACCAGATACTTCCCGAACTCCGCGAAGAGGGTCACACCCGGTCCTTCGCCCATGCCGATGTCCTTGCCCGCCCAGGGATAGCTCAGCACGGCAGTGTTCGGCGGCATTCGCGAAAGTATCTCTTCCGCGAGGCGGACTTCGGCGTTGGGGTCGGAGTACGGGCGTGCGCCATCAATCGGTCCCGACACCCAGAAGATAAACACCCGGTGCTGAACCAGATAGTCGCGCAACGCCAGGTGGTCGGGATAGGAACAGGCGACCAGATGGTGGTTCATCTGGCTCCACAGCGTCTCAAATGCCCAGCGATAGGCATCCACGCTCTTCTTCCACCTTCCGCGCAGGTCGGCAACGATGGGCAGGCGCAGCTGTCGGGCAAGCCGCGGCGAGGCAACTACGGCATCGTGCACCCCCGCCAGCATGGTCGCTACGTTGCGTGTCGCGGGCAGGGCGGGGTCGTAAACCACCATCCCCTTCACCGCCGAACGAAAACGCGCTAACAGGTCATCAGGGGTATCCACCTGCTGCGTGCGCTTCACAAAACCACGCTTCAGCATCCAGTCCAGCCACATCGGGTCTGTGCTGTTGTAGAAGTAGTAGATTTGTGGGCGCTGGCGGTTCACAATGCCCTGCAGGGAGAACAATAGCAGTTGCCAGTCGGCGGGCAGGTGGCGCAAGTCGAGCACCAGCAGGGTGTCCGCCGGCGGCTGGGATTTGAGGAAAATCTGTTCCAGAGGTGGGGCGGGCGAATAGCGAAGACCGCTGGGTTTTCCAGACGGCTGGGGCGGCGGCACGCGCGGAATGCCCACGGAAGCCTGCACTCCCTCCGCACGGAACAGGCTCACCCGGTCCACGCTCAGCGAAGCGTATCCCGTCCACCGCAGGCGGCACTCCAGCTTGCCGCCGTTGTAACGGAAAAGCAGGGGCAGTTCCACCCACTCGTTCTGCTTCAGGTCGGTATCAGTGAACTCGCGGGCGGTCAATATCTGCTGACCGTAGCCCACGCAGGCGTCCATCTCCCCGACCGCTTCGCCATCACGAGAATCGTCCAGCAGTTTCACCCGGAACAGCGCTACATACACGCCCGGAGGCAGTTCGATATAGGGACCGAACAGGATTTCCGTTCTCAGGTCGTCAAAGGTTTTGCGCTGAGAGGTTCGCACCTCGCGGGCGCGTCCGCCGGATGCCGTCGGGTCGTCCACCACCACGCCGATATGCGAACCTGCTTCGTTGCCTTCCGCCTCCCAGGCGCGCACAGGAGTGTAGCGGGCTTCTGGCAGAGAGAAGGATGCCGGGATGTGCCGGCTCAGGGTTTGCCAATCCTCCAAAGGGGGTTGCTGTGCCCTGACCGTAAGGGTCAGCAGGCAGCAAAATCCAATCCACCACAGGCACTGCTTCATCGCTCCACCTCGCCTCCTTTATGTGTAAGGTATATTTGCCGGGCGACGAAGAGCCTCCTGCACGCGCCTTATCACTCGATCCGACACAGGAGAAACCCTGTCGCTGGTATAATAAGGAAGAGGTGACAGGGCTTATGGCAATCTTCGTCCCTCAGCTGGTGATACAGCCCATGCGGGAGGAAGACATCCCGGAGATTATGCGCATCGAGCGGATGTGCTTCCCCACGCCGTGGCACGAAAACGCCTTTTACGCGGAATTGAATCATGAGCCTGCCTGCTACCTGGTGGCGAAGATTGACGGGCAGATAGTGGGCTACGGGGGCATGTGGGTGATTATGGACGAGGCGCATATCACCACGCTGGCGGTTCATCCCGAATACCGTCGCCAGCACATTGGCGAGAGGCTCCTGCTGGCACTGCTGGAGGTGGCGATTGCCAGACGCGCCCGGCGGGTCACCCTCGAAGTGCGGATGTCCAACACCGCAGCGCAGAACCTGTACGCCAAGTACGGCTTCCGCGCCGCTGCCATCCGCAAAGGCTACTACGCGGACACCCACGAGGACGCACTGGTCATGTGGACGGACGACATCCAGACACCAGAGTATCAGCAACTGCTTCGCACCAATCGGTGGAAACTGTTGAGGGCTCAGTCATGAACGTGCTTGGTATTGAAACCAGCTGCGATGAGACCTCCGTTGCCGTTGTGCGCGACGGGGTGGAGATACTCGCCAACGTCATCGCCTCGCAGGTGGACATTCACGCGCTGACGGGAGGCGTCGTGCCAGAGGTGGCTGCACGCAAACATGTGGAACGCCTCAGCGTGGTGTTCGAAGAAGCTTTGCGCAAAGCAGGTATCGGCTATAGCGACATTGACCTGATAGCAGTCACCAACCGTCCGGGTCTGGTCGGCGCGCTGATGGTGGGGGTGTCGGCGGGCAAGGCGCTGGCGTACGCGCTGGGCAAACCGATTGTGGCGGTACACCATCTGGAAGGACACATCGCCTCCAACTTCCTGACCGAGCCTACCCTGCAGTTCCCGTTCATTTGCCTGATAGTGTCAGGCGGACACACGGACCTGCACATCGTGGAAGGGCACGGGCGCCGGCGCAGGCTGGGCAGCACCCGCGATGACGCAGCGGGCGAGGCTTTTGACAAAGCGGCGCGATTGCTGGGGCTGGGCTATCCCGGCGGTCCCGTCATCGACCGCAAGGCGAAAGAGGGCAATCCGCAGGCGATTGATTTTCCCCGCGCGTGGCTGGAAGAGGGCAGTTACGATTTCAGCTTCAGCGGACTGAAGACGGCCCTGCTTCGGTACGTCCAGCAGAATAGCGATTCGCTGAACGTGGCGGATGCCGCCGCCAGTTTTCAGGAGGCGATTGTGGACGTGCTGGTGGGGAAGACGGTGCGCGCGGCGGAAGAGTACGGTATCCCACGCATCGCGGTGTGTGGTGGAGTCGCCGCCAACTCACGCCTGAAGGCGGTCATGAGCGAGGAAGCGAACAAGCGTGGCTACCAGCTGGTCATCCCGCCGCTGATCCTGTGCACCGACAACGCCGCGATGATCGCCTCCGCAGGCTATTTCCAGTACGTTACCGCCGGCGAGAGCGCCATAGACTTCGACACCATAGCCAGTGAGGCGCTGGCGGGATAGATGTATCGAACCGCAGCCATCTTCCGACGCGAACTGCGACTGACCGATAACCCACTGCTGGAAGGTGTGGAAGCGGGCGAGTTTGTTCCCGTCTTCTTCTTAGACGATTACAATCAGCAGGAGCACGGCGACAGCCTGCGCGCCCTCTTCTTCCATGCCCTGCGCCAGCTGGCAGAGGGTATTGAACGGCTGGGCGGCAGGCTGTATGTTGTGCCTCCCTCCGAGCAGGAGCGGTTCTGGGATGCAGTTCGCCCCGATGAGGTGCGCTTTTGCGAGGATGTGGAGCCATACTCTCGCCAGCGCGACGAACAGCTGATACCCCACCTTCAAGCGCGGGGGATACGCTACCGCATCCTGCGCGATAGCCTGCTGTGCCCCGTGCCCAACACCACCTATCCCAGCTTCACGCAGTTCTACAAGCGACACTTCCTGCCGAACGTTACGCTCGGCACGCCTGTGCCTATCCCCCAGCGTCTATACACGCCCGAGGTGGACGTGCCTGTGGTAGCGATACCGCAGGTAGACGCCGAGCCTGCCTGCCCATGGTATGCCACCGAGGAGCAGGTGCAGAAGAGATGGCAGGATTTCGTGGAGCACGGACTGGCACATTACAGCGAACGACGCAACCTGCCCTCCGTGCCGGGCGTATCGCGCATGAGTCCGTATATCCGCTGTGGGATGATTTCCCTGCGTCAGATGCTTCGCGACGCTTGGGGAGTCAGGGAGCAGTTCGTGAAGGAGCTGGCGTGGCGCGACTTCTATTCACACCTGCTGGTTCACCACCCCGAAACGGTGAACATGGAACTGCGCCCCGAATGGCGCGGCTTCCCATGGAGGCACGACGAGGAGCACTTCGAACGCTGGGCACAGGGGCGCACCGGTATACCACTTGTTGACGCCGGGATGCGCCAGCTCCTGCAGGAGGGCTGGATGCACAACCGCGTGCGCATGGTGGTCGCCAGCTATCTGACCAAACACCTGCTGATTGACTGGCGGTGGGGCGAGCGATGGTTTTACCTGCATCTGGTAGACGCCGACCTCGCCCAGAACGTGGGCAACTGGCAGTGGGCAGCAGGCTGTGGAGCGGACGCCCAGCCCTACTACCGCATTTTCAATCCCGTCCTGCAGGCGCAGAAGTTTGACCCGCAGGCAGAGTATATCCGACAGTACGTGCCCGAACTGCGTGAGGCGACCTCAGAACAACTTGCGGACCTGGAGAACCTGCATCGCCTGGTCCCGGAGTACCCGGAGCCTTTAGTGATGCCCGATGAGGGACGCCGGCGGTTTCTGCAAACCGCCCAGCAGTTTTTCGGTGGCTGAGAGGCTGGAGAGCGAACCTGCTGGTGAGCCGACCCCTCTCCCAACCTCTCCCCGACGTGGGGAGAGGCGATGGCGAAAGAAGCCCTCACCCCGACCCTCTCCCACAAGGAGAGGGCAAAACGGCTCGGCGGAAGCCTCGCCCTCCAGAGGATGTTGCAGGGGCAACCCCCTGTGGTTGCCCCATCCGCAGGCGGGGAGGAACCCCTCTCCCAACCTCTCCCGATGCGGGGAGAGGTGAATCTTTTCCTGTCTTCGAGGTCTGTCCCGCTAAGGCGAGTAATAGTTCCACACCGCTTTGGTGCGCCGGTAGACGGGGTTTGTCCACAGGCGGGGGCGACTGGGATTCGGGTTGGGAGCGGTGTTCTGGTAGATGTGCAGTTCGTTACCCGCCAGCACAATCAGCTCCTCGCGCCAGTCGCCCGCCACATCCGCCACATACAGCCTGTCCGCACGCTCGGGAAAGCGAGCGATGAAACGTCCCGTCATGGCGTCAATTACTGCCACATCACCCGACTCGTGCCGCTCCTTCGCTGCGAGATGCTGTTTGCCCGTGCCATCCCAGTGAATGGCGTAAATCACTTCTATCCCCTTGAGGGTCCAGTCGGCGGGGGCAACCTTACTCAGCTCGTAGTCGGTAATTACCTTGCCCTCCGAGTCCAGCACCCAGGGCTTCTGGTGCGTGTCGTAGCGACTGCGACACCAGATTTGCAGACCCTTGCGACCGGGGTCGAACCGCCCGACGGCGGCGTTCTGTGGCTCCTGACGCCTGTGGTCCACCGCCCAGATGAGCCTCTCTGCGTTGAACAGGAACACCCGATTCCCACCCTCCTCCAGCGCGACAATCTCCATCCCCTTGAGGTCGGGCAGGACGTCGGCGATGAACACGCTGTCCAGATGTCCTCGTACCTCCGGCAGGCGGAACAGCTCTCTGCCATCCGGCGCGAGGATGCATCCGCTGATAATCTCATCTTTTCCGTCACCGTTGATGTCTGCCACGCGCAAACCGTTATGCGCACAGGCGAGAAAGTTATCCACCTGCCACAGCGGTTTCGTGTCGCCTTTGCGCAGGTCTTCCAGAGCATACGCGGCGACGTACCTGCCCATGCGGTAGCCCTCGGCATTGGTTGCCTGCAGAACCACGTCCCGGTCGCCCCTGCCTCGCAGGTTCACCACCGCCAGATGTTCCCATCGCTCCGCGCCTTTCGGCACGGGGATTTTCGCCGACCACCGTTCCCTGCCGGTTGCGCCCTCTACCACGTGCAGGGTGCTGTTGTTGTCCAGAAACAGCACTTCCACGCGCCGGTCGCCGTCGATATCGCCTGCCTGCACACCTGCTCCGTGATGTCCGGGCAAACCATAGGTTTCGGCGGAACCTCCCACCCGCACGTCGGTTTTCAGCACCCACAGCTTCTGCCCGCTCCAGTCGTACGCTGCCACGTGCCCGGGCACGGTCACCAGATAGTCCATTCGCCCGTCGCCGTTCACATCGGCAACAATGAGGCTTCCTGCGCTGTCCTGGGGCGCAGGAATTTCCATCTTGATAACGAATGGATTGTTCGGGTATTCTAGTCGGTGCTTTTGCACGTGAATCACCCCTGATAGAGGGGTTCTGCAAAGGCAACCGTAATCCTTTGGTGACGAGGAGAACCTGCATGCAAGTCGTTACACATACCACCATTCCGGGCTTGCCGGAACCAAAGCGGGGAAAGGTGCGCGACATCTATGATCTTGGTGACAGCCTGCTTATCGTTGCCACTGACCGCATCTCCGCGTTCGACGTAGTCCTGCCCAACGGCATTCCGTACAAAGGGCGTGTGCTGACCCAGCTGTCGCTCTACTGGTTCGAGCGCACCCGGCACATCGTGCCCAACCACGTGATAAGCGCAGATATTGACACCATCGCCCGGGCGATTGAGGCTGTTGGCGGACACGTGGACGACGACATTCGTGCGATGCTGGACGGTCGCTCCATGCTGGTGGTCAAAGCCAAACCCTACCCGGTGGAGTGCGTGGTGCGGGGCTATCTGGCGGGTTCGCTGTGGAAGGAGTATGTGCAGGCTGGAGGGAAGGAACAGTCAGTTACCCTGCACGGTATCGCCCTGCCCGCGGGTCTTCGCGAGAGCGACCGCCTGGAGGAGCCCATCTTCACTCCCGCTACCAAAGCCGAAATAGGGCACGACGAGAACATCAGCCTCGAACAGGCGGTGCAGATTGCCGGGGAGGTTGCGCACGAACTGGCACGCCTGAGCGTGCAAATCTATCGCTTCGCCCGCGAAGAGGCGGCGCAAAAGGGCATCATTATCGCCGATACCAAGTTCGAGTTCGGTGAAAAGGACGGGCAGATACTCCTGATCGACGAGGTGCTGACGCCCGACTCTTCACGCTTCTGGGCGGTAGACGATTACGTGCCCGGTCGCTCCCAGCCCAGTTTTGATAAACAGTACGTGCGCGACTGGCTGGAAAGCACCGGCTGGGACAAGACTCCGCCTGCCCCTCATCTGCCGGACGAGGTGGTCGCCAGAACCAGCGAGAAGTATCGCGAGGCTTATCGCCGCCTCACGGGCAGGGAGATAGTGTAAAGTCTCTGCGGCGCCGAACGTCGGCAATCCAGTTTCGCTTTGCACGACGCGCAGCCCGACTCGGCGCCTTTCATCTTACACCCGGCGGATGCGTCGGTAGCCGAACCAGCCAATCGCCATAAGAGGTAGCCACACCACCGCCCACACCGCCAGCCATATCAGCACCGACCAGATGCCCTGCGCAAAAGCCACCAGCGACCGCACCGCATTGGAGGCAACCTCACTGGTGCTGAAGCTCTCAGGGGGAACCAGTGGCTGGGTGCGCGCGCTCTGGCGCAGGGTCACGGTAATCGTGCAGTAAGCCACCCGGTGCTTCAGGAAGCGCAGGCGACCCTCCAGCACCTCTATCTCCTGGCGCACCCGGCTCAGCTCCCGCTCCACCGCCAGCGTGTCCATCAGTCTGCCCGTGCGCGACAGATGCCCCAGCAACCGCTCTTCGGTGCGTTTGAGGTTGCGCAGGCGGGCGTCGATGTCCACATACTCTTCCGTCACATCCTCGGAGCTAACCTGCACCTCCATGGGCTTGCCCAACCCCTTCAGCGCGTTCAGCACATCTTCAAACCGAGAAGCAGGCACACGAAAGATCACCGTCGCATTCTGGTTGCCGAGCGCGTCTGTCCACTCGCGCAGGTCGGCGATGTAGCCTTTGTTCTCCTTTATCTGCGCCTGCAGCTGTTGAAGAGCCTTCTGGGTTTCCCTCACTTCCAGGGTAACCGTCGCGGTCTTAATCAGGTAGCGCTCGGGCTGACCTGTCGTCAGCGAAGCCAGCGTGATATGGCTCTCTCTCCCCTCGCCAGCTGCGCCTATCATCGTCAGCGTGTCCTTCGCCGTCATCGGGTCGCTGCGGGATGGAGCACCGGGAGCACCACCATATTCGGGAACCTGCGGAGAGGATGCCGGCTTATAACCCACGTGCGGTAGCCATGTCCATACCAGCAGTGCCACTATCAGCACCGCGGCCACAACGCCCACAACTTTGCGGGACATGCCACCAGACCTCCCTTCGGTGCGTCAATCATCTGTAAGACGCCCTGCGAATCGCGTCGGTTACGGGCATCAGGTGACTTCTGCCCTGTGAACAGCGTATAATACAAAGCAAGCACGCGGTGAATCACAAACGGAGAGGTGGAGTAACATGCAACCCATCACACGTCGCGCTTTTATCGGTGGTATGCTGGCGGGGGCAGGGGGGATATTGCTGGACGGCATGGCAGACGCCCAGCAGCCCCCGGTGCGTTCGCCGGTCGAGCAGGTCACACTGGGCAAGACGGGCATTAAAGCCTCTTTTGTGGGCATCGGCACGGGAATGCGTGGATGGATGCGCCAGTCGAATCACACGCGCATGGGCAGAGAGGCGTTCATCGCGCTGATTCGTCACGCCTACAACAGCGGCATTACCTTCTTTGATACCGCCGACCTCTACGGCACGCATCCGTTTCTGCGCGATGCGCTGAAAGGCATTCCGCGCGAAAAGATAGTCATCCAGAGCAAAATCTGGTTCCGCCCGATGGGTCTACCCGAGCAGGTTACCGACGCCAAACGCGCCATTGACCGCTTCCGCCAGGAACTGGGCACGGACTACATCGACAGTGTCCTGCTTCACTGCACCACCGATGCCACCTGGACGGACGACCTGCGCCCAATGCTGGACGCGCTGGAAGAGGCGAGGCAGAAGAAGGTCATCCGGGCACACGGAACTTCCTGCCACAGCCTGCCCGCCCTCAAAACGTCTCAGGCGTCGCCCTGGGTGCAGGTGCAGCTGGCGCGTATCAACCATCGCGGCACGGCAATGGACGGCAAGCCTGAAGAGATTGCCGAACTCCTGCGCGCAATGCGCCGGGCAGGAAAGGGCGTTATCGGCATGAAAATCTTCGGAGAGGGCAGGTTCCTCACCCCGCAGGAGCGGGAAGAGAGCCTGCGCTTTGTCATCGCTCAGCGATGTGTGGACAGCTTCATCATCGGCTTTGAAAAGCCCGAACAGATTGACGAAACGCTTGGCATGTTGAAACGTATTCTGGGTGAGCGAGGATAGGAGATGGAACCACTGTTTCGTTTCGTGCAAAACGACGTATCCCGGCTGGAGGTGTTTGCCGGCCAGCGCGGCGAACGCGCCATCAGTCCGCTTCTTTTCGGCAAGTTCACCGAACACCTCGGGCGCAATGTGTATCATGGCATCTGGGCACAGGTGCTGGTAAACCCGGGCTTTGAGCCGGCTCAGCCTTTCCTGTACGGAGGACGACCACCCTCGGAGACCCTGCCGCACCATCTGGCATGGTGGGGTGTGCCCGAAGCGGTCACCCGTCCCCTTCTGCGTCGGCTGGAGGAGAGCCTGCGCGAAGGAGTGGCGTATGCGTGGTTTCGCTTCGGTAACGGCGAGGCACGCTACGCCCTTGACGGCGACCGGGTGAACTCGGAGACGTCCCAGCGCATTGAGGTGCGCTCGCTCTCCTCGCGTGAGGTGGGCATCGCACAGCCAATCTTCCTGCCTCTACATCGTCAGAAGCGTGTGGTGCTCAGCGTGTGGGCGAAGGGCAGTGCGGGCAACCTGCTCGCCAGCGTCCGCACCGCCGACGAACGCCGCATCCTGGCAGAGGGCAGAGTGGGCAAGCTGACGAACAGATGGCGCAAGTATACCCTGCGCCTGTCCGTGGAGGGGGCGGGCATTGAGCGCGGGGAACTGCTGCTGTTCACGCTGGGCGTGGACGCACCCGGCACCGTGTGGCTGGACCAGTGTTTCCTCTTCCCCGCCGACCACGTGAAGGGCTTTGACCCCGATGCGGTGAAGGCGTGTAAACAGGCAAAACTGCCTCTCCTGCGCTTTCCGGGAGGAAACTTCGTGTCGGGCTACCACTGGGAAGACGGAGTGGGACCGGTGGACGAACGCCCCCTGCGCCCCAACCCCGCCTGGCACGACGTGGTGGAGTACAACCACGTGGGCACGGACGAGTATATGGCACTGTGTCGGGCAATCGGTTGCGAGCCTCTGATTTGCGTCAACGCGGGCAACGGCACACCGGAAGAGGCTGCGCGATGGGTGGAATACTGCAACGGCAGTACCAGCACCCCGCAGGGGCGTCGCCGCGCGGCAAACGGGCATCCCGAGCCTTACAACGTGCGCTACTGGGAAATTGGGAACGAGCTGTGGGGCGACTGGCAAATCGGGCACTGCACCCGCGAAGAATATGCCGAACGCTATCGCCGCTTCTACCAGGCGATGAAGGCAGTAGACCCCACCATCGAGGTGATTGCCTGTGGACAGGACGCACACTGGAACGAACCGCTGATTGAACGGTGCGCGGACATCCTGCGCTCGCTGTCCATTCACACGCTGATTGCGCACTCGGTGCCCGCCGACGCACCGGTGGAAAGGGTGTATCGCTCTATCGCCGCCTTTCCCGTGTGGTATGAAGGGCATCTGGCGGAGCTGGGCAGGCAGATGGCGCGACGGGTGAAGCCACCGCGCATCGCCATCACCGAGCTGCAAATCATGACGCCCAACCCCGTCAACAACCAGACAATTGCCGAAGCCATCTACCTTTCGGGCATCGTCAACACCTCCATCCGGCTGGGCGACCTGGTGGAGCTGATTACCCACAGTGCGCTGATGAACCACGGGGGCGGACTGCGCAAGCACCGCGAGTATGTCTGGAAGAACCCCGTGCAGATGGCGCACGAGATGCTGGTGAACCTGGCGGGGCGCGTTCCGGTTGGGCTGACAGTGGCTTCGCCGTTCTTTTCGGTGTCCGCTCTGCACGACCTGCCCGCGGTGAACGACGCGCCGTATCTGGACGCAGTGGCAGCTATCAGCCCCAGCGGCACAGAGCTGGTTCTGGCGGTCACCAACCGCCATCCCGACTCGGCGTTGTCGGCGGAGGTGGTTCTGCACGATTTCACGCCACGTCCGGCGGTGCCCACCAGCACGCTGGCAGGCAGCAGTCCCACCGCCCACAACAGCTTCGAACAGCCCGAAGCGGTGAAAATCGTTAAGGGCGAGGCACGAGCGGGCAAGAACGGTATCCGGTATACCTTCCCGCCGCTTTCGCTGAGCCTGCTGGCCTTCCGCGCCAGCCGGTAACAGAGGAAACCCTGCTGGGGGATGCGAATAGATAGCAGGAGGAGGGAACCAGCCCATGTCCACTCGCGAGGAACGCCATCTGATTCGCGCCGCCCAGCAGGGCGACAGCCGCGCCTTTGACCGCCTGGTGCACCGATACCAGGCACAGGTATACCGGGCGATGACTCGCGCCTGCGCCAATCCCGACCTCGCAGCGGACGTCCTGCAGGAGGCGATGATTCGTGCCTTCCGCGCCCTGCCCCGGTTTCGTGGTGACGCCTCCTTCGCCACGTGGCTGTATCGTATCGCGCGGAACCTGTGCGTGCGCAAACAACAGCAGATGATGGCATATCCCACCGTCTCCTTAGACCAGCCGATGGGGGAAGGAGAGGACGCCAGCGCGTTGATTGGGCAGATGATTGACTTTTCCGCAGAGAACCCCCAGCAGGTAGTGCTGGATGAGGAACTGCGCCAGAAGGTGAAAGAGGCGGTGGACAAACTGCCCCCCAACCTGCGTGAGGTGCTCATCCTGCGGGATATGGAAGACCTGTCCAATCAGGAGACGGCAGAGCGTACGGGGCTGACGGTAGCGGCGGTGAAGGCGCGTTTGCACCGTGCTCGCGCTTTGCTTCGCCAGCAGCTGGAAGAGTACCTGTCCGATTCCTGAAAGCATCAGGGGATGAGCACAGGCGAGTTCTTCGCAACCTGCAACACGGGATTAGAGTCCGTCACCGTAAAGGAACTGCGCGAGATGGGAGCGGAGGTGTTTGACACCAGCCCGTCCCGCGTTTACTTCCGCGCCCGATGGAGCGACATTTACCACCTGCATCTTCATGCGCGCACCGTCAACCGTTTCTTTGGTCTGCTGGCTCGGGCGCAGGTTCGTAATCTGAAGGAAATTGAGGAAGTAGCCTGGCAGGTTCCTTACGAAGACTGGTTCAGCAACACCCTCGCTTTTGCCATCCGTTCGGAACGAGAAGGTACACACGACTTCACCAGCATGGACATCGCCCGGGTAGTCGGGCAGGTGGTGTGCGACCGATTCATTGCCCGCCGCGGTCAACGCCCGCCGGTGAATCTGGATGCTCCTGATGTGGAGATATTCTCCACGCTGGTGGATGAGCAGTTCCTGCTGGGGCTGAACCTTACAGGCAGTAGCCTGCACCGTCGCCCATGGAGGCAGAGCCTGGCGCACCTGACGGCTTTGCGCCCTACCCTTGCCGCTGCGGTGGTCATGGCATCTGGCTGGGACCACCGCCCCTTAGTGGACCCGATGTGCGGCACGGGAACCCTGCTGATTGAGGGCGCGTTGTGGCGAAGAGGTATCAGCCCATCCTTGGGGCGTGAGGAGTGGGCGTTCCGCAAACTGCTGCCGCACGACGAAACGCGCTGGCAGGAGGAGCTGGCGCAGGCGCACAAAGCGGGAGGGGAATCTCCACCCCTGCGAGGCAGTGACTGGAACGCACGCTATGTGGAAGTCGCTCGCCAGAACGCTCAGGGCGCAGGCGTCTCGGACATCCTTTTCACCGTTGCCAACGCGCTGACCCTGCCACCGCCGGAGGAGCCTGTGGTACTGGTGACCAACCCGCCGTACGGCGTGCGCATGGGCAAACCGTCGGAACTGGTGCACCTGTACCGGAAGCTCTGGCAGAAGTGGAGTGCAGAGTACGGGGGCAGTCGCATCGTGGTCATCAGCGGAAACCCGGCGTTCGAGCAGCTGGCGCCCTTACCACCAACGGTCGCTTACGACTTCCTTCAGGCGGAGCTTCCCTGCCGCCTGCTGATATGGGACCTGCCGGGCGGATAAGTCGGTCACGCTGCGCGCGAGGTTTCCGTTACCTCCACATAGAGCGGCTCGCGGATGCCTGTTACCTGGGCGAAGTTGCGGATGCGCTCCAGCAGTGCCTCTGACACTCGATGCCCCGCCGAGATAAGCAGTTTGCCGTCGGCAGTGTACACATCGGAAGCCAGCACATGCCCGGTACGCAGTCCCCACACCGACACCGCCAGTGCAGGCGTTTCGGTGTGCTGGTGCGTCTCGCTAATGGGGAGGAAAGTAACCGCAGCGGCTTCCAGCACCCTGGGGTCGTACCATCCTTCGCGTCTGCGCATGACCTCAAAGGCACGCTTTCGGGAGATGTTCGTCTCCTCCAGAGTGCGCATATCGCTGAGCACCTTCAGCATCCGTGCGCCAAGCGGTATATCGTAGCCCGAGACTGTATCGCGTGGAAAGCCCGAGCCGTCGAAATGCTTGTTCTGATAGAGCACGATGCGCGCCACCGGCTCCAGACGGGGAATGTTCGCCAGCAGGTTGTGGCTGATTTCGGGTACCCGTTCCAGCATCTCCTGCTCTGCTTCCGAGAGGGAATGTCCCGCGCGAGACTTCAGCACCACCACCGGCGGAATGGTCACCAGCCCTATTTGAGCCAGCATCGCCGCCAGCTCCAGCTTCCAGATGTCACCAACCTGCAGAGTCTGCGCCAGCGAGCGGATGTAACCGCGCAGGGTCTGCGCCCGCCCGAACAGATGCGGGTCCACCATCGCCAGGATATCCATCAACATACGCACGCTACCGCTGAGCGTCTTTTCCAGCAGGTCGCGCTCGGCGGTTATCAGCCGGTACTGTTCGATGCCCGCTTCCAGCGCCATCGCCAGGCTTTCGGGAGGACAGGGCTTGGTGAGAAAACGGAAAATATGTCCGTGATGCACCGCTTCAATAGCCGTACGCAGGTCGGGGTTGCCGGTCAGCATGATGCGCACGGTATCGGGGGCAATCTCCTTGACTTTGGACAGAAACTGCACGCCGTTCATGCCCGGCATGTACATATCGGAGACAACCACAGCGTATGGTCCCTGCCTTTCAATCAGCTTCAGCGCAGCGTCCGCGCCGATGGCGATGTCGATACGAAACTGCTTGCGCAGGGCACGCTGATAGCCCGCCAGGATGTTTGCATCGTCGTCTACAAACAACACTTTTTCCAACGTTATTTACCTCCCTGTTCCGTTGCCTGTTTGAAAACCGCTTGCCAGACGGGCAGCCGCTCTGTCAATCCCATGCTCTCGACGAGCTCAACATCCAGCGCAGATGGAGGGTTCTGCTCGTTTGCGGAAGCATCCTGATACCACAGCGCATCGGCGATGTGCACTGTGGTCAGGGGGCAAAAGGTACGGGCAGGACAATTCGCCGGGCGATGGTGCCACGCCACCGCTTCCACGATGGATGTCGGCAGTCCCCACAGCCCCAGCAGGTACGCCCCCACCTCGGCGTGCGAGGCGCCAAAAGCCTGTTCTTCCGCCAGCCAGAGGGGGATGTTCTGCTTTTTCGACTCGTTCAGCACCTGCTGGTAGGCGTCAGGCAAGCCTCCTGCCAGGATCAGCTTGCCCACGTCGTGCAATAAGCCTGCGGTAAAAGCTTCGTCCGCCTCCCGCACGGAAAGCTGCTCGGTTTCGGCGAGTCGTTTCGCCATTGCGCTCACTGCCATGCTGTGGTGCCACAGCCGCTCGATGTCAAAACCCTTTACCCTGTTGCTGTCCCACTTGGCGAAAATATGCACCGAGAGCACCAACGCCTTCACCGTTTCCAGCCCCAGGAACATCACCGCCTGCACCGGGTTGGAAATGCGCCGGGCTATCCCAAAAAACGACGAGTTCACCAGCTGCAGCACCTTTGCACTCATGGCGATGTCCTCGGACACAATCTGCCCGATTTTCTGCAGAGATGGGTCGTCGGACTGCAGGATTTCGACGATTCGCGTGTACAGAGAAGGCAGGCTCGGCAGGGATTTAATCTGCGACACCAGTGCGCTCAGCTCCTTACTCGCCAGCAAATCGCGCAGAGCGCACGCCCGGTTCACGGTGTCTTTGATGGTCTCCGTGTCGCATGGCTTCGCCAGGTACTGATGGGTGGTGGTGACCAGCTGCAGGATATACTCTCGATCGGAATGCCCGGACAGCACAATGCGCACAGTATTGGGGTATCTTCGGGCAACCTCTTTCAGCAGTTGCGCTCCGTTCATGCCCGGCATCCGCATGTCCGAGACAATCACGTCGAAAGGAGCCTGCTCCATTTTGCGCAGGGCTTCCTCGCCACCGCCGGCAAAATCCATCTCCCACTCGTTGCGCATCGAGCGGAGCATGCGCTGAAGCCCCTGCAGAACGTTCGGCTCGTCATCCACAAACAGTATCCTGCGCTTCATGCCGCCGCCTCCTGTTCCGGCTGCTGTAACGGCAGACGGATGATGAAGGTGGTTCCTTTGCCCTCTTCGGTCTCGAAGGTGAGAATGCCCCTGTGTTTCTCCACCACCACCGAATGCGCGTATGCCAGCCCCTGTCCGGAGCCTCTGCCCACCTGCTTGGTGGTGAAGAAGGGGTCGAAAATCTTGGAGCGGATGGATTCAGGGATTCCCGTGCCGGTGTCGCTGATGCGCACTTCCACCCAGCCGTCCAGCTTGCGCGTGCTTATGGTGATAGTTCCCTTGCCCTTAGAGCCATCTCCAACCACATCGGCGATGGCGTGTGCCGCGTTGACGATGATGTTCAGGAACACCTGATTCATGTCGCCCGGCAGGCAAGGCACCAGCGGCAGATTCGGATCGAAATCGGTCACCACCTCGGCAACGTATTTCCACTCGTTGCGAGCAACCGTCAGGGTGCTTTCCAGAGCGTGATTGAGGTCTACGCTGGTCATCTCGGCGACGCCGGGGTGCGAGAACTCCTTCATCGCGCGAACAATCTTCGCTACCCTGTCCAGTCCCTCCAGCGATTGTTCAATGGCTTTGGGTATCTCTTCCAGCAGGTACTCCAGGTCGGCGTTCTGGATGGCTTCCTCCATTTCGGCAACCTGCTCTTCCGATACCAAGCCCTGTTTGGCATGCTCCAGGAACCTCTGGAATCGCTGAAGCAGGTCCAGCAGGTCCTGCATCGCATCTTGCAGGAAGCGCACGTTGTCGCCGACGTACTGGGTAGGGGTGTTAATCTCATGGGCGATCCCAGCTGCCAGTCGCCCGATGGACTCCATCTTCAACGCCTGTGCAAGCTGGCGTTCTATCAGCCTGCGCTCGGTAATATCTGCGCCCAGCAGTAGCACCCTTCCGGTTATCGGGCGGGCGCTGTCCAGTGGGGTCAGCGTAATGCCTGCAATCCCTTCATTACCGTCCGGGCGGGTATAACGGATGTCTTCCAGCCTCACCTGGGCTTGCTTCCTGCGACACTCTTCGATGCCTCGTGTTACAGGCTCCCAGTCCCAGCGGATGGGGCACTGGCGGAAAGGCTGACCCAGTACCTGCTCGGCGGGAATACCGAAAACGTTCGCCGCAGCCGGGTTCCAGTGGGTTATCCGGTCGTTTTCATCAAGGGTAATTAGAATAGACGGGATGGATGCAAGAATACACTCCTGTTCTTCAATCTGCTCACACAGTCTCATTAGATGCTTCTCCGGGTGTAGATTATCGTTGCCATTTGTATGTCGCTTATGCTGCATCACTCCGACACCTCCTTTGTTTTCTACACTAGCCGATGCCAAACCAGACCACAGGCGCCGCCTCGGGTGAGCAGCAGGGCAGGGCATTTTGCAAAGACGGGTCGCTCTGCCTTTAGAGATTCTGGCAACTATTCCGCATTTGCACAGGGAGCATCGCCGGCAATCATGCGGTTTTTCTCTGGCTGGAAACATCTTGCCTCGTCGGTGCGTCTAATGCGTGCAAGCAGAAAAGAGGGAGGTTTCGAGGACATGTTGCGGAATATGCTGGTGTGTGCAACTCTCCTGATGGGGGCAATGATGGCAATGGAAGCCCAGACAACGGTGACGTCCACCGCGAAGGACACGCGCGGGGTGTCGCTGACTATCTACAACCAGAACTTCGCGGTGGTGCGCGAGAACCGACAGATCAACCTGAAAGAAGGTGTCAACTTCGTACGCTATGAAGACGTTGCAGCGCAGATAGACCCCACATCTATCAGCTTCAAATCCCTGACCGCGCCCAATGCGGTGGCGGTGCGTGAGCAGAACTACCAGTACGACCTGCTGAACCCCGTTTCCATCCTCAACAAGTCGGTAGGCAAGACGGTGCGCTTTAAGCAGGTACATCCCGATGGCAAGGTGGAGATACTGGAGGGCACTTTGTTGAACCCGCCAACCGCTGTTGTAGGACAGACAGACGCCGGCGGAGGCGGAACGGTCTATCAGGGGCTGGTTGTCCGCCTGAAGGATGGTCGGCTGGTGCTGAACCCGACCGGGCAGATGGAGCTGAACGAGCTCCCGGAGGGGCTGGTATCTCGCCCTTCGCTGTTATGGAAGCTGGACGTAGACCGCGCCGGCGCGCACAACACGCAGGTCTCCTACATCGCCAACGGTATCACCTGGAAAGCGGACTACGTGGCGGTGGTCAACAAAGACGAGAACATGGTGGACCTGACCGGCTGGGTGACGATTGACAACCGCAGCGGGGCAACCTACACGGACGCGCAGTTACAATTGATGGCGGGCGATGTGCGCCGCGTGCAGGAGGCGCCCGGTTTCGGAGGTGTGGCGCTGGACGGGATGATGAAAGCGCGCGCGGCGGCGCCACAGTTCGAAGAGCAGGCGTTCTTCGAGTACCACCTTTACACCCTGCAGGGCACGACCACCGTGCGTGACAACGAAACCAAGCAGATGACCCTGCTATCGGCAGCGGACGTAAAGGTAACGCGCAAGCTGGTGCTGGACGCAGGCAGGCGATGGTGGATCCAGGGCATACGCGCTCCGGGCATGGGCGGCGACACGCAGAACGTGAAGCTGAACATCGTGGTGGAGATGCGTAACTCCAGAGAGAACAATATGGGTATGCCTCTGCCAAAGGGCAAGGTGCGCCTGTATAAAGCAGACGACAGAGGTAACCTGCAGTTCCTGGGTGAAGACCTGATTGACCACACGCCAAAGGATGAGCTCGTACGCCTGTACATCGGCGATGCTTTTGATGTGGTGGGCGAGCGCAAACGCACCGAGTACAAGCAGATTTCTGACCGCGTGATTGAGGAGACATGGGAAATCACGGTGCGCAACCACAAAGAGAGCGACGCGCCGGTGTGGATTGTGGAACACCTCTGGGGTGACTGGGAGATTCTGCAGAGCACTCACAAATACAACAAGCTGGATGCGCACACTATCGAGTTCCCGGTAACGGTGGAGCGCAACGGCGAGGTGAAAGTAACCTATACCGTGCGCACGCGGTGGTAGGAGAGAAATAAACGGGCATGGAGTAACCGGCGGGTTGCTCCATGCCTTTCCCTCTGCAGGTGACAGGAAGAGTTTACTGCTGAAACTGCTCCAGCGCCTGCTCAAAGGCGGAGAGGCTTTCTACCTCCATCGCCAGGTCAAACAGCTGCTGGAGAGCCTCCTCTGACTGAACACGCTCCAGACGCTCCTCCAGCTCAGCAGAGACATCCCCAAACCGCTTCTGCAAAGCGCGAAGAATGGAACGGCGCATCCCAGCCTGAAGACCCTGCTGAATACCCTCCTGAAGACCCTGCTCCATCCCACGCCTTAACGCATATCGCTCTGGTGTCGTCAAATATGCCATCTTACCCTCCGAGTGATAAGCCTCCAAAAACTGCTCATACCGAACCTCATAAACCTCCGGCAACTGAACCAACCAGTCCAGCAACCGGAATAACTGATATGCCACATCCCTATTATACCCCATCTCCTCCATCTGACGGGTTAACCCTATCTTCTCCTCCAACAGCAACTCAGGACTGCCGCGCAACCGCAACGCCGCAGGGTTCCCACTCGACCGCAACACCTCCTCCTCCATCTCCAGCAACTTAACCACCAGAAACCGAAACTCCACCGA
>JABUFA010000005.1 GCA_013314755.1 Chthonomonadia bacterium
CATCGTCTGGCAGGGATGTTGCTTGGGCTACCAGAGGTGCAGCTGGACGAAGTGACCGCTTCCGCACTGATGGAGATTGGCAACATCATGCTCAGCGCGTATCTGACCTCTATCAGCGATTTCACTGGCTTGCGGCTGCTACCCAGTCCGCCGGTCATGGCGGTGGATATGGGCTGCGCCATTCTGAACGCCGTACTGACCAACATGCAGGAGCTGGACGATTTCGCGGTCACCATTGCCACCGACATCTATGACCCGGATGGGTTGATTTCAGGCACGTTTATCTATCTGCCCGAACCGGGCGGTATCCGAAGAATCCTTGAGGCGATAGGGATGGGCTAAAAGATGGGCAGCAACCTGACAGTCGGTATGGGTGAGATACAGGTGGTTCGCGGTGCTGGCAATGTATTAACCGCTCTTGGACTGGGTTCCTGTATTGGTGTGTGTTTGTATGACCCCTTAACGCGCGTGGCGGGTATGGTGCATGTGGTGTTGCCCAAAAGCCAGTCGGACAAATCGGGCGAGTTACCGGGAAAGTTTGCGGACACAGCGATTCCTGCCATTGTGCAGCAGATGGTAAGTATGGGTGCCAGTGCGTCGCGGCTGAAGGCAGCGATAGCCGGAGGAGCGCAGCTGTTCCAGTTTGGTGTCAGCAGCTCGTTAGATGTGGGCGCACGCAACAGCGAAGCGGTGATCAACGCCCTGCGCGAGATGGGTATCCCTCTTCAGGCAAAGGATGTGGGGGGTAGTGTGGGGCGCACGCTCCGGCTGGTGTCCGATAATGGGCTGGTGATGGTGCGCACCATCGGCGGCGACGAGCGCGAACTGGCGGTGCTGGGTAACATCTTAGCCTCTTCGGGGGTAGCGGCATGAACACAACGGGAACGCCAGAGAAACTCCAGCAGCTGGTACAAACCATTCGCGACCTGCCCGCTCTGCCGGAGGTGGTGGTGCGAGTGATGCGCCTGGCGGAGGACCCTCGCTCGGATGCACAGAGCATTGCCCGCGTGATTGCAACCGACCAGGCGATGGCGGCGCGCGTGCTCAAACTGGCAAACTCCGCTTTCTATGGGCTGCCGCGGCGGGTCAGCACCCTCTCGGAGGCGGTGGTCATTCTGGGGTTCCGTACCATTAAAAACCTCGCTATCGCCGCTTCTACCTTCGAACTGCTCAATCGCGAGATTGCCGGTTACTGGCTTCAGCGCGGGGAGCTGTGGCGTCACTCGCTGGCTTGCGCCATCGGAGCACAGCTGATCGCCCAGCGCGTGCGCCTGTCGGTAGCGGAGGAGGCGTTTGTCGCCGGGCTTCTGCACGACATCGGCAAGGTCGCTATTAACCTCTTTGTGCGCGAGCAGTTCGACCAGATTATGGAACACGCCCTGCGGGAGCGCATCCCCTTCGTGGAGGCGGAGCAGGCGGTGCTGGGGTTCAACCATGCTATCGCAGGTGCGCTCATCGCCGAGAAGTGGAACCTGCCCCCGTCGTTGGTGTCGGTTATCCGATACCACCATCAGCCCTCGCAAATGCACGAACCCGAGACGCTGGTCTCGGTAGTGCACCTCGCCGACATCCTGTCCATCACTCTGGGTATCGGCATCGGCGGCGACGGGCTGTATTACACCCTCGAGGGCGGCACGCTGGCGATGTTCGGGCTGGAACAGCCGGATATCGACGCGCTGTGTGGGCAAATCGTAGACTACATGGCGCAAGCAGCAGACCTGCAAATACAACCGGAGGTAGCAGTACGGTGAACAGCACGGCCATCGACGATTATCTGTGGTTCTGCGAACGCGTACTGGCAAAAACCGGTCTGGACCTGAGGCAGTATAAGCGTCCCCAGATGGAACGCCGCCTGCGTTCCATGGCAGAGCGCGTTGGGGCGCGGGACCTGCAGGAGTACTGGGCGGTGCTCGAAAAGGACGACCGGCAGTTCGCCTATTTTATTGACCGCATTACCATCAACGTCTCGGAGCTGTTCCGCAACCCTGAGAAGTTCGAGGAGCTGCGCCGGGTCATCCTGCCCCAGTTGCGCCAGCTGGGCAGTCCGCTGAAAGTGTGGAGCGCAGGCTGTTCGTACGGGGCAGAACCCTACTCCTTAGCCATTCTGCTGGAGGAGATGCGTCCGCTGACCTATCACATCCTGGCAACCGACGTAGACGAGAACATCCTGAACAAGGCGCGGGAAGGCTTCTTTGCTCCCGAGGATATGCGCCACGTCTCGCCGGAATGGCGACAGAAGTATTTCATCCATCACGGCGACCGCTATCAGGTCAAACCTGAGCTGAAGCGCAACATCACCTTCCGCAAGCACAACCTGCTGGCGGATCCGTTCGACACTGGTTTCCACCTGATAGTCTGTCGCAATGTGGTCATCTACTTCACGGAGGATGCCAAAGACAGGCTGTATGCCCGCTTCTTCGGGTCGCTGGTGCCGGGCGGCGTGCTGTTCGTGGGCAGTACGGAACGCATCTTCAACTATCGCGAGCTGGGCTTCGAGATGCCGCTGTCGTTTTTCTACCGCAAACCCGCTCCCGGCATTCGCAAAGCGGCTTAATCATGGAACAAACTTCAAGGAGGTAACGTGAAGGGGGAACAGAGATGGGTAAAAGGATACTGGTAACCGATGACGCGCTGTTTATGCGCGTCACCCTGAAGAATATCCTGACCCAGCACGGCTACGAGGTGGTGGGCGAAGCCACCAACGGGCGCGAATCGGTGGAGATGTACAAAAACCTGAAGCCCGACCTGGTGACGATGGACATCACCATGCCCGAAATGGACGGCATCAGCGCGGTGCGTGAAATCAAGAAGATTGACCCCAACGCGCGCATCGTGATGGTGACCGCCATGGGGCAGAAGAACCTGGTGGTGGAAGCGATTCAGGCGGGCGCAAAGGACTTCATCGTCAAGCCATTCCAACCCGAGCGCGTCATCGAAAGCGTGCAGAAACTGCTGGGGAACTGAAAGGAGTCTGAACCATGATGCGCGTGGAATACATCAACCCCTTTGTCAGCGCGGCGTACTCGGTGCTGGAGATGGTACTGGGCATTGAGCCTGAGAAGGGGCAGCTGGCGATGCGCCCGGGTATCTTCACCACCCAGCAATGCAACATTGTGATGGGCGTCACGGGCAAGGTGGAAGGCTCGGTCATCTACGGCATGTCCCTGACAACCGCTGACAAAATCGCCTCGCACATGATTGGACAGCCCATCCGCACCTTTGACGCGCTGGCTGCCAGCGCCATTGCCGAGCTGGGTAACATGATTACGGGTAACGCGGCATCGCTGTTATCAGAAAAGGGCTACACCTGCCAGATTTCGCCCCCGAGCATCATCCGCGGCAGTAACGTGAAAATCTCCACCGTCAACACGCCTGCGCTGGTGGTGCCCATCCTGCTAGGCGATTTCGGCTTTATTGAGATTAACGTGAGCTTACAGGAGCGAAAATAGATGCGCGTTGAAGACCAGGCTTCCATGAGGCTTCTGGCGTCCATCCTGCGCAGTGACCAGCAGGCACAGGAACATCAGGTGCGGCTACTGCGCAAGACGATGGACGCCCAACAGCAGACCGGCGAACAGCTGGTGCAGATGATCGAGGATGCTGGTAAACTGCTGGACATCCGAGCCTAAGATAACTCCGTGAGGAGGTGTGTCCGATGTCCGAGAGCGGACAGAACCTTTACGTGCGAGCACAGGTCGGCGGGGAAGCGATAGGGTTTCCGGTCGACGCAGTTCGCGAGATTGTGCACGTACCGCCGATCGCACGTATTCCGCGTGCTCCCCGCTGGCTTCGCGGTGTGGCATCCCTGCGGGGGCAGAGCATTCCGATTGTATGCCTGCGAGAGCGGTTTGGCATGGAGGCAGTTCCCCCGTCGCCGCACATGCGCGTGGTGATTGCCGAAGTGAGCGGACAACCTGTAGGGTTTCTGGTAGATAGCGTGTCCACCGTGCACCACTTCGCCGACGAGCACATTGAACCCCCAACCGCCTTGCTGTTGAACGAGCAGAACGGCTATGTACACGCCATCGGGCATGATGGCGACACCCTGGTGCTGCTGTTGCACCCCGAGAGGCTGCTGGAACAGAAACAGGTTGACCAGTTGAAACGGCTTTCCGCAGCACAAGCAGCGTAGCGCAACCCCTCCCCACACCTCGCGAAAAACCGCACGATTAGCAAAAAAAAAACGGCGGGGTAGCTAGCCCCGCCAAATGCGCACAGTCTCCCGTGTTCGCTTGTTGTTGTGTAGAGGGTGCTGTTAAGCCTGTCTTCATCGCCGCGAAGGAATAACCTTAGCGATGATTGCTGTTTCGTCGTCGCGGCTCTTTCCCTCTTCCGCCTATTATTATATCATGGCTTTTGTTAAGAAAATGTTAAGATTGAGATTTTACGCACAAAATAGATTACGTATTCAGGACATCCTTAAATATGTGTTTTGACAGCATCATTACCAAAGCATTACTGGCTCAAGATAGATATATCGTAGAGCGACATCATAGAGACAACCTGCGACTTTTCTCTTCCACCGATGCGTCCGCGGCGCACCGCTATCAGCTCCGCCAGAATGCTTACCGCGATTTCGCCTACCGTTTCTGCGCCGATGTCCAGCCCCAGCGGGGAATGCACCTGCGCCAGCTGCTCCAGCGTCGCTTCGCCCTGCTGAAACAGCTCGCGGTAAATCACGGTGATTTTGCGCTTACTGCCGATCATCCCCACGTAGGCGGCGGGTTTGTGCAGGGCTACACGAAGCGCGTCCGCGTCGTGCCGGTGTCCGCGCGTGACGATGACAATATAGGTGCGGTTATCGGTGGGAAGCTCCTGCAGGCTGTGCGCAATGTCGCCGACGATGCACCGCGAGGCGGTTGGGAAGCGTTCGGCATTGGCGAAGGAGGCGCGGTCATCCAGCACCACCACGTCAAATCCCGCCGCGGACGCCATCGGCGCGAGCGCGTGTGCGATGTGTCCCGCCCCGACGAGTACCAGCAGCGGCTGGGGTTGTACCGGCTCCGCATACAGTTCCATTTGCTCCTGAACGGAGGTATACAGGCAGGCGTCCCCCTGTATCGCCTGCGATGAGGCTGTGCGCAGTACCTGTTCCCACCCTTCCGGGGCGCTGGGAATTACGCCGTCTTCCGCCACACAGAACGCCTCGCCTTCGTGTCCATCTGCCCGTGTAATCAGCACCCAGGCGCCGCGCGTGCCTGTCTCTTGCAGGTGCTGGGCGGCTTGCAGGGATTCCAGCCACTGCGCGGGGTTGGGCTGAATGAACACCCATACCCTGCCACCGCATATCAGCCCGTCATCGTAACCGTAGTCGTCGTCCATGCGGAAGGCGTGCAGTTGAGGTTTGCCGCTTCGAAGGGCGTTCAGGGCAAGGCGACGCACCTCCATCTCCACACAGCCGCCGCCAATCGTGCCGTGAAGCACGCCATCACGCTGAACCAGCAGTCGCGCGCCCGGACTCTGCGGGGCGGACCCCGATTTTCGCACCAGCACACAATGGGCATGGGGCGTGCCGTTCTGGATCAAGCGAATGGCAAGAGCAAGATTCTCCACAGAACTGCCTCCCACGTTTTGCTGTTTCAAGTTTACCTCAGCAAGTGGGTGATTGTGTTAAGAGAAAATCTTCTGGCAAGCCGCCTCCCACGCAGGGAGAGGCGATGCCGAAAGAAGCCCTCACCCCGACCCTATCCCACAAGGAGAGGGCAAAACGGCTCGGCAGGAGCCTCGCCCTCCAGAGCGTCTGGGCACTGTGCGATTTGCCGGGCGGTACGGACAAAAACCAGTAATTTTACGAGGTTCACAAGAGGACAGTGTATATATAATAAGAATGCAACCGTTATATAAACCTTGGCACCTGATGAAAGGAGGTTTGATGGATGTCTGCTCGAAGCAAGTGGCTGACCGCGCTTGCGCTGGTAGTGGGCTGTCTGCTCGTTGTCCCGGCACAGGCACAACTGCAGTTCAAACACCTGAAGGCGTTCAACGTATCGTCGCTGTTCGACGGCACCAGCAATGCAGCGGGTGACGCGGTGATTGATGTCGTCTTTGACGGCAGTAACGCCTACCTGGCGGGCTTTCGCTCGGCTTCAGGACTGGGCACGGTGGGCGTGGTGCGCCTGGACAACGTGCTGAGCCTTCCCAGCGGTACGGTCAACACTTCGACGCCGGGCGTCAGTCGTATCATTGCGGTATCCGCCGCCGGAAGTGGCAGAGATACCCGGCTGGTGTACTACAACGGCTACCTATACCTGGGGACGGGGCTTGGTCAGGGCACTTCCCCTGATAGCGCCATTCGCAAGTATGCCCCGGACGGCACATTGGTAACCGACTGGGCGGGGGACGGTATCCTGTCGCTGACAGAGGCGGGATTGGGTCGCTACGATACCATAGAGATTGACCCCGGCTACGGTGGCTCGGGTCCCAGTCTGGCAGTGGCTCCGTTGAACACCACATCCAGCCAGCCTATCAAACGGTTCTCGCTGGAGACAGGCGAGCTGCTGGGCACTTCCAATGCCGTTATGCCCACCTTCCTGCGCGATATCGCTTTCGCGCCGAATGGAGATGTGTATCTGCATCGCGCCTCCACCGACGCAAACGATGGCATCTTCGTGGCACAGCGCACCGGAGTGGACAGCTATAACGCGCCATCCGTGCTCGTTGCGGTAGACGAAGGCAACTTCCAGGAAGCGACCGTGACCTACGTGCCCGCCTCGCAGGTTTTCCCGACGCTGGGCGACCTGATAGCATACAACCGCCGCCCCGCCACAGTAACAGCCGAGACCAACAAGCTGTTCCTCGCCACGCTGGGTGGTGTGGAGGTCGCGAGCCTGGATGGCTCTGGTGTCACGGAGGACGGCGTGGACCTGGGAACATACAAGCACAATCTCATCAACGCCTTCCCCTACGTCACGCAGGACGGTAAGCTCCTGCTGTTTGTGGTCAGCGGGCACACTTCTGGCTCTCCAGCGGGCACAATTGACCGTCTGGACATCTACCAGGCGGTGCCGGAGCCAGCGTCGTTGGCGATTCTGGGCATGGGAGTAGCTGCTCTGTTCCTGCGCAGACGCAGGGCGTAATCTTACGTTCGGGAGGTGGGGTCTCTATCCTGCCTCCCTATTTTGCCTCTGTCCCCGCCATATTCGCCCGCAGAGAGCGCGAAGCGGTCGCCAGCTCCCGCAGGGCTTCACTGCGCAGGAGCATCCCTTCTTCCTGAAAGCGCGTCTCCTTCGATTCGGCAAAGGAGAGCAAGCTCCCCAGCGACTGCTGCATCAGACTGCCTGCCAGTAGGAAGTGATGGTGGGCATCCAGCAGGCGAGGAATGGGCCTCAGAGAGCGCAGAAACTGGAGAAGGCTGTTGCTCTGTGCTTCCAGACCTTTCAGCGTGTTGAACAGGGTCTCCAGCGTGACACCGCCACTGCTGTAGGAAGCAATCGCCTCCTGAATACGCTGAGCCAGTTGCGTCATGCCTGTCTCCACACCGTCCGCTATGGTCTGGTACACCGCGCCGCGTCTCCCTTCATCCTCCTCGGGGATAAGCGCGTACAGTTTGCCAGCCACCTCCTGGGCGCGGGGATACTGGGCACGGGCAAGATAGAGCTTCACCAGGCGAAGCAGAGGCTCGGTGCTGTCTGGGGCGTGCTGTGCCGCCTGCTGATAGCACTCTTCCGCCTCGGTAATGCGTGCTCGGTTCCACAGCAGGTCGCCCAGATGGAGCCATGCCCCCACGTTCTTCGGGTCGCGCTCCAGCATCCGGCGATACATGGTTTCTGCCTCATCCAGACGGTTCGCGCGCATGTAGGCATCTGCCAGCGCCAGAAGCAGGGGGGTGCTATCGGAAACAATATGCACCGCGCGAAGCCCTTCCTCCACGGCGGCTTCTTCTTTCCCGCTTTGCAGGAGCGCCTCTATCAGCAGGCGACGCGGTTCGGGGTCGGTAGGCTTGGCGTCAATGGCTCGGCGAAAAGCTTCTATCGCGTTGGCGAGGTCGCCCGCTTTGAGATACTTCTGCCCCTCTTCCAGAAACTGTTTCATCAGCGCGTCGGAGTCGGTGGCTGGGCTCTTGCCCGTCTGCCCGGAGTTTCGCGCCTCTTCCTGCGTCAGGTCCACGCGAGGCAGGGTCGCCATCGGCTCGGCAATCAGGCGGGCAACCAGATTGCTGGCAGCGGTGCGAGCGGTGCTGACGGGGTCCACCGTCATCACGCCGCCTGCCATTGCCCTCTGCACCGGCTGGCTCTCTATCTGAGCCTGCCACGTACGGCCGCCCCCAACCGGCATCCACGAGGCGGTGACCAGAATGACCGAGTTCGTCGGCAGGTTCTGAAGCAGGCTGGGGTCTATCTTTTTCCCCCGCGCAGGACGGGGAAGCATGGGCGGTTTATCCTGCCACGCTGCACTGACAGTCAGCGCAATGTCCCCTTCCAGTGCCTGCACGATACGCCGCTTCTGTTCCGCAGAAGGTTTCTCGGTGACATCCGTGGATTTCAGCACACCTTCCTGCACCAGACGCTGGATGTAGGGAGCCGAGGGAGCGTAAATGAGCACATTCACCCGCCGGGTGGCTTCCAGCTGCTCCGCCAGTGGGGTGGCGATGCCGATGTTGGGGTCTGGCTGGTCCCTCTTGAACTCCACCCTTTCGGGGAAGATAACCACCAGCGGGCGACGCGCGGGCAGCTGGGCAAAGGCAGTCAGCCCGGCGAACAGAAGCATCGCACAGATTCCGGCACGCACAACCCACTTTTCCATCAGCCTCATCCTCCACATGCTGCCAGCCCCTGTTTAGCCGCTTCCAGCCCACGCCGGGCACGCTCCACGTTCTGGTTGGCGGCAATCTGGCGTTCGTATTCGGCGATGGCTTGCTGGTAGGCGTTCCGGGCAGCCTCCAGGTCGCCCACGCGCTGATAACACAGCCCAATCTGCTGGTACACGAAGCCCTTATCGGTCGCCCCCTGCAGTGCTTTCTGATACAGCGGTATCGCCTCGCGGTATCTGCCAGCCAGCTGATGCTGTTGCGCCACGCGCATCAGGTCTTCCGCTTCCATAGACGCAGGTGGAGGCGCCACCACTCCACTCCCTGTTGGTGAGCCACCCGGTCGCACCGTAATCTCCATCACGGGCTGGCGGCCTGTGGGTTGCTGGCTGGTGTTCGGCTGAAGCGGCACATCGGGCATCACCACCGAGCCACTCGCCGCGGGGCGTTCACCGCCGCCGTTCGCCTGCTGTCGGTTGTTCTGTGGTGGCGTCGTCGGCTCGGAAGGCGCGACGGTCAGGGGCGGCAAGGGCGGCAGAGGTACCCGCTGGTTACGGGTGCTGGACGACGGTCGCTCCGCAGTGCGCTCCTGGGACGGTACGGCTGGGGTTTCCGCCGGCGTCTGCGCAGGCGCAGAAGGGGTGTATTCTGGCATCGGCTGATACCACCCATACGAACCATACGGCGTGTAGCCTGTTTGCGGCGCGGGTTGCGCGGGGGCGGACGGTTGCGGCATCGGCTGAGACCGTTCAGGGCGACCCTGGTAGTTCAGCGCAGCCAGCCCCATCACAAACAACCCTACTGTGACGAAGATACCGATAATCAGCGGCAGGTAGTTCGGCTCTTCGCGAGGCGCGCGCGGAACGGGCATATGCAGGCGGCGGCGCAGTTCCTCCAGCTTGGCGCGATCCGCTACGCTGTCGGGGTTGAGCGCAACCACTTTTTCGTATTCGGCAATCGCCTTCTGCAGGCTGCCCTGCTTCTCGTAAATCAGCCCTAACAGGGAGTGAGCCGAGGTGTTCGCCGGGTCGAGCACCAGCACCCCCTCGCAAGCCAGAATCGCCTCCTGCAGGCGTCCCTCCGCCTCATGCGTCAGCGCGTCGTTCAGCAGTTGCTGAATCTTCTCCTGCTGTTCCGGCGTATCCATCTGGAACGCGCTTTCGTCCAGCGGAGGTATCTTGCGCTCCGACTGTAACCGGTGCCCGCACTGATGGCAGAACCGGCTATCGTCGGTATTGTATGCACCACACTGCGTGCAGAACACTCTCCTCACCCCCTATAAGAGGCGCTGTTGATGCACCTCACCGCGGGGCAAAAGCCCCAGATGCTCGTAAGCCAGACGGGTAGCTACTCGCCCCCGCGAGGTGCGATTCAGCAAGCCAATCTGTATCAGGAACGGCTCGTAGACGTCTTCAATCGTATCGCGCTCCTCGTTGGTGGCGGCGGAAAGGGTATCAATGCCCACCGGACCGCCGTCAAACTTCTCCACAATCAGGCGCAGGAACCGCCTGTCGAACTCGTCCAGCCCCAGCGCGTCTACCTCCAGCAACTGCAGTGCCTCGTCGGCAATCTGGCGAGTAATCACGCCATCGCCGCGCACCTGTGCGTAATCCCGCACGCGCCGGAGTAAACGGTTGGCGATACGCGGTGTGCCCCGCGACCTGCGGGCAATCTCCATCGCCCCCTCGTGCTCAATTGGCACGCCGAGGATCTCCGCCGAGCGCATCACTATCGTCAGCAGCTCCTCGGGCGTATAGAACTGGAAGTAGAGCACGATACCGAAACGCGCCCTCAGCGGCGAAGTGAGAAGCCCGGCGCGAGTGGTTGCCCCGACCAGCGTGAACGGCGGCAGGTCCAGCTTAATCGTGCGCGCGGCAGGTCCCTTGCCGATGACCAGGTCCAGCTGGTAGTCCTCCATCGCCGGGTAGAGTATCTCTTCCACCGGTCGGCTGAGGCGATGCACCTCGTCGATGAACAGCACGCTGTTAGGCTCCAGATTGGTCAGGATCGCCGCGAGGTCGCCCGGTCGTTCAATGGCGGGACCGGAGGTAGAGCGAATGGGTGCGCCCATCTCGTTGGCGATGATATGGGCGATGGTGGTCTTGCCCAGTCCGGGCGGACCGTAAAGCAGAACATGGTCCAGGGCTTCCCCGCGCTGTCTCGCCGCTTCAATGAAGATGCCCAGGTTCTCCTTCAGTCGCGCCTGACCGATGAACTCACGAAGCCAGCGCGGTCGCAGGCTGAGCTCCTCTTCTACCTCCCCCACCTGTCGGCGCGGGGTAACTATTCGCTGTTCTTCGGTGTCCTCTGTCCGGCGCATGGTTTCTCCACAGTTCCATACATCTGTCTACATTTTAGACGGCACGGCAACGGGCAACGTTACTACCGCCCTCCGGTCGTCAGCGTTTGCAGGGCACTGCGCACCAGCGCGGCAGTATCGGCGTCGGCGGGAAGCCCCTTCGCGGCAACCTCTACCGCCCTGCGAGCGTCGGTGCGCCCATAGCCCAGCGCCATCAACGCCTCTACCGCGTCTTCCAGCCTGTCCGATGGCAGGGGTTTCCCCTTCGCCGCCAGGCGGTCTACCCGGCGTTCCCAGGCGATTTCCGCCGCCTTATCCTTCAGCTCCACCGCAATACGCTGGGCAATCTTCGTGCCGACGCCGGGCGCACCGGTCAGGCGTTTGATGTCTTCGGCGGCGATTGCCATCGCCAGCTGTTCGGCGTCCATCACGCTGAGCAAGCTGAGCGCGGCTTTGGGTCCCACCCCGCTGACGCTGATGAGCATCTCGAAGAGCCTGCGCTGTTCGGGGGTGAGGAACCCGTAGAGGCTCATCTCCTCCTCGCGTACATAAAAGGTGGTGAGCAGGTACACCTGCTCACCGACCGCTGGAAGATTGGCGGAAACCGTTTCCGGCACCAGCACGCGATAGCCGACGCCGTTCACATCCACCACGACCGCCGTCGTGTCCTTCTCGACCAGTGTGCCGCGCACATGCGCAATCATGGTCAGTAAATCACCTTGTTGAGGGGATACTCCACGATACCCTGTGCTCCGGCGCGTTTGAGCTGCGGGATAAGGTCGCGCACCTGCTTGCTCTCCAGAATGGTCTCCACCGCCACCCAACCCTCATCCGAGAGGGGCGAGATGGTGGGGTTTTTCAGTGCGGGCAGAACGTTCAGCACGGCGGGCAGGTTCGTGCGCTCCACATTCATTTTCAAGCCCACTAACGCGCCTGCGTTCAGCGCGGCGGTCAACAGCATCGCGATGTTTTCGGTCTTTTCGCGCTTCCAGGGGTCCTGCCATGCCTGCTTGTTGGCAATCAGGCGCGGGGTGGAGATAAGCAGGGTGTCGACGATGCGCAGGTTGTGCGCACGCAGGCTGCTGCCCGTCTCGGTGTTGACCACAATGGCGTCGGCAAGCACGGGCACTTTCACCTCGCACGCCCCCCACGAGAACTCCACATCCGCCTGCACGCCGTGCTGTTGCAGGTATCGCTCGGTGAGGCGCACGTACTCGGTGGCGATGCGCTTGCCCTGCAGGTCCCTGACGCTTTCAATCGGACTGCTCTCCTGTACCGCCAGTACCACCCGCACCGGGTTGCGCGTCACTTTGGAATATGTCAGCTCGGCGACCTCAATCACGTCCACGCCGTTATCCTCAATCCAGTCCTTCCCGCTGATGCCCACGTCCAGCACGCCATCCTCCACGTAGCGCGGGATTTCCTGTGGACGGATGAGCCAGGGCTCCAGCTCGGGGTCGTCCACCGTAGGTTCATAGGAACGTGCAGAGACGTGGAAGTCAAATCCCGCCTTTTTGAACAGGTCAAAGGTTGCCTCTTGCAGACTGCCCTTCGGCAAACCGATTTTCAGCTTCACGCTTGATACTCCTGTAGCTTACAGAGTGTTGCGTAGAAGATTATATCGGTTATCGAGGGCAGGCGTCAACCTTATGGGTCCGGGGTCAAGTAGAACAATTGGATAGAAAACTGAAAGCTGCGAGATTTGGAGTGCTGAAGCTTGCTTCAGCAAGTTCTGCTTGCGGAGGCTGGAACCTGCTTCAGCAGGTTTCGTTCTGCGTAGCCTGCGACTTTCAGTCGCAAGGGCAGGGGAAGGGGGGGAACCTTTAGGTATCAGTCTCGCTGGGACTTGACAAAGTTGATTTTTATGGTATAATTAGTCAACAATACGCTGATGCTGGAGGTGGCCTATGCCCAACGAACCGATTTGGATGCATCTGAGCGCAGAAGGTGAATGGGAAGGGGGAATGCGCACCCGCCTGCAGGTGCGCGATTTTGCGCCCCTGTACAGCGACGAACCGCCTTCCTTTGGCGGACAGGATAGCGCACCAAATCCGATGGAACTGCTTCTGGCGGCGCTGAACGGCTGCCTCTCCGTGATGATTCAGGTCATCGCCCGCGAGAAGGACATTGAGGTGCGAGGAGTGCGCTTTCATGCGGAGGGCGATTTGGACCTGCGCGGCGCCATGGGCGACCCGAACGTGCCGCCTTACTTCCGCACGGTGCGCGAAAAGGTGGAAATCGTCTCTCCCGCTTCGCCCGAGCAGATACGCGACCTGCAGGAAGAGGTACAGCGTCGCTGTCCTGTTTACACTCTGCTGAAGGCAGGCGGGGTAGACGTGCAAAGCGAGTGGACAGTGACCGCGCCCGTAGAGACCTCTGTTTGACCCCCCCATCACCTCCGCAGGGTTTTTCGCCCTCCTGACAGCGGATTTCATTCTGTTCGCCCTGCGGAGGTGTTTTTGATGCGTTCGTCTTGTTTCCCTGCCATGCCGGACAAATATGTCGTGTTGCCGTTTAGATTGACCTGTTATTGCTTTTGGTGATACACTATTGATGGAAACTTTCATTTAGAGGAGAAGGCGCGGGTGCTGTGATGGCTCTATCAATCCGCTTCATCAAATGGATTTTGGTGTTTTCCCTTTTGATATGGGCAGGATTTTTATCCGCTCAGGAGCGCCAGGAAGTTCGTCCCGTGATAGTGATGCGGATGGAGGGGGTGATTGCGCCGCCGAACGCTGAGTACTTTGCCCGTGTTCTCAGGATTGCCCGCGAACGGAACGCGCAGCTGCTGGTGATAGAGCTGGATACGCCGGGTGGGTTGATGAGCTCGATGGAGCAGATTGTGAAAGACATTCTTGCCAGCGATGTTCCCGTAGCGGTCTACGTCTCTCCGTCGGGGGCGAAGGCAGGGTCGGCAGGAGTGTTCATTACGGTGGCAGCCCATATCGCGGCGATGGCGCCCGGCACCAGCATCGGTGCGGCACATCCCGTCTCCTCCACCGGTGAAGACATTCCGGGCGCGATGGAGAAAAAGGTGGTCAACTATGCCGCCTCCTACATCCGTTCCCTTGCCGAACAGCGTGGACGCAACGCCGACTGGGCAGAGCTAGCAGTGCGGGAAAGCGCAGCCATTAGCGAAAAGCAGGCGCTGGAGAAGCGCGTGATAGACCTGGTAGCTCCGAATCTCGGCGCTCTGCTGGAAAAGGTGGATGGGCGCACCGTCAAACTGCCTCAGCGTACGGTGGTGCTGAAGACCCGCAACGCCCCTGTTCAGCGTACCGAGATGATTCTACGTGAGCGTATCCTGCAGGTGCTGGTTAACCCCAACGTCCTGGCAATACTGGGCGTACTGGCGCTATACGGGTTGATTGCGGAGATTCAAAACCCGGGTGCGATTTTCCCCGGCGTCATCGGCGCGGTTTCTCTTCTGCTGATGCTGTATGGCTTTTCGGTTCTGCCTGTATCGTGGACGGGCATCGCCCTGCTGGTGCTGGCGATTATTCTGTTCATCGCTGATGCGTTTGCACCGTCGCACGGGGTGCTGACGCTCGGTGGGGCGATATCCATGCTGTTGGGACTGCTGATGCTGTTCGAGTCGCCTGACCCGGCGCTGCGCGTATCGTGGGTGGTTGCGCTGACCCTGACGGGGTTGACCTCGTTGTTCTTCGTGGCGATAGTGGCGGCGGGCATCCGGGCACAACGTGCGCGGCGGGTTACCGGCATGGAGGCGATGCAGGGAGCTGTGGCGGTAGCACGTACGGACATCGCCCCGCGAGGCAAGATTTTCTATGATGGCGCCTACTGGAACGCCGTGACCGCAGGAGAGTCCATCAAGGCAGGCGAACGGGTAATCATTGAACGGATGGATGGCTTAACTGCCGTTGTCAGGAAGGAGGAGAAGACGGAATGAACACCCTCGAGCAACTGTTAGCCAGCGAGTCGGGCGCGTTTCTGATTGCGGTTATCATCTTCGTGATTCTGGTGTTGCGGGCGACTCTGCGCGTGCTGCCGGAATGGGAGCGGGCGGTCGTCCTGCGCCTGGGGCGGCTGCTGGGCGTCAAAGGCCCCGGCATCATCTTCCTTCTGCCGTATATTGACCGTCCTATTCGGGTGGATACGCGGTTGGTGACCATGGACGTGCCTCGCCAGGAGGTGATGACGCGCGATAACGTGCCGGTGACGGTAGACGCGATTGTACTGTTCCGTGTGATAGACCCCGCCGCGGCGGTGACCCGCATTGAGAACTTCATCCGCACCACCTCGCTCATCGCCCAGACCACCCTGCGAAGCACCCTCGGGCAGGCGGAGCTGGACGACCTGCTTTCGCATCGCGACAAAATCAACCAGCAACTGCAAACCATCATTGACGAGCAGACCGAACCCTACGGTGTGAAGGTGCAGACGGTGGAGGTGCGCGATGTAGTCCTGCCCGATAGCATGAAGCGGGCAATGGCACGCCAGGCAGAGAGCGAGCGAGAACGTCGCGCCAAGGTCATCAACGCCGAGGGCGAGTATCAGGCGGCAGAGCGACTGGTGCAGGCGGCGCAGATGATGGCAAGCCAACCCGCTGCGTTGCAGCTGCGCTATTTGCAGACCATCAGCGAAATCAGTACCCAGAGCAACAGTACCACGGTCATCCCTATCCCGGTGGACCTGCTGATGCCGTTCCTGCGCCCAGGGATGTCGGCAGCGGCTCCGCAGCCACCAGCTCAACCTGCAGGAGGAGAGTAGCCCGGCATGGCTGGTTCGCTACCGCAGGGTGTCTACACTGCACTGGTTACACCCATAACCCGAACGGGTGAGGTGGATTACGGCGCGTTCCGAACGCTCATCGACTGGCAGAGACAGCATGGCGTGCAGGGCGTGGTCGTGTGCGGCACCACCGGCGAGGGCACTTCGCTGAGCGTGGAAGAGCGGGAACGCGCCATCGCCACGGTACGCGAATACGCCGCTGACCTGCGTGTCATCGCCGGCACCGGGTGCGCCAACCTGCCTGAAACCGTTCATCTCAGCCGTTTCGCTCAGCAGCAGGGGTGCGATGCGATACTGGCGCTTCCGCCCTTCTACTACAAGCACGTGCCGGAGGAGGGGCTGGTGGCGTATTTCATGCGCCTGCTGGACAGCGTGGATATGCCCACCCTGCTGTATAACTACCCCGACCTTGCCGGAGTGCACATCACCCCCACAGTGGTAGAGAGCCTGCTGGAGTATCCGCATCTGCTGGGCGTCAAGGACAGCTCCGGCAACTGGGAGACTCTGCTCTCGTTTCTCCTGCGCCTGCCCCGGATGCAGATATTTGTGGGGGCGGAGAACCTGCTGGCGGATGCGCTAAGCTCGGGCGCGGCGGGGTGCATCTCTGGGCTGGCAAACGCCTTTCCCGATCTGATAGTCCAGATCGATCTCGCTGTGCGCCGGGGGGAGGATGCCACCCTTCTGAACGAGCGGCTGGCTGGTGTGCTGGAAGCGATGGACTCGGTGGCGTTCATTCCTGCCATCAAACAGGTGTGCGAATGGCGTGGCCTGCCGAAAATGTGGGTACGTCCTCCCCTTTGCGATTTGAGCGCAACGCAGTCGGACACCCTGCGTCACCTGTTAGTGTCACTGGAAGTGCTGTAGAGGAATGCGCATCGGCATCAACGTGCATCTGCTCTCCACCACCCATACGGGTATTCAGCACTATATCCGCGCTCTGGTGACCGAGCTGGTCACCCAGGCATCCCCAGAGCATGAGGTTCTGCTGTACGGCGAGCGTGCCCAGCTGCCTCTGCCCGCCGGGGGCTCTGTTCAGTGGAGGGAGTCCGCCCGTCCTCTGCGTTCCGGTACCCGGCGCGTGCTGTGGGAGCAGACCATCCTGCCGCGGCTGCTTCGCAGGGACGATATCCATCTGTTCTTCTCGCCCGCGTTTATTCTGCCGGTGCTGTGGAACGGCGCGGGAGTGGTTACCGTTCACGACCTGAACTTTGAGGTTTCGCCCCAGACCATCCATCCCGTACGTCGGGCATATCTGCGTGCCATCACCCGGCACAGTGCGCGTCGTGCCCGTGCGGTGATTGCCATCTCGGGAGCTACAGGTGCGGACATCGGGCGTTTTTACGGCGTACCCGCAAGCAAGATCGCCGTCATTCCGTACGGACTGGACGCTTTCTTCAACCCCGACAACGCCCGCCAGGTGGAGCCAGTGGTCCGCGAGCGTTACCAGCTTCCCGAGAAGTTTCTGCTGTTTGTAGGCACGCTGGAGCCGCGCAAGAACCTGCTTCGTCTGCTTGAGGCATATGCGCTGGCGCTTCGGCAGTCGTCTCTGCCGCCGCTGGTGCTGGCAGGTGCGCCCGGCTGGCAACACGAGCGTATCCGGGCGCAGGCGCGTCGGCTGGGTATCGAAGAAAAGATTCTGTTTGCAGGCTACATTCCGCGCGAGCACCTGCCCGGCGTCTATGCGTCGGCGCGGGCGCTGCTGTACCCGTCGCTGTACGAGGGCTTTGGGCTTCCTCCCCTTGAGGCGATGGGATGCGGTACGCCGGTGCTGGCGTCCAACCTTTCTGCCATGCCGGAGGTGGTCGGCGACGCCGGCGTGCTGGTGGACCCCTTCAGCGTGCAGGAGATGGCAGAAGGTATTGTGCGGGTCACATGGGACGACGCGCTGCGCCAGCAGATGGTGGAGCGGGGGAGGGAACGAGCGCTACGCTTCCGCTGGGACGAATCGGCACGGCAGACCCTGTGCGTGATCGAGCGAGCAGGCGGCTATTCCGATGCCTCGTAGGAGGCTCTGTGTTCAAGAATGAGCGCAAGCTGCTTGTGGTAAAGTGACGCGATATCGTAGTTGGCGATAAACAGCTCTTTACCTGCTCTGGCGCTTGGCTGTTTGTAGTTGTTCATGCCGTACTGCAGTTCCCACTCCACCATACACGCGCCGCGGAATAGCCTTCGCACCTCCGGGCAGTCATCGTAAGTGATCAACCAGCGGTGTGGACAGGACTGTACTACCTGAGCGAACCGCTCGTGGTCAAACTGCGTATGTAGTTCCCCTCTCTTCCCGTACAGTCGCGACTCGGCAACCGAATAGTACGGTGGGTCCAGAAAGAGGAAAACGTCTTCGCCGGGTGCGTTAACTACCTCGGCGTAGTCCATGTTGGTGATGCTTACTCCTTCCAGCAACTTTCCGACCTGTTCCAGCGCGCGGATGGAAGAGAGGGTAAAGCGACCGCGGAAAGCCTGTTCGGAATAGCCGCCAGAGTCTACCGTTCCCGAAAAGGTAATACGATTGAGCACGAAGAAACGAACCGCTCGCTCGAACTCAGTGCCAGTGCCGTATCTTTGCAGGAGTTCGTAGAACAGCGCACGTCCGTCGGTAGTGCTCTCCCAAATACGCCTGACGGCACTTGCCAGAGCCAGAACGTCCGATTGCGCCTGCTTCCAGAAGCAATACAGCTCGTAGTTCAGGTCGTTGATCCAGTATAGCCTATCGGGGTACAGCTGTTTGATGCGCAGGAAGACAGAACCGCCGCCCACCATCGGTTCGCGAAACTCGCGGAACGGCGGAATGAGGGCAGTGATTCGTTCCAGCGCACGCGACTTACCGCCCGGAAAGCGCAGGGGACTCTTGATGAAAGAACGGGTCATCGCTTCCATAGTAAGGCTTGATGAGGCATCATGTCAACCGAAGGAGCACCGTATTTCATCAGCCTTAGCGCATTCAGGGTGACCAGCAGCGAGACACCCATGTCGCCCATCACCGCCAGCCACAGGGGCAGGTATCCGGGCGCAGCGATTGCCAGAAGCAGTAACTTGGTGCCGATAGAGAAGGCGATATTCTGACGGATGATGCTGAGTGTGGCTCGACTCAGGCGCACCAGATAGGGCAGAAGGCGCAGGTCATCGTTCATCAGCGCGATGTCCGCCGCCTCAATTGCCACGTCACTGCCGATGGCGCCCATCGCGATGCCGACGGTCGCGGATTTGAGGGCAGGGGCGTCGTTCACTCCGTCGCCGACCATCGCCACGCTCCCAAAACGGGCACGCAGTTCGCGCACAGCGTCCACCTTCTGCTCCGGCAGAAGCGGCGCACGGAACTCATCCAGCCCGATGTCGTGTGCTACTCGTCGCGCTGCCGATTCCACATCGCCGCTGAGCATCACATGGTAGCCGATGCCCAGTGCTCGCAACTCGCGTACCACTTCCGCCGCTTCTGCACGTCTGGCGTCCTCGAAGAGGATACGTCCAATCGTTTTGCCGTCGTACTGCACCCATACCTGCGCGTAACCTTCCTGCTCGCCGTCGGGCAGAAACGGCATGTCTTGAGCGATGTAGCCACAGGCGAAATCCGCATTGCCCACGCGACACAGCCTGCCATCAATCCATCCTTCCACACCCTTGCCGGGCACGATGGTGCACCCCTGTGCTGTAGGCAGAGACAGGCGGCGATTGCTGGCTTCCTCCCGAACCGCTTCCGCTAAGGGGTGGGTAGAAACCGCCTCTACTGCCGCCGCCATCGCCAGAATCTGCTCGGCAGAGAAGGTGTCCAGTGGCTGGATGTCGCGTACCCGCAGGCGCCCGGTGGTCAGCGTGCCGGTTTTGTCGTAGATGAAGGCGCGTACCTGCGCCATCGCCTCGACAAAGATGCCGCCCTTAATCAGCACGCCGCGCCTCGACGCCGTGCCCAGTGCGGTCACCAGCGCAACAGGCGTGGAGATGACCAGCGCGCAGGGACAGGCAATCAGCAGCAGGCTGAGGCTTCGGAAGAACCAGCGGGAAAAATCGCCCCACAGCAGGGGAGGTATCGTAGCCAGCAGAACCGCCAGCGCGATCACCGCAGGCGTGTACACTCGCGCGAAACGGTCCACCAGATGCTGAAGCGGGGCTTTGTGCTCCTGCGCCTCTTCTACCATGTGAATCAGGCGGGCGAGGGTGGTGTTCTCATAGGTGCGTGTGACCCGGACGTCTACCATTCCCGTCTGGTTCAACGTGCCCGCAAACACCTCATCTCCGGGCGATTTGGGAACGGGCTGACTCTCGCCCGTGATGGTGGACTGGTCGACATCCGAAGAGCCTTCAATCACCTCACCGTCCAGAGGGAACCGTTCGCCTGCCCGCACGCGGATACGCTCGCCTTCCTGTACCGTCACCGCAGGAACGGTCTGCAGACCTTCAGGTGTCACTACTGTAGCGGTTTCGGGGGCGGAGTCCATCAGCTGGCGGATGGCATGGCGAGTGCGTTCGGTAGTCAGGTGTTCCAGCAGGTTACCAATCGCAAACAGACAGACGACGGCGGTCGCCTCCGCCCACTCGCGCAAGCCGATGGCGCCGAGCACAGCGATGGTCATCAGGGCGTTGGTGTCCAGATTGCGGGTTCGTATTGCGCGCCAGCCGCCAAGGAAGGTAGGTATACCGCCCACGATAATTGCGAGCAGATAGGGAGGGACAAATGCCCAAGCAGGTTGATGATCGGTTTGCAGGACGAAACCGAGTATCCCCAGCGCCGACGCAACAGCAACCTGCCCGATGCGCGTGTGGTTGCCATGTTCGTGCGTGTGGGAAATGGGGGCGTGCAGCCGAAAGCCCGACTGTTCCACCACCTGGCGCAGGGTGGCATCGCTTACTTCAGAGGTGCACCAGACGCGCAGGGTCGCCGAGCCAAAATACACCTTCGCCTGCCGAACGCCCGGCACTCTGCGCAGGGTGTGCTCCAGCCCAACCGCACAATCTGCACAGTCCATACCCTCCACGCGAAACGTCCGCACCTGTATCTCTTTGGAAGCCATCGCTTATCGCTCCTGAGCGTGTTTCAAACCCTCCTCAATCAGGCGATACACATGCGCGTCGTCCAGCGAAATAATACACTCGCTTTCCCGCCCTGCGGGAGGTCACTAGGCGAAGCATCCTTAAGGTGCGCAGCTGGTGCGATACCGCGCTTTCACTGACGCCCAGCGTCTGCGAGAGGTCATGCACGCACAGCGGTTGGCGACACAGCGCCAGCACGATGCGCAGGCGGGTGGGGTCACCCAGCGCACCGAAGATTTCACTCATGCGGGCGAGTGTGAGGCTATCGGGCAGGGATTGCTGGACGCGGGCGATGGTCGCCTCGTCCGTCTGTTCGTGCGGTGCGCATTCCGTGCTCAGCTGGAGTGTTCTCATTGCATGTATCCTCATTTATGAACATTTGAACGGATATTCAACCATTCGTATTATGACAGACTCATACGCGGAAATCAAGAGGTATGGATTGTTGAAGTTGTACTTCAGCGGTTCAAGGTCACAGGTTTTGGATTTGCTGAAGCAAGCTTCAGCACTCCAAAGTCAGCCTCCGAAGGAGGCTTCGTCATGGGTAGCCCGCAACTTCCAGTTGCAGGGGTGTCCTCCTCCCTCCTTTATCCCAACCTTGCGATTGGAAATCGCAGGCTACACTTAGCAAAACCTGCTGACGCAGGTTCATATGGAGTGCTGAAGCCATGCTTCAGCATTCCAAAATAGCCCGCAACTTCCAGTTGCAGGGGTGTCCTCCTCCCTCCTTTATCCCAACCTTGCGATTGGAAATCGCAGGCTACACTTGGCAAAACCTGCTGACGCAGGTTCAGGATTTGCTGAAGCAAGCTTCAGCACTCCAAAGTCCTCAAGATGTTCCTATCGGAACCGCCACAACAGGTTCGCGCCGCGTTCCTGGGCTAAGATGGCGAAGGCGGAGAAGGTTTTGACATGTCCGTCCGCCAGAATCACCGTTGCCAGACCCCGGTTGTTGCCTGTGGCAAAATGTCGGGCGAATAGGGGCTTCAGTCGCGATGGTGGCAAATGGTTCAGCTCGCGCACCAGGTCGCGGTCGGCTACCAGCGGAGTGCCCAGGCGCGGGTCTATCGCATTAGGTGCACCCACGTAGGGGTCAAACACGTAACCGCGATACTTCTGGCTGGTGGGACCGCTGGCGGTATCGGCAAACAGGGGAGTGCGTGCCGGTTCGTCCAGCGCGGCGAGTGCAACAGGGATGGTGAAGCCCTCCTGTTCACTGGGGTCATAGGCGGTTGCGGCAGTGTAGCCGATGGAGCCAATGCCACGCTGTGACCAGTCTGCTGGGAAGCCCGAACCGGTTGCGCTGGGACAGGTGAAGATGCCGGTGTTCTTCACATAAGGCTGAATCAGGCGAGTCCAGATGCGCTCTGGCACGTCGGTGGGCATTGCGTAGTTGGTAGAGGGTGGCAGGGTCTCGTCGAAGTCCTGGGTGTAGGTGTAGACAGCCAGAGCCAGCTGTCGGGCGTTCGAGAGACACCGGGTCATCCGTGCCCGCTCGCGAGCCTGGGCGAAGACAGGCAGTAAGATACCTGTAATGGTTGCGATAATGGCAACCACCACGAGCAGTTCTATCAGCGTGAATGCGCGTCCCACGGTGGGTATTGTACCAGAATTACAGTAAGCCCAGCTTGGTCAATCGGGAACGTATTGCGCTCGGTTGTCTACCGAAATGCTCTGCCAGTTCGCGAATGCTCTTACCCTGCCGATACAGAGCTTGCAGCTGTTCATCGTCTGCCGGCTGCCAGGGCTTGTATGCGTTCGGGTATTTTTGTCGGATTGCTTCTACGGAGTGGCTCTTGCCCTGAAGAAACCGAAGCACACTCTTGAAAGCCTGAGCGAACTCCTGGATGTGCTCTTCAAAAACCATGACCCGATGATGCGCATAGCCAGAATCGCCTTCCTGACTTTCACTGATGACTAGGTATCGCTTGTTTTCCTTCGACTGCCTTACGTCAAAGAAGTAGGTCCGGCGTCCTGCGGTGACTCTTTGTGTAAAAATCTCTCGGTTTTGCTCAGAACTCACAGGCTTATTCCCTCCTCTGTCGTTTGACAAAAGAGTTCGTGTCTGCTGGCAGGGTATTCCTGCAGCCCTCGTAGTAAACAAGGCTCTTGTCGAGGCACGGTAGCAGTGTACACGCCTGGTTCAGGTCCTTGGGAAGCAATTCGCTTGACCCCATCTCCCCATCGCGTGTACAATAGGGGCGGACACCTTTGCTAAAGGAGCCAGCATGATGAGACAAATCCGCCGTGCGCTACTCAGCGTCTCGGACAAGACAGGTCTTGTGCCTTTTGCCCGTGCCCTGCACGAGATGGATGTGCAGATTATCTCCACCGGAGGTACTGCCCGAACGCTTGGCGAGGCAGGCATTCCTGTCCTCCCGGTAGAGCAGGTGACCGGCTTCCCCGAGATGATGGAAGGACGGGTGAAAACGCTCCATCCCGCCATCCACGCCGGCATCCTCGCCGACCGACGCAAGCCCGAACACCTGCAGGCGCTTCGGGACGCGGGCATCGAGCCGATAGACCTGGTTTGTGTGAACCTGTATCCCTTTGAACAGACGGTCGCCCGACCCGATGTCACACTGGATGAGGCGATAGAAAATATTGACATTGGCGGACCAACGATGGTGCGCGCCGCCGCCAAAAACCACGAAAGCGTGGCAGTGGTGGTTGACCCTGCGGACTACGAGGCGATTGTGCAGGAAATGCAGGCAAACGCAGGCGCACTCAGCCGGGAGACCCGCCGACGTCTGGCGGCGAAAGCCTTTGCGCATACCGCCTTCTACGATGCGCAGATTTCCGCCTACCTGCGCGAGCAGTTCATGCCTGAAACGCTCTTCCCCGCCGAGCTCACGGTTGCCCTGCGCCGGGCACAAGACCTGCGCTACGGCGAGAACCCGCACCAGCAGGCGGCGTTCTACCGTATCCCGAACTTCACGGAACCCAGCATCGCTACCGCGAGGCAGATACACGGCAAGGAGCTTTCCTATAACAACCTGCTGGACTGCGACGCCGCGCTGGAGCTGGTGAAAGAGTTTGCGACCGACCGCCCCGCGTGCGTGATTATCAAGCATACCAACCCCTGCGGCGTGGCGGTAGCAGACAGCCTGCCCGAAGCGGTGGAACGCGCACGCATGGCAGACCCCGTATCCGCGTTTGGCGGAATCATGGCGTTGAACCGCGCGGTAGATGCCGAAACGGCGGAGAAGATAACTGCCCCGAATACCTTCTTCGAGTGCATCATCGCACCTGCGTTCGCGAAGGACGCCCTGCCCATCCTGACCGAGAAGAAGAAATGGGGAGCGAACCTGCGATTGCTGGAGGTGGGGGAACTGACGCCGCCGCAGCCGGGGCTGATCCTGCGAGGTCTGACAGGCGGGGTGCTGGTGCAAACACGCGATGCGCAGTTGCTCAAGCAGGCTCAGTCTGCAGAGAGCCAGCTGGTATCGCTTGGCTTGACCGTGGTCACCAAGCGCCAGCCCACCGATGAGGAACTGGAACAACTGCTGTTCGCCTGGAAAGTGGTCAAACACGTCAAGTCCAACGCGATTGTGCTGGCAAAGGATTGGGTGATTGTGGGCGTGGGAGCTGGGCAGATGAACCGCGTGCAGTCGGTGCGCCTGGCGGCAGAGGCTGCAGGTGAGCGAGCAAAAGGCTCCGTGCTGGCATCGGATGCTTTCTTCCCCTTCCCCGACAACATAGAGGTTGCGGCTATCGCTGGCGTCACCGCGGTTATCCAGCCGGGCGGCTCAGTGAAGGACCAGGAAGTTATCTCCGCCGCGGACAGGCTCGGGCTGGCGATGGTCTTCACGGGCATCCGCCACTTCCGGCACTGAGATGGACGTGCTGACTCTGCTGGGAGTTGGACTGATTTCGGTTGCCGCCGGGCTGGTGGGCGCACTGCTGGGGCTGGGAGGCGGAATCATCCTGGTACCCGCGCTGGTGCTGTTACTCGGCGTGCCTGAGAAAACGGCGGTCGCAACCAGTTTGCTGGGGGTTATTGCCACATCCGTGACGGCAAGCACCTCGCACCTGCGTCACCGCTATACCAACATCCCGCTGGCGATGTGGCTGGAGAGCGCGACGGTGGTCGGTGCGCTGATAGGAAGCATGGTGTTCCGGCTGATCAGCCCGCGCTGGATTGCCCTGCTGTTCGCGCTTCTGCAGGCATACGTGGCATGGAGCCTGAGCCGAAGGCGCGTGGAGGCAGAACACCGCGAGCCGGTGGTTACGGACGCAAACGGAGCATCTGCGTGCTATGTCGACCACGCCACCGGTCAAACAGTATGCTATACCCCGCGTCGGATGGCGGTGGGGTGGGGCGCCAGCCTGCTCGCGGGAGTGCTTTCGGCTCTGCTTGGGGTAGGGGGAGGGCTGATCAAGGTGCCGGTGATGAACCTGGTGATGGGCGTTCCGCTGAAGGCTGCTGCAGCGACCAGCTCGTTCATGATTGGCATTACTGGCAGTGTCAGCGCGGCGATATACCTTCTGCACGGCTACGCCAACCCGACCCTGGCAGCGCCCTCTGTGCTGGGCGTGATGGCAGGAGCGCATCTGGGAGCAGGACTGTCGCGGCGATTGCGCTCTCGCGTGCTGCGTAATGTGTTGATTGCCCTGCTGGCGGTCAGCGCCGTCCGAATGATATGGCGAGTCTTATAGGTTGGAGGCATCCCTGCGTCCCAGAGTTGCGGACTACTCTTTCTCTTTGGACTGCTGAAGCTCGCTTCAGCAGTCCATATGAACCTGCTTCAGCAGGTTTAGTTCTGTACTGCCTGCGACTTCCAGTCGCAAGGGCAGAGGAGGAGGGGGCGAGCATCGCTCGCCCGAATCTCAATTATAGCCGATTGCACAAATCTTGACTATTATGATATAATAAATCACCATTGTGAAGGAGGTATCCTGAATGGCTTTCGGACCCAATGAAGCAGAACTGCGTTTTGACACGCTGGCAGTGCATGGCGGACAACAGCCCGACCCCACCACGCTGGCTCGTGCCGTGCCCATTTACCAGACCACATCCTACCTGTTTACCGATGCCGACCACGCCGCGCGACTGTTCGCCCTGGAGGAGTTCGGCAACATCTACACCCGCATCATGAACCCCACGGTGGACGTGTTTGAAAAGCGCATGGCACTGCTGGAAGGCGGCGTGGGGGCGCTGGCGACCTCTTCGGGACAGGCGGCAGAGACCCTCGCCATACTCACCATCCTCAAGGCAGGCGACGAGATTGTCTCTGCCAACAGCCTGTACGGCGGAACCTACAACCTGTTCCGTCACACTCTGCCCAAAATCGGCATCAAGGTGCACTTTGTCGACCCCATCGACCCGAACAACTTTCGTAAGGCGTTGACCCCAAAGACCAAGCTGTTCTATGCCGAGATGGTGGGCAACCCCAAGCTGGACACGCTGGACGTGGAGGCGGTGGCGAACATTGCGCATGAGGCAGGTATCCCGTTAATGGTAGACAATACCATGCCCACGCCCGCGCTCATCCAGCCCATTAAATGGGGAGCGGACATCGTGGTGCACTCTACCACCAAGTTTATCGGTGGACACGGTACATCTATCGGTGGGATGATTGTGGACTCGGGCAAGTTTGACTGGGGCAACGGCAACTTCCCTGACTTCACCACGCCGGACCCCTCGTATCACGGGCTGGTGCTGTGGGACCTGCCGGAGCCGCTGAAGTCCATGAGCTACATCCTGAAAGCGCGTCTGCAGATGATGCGTGACATCGGCGCGTGCATGAGTCCGTTCAACGCTTTCCTGTTCCTGCAGGGGCTGGAGACTCTGCACCTGCGCATGGAGCGACACAGCGACAACGCGATGAAGGTGGCGCGTTTCCTGGAAGAGCACCCCTGTGTTAGCTGGGTCAGCTATCCGGGTCTGCCCTCGCATCCCACGCACGAGGTGGCGAAGAAATACCACAAGGGCGGCAGGTACGGCGCTATCATCGGCTTCGGCATCAAGGGAGGCTACGAAGCGGGCAAGCAGTTCATCAACGAGCTCAAGCTCTTCTCCCTGCTCGCCAACATCGGCGATGCCAAGTCGCTGGTGATACATCCTGCCTCTACCACGCACCAGCAGCTCACGCCCGAGGAGCAGCTGGAGACCGGCGTGACGCCCGATTTCATCCGCCTGTCCATCGGCATAGAGGACGTGGAAGACATCATCGCCGACCTGGACCAGGCCCTGCGCAAGGCGGCAAGGGTGTGAACATTTGCCATGCGGTTGCGTCTATGAATACGAAAACGTTTGAAGGAGGGAAGTAGCGATGCAAACCGCATGGCAGAATCGTCTGGTGTGGGTTTTGGGGTTGGTCGTGGCTGTGGTCGCCTTACTCGCGTTGTGGCAGAGGAGCCAGGCGCAGGTGGAAGTGCCTGCTGTTCCCAATCCGCCGGTAGTTGCCGCACAGCCCGGACAGCCTCTGCCTCCGCCTCCTGCGCCGGGACAGCCGGTACCCGGGCAGCCCTTCCCGGGCCAGCCGCTGCCGGGCATCGGTGAGCGTCTGGCGCTGGGGCAGGTGGCTGTGGCGGCGAATAACGAGTACGTCTATGTGGTGCGGGGCAACATGCTGTACCAGTTCTCGGCGAAGGACCTGAAGCTGATTAACTCGGCGGAGTTACCTCGCCCGCAAATCCGTCGTCCCGCAGCGGGCGCCGAGGTGCAGCCGCAAACACAGCCACGCTTGCGCCGCAGACTGCAGGACCAGGGTCAACCGCCCGCGCAGCCGTAACGAGGTTCCCGGGGGCAACGCGGCTTGCCCCCGCCTTGCTTCACCAGCCTAACGCAGACGTTTGCCGGTGACCACCTCGTACGCCGCCAGCACGTTGTCTACGGGCGTGTTGGGCTGGATGCAGTGCGATGGCGCAAAAATGTAGCCGCCATCCTTGCCGATGACCTCCACGCGGTGCTTCGCTTCGGCAATGCACTCCTCCACCGTGCCGAAGGGCAGGGTCCTCTGGGTGCTGATTAGCCCGCACAGGGTCAGCCTGTCACCAACCTCGCGCTTGATTTCTTCGGGGTTCATGCCCACCGGTTCGGGTTGCATGGCGTCCAGAATATCCAGCCCCATCTCCACGAAGCGAGGCTGTAGCTTGCGCGTGCTGCCGCAGCTGTGCATCATCACCTTACAACCGTACCGATGCCCCAGGTCGTAGAACTTCTGAAGGCGAGGGCGAAAGAAACGGTCAAACACCTCCGGCGAAACCATCGGTCCCAGCTGGTTGCCCAGGTCCTCGCCCAGGCACAGCACGTCAATCAGCCCATCTGCCGCCTCCAGCCCCCGCGTGACGAACTCATAGTAGAACTCCACGCGATGGTCGATAATGGCGACGCCCACCTCGTCTTCGGTGAGAATATCAATCAGCACCTGTTCCATCCCTCTGCCCCGACTGACGCCATTAATGATGTCGGGTATACCGGCATGTCCAAAGCACACCACATAGTCGCCAAGTGCCTTGCAGTCCTCTTTGAGGTGTGAGAAGTCGTAATCGTCCACCGAGGGCCAGGGGTAGTCCTCCACCTCCTTCAGGGTTCGCATGTTGGCGAAGGGAAGTTCGTACGCCTCCAGGTACTCGCCGAAGCCGTAGGACTGCCGGGTGTATCCGATGCCCCATTCGTCATAGTAGGCGACCTTACTGCCCGGTTCGGGCTGGCGGAGAGGCTTCTTGCGCGGTACGCCGACGGTGCGAAAGTCTACCTCCAGCACCTCCAGCAGGTTCTGACCGGGGAACCGCTCCTGCAGTTTTGCCTCGAACTCCGGGGTGGTGTAGAACTGGATGGGTGGGCGGTCGGGCTGTTTGTGCGCGACGCAGGTGTAGAACCGCTCTTTGGGACTCATCCACGCCATATTGCCGTCCTCCTTCGTTGACTCACAAAGCATTTCTCTCCACCGGCAGGAATCGCCTGCCGTTAACCTGAAATGATGGGATGAGCGTAAAAGGGATTTGAGATTCTTTGCTTTACTCAGAGTGACATAGTAATTAATTGGCATAATAAACGCTTTTTTATCATGTTGAATGAGAGTAAGGCGTCTCGTCCCTGAGACCCTCACGCTGTTCAGAAGTGCTGGCAATTTGCAATTTCGGGACATTGTTTGATATACTGAGCCGAGGGAAATGGCACGTCATACAAGGGAAAAACAGAGGCGTTTCATATCACTGGGGCGCGTGTTCTTCATCTTGCTGGCGCTGGGTGCGCTTTTCGTCGGCACAGTCAGCGGCTATTTCTATGCTTCCAGCAAGGCGGTCCGCAAAACAGTAGGAGCGCTTTGGGAGTACCGCGGACTGGATGTGGCACAGGCTTTCCCCGGTCAATCTTCGGTAACGGTGCTATTGCTCGGCTCGGACGAGAACCGCGACAACAAGAAACGCATCTATACCAAGCGCACCCGCAGTGACACCATCATGCTGGCGCATTTTGATTTCGTGAACCGGCGCATCAGTGTCCTTTCCATTCCCCGCGACACGCGCGTGCCCATTCCCGAACATGGACACCATAAAATCAACTCCGCGATGGCGCTGGGCGGACCCGAACTCACCGCCGAGACCATTCGCGAGTGGCTGGATGTGCCAGTAGACCATTACGTTGTCATCTACTACAGCGTTTTCCGCCGGGCGGTGGACCTGCTGGGCGGGATTAACATCTATGTGGACAAGCCCCTGCACTACGACGATAACTGGGGCGACCTGCACGTGCACCTTGAACCGGGCTGGCATCGCCTGAACGGCGAGCAGGCTCTGGGTTACGTGCGCATCCGCAACGTGGACAGCGACCTGGGGCGCATCGAACGCCAGCAGAAGTTTCTCGCGGCGGTGAAGGAGCATTTCCGGCACCCCAGCACTTACCTGAAGCTGCCGCAACTGCTGGACGCCGTGGATGAGAACCTGAAGAGCACCCTCAGCTACGGGCAGATGCTGGCGCTGGCGTGGTTCGCCAAGTCAGTGCCCTCGCGCAATATCGAGATGGTCACATTGCCCTGCCGTCCGGGGCGCAGTTATGTGTATGCGGACGAAGAGGAAGCGCGCGCCCTGATCGAGCGACTGTTCAACGATTCTCCTGCTCGTCCCACATCTCCACCGCTTCCTGTGAGCACCATCCAGTAGCCCGCACGGTAAAAATCGGCTCGTTCCTGCCGATAATACCAGTGTAGCCTCTTTGAGGGACGCCGGATGCGTCCCCAGAAACTCAGGATAACCAGAGGGAACGACAGGGATGTCCAGGCGATACGACGACAACGAGATACAGCAGCTCGTCATTGAGTACCACCGCACCGGAGACCTGCAAATCCGCGAGCGTATCGTGGAGCAGTTTCCCAATCTGGTGGAAAGCATTGCCCGCCGTTTCACCAATACGGGTGAGCCGATAGAGGACCTGATTCAAGAGGGATACCTCGGTTTACTCAACGCTATCGACCTGTATAACCCCGACAAGGGCACCAAGTTTTCCACCTATGCAACGCATTTTATCATTGGACAAATCAAACATTACCTGCGCGACAGGGGCAAGATTATCAAAGTGCCTGCATGGATTCAGGAGCTCCAGCAGAAGCTGACGCGCGTGGTCGACTCGCTCACCCAGCAGCTGGGCAGACAGCCCACTCCTGCCGAAATCGGCGCGGTAATGAATATGGAGGAGAAGCAGGTGGAGTACCTGCTGTCCACCAGCGACCTGTTCCGGGTAACCTCTCTGGACGCCGCCGATGACGAGGATGACGATACCTTCCCGGGCGCAGACATGGAAAAACTGGAGCATCCCGATAGCATCACCATGCAGATTGCCACCGAGGAGCGGGTGGTGCTGGAGCACGCGATGGAGCGGTTGAAGGAGATCGAGCGTCAGGTGCTATACGCCTTCTTTTATGAGGAGCTTTCTCAGACAGAAATCGCTCAGCGACTCGGTATTTCGTGTAATTACGTCTCACATATTCTGCGGAACTCCACCAAGAAACTGCGCAAAATCCTGATGACCGAAGAGCTGAAAGATGCACAGGCACAGATGATGCGTATGCAACAGCGGGTGGGCGCGATGCAAGCCGAACTGCTCCAGCCCTCTATCGTTGACCCGATTACCGGCTGTTATAACCACCGCTATTTCCAGAGCCGACTGGATGAGGAGATTAACCGTGCCAGTCGCTATGGTTACACGCTGGGGCTGGTCATTATCCGGGTGGGCGGTGCGCAGATGTTCATCCGCCAGAACGGGCTGAGCCTGTTTGAAGGCGTGATGGCGCGGCTGGCTCCCCGTATTCGCGCCAAAATCCGCAAGGCAGATATCCCCGCCCGCATTGACGTGCACGACCTGGCAGTGATACTGCCCTACACGGGCGAGCAGGCGGAGGTGGTGCGCCAGCGGTTGAGCGAAGAGGCTCTGCAGATGCTGAAGGAAGAGAACCTACTGGCTTCAGGCTTGTGGGTTGAGAGCGCCTGTAACTATACCGAAGGCTGGGTGAACCTCTCGGAATTCGTACATCAAACGCAATGTAGCCTGCGAGCATTTTGGGGAAGAGTGGAACAGGATATGGCTGCCTGAACCTGCAGCAGAGGGACCCGGTTACCTCCGCCGGGTCCCTTCCCTCTTTTTCCTGTTAATCCTACCGTTTTTCTGCAGAATCCCGTAAGAATACAGATACTCTATCACCTCTTTTGGCTCATGGCTTGCTGTCTAACGGTAATGGATAGCAACACGGAAGGAGTGAGTGTCTGTGAGCCACCGTTTGATGCTTTTATTCATTGTGTTTTCTGTTCTGATTTGCAGTATGCCTGGCTGGAGCGCCAGAATGCCTCGCGGCTCTTTTCTGATTCAGCCTGCTGCCAGCGTGTGGCAGTTAAGCAAGCAGGTAGAGAGCACGCCTGTAGTCGCCGCTCGCTATGAGAGACATTTCGGAGTGCCCGCCGCGCAATTTGTGCGCTACGTGCGAAGCCATTTAGCCTTGCGCCGGCTGAACAGTGCAGGCAGTTACAGAGTGTTCCATATAAAAAAGGATGGAACCATCGGCAGCCAGATACGCAGGCTGAGAAAAGGCACGCCCGTCTTTATGCATCTGCGCACAGGACAGCCGGTACTACTGGCGGAGTGCGGCAACCCGATGAGTACTTCTCTGCCCGGGTGCGCGGCGCCCTCGGTGCAGAACCCACCTCTGCCTACAGCAGATGCTACTGAGCCTGTGCTTCCGCCGCAAGTAGAGGAACCGCCATTGCCACTACCTGTTGCTACCTTAGAGCCGAACCTCTTCGACGACCCTGCGCTCGCGCCGATGCAGATGGATGACCTGCCACCCTGGGATGCGGATATTGTGCTGAGCATACCTGACCTGCCCTCCTCTCACACCGGTGCGCTTGCCTACGCTTCTCCTGCTGCGCTGGCGCCGCTGTTCACGATGGGCGCAGGCGTCATCCTTTCGCTGGGCGGAGGCTCCTCAGGTGGGCGAGGGGGAGGTGACCTGCCGGCTGTGCCCGAAGCCACCTCCCTGCTCCTCTGGACGGCGGCTGTTCCGCTGGTTGCTATCCATCGGTGGCGACGAAGCAGGCGGCGTCAGGACGGACAGGGCGCTTCAACAGATGCCTTTGCGGTGGTCGCCTCGCGCTCGATAGGTGCACCTACCAGGTTGCCCCACTCGGTCCAGCTGCCGTCGTAGTTGCGCACGTCGGGATAGCCCAGCAGGTAGCGCAGCACAAACCACGTGTGCGACGATCGCTCGCCGATACGGCAATAGGCTATCACGTGCTTGTCCGGGGTGACACCACGCGACTGATACAGCGCCTTCAGCTCCTCGACGCTCTTGAAGGTACCGTCCTCGTTCACCGCCTGCGCCCAGGGGATGTTCACCGCGCCCGGGATATGCCCACCACGTTGAGCGGTCTCACTCATGCCCGGAGGCGCGATGACCTCGCCCGTGAACTCTTGCGGCGAGCGCACGTCCACCAGCACGTAGTCTGCATTGTTCAGGTTGGGCAGGATTTGTGCGCTGAAGGCACGGATGTTCAGGTTTGGCTCTTTGGCGCGATACTGCGTGGGCGGGTAGCTGGGACGTTCGGTGGTCAGTGGGCGTCCCTCTGCCAGCCACTTTTTGCGCCCGCCATCCATCAGGTATAGCTTCTCGTGCCCGTAGATGGTGAACAGCCAAAAAGCATACGCCGCGAACCAGTTGTTGTTGTCACCGTACAGCACCACCGTGTGCTCGTTACCAATGCCGTTCTCGCTGAGCAGTTGCTCGAACTCCTCGCGGGTGATGATATCCCTGCGCACCTGGTGCTGAAGCTGGGTCTGCCAGTTGAAGCCGATGGCGCCCGGAATGTGCCCCGAGTCGTAAGCGGTGGTGTCGACGTCCACCTCCACCAGCCGGATGTTCGGGTCGTTCAGGTGTTCCTGTACCCAAGCGGTGGTTACCAGAACGTTTGGTTGATGTGCAGCGCTCATGATGCACCTCCCTGAGATATTTATCTTGACTAAGATTATACACTTACTCAACATTTGTTGTCAACGGTTTGCTGGAGGGCGGATTTCCTGTAGGGGCAACCCTTGTGGTTGCCCCCTGAGAAGGAGGGCAGCTCTACCTGACCTTCCTACGAAAGCCCTCACCCTGACCTCTCCCACAAGGAGAGGGAATGTCCCCCTGCTTGTGGGGGGGACGACAGGGGGGCTGACAACACCTGAAAAGCCCCTCCTAACCTCCCCGCAGGCGGGGAGGGACTCGGACGGCTCAGCAGGCGCCTCGCCCTCCGGAGATGAAACCCCTCTCCCGACCTCTCCCCGACGCGGGGAGAGAAGATGCTCCCCTTCCCTCGCAGGGAAGGGGCTGGGGGTTAGGTTATCATCGGCTCGGCGGGAGCCTCGCTCTCCAGCGAGAGGGCAGCTGACATATTGGAGGGCGAACCTCCTGGTGAGCCGACCGTAGGGGCAACCCTCGTGGTTGCCCCCTGACGTGGGGCTCGGCGGGAGCCTCGCCCTCCAAAGGGATACTGTAGGGGCAACCATCTGTGGTTGCCCTTTAACTCCCCCTGAAAGCAGGAGGTGGCGGAGCGGTCGTCGTAATCAGCAGTTGCAACAGAGCACCGGCAGAGGGAAGAATGAGCCAGGGTACGCCGCTAATACTTTCCGTTGATGTCGGCACCACCAATATCAAAGGGGGACTTGTGAACCCCGACGGTCGGGTGGTGCGGGTGGTTCAGCGCGAACTGCCTTTGAACCGGGACGGAACCGGCAGGGCAGAACACGACCCCCGCCTGTTGTGGGAAGCTTTTCGCGGGGTTTGCCGGGAGGTTGCGGAAGGTTTTGGGACGCAGGTTAGTGCGCTGGTGCTTTCCGCATATCAGCTGAGCCTGCTAGCGGTGGACAAGGAAGGGGAACCGCTGACAGGAATCATCACCCTGCTGGACACCCGTCCCCAGCAGACCTATCCGCAACTGCTGGAGCGGATAGATGCGCGCCACCTGTACGAGCGAACGGGCTGTCCGCCGCTGTTTCACTATCCGTTTTCCAAGCTCTTCTGGCTGAAAACGGTCCATCCCGAGATTTTCGCCCGGGCACGATGGTTTGTGGGTGCGAAGGATTACCTGATCCACCGCCTGACAGGGCAGTGGGTAACCGAAGCCAGCCTTGGCACGGCGACACAGCTGATGAACCTGCACAGCCTGCAGTGGGACGACTACGCACTGGAGGTGCTTGGGCTGGAAAGGGAGCGTTTACCCTCCCCTGTGGAGGCGGACAGGGTGCTGGCAAGTCTGTCCTCGTCTGTGTGCATGGAACTGGGCGTGGCGGAGGGGTGTCTGCTGGTGCCTGGCGTGTACGACGGGGGCGCAGTGGCTATTGGCATCGGCGCGATGCTGGAGGGAACGGCGGCAATCAACCTGGGCACCACGGCGATGCTTCGTATGGCACAGCCTCAGCCGACTCTGGACAGCGACCCTGCGATGCGTCTACAGACCTGCTACCTGGCGTGCGGAAGGTGGCTTCCGGGCGGGGCGATTAACAACGCGGGCATCACCCTGCGCTGGCTTCGTGATAACGTCCTGCATATCGACTACGAGGCGATGAACCGCGAGGCGGAAGGGGTGACCGATTCGGCGGGGCTGTTCTTCCTGCCGTTTCTCAGCGGCGAGCGCAACCCGCAGATTGGCAACTCGGCTTCGGGTGTGTTCTTCGGCTTGCGGGGCTATCACGCCCGCGGGCATATCGTTCGCGCCGCAATGGAAGGGGTATGCTTCGCCCTGCGTATTGTTGCCGACGCGCTGGAGCAGAATAGCGTGACGCCTGCGCGGGTACGCATCGGTGGAGGCGGCTCACGCTCGCCGTTGTGGATGCAGACAATGGCGAATGTGCTGGGCGTGCCCCTGCAGGTCAGCCGGGTGGAGGAGCCGGGGTTGGTCGGTTCAGCGATTCTGGGATATACTGCGCTGGGGGTGTACCCTGACGTTCTGCAGGCGACGCAGGCGATGGTACAGCCCGGCAATCAGTACGATCCCCAGCCGGAAACAGTAGCCCATTATCGGGAGAGGTATCGCTTCTTTCGTCACCTGATGGCGGATCTCGCTCAGGCGTTTGCCGAACATGCGGAATTATAGCCCGATTTTCTGAAGGAGGAGAAGCATGAGCATCGTTCAGGAACTGTTCTCGGTGGAAGGAAAGGTCGCGCTTTTCACGGGAGGCGCGGGCGTGCTGGCTGGCGCGATAGCGCGAGGACTGGGCAGAGCCGGTGCGCGCATCGTGCTGACCGACATCGCCCCGCTGGATGAGCGTGTACAGGAGCTGCGCCAGCAGGGGATAGAGGCGTATGGCTACCGGATGGACGTGCTGGATAAGGCAGATATCGAGCGGGTGGCGGAAGCGGTGAAACGAGAGGTAGGGGCGGTGGATATTCTGCTGAACGCGGCCGGGGGTAACATGCCCGAAGCCTCCACGTCGCCCGAACGAAGCTTCTTTGACCTGCCAGTCGAGGCACTGCAGAAGGTTGTCAACCTGAACCTGTTCGGCGGGGCGATACTGCCCAGCCAGGTGTTCGCCCGGCAGATGCTGGAGAACGAAGCAGGCGGGGTAATCATCAACTTCTCTTCCATGTCCGCGTTCAAGCCGCTGACGCGCGTACTGGGCTATTCTGCGGCGAAGGCTGCGGTGAGTAACTTCACACAGTGGTTAGCGGTGCACATTGCGCAGGAGTACTCGCCCAAAGTACGGGTGAATGCGATTGCGCCTGGCTTCTTCCTGACCAAACAGAACCGCTACCTGTTGCTGGACGAGCAGGGCAACCTGACGCCGCGCGGGCAGGCGATTATCGCGCACACTCCCATGGGGCGTTTCGGCGAGCCCGACGACCTGATAGGCACTATCCTGTGGCTGGCGTCGCCTGCCAGTGCGTTTGTGACGGGGGCGGTTATCCCCATTGATGGTGGCTTCAGCGCGTTCGCGGGGGTATAGCCTCCCTACAGCGTTCAGAACTGGAACAGGCTGTCGGGCAAGCCTTCGTTGACGTGCAGGTCCACATAGGTGGTCACGCCGCCCAGCTTGCCTTCGGCGTTGTACACCTCCACGCGGGTCGGCACCCAGATGCCCGGTGCAACCTCTTTCGGTTCCTTGTAGTAGAAAGTCGCCATCAGCTTGCCTTGCTGATTGTACCACTGACGTTTGACCACAGTGTGCGTCTTACCATCCATCCAGACGATGTGTTTGGAGGTATCGTCGGAGTTCGCCCAGGTGAGTTCAAATACCGCATAGCGCACGCCTCCCTCGTGGTCGTAGCGCAGAAACTTTGCGTTTACCAGCTTCATGAAGCTGGGCGTCAAGATGCCGAAATCCATCAGCGATTGCCGTTTGCCGGGTGCGTTGCTGATGTCGTCGGTGTTCTTGATGGGACCGGCGGAGACGTGTTTATAGTTGCCGTTGATGATATACACCACGTTGACCACGCCCACCTTGCTCTCCAGCCGCATTTTGGACGGCTCTTTATAGCGGGCGGTCATCTGCTTGATGCGGTACGAGTTGGCAAAGTCCTTATTTATTTTCTCCAGCTCGCGCTGGTTGGCGGTCTGCTGACGAACGGTGGCACGCAAATCACGCAGGCGGGTCTGCACGTAGTCGTTGATGTCCTGCGATTGCGCCAGTGCAAAGGCGGCGCATAACGATAACAAACCGACGCCCAGAAGCGCTCGTTTAACCATACTGCTCTCCTCTGTGTTTCTCCGTTTTCCGTGTTTATAGACGGGCAAGGCTTCCGAAAAGTTATAAACGTCCGAAGCATCTCGCTCCGTTAATCCAGCCGTTTCAGCCGCTCCAGCAGTTTCGCCTGGCGTTCCAGCAGTTCCGCCTGAATGGCACGCTCCTTCTCCACCACCTCGCGGGGTGCCTTTTGCAGGAACTGCTCGTTGCCCAGCTTGCCGTTGACGCGCTGAAGCTCCTTCTCCAGTGCGTTCAGCTCCTTCTGCACACGTTGTCGCTCGCGCTCGATGTCCACCGCCTGCATCTGCAGATAGATGTCTGCCAGGTCGCAGTGGGTGGCAACCGCTTTCACGCCCTCGGGCAGGCTTTGCGTAATCTGCATTGGCTCCACGCGCTGGAGGGTGCGGATGATGGCTTCGTGTTCGCGCAGAAGGCTCTCCGCCTCCGCCGAAACCGGCACCACCAGCACGTTCGCCTTCAGCGAGATGTCCAGCCCGATTTCGGTGCGCAGGGCGCGGATGGCTCGCACCGCTTCAATCAGTTTCTGCATACGCTCTTCCGCCTGCGGGGCGTTCCACTGCGCCTGCTCGGTGGGGAAGGGCGCCACCATGATGCTATCGCCTTCGTGCGGCAGGCTTTGCCAAATTTCCTCCGTGATATAGGGCATGAAGGGGTGCAAAAGGCGCAGGGTATGCTCCAGCACCACCGCCAGCACGCGCTGGGCGGTTTCGCGCTCCTCGCCGCCGGCGTTCAGGCGCGGCTTGCTCATCTCGATATACCAGTCGCAGTACTCGTCCCACAGGAACGAGTAGATGGCTTTCGCCGCGTCGTCCATGTCATAGCTTTCCAGCGCGGTGTTGACCGTGCGGATGGTGGCGTTCAGCCTGCTCAGTATCCAGCGGTCGACGTCGGTCAGCCGCTCGTCGGGGGGCAGGGAGCCGTCGAACCGGGTGCGGAACTGCTCGTCCAGGTTCATCAGCACGAAGCGCGAGGCGTTCCATATCTTGTTGCAGAAGTTCCGCGCCTCTTCCACCTGGCTGTGCCTGCCGTGCTCGATGCTGGCGAAACGGATGTCCTGTCCTTTGGCGGTGCGCACCAGCAGGGCAAAGCGCAGGGCATCCGCGCCGTACATCTCAATCAGGTCCAGAGGGTCCACGCCCGTGCCCAGTGACTTGCTCATGCGTCGCCCCTGCTCGTCCAGCACGGTTGCGTAGATATACACGTCGCGGAATGGCACATCGTTCATAAAGTACAGCCCGGTCATAATCATGCGCGCGACCCACAGGTAGATGATGTCGCGGGCGGTAATCAGCACCGAAGTGGGGTAGTAGGTGCTCAGGTCGGGCGTCTGCTCGGGCCAGCCCAGCACGGCATGGGGCCACAGCGCGGACGAGAACCAGGTATCCAGCACGTCTTCGTCCTGCTTGATGGCTTTGCCGTTTGCCTTCTGGCGTGCCTCCTCCTCAGAGCGGGCGACGATATACTCGCCATCCTCGGTGGTCCAAACGGGGATGCGGTGTCCCCACCACAGCTGGCGCGAGATGCACCAGTCCTTGATGTTCTCCATCCACTCCAGATACACGCGGGCATAGCGGTCAGGGATGAAGCGCACACGTCCCTCCCTCACGGCTTCAATGGCGGGCTGGGCAATCGCCTTCATACGCACGAACCACTGTTCCGACAGCAGGGGTTCAATCACGGTATCACAGCGGGCACAGGTGGCGGTGGGTACAGTGTAATCCTCTATTCGCTCAATCAGTCCCTGCGCCTCCAGGTCTTCCAGCACGCGCTGGCGTGCCTCGTAGCGGTCTAATCCGGCATACCGCTCCCCCGCTTCAGGGGTCATGCGAGCGTGTTCGTCAATGACCACCACCTGGGGCAGTCCGTGGCGCAGTCCGCACTCGAAGTCGTTGGCGTCGTGTGCGGGGGTCACTTTGACCGCGCCCGTGCCGAACTCGGGTTTCGCGTAGTCGTCGGCGATGAAGGGTATCTCGCGCCCCACCAGCGGCAGGATGATGGTCTTGCCGAACAGGTGCTGGTAGCGTTCGTCGGCGGGGTTGGCGGCAACGGCGGTATCGCCCAGCATGGTCTCCGGTCGGGTAGTTGCCACCACCACATAGCCCGAACCGTCTTTGAACGGATAGCGGATATAGTACAGTTTGGACGGCTGGTCCTCGTGCTCCACTTCGATATCCGAAAGCGCGGTCAAACAGCGTGGACACCAGTTAATCACCCGTTTGCCGCGATAGATATGCCCATCCTCCCACCAGCGCACGAAGCACTCCAGAATAGCGCGGGTGTAGCCCTCATCCATCGTGAAGCGGGTTCGGCTCCAGTCAAAGGAACAGCCCAGCCGCTGGAACTGCGTCAGGATAACGCCGCCGTATTCGCGCACCCACTCCCACACGCGCTCCAGGAACCGCTCTCTGCCCAGGTCGTGGCGGGTCAGCCCTTCGCGGCGCAGCTGTTTCTCCACCACGTTCTGGGTGGCGATGCCCGCGTGGTCCGTTCCGGGCACGCACAGGGTGTTGTACCCTTGCATCCTGCGCCAGCGGATGAGCGTATCGTGGATGGTATAGCACAGCGCGTGCCCGATATGCAGTGAGCCGGTGACGTTGGGCGGCGGAATGGTGATGCAGTAGGTAGGCTTGCCCGGTTTGGGGTCGGGCGCGAAGTAGTTGCGCTCCTTCCAGAACCGATACCACTTCTCCTCCACGCTGGTGGGGTCGTACACTTTGGGAATGTTTATCGTTTCGGACATGTACTCCTCTCCCGTTCTGACCACAGATACCTGTAGGTAATTATACTGCACTCTGAGGCGGGCAGGCAACGCGAGGGGAGGGAAGCGCTGTCTTCTTGCGGGATGTTAAAGGGCAACCACAAGGGTTGCCCCTACGAACGGTTCGTCGGGAGAGACAACTCTCCCCGCGTCGGGGAGAGGTTGGGAGAGGGGTTTCCACTTTTTCAGGTGTTGTCAGCCCCCCTGTCGTCCCCCCGCAAGCAGGGGGACATTCCCTCTCCTTGTGGGAGATGGTCAGGGTGAGGGCTTTCGCGGGGAGGTCAGGTGGGGCTATCCTGTTTCTTATTGGGCAACCACAGGGGGTTGCCCCTACGGAAGGCTCACCGGGAGGTTCGCCCTCCAATCTGGCGGGTGGGTAAACCCCTGCAGGACTGTGCGGACGGGGAGAGGAAAATTAAAACTGGGTCAGAAGGGATGGAGCAAGCGGTTTCACACAGTCCGTCAGCGTTCAGCCTGCCGAAGAGCACGTATCTCGTGCTCCTGCTCGCTCTTGCTATACAGATAGCCTTTATCCACAAGCCCCTGCACGTTGACGATACAGTCGTGGTGCACATCGCCCGGCAGATTCTGCGCAATCCCTTTGACCCCTTCGGCGGCGAGCTGGACTGGGATGGCAGTGTCCGAAGTACCTTCCACGTTACCACCAACCCACCGTTGCTGAGCTACCTGCTGGCGCCCCTCATTGCTGTCGGCGGTGAGCGCGAGTGGCTCCTGCACGCCATGATGCTGGTCTGGCAGTTCCTGCTGTGGTGGGGGGTGGTTTTGCTGGCGCAACGGTTCGGGGTGCATCCTACACCGGTGACCGCGCTGGTTCTGCTCAACCCCGCAACGATTGTCTCGCCAAACCTGATGCGCGATGTGCCGATGGTGGCGTTGTGGACACTGGGCACGGCATGGTTCGTGCGGGGAAGCGACTCCGCGCAGGGCAGGGGGATGGTTCTGGGCGTGCTGGTCGCCGGGTGTGCGGTGCTGATGAAGTATTCGGGGCTGGGTGCGGTGATTCTGCTGGCACTGTACGTGCTCCTGCAACGCCGCCCGAGGCACCTGTGGTATGTGCTTTGGGGATTGCTTCCGCTTGCTATCTGGTGCGCACATAACCTATTGGTCTATGACAGACTGCACCTTGTGACTACCTTGATGCGCAAAGACATTGTCACCCCTCTGTCCGACCGTCTGTGGGGCACGCTGGCGGGATTGGGCGGGGTGTGGCTGTTGTGGTTGTGGGCGATGGTGGTGTGTCGCCATGCGGTTGTCATGGGCGTCGGTGTTTTGGCAGGGCTTGTGGTGGGCTGGTGGCGGTGGCGGCTGGCTTTGCCTGCCGGCGATGTGGAATCCGCTTTCTGGTGTGCGGTGGGGGCGGTCCTGCTGGTGCTGAGCATGGCGCGAGCGGTCGGATTGTGGGGGAAGCAGGCGTTTTGCGTGGTGTGGACGGCGTGGGTGCTTCTGGCGATTGGCGTGGGTGCTCCATTTGCGGCGGCGCGTCACCTTCTGCCTGCCCTGCCACCGCTGGCTTTGCTGTGGGGAGATGCCGGAAACGTGAGCAGATGGCGAAGCAGTGCCCTGACGCTGATTCTGCTGGCACAGACCGTTTATGGGGTGTATGCAGGCTGGTGTGATATGCAGATAGCGGATGTTTACCGTCGGGCGGCGGCGGAACTGGTGGAACGGCATTCGGTTCAGGCGTTCGTGGGACACTGGGGATGGATGTATTACGCACAGCGGGCAGGGCTGAAACAGGTCAGCGCGAACCGTCTGCCCGAACCTGGCACGCGGATAGCCGTTCCAACGGTGGGTGGCGATGCGGCGGTTCCCCCATCGCTGGTTCCTTCTCTGATGTATGAGCAGAGCGTGGAGGTTACCGCGCCGGCACGTCTGGCAACCCTGCCACCCCAAGCGGGGTTTTACGCTTCGCTTCGGGGCGCGCCACCTTTCCGCTGGCTACCCGATGGCTATCGTGAGCAGTTTGACCTGTTTACGGTGGAGGATGGGAAACGTTGAGCACACCGCGAATAAGCATTGTCGTGCCGATGTATAACGAGGAGGAGAACCTGCCCGAACTGCATACACGCCTCGCGAAGGCGCTGGCGGGCATGGACCCTGAGGGCGAGATTGTCTATGTGGACGACGGAAGCACCGACGGCACAAATCAGCAACTGCAGACGCTTCTGCAGGAGCCTCAGCCAGTATGTGTGCGTGCTGTAGCACTGCCTCGTCGGCGGGGTAAGACCGCTGCGCTGTCTGCTGGGTTCGCGGTGGCACGGGGCAGTATCCTGGTGACCACCGACGCCGACCTGCAGGAGCCTCCCGAAGTACTGCCCATGCTGGTTGCCCGCGTACAGTCGGGCGAGGCGCATCTGGTGGTTGCGTGGCGTCAGCAGAGACAGGATTCTCCTTTTCGGGTGTTCGCTTCCCGGGTATTCAACACGGTGTTGCGTTGGCTGACCGACCTGCCCCTGCACGACGTCAACTGCGGCACGAAGGCGATGAAACGCGAAGTCGCCGAGAGCCTGGCAGGCTGGATGTTTTCGGATATGCACCGGTATCTTCCTGTGCTGGCGGCGCGAATGGGCTATCGGGTGGTCGAAGTGCCCGTACCGCATGTGGTGCGCCGTCGCGGGCGCAGTCGGTTTGGTGCCAGCCGGTATCTGCGTGCGGTGGTGGACCTGTTCCCAATCTCCTTGATGTGGTGGCGCGGATGGGCAGTGTGGCTTGCGCTTGCGGCAGTATCGGTTGTTCTGCAGGCGATGCGCTCGCCTCTCGGCGCCGTCGGGCTGGCGGCGATAGTGTGGCTGGGCATCGCGGTAGCCTTCTGGTTGCGGAGAAACCAGACCTGAAGTCTGCGTAAAGGTGTACCGCGTGACAGGCGCGAACAGAGTCAAAGGAGGTTGTGGGATGATGAGCACTCGTTTCTTTGGGAGTATACTGGCTATGATTGCACTTACTACCACTGTCACAGCGGAGCCGCGCGGCGTTCCCGAGCCGGTAGTTCCTCTGCCATTCGGGGTCAACATCCACTTTACGCGCGCCCCACAGCAGGAGCTGAACCTGCTGGCGGAAGGAGGCTTTCGCTTCGTCCGAATGGACTTCTCGTGGGTGCACATTGAGAAACAACGGGGAGTGTACGATTTCTCGGACTACGATGTGCTGGTGCGCGATATGACCGAGCGCGGTGTGCGCATCCTGTTCATTCTGGATTACGGTAACCCGCTGTATGACAACGATATGGCTCCGTACACGGACGAGGGCAGGGCAGCGTTCGCGCGGTTTGCTGCGGCGGGTGCCAAACGCTATGCAGGCAAGGGCATCCTGTGGGAGATATGGAACGAGCCGAATATCTTCTTCTGGCGTCCCAAGCCCAACGTGGAAGACTATGCGAAGCTGGCGCACGTAGTGATTGATGCCGTTCGCCAGGCTGACCCCAACGCTTTCATTGTGGCGCCCGCCTCTTCGGGGTTCCCGTGGGACTTCTTCGAAACGCTGGGAGAGCGGGGTGTGCTGGAGCGGCTGGATGCAGTGACGGTGCATCCCTATCGCCAGCAACCGCCCGAAACGGTAGAGAGCGATTATCGTCGGCTGAGATTGCTTTTGGATCGCTACAGTCCCCGCAAACATTTGCCCATTCTCTCCGGCGAGTGGGGCTATTCGGACGTCTGGCAGGGCATGGACATGCAGAAGCAGGCATGCTATCTGCCTCGCCAGTGGCTGACCAACCTGGCGAACGACGTCTTCCTGAGCATCTGGTACGACTGGAAAAACGACGGCGAGGACCCGAAGGAGCCGGAGCACCATTTCGGCACGGTATACCATGACCTGCGCCCGAAACCCGCCTATGTCGCCGCCAAGACGCTGACCAGCACTCTGAACGGTTATCGCTATCTACGCCGAATCGCCCTGCCTAATCCAAATGACTATCTGCTGCTGTTCCGCAAGGGCGATGACCTGGCACTGGCTGGGTGGACAACGGGCGATGCGCATCCGATTACACTCAGCCTGCCGCGCGGTAATGTGCGCATCGTGCAGATGACCGGCAGGTCGCGTACCACAGCAGTATCCGATGCGCCTTTTGTACTCGACCTGTCCGAACAGCCGCAATACGTGCTGATACCGGCGCAAGCAGATTTGCGTCTGGTAGGAGCGTGGTCGCCTCTCAGGCAGGTGGTGACAATCCGCGCGGGTGTGGCGCAGAATGTGCCTGTGAACGTGCGCAATCCCCTCTCGCGAGCACTGAGCGTGACCCTGCGTGTGAGGCGTGGGGATACGGTGCTGGGGCAGGCTCGCTTCCGACTGCGAGGTGGAGAACAGCGTGTGGTCAACATCCCCGTGAGAATTGTGGAGCGCGGCGAGGAGCATATACGGGCGACGATAGAGTGGGTTGGGGAAGGAACCAACCCTCTGCAGACCGGAACGGTGTGGCTGTGTCTCTCCAATGCGCTGAAGGTTGACCTTCTGCCACCATCGGGCAGGCGTGTCGTGGCGGTGGTGCAGAACCCCTCGGAGGAGCCGCTGAACGCTACCCTGCAGGTGGAAGCAGGAGGATTGGGAGGCAGCGCGCCTGTACGGATGGCAAAAGGGGAGCGCGAGACAAGGCTCACGATAGAGATGCCCCGGAACCTGCCTTCTGATGTGCGGATGTCCGCCCGGCTGATAGATGGAAAAGGAGCGGTGCTGGCGCGCCTGGATGGCAAGCGGTGGATGGTGCTGGACGTAGTGCGTCCTGACGTGAACTGGCGTGCGTGGGTGGATGGTGATGCCAAAGTGGAGGGCAGAGCGGAGGTGCGTTTTGCCGAGGCGCCAGAACCCGCCCCGTCGAGCGCTGTGTCTGCAATGCGCCTGGACTATCGCTTCGCGAAGGGGTGGAGGTTCGCCTGCATCAACCTGCCGGAAGGGATGGTGCGCATTGAGGGCAAGCCTAAAGCGGTGGGCATGTGGGTATACGGAGACGGCAGCGGTAACATACTTCGCTGCCGCATCACCGATAGCACCGGACAGACCTTCCAGCCTGACTACGGACCCATTACGTGGAAAGGCTGGCGTTTTGTGACCATGCGCCTGGACGGTGGTTTTCCCGGCTTCTGGGGCGGGGCGAACGATGGGGTGGTGCACTATCCCGTCCGCTGGGAGTCGGTGGTGCTTGTGGACTCGAACCAGCAGAGCGCGGATCAGGACTGGAGTATCTACGTGACGGGCATTGCCCTGCAGTACTGATGAACGCGAAGGGGGCAGGAGATAGCGATATGACGAGCGAGATGAAGGTTTTCCACGCCACCATCACACGAGATACCCGCGGCAACGGGCATACGATAGACATCACTCAGGACCTGCAGTCGGCGGTGCGCGAAAGCGGGATACAGGAGGGCATAGCGGTGCTCTTTGTGATTGGCTCCACCGCCGGACTGACGACAATGGAGTTTGAGCCGGGGCTGGTGAGTGACCTTCAGCGTGCTTTTGAGGGAATTGCGCCTGCTGGCGCCCCGTATGCGCACGAAGCCCGCTGGGGCGACGATAATGGTCATGCGCATGTGCGGGCGTCGCTGCTGGGTCCGTCGCTCACCGTGCCCATAGTGCAGGGCAGAGCCACCCTCGGCACGTGGCAGCAGGTGGTGCTGATAGATTTTGACACGCGCCCGCGCCAGCGCCAGGTGGTGGTGCAAATCCTGGGGCAGTAGTGCGCCCTATTCCCGGTTGAACATCGCTTCCATTTCGTCGCGGGTAATCAATATCTCGCGCGGCTTCGCGCCGTCCAGGGGCCCCACAATCCCTCGCTGTTCCATCATGTCTATCAGGCGGGCGGCGCGGGTATAGCCGATTTTGAACCGCCGCTGGAGCAGGCTGGTGGAGGCGTGCCCGTTCATCACTACCAGACGAACGGCAGGCTCGAACAGCTCGTCTTCGTCCTCTTCTTCGATGTCGTCGCGCGTGCTGAAACCGCTCTCAATCGGCGTGAGGGTGTACTCCGGCACGCCCTGCTGTTTCAGGAACTTCACCAGCGCTTCGACTTCCTGCTCGCTGATGTAACAGCCCTGAATGCGCGTGGGTTTGGAGGCGTCAATGGGCAGGAACAGCATGTCGCCTCGTCCGATCAGGCGTTCTGCGCCCGCCATGTCCAGAATGGTGCGGCTGTCCACCTGCGAGGAAACCGCGAAGGCGATTCGGGAGGAGATGTTCGCCTTGATGGTGCCGGTGATGACATCCACCGAAGGTCTCTGCGTGGCGATGACCAGATGGATTCCCGTGGCGCGGGCGAGTTGCGCCAGTCGGCAGATGGAGGTTTCCACTTCTGCCGCCGCCTGCATCATCAGGTCCGCCAGCTCGTCCACCACAATCACCACGTAGGGCAGTTTCTCCTCCTCACCAACGCGGGAGTTGTAGCCGTCGATATTGCGTACCCCCGTGCGCGAGAAGAGGTCGTAGCGTCGCTCCATCTCCTTAATCGCCGCCCGCAGGATACCGGAGGCTTGTTTCACGTCCTTCACCACCGGGCACATCAGGTGCGGGATGCCGTCGAACAGCGAGAGCTCCACCCGCTTGGGGTCGATCATGATGAACTTCACTTCGCGCGGGGTGGCGCGATAGAGAATACTGGCGATAAGCGTGTTCAAACACATGCTCTTGCCCGAGTTGGTGGCACCACCGATGAGCAGGTGGGGCATCTTGGCGAGGTCGGCGTAGCGGTTTTCGTTGCCCACGTCCTTGCCCAGCGCAAAGGTCAGCAGAGACGGGGCGTTGCGGAACTCGTCGGTGTCGATGACCTCGCGCAGGGTGACGATGCGCGGGTTGTCGTTGGGCACTTCCACCCCGATAGCCGACTTGCCCGGGATGGGAGCTTCCACGCGCACGTCTATCGCCGCCAGCGCCATCGCCAGGTTATCCGCGAGGCTGACGATCTTGCTCACCTTGATACCGGGAGCCAGCTGCACCTCGTAGCGCGTGACGGTGGGTCCGTGCGCAATCTCCACCACGTTTGCTCCGATGCCGAACTCGTCTAACGTCTGTTCGAGGATGCGGATTTTTTCAGAGAGCTCCGCCTGAATGCGCTTGGGCGGTGGAGCAGGTTCCTTCAGCAGGGAGAGCGGTGGATATTCGTACTCCTCCACAATCTCGCCGTTGAGCGGAGCGACTACGGTCTCTTCCTCGCTTCGGGAGGACGGCTCGCGACTAAGCCTCTGCTGGACGGCTTCTATCAGGTTCGCACTGCGTTTGGGCGACTCTTTGGCAGGGGCTGGAGCCTGGGCGACCGCGCGGTTTTCATTGCTCACCAGCGTGCGTTTGACCTCTTCCTTACCTGCTTTTCGCGCCGCGCGGGCACTGCGTATCGCCGCTCCCTTCTCTTTCACGGTGCGTGCGCCCTGTTGAGCCAGCTGAAAGCCCTTGATCCAGCCGGCGATGGTGCGCCGGGCGATGTCCACAAACGGCAGGTCCACAATCAGCAGGAGTGCAATAATGGTCAGAGCCGTCAGCACGATATACACCGCCGCCAGATTGAGCAGGGAATGCACGATGTATACGATGGCGCCGCCGATATAGCCGCCGCCTGTGCGCAAACCTTCAGGAGAGAAATTGCGCTCGAAGGGCACGCGCGTGACGTGTGCCCAGCCGGTGAACGCCAGGAACATCAGTACCGCGCCCCAGGAGGTGTTGGTGAAGGAGAACCGCTCGTAGCCAATCAGGAACAGCGTACCCAACAGCATGAGAAGGAGCGGTACCGCGAACGCACCCAGCCCGGCGATTCGGCGCAGGAGCTCGTTCAGCCACTGCCCCAGATAGCCGTTCTCGGCGGTCGTCAGGCTGACAAGTACCACCGCGCCCACCGTAAAAAGCACGATGCCGACGATATCGTACACTCGCCGGCTCAGCACGGACGGCGGCACGGGTTCAGGTTTGCGCACACGTGTGGACATTTCAGCGTGCCTCCTTCACTTCTTACACAGGGCGTATAGTGCTGGCGCCGCAAACTCCAGCACTCCATCGCGGCACAACAGCCCCATGAACCATCGTGGCAAACGCGCACCGTACTTGAACCGAAGATAGTCTGCCGTTAGCCACGTGATTTGCCCGAAACGCTCACCGAGCATTGTCTCCAGCTCTCGGCGGGTGAAGCCTGCATGTGCGCCGAGTTCGTTACGAAAACGCCCCTGCAACCTCGCCTTCAGGTCAGCCCAGTTCCACAGCAGCTTCTGTTTCCACGTAACCCCCGCAGCGCCGACGTAACCCACAGCCCGGTGCCTGTTCGGGGTGCCGATATACAGGTAGCCCCCGGGCTTCAGCACTCTGTATATCTCATGCAGACTCGCCATCGGGTTGGAAACGTGCTCTATTACATGATGATAAAACACATAATCGAAGCTCTCACCCCGAAAGGGCAGGCGTGTAACGTCCGCCCGCAGGTAGTACAACCCATCCTCCCACTCCCAGCCCGCAGGCGGCTTCTCACGAAGGTCAAAGCCAATCACCGTTGCCTGCGTCCGCTGATGGATATACCGCGCCTCTTTGCCGTCACCACATCCGGCAACGAGTACGACCTTCTCCTGAACAGAAGGGTCGTTCTCCTGTACCCATCGCCCGAAATGTTCCGCGGCCGTGAGCGGGAGCGGCGCCATGACCAATCACCATCTAAACACTTGTCTGCACTATTACCGTTATTATACCGTGTTCGCAGTTTTCCCTTCACACCCTTTGACTCCGACGCAATGTCACGGTAAAATCATGGCAAGAACGTGCCAGAAGGATGGAGAAGATGTTGTTTAAACTGATTGCCTGTGAAGTGCTCACCCGGGAGGTCTGTCGCTACGTTGCCGACAGCCCCCATACTGTTGACCTGGAGTTTACCCCGAAAGGAGCACATGACGACAGCAACCGCTTGCGTGCACTCATTCAGTCGCGCATCGAGGAAGCGGAAGCCTCGCTGCGACAGTACGATGCGATTCTGCTGGGGTACGGGCTGTGTGGAAACTCCACGCTGAATCTGAGAGCGAACAAGACGCGGCTGGTGATTCCGCGTGCGCATGATTGCTGTACACTGTTTCTCGGCTCCCGTGAGGCGTTCAAACAGCACTTTGCTGATGCTCCCAGCACTCCTTTCAGTGCGCTCGGCTATATGGAGCGCGACGGGGCGTATACTCGCGAGTCCAGCCTGAGCAGTGCTACAGGGCTTTACGCGAAGCTGGAGGAGTATATCGCCCAGTACGGCGAGGAGAACGGAAGGTATATCTTTGAGACCATCCACGGCAGTATCAAGGCGGCAGAAGGCAACCGCGTGGTGTTCATCGAACTGCCTGAGACTCGTCACCTCGGATTTCTGGAGCGATGCCGCGCCCTTGCCCAGCAGGAAGGCAGGGATCTGATGGTACTGGAGGGCAGTGGGCGCCTCCTGCGCAAGCTGGTCTTCGGCGAGTGGGACGATGAGTTCCTGATTGTGGAACCCGGTCAGCGCATCGTCGGGGTGTACGACTGGGACGAGATAGTGCGGGCAGAGTAATCAGGGCGTTACCGCGTTCAGCCCAATCTGCGCTCGGTCGCCAGCCTCGTTGATGATGCCTTCCTTGCCTCGCAGTCGGTTGCCCATTATCAGCGCGACGTCTATATCTCTGCCCAGCCGGATATGCGTCTTGTCGGCGTCCATGAAGTCACAGCCTGTAATGGTGACACCACCCCTCTGAACATCAATGCATGGCGCACCGGTCTTCTTACGGTCCCAGCCGTTGAAGTGACAGCCGTTGAAGAAGGTGTGCCCTTTGCCCTTCAGCACTGCATGGCTTTCGGTGGTGTCAACCCCCCAGAAGCCACAACCGGTGAACTTCACGGGACCAGCGTTGGTCTCCTCGATCTCAATGCCTGCCATGAACTGCCCATTGACGAAGGCGATACCCGCGTGTTCCTGCACGCTCTCCACCCTTACCGCGAGCGGACCGACATCCGAGCCGCATTGAGTCAGCACCACGTTGGGCGAACCCGCTTTGGTGCGGATGAACTGGAAGCCTATCTTATAGCCGATACAGAAGCAGTTGCTCATATACTCCCAGTCGGTGCGCCCGATGATGATGGCAATCGCCTCGCGCACCATAAACTGCTTCAGCGGGGTCTGCCATACCTCCCAGAAGGGCCAGATATGCAGGTTCTCCACCCTGCCGATGTCATAGCACTGGTCGATATACAGCCCGCGGTATAGCGCCTCCATGCCCACGTTGCGGATGAAGTGCCTGCCTGATGGGAATGTGCCGAAGTCTATCCCCTGATAGGGGTTGACCAGCAGGACATCTACCAGCGTGCAGTTGTCGCCGTTGCCGCGGATGGTCCATGGGTAGGGATGGGGTGGGTCTTGTTGGATCTGCTCGGGATAGAAGATGGTGATGCCGTGCAGGGTAGCGTTCTGTCGCAGGGTGATGAAAGGTGTGCCATCTACCTGCCCTTTGCCAGCCACCGCCAGCAGGGTAGAGCCGCGGTTCTGTGAGCCGAAGGTCGGTCCGCGAAACACACCTTCCAGCACCACGTGCTCGCGCACCTCCAGCGTGCCGGCAATCAGGTAGTCGCCTCGGGGAACGAAGACAATGTTACCGCCCATCGCGTGCGCGGCATCAATGGCTTTCTGGAAGGCGGAGGTGTCATCGCTTTTGCCGTCGCCTTTCGCGCCGAAGTCGCGCACGTTCAGCACCCCTTTTCCTTCGTCCTGCTGGGTAGAGGCGAACGCCATCGCTCCACCCGTGCCTTCCGCAAAGGCGGTCAGCGCCGCCAGCGAGCCGAGGCTTTTCAGCAAATCTCTGCGCAATGGGGTGAACTCGTACATATTCCCTCCTCCTCTGAACAGTGCTGATTGGGAATGGGTTCGCTGATGGGCGATTGATTCCTGCAGGGGGTATTCTGGAGGGCAAATCTCCCGGTGAGCCGACCCCTCTCCCGACCTCTCCCCGACGCGGGGAGAGGAGAATCTGCCGATGTGCCGTGTGTAGGGGCAACCCTCCGTGGTTGCCCTCTGATTTCCAGCGGGCGGAAAGAGATTGTCCCCCTGCTTGCAGGGGGGGACGGCAGGGGGCTGACAGATCCTGAAAAAGCCCCTCCTGACCTCCCCGCAGGCGGGGAGGGACTTAGACAGCTTGGCGGGAGCCTCGCCCCCCAGCAGGGGATGGTCAGTCGTCCTCTATCGCGCCGAAGTTGCGAACCAGGATGCCGAAGTCGAACAGCGTCACCTCGTCATCCCCGTCTAAATCCGCATTGGCGTTCCAGTTCGGGTCGCCCGGCATGGAACCAAAAGCGGCTACGAGCGCACCAAAGTCAAACAAAGTCACCTCGCTGTCGCCGTCCACGTCGCCGTTCACCAGGCTGAAGTTCGCTACCCCAGACCCGTTCACCGCCACCGAAGGGAGCGTCTGGCGCAACCAGTGCGACGCCTTCGCTGACAGGTCATATACCCCCTCCAGCGGTGCTACCAGTGAGTAGCCACCTGAACCGTTCAACGACAGCGTATGCACCTGCAACGGGGTCAGGATGCCCGGTGCGCGAACCTGCAGTTCCACGGGAACCAGCGTCACATCTCCCCCGAAGTCCAGCAGGTTGATCACCCCGCTGAGGGTAGCATGGCGCACGAACCAGAAGCCGTCGCTGAGGTCGAAGGTTCCGCCGGTGTGCAGTGGACTGGCTCCGAAGGCGACGGGCTGTCCGAGCGTGGAACCTAACTGGAAGTTTCCGCCTGTGCTGAAGGTCACACCGCCGCCGGTAATGACGCTCCACGAGAGGTCAAAGTCCCCTCCCGACTGGGCGAGTGTGAGTGATGCCACACCCAGCAGGGCGAGTGTTGCAAGCAGTTTTCGCATGGATGAAGACCTCCTTTCTCCCCACCGAACCTACTGCTTTACTGGCGCCTCCCGCTCAGGTTCAGGGCGATAGTGGATGCCCAGCTCTTTGGGCTGTCCATACAGTTCAGGGTGCAGATACTTGCCCCGATGCTGGGCAGGTTTGGGCGTCTCTGTCTGGTATCCGTACTCCTGAATCCAGCGGTCGTTGCGGATGGCTTTCACCTCCCAGCTGACCTTCTTGCCGGGAACGCCTCCTGCAATCTTGAACAGGTTGTTCTGGATTTCTACTGCCACATGCAGGTTGGGCATGGGCGCGCCGATAGGGGTGAGTGTATAGCGCGGGTCGCGGTTGATGGCTTCGAAGTAGTCGGGCAGTTGCACCCACGCCTCGCCGCGCGCGTCCAGCACCACCACGCCGTTATAGATATTCTGCGGTTCAGGACCTTCGGCGGCGTAGTGGTTGAGGAAGTGCGTCTCTGGGTTGAGAGGATGGTCAATCTGGAACGACTTGGTGCCTGTAGCGGCGAAGCGTCCGCGGGAATAGACTCCATAGCCGTTGGTGCTTTCGCTTCGCCCATACACGCCGTAGGTAGTGCCTGTAGAGGCGGTGGTATAGCCATACACGCCGGTTCCCGAGGTACTATGGTTTTCAAACCATCCGCTACAGGTGCCGCCTGATGGATGATTGGTGACTGCGCCGACACCGATGGCGCTATCACCCTGGCTCAATACCCAGATGCCTTTGGTAGCGGTGCGTCCGACAGCTTCGACAAACACCCCCATGCCCCAGTCGCTCCGGCTGACGAAATGACCGCCGATAGACCATCCCTGATTTGCCATTCCCTCGCCATATACTCCCGCTCCATCGGGGCTGTTGGTCTCGAATCTTCCGCCGGAGGCGCTTCCGTAGGAACTCACTGCCACGCCGTACACCCCTGTGCCCGACGAACTGTTCGTGCGCCCGTAGACGCCGATAGTCTCGCCAGAAGAGGCAGTAGCATATCCCAGCACACCGCGCCCTTCGGTACTTCCGCTTTCAAACCAGCCACCGTACACATGCCCGCTGGATGCATCGGTGGCACCTAATACGCCGATATATGGGGAAGTGCCCTTGACACCGCTACCTGTGCTACTTCTGCTGATACCGAATACTCCAGCGTTGTAACCGCTGTTGGCACTCGCCTCTCCGTACACGCCGAAACCATCGGTACTGGATGTGCTGCCCACCACACCTCGCGCGCTGCCGCTGGTAGCAGTTGCTACCCCGCGCACTCCGAGAGCGGGTGATTCGCCGTGCACGCCACAGCCCTGTGGACTCTCCGACTTGAACAGACCTCCATACGTCCAGCCCATCGTGGCGCTCGCCCAGCCGCGCACCGCTTTGCCGTGGTCACTGCTCGTCTGTCCGTAGACGCCGGTGTTGTCCCCGGTGGTGTGATGGGCGTATCCAGCCACACCGATGCCCGATGCGGCGTGGGATTCGCCGAGAGCGCCAACGCTCCATGTCGCGCCCCCACGGTTCGTAAACCTACCTGCCGGACCATCTGCGTTTTTCTCCGCATGGATTGGGCTGTCGGGACGGTTGGTGCCAATGCCTACATTCCCCGCAAGGTAGTAGATATTGCTTCCCGATGCCTGCCAGAATGCATCGCGGAGGTCTTCCGCCGGCGACCATGCGCTACCGTCCCACGCGCCCCTGCAAACCTGTGACGACGGGGTTGGGATAGGTACCCGACAGGTCACCACCAGCGGGACCACCCGGTGGAAAGGTACTGGGCACACCCGTGATACCGCTCCATGGTACGCTTTGCGCCGATAGTGCAAGGATACTGTAAGGTGCGTAGTTCACCTTCACGCGAGGCAACAGCACAGTGTACTTGCCAGTACAGTCGCCCGGACGTACCGCAATCTCCAGATAGCGGTCGTTACCATCCCATATCGCGCCGAAGTCCAGCAACACCGTGAACAAGCCGTGAACCACCGGCAGGTCGGCAACGGTAATCACGCCAAGAGGAAGCCCAATCCCTTCAGGAAAGTCGTAAAGGCGAAACTGGAAATCGTACTTTCCATCGGCGGGGATACCTTTCTCTTTCAGCATTCCCTGATAGGTGAAGGGTTGAGCCGACAGCAGCTGGCAGCACATCAGAAGGAGTGTTGTCGCCACTGTCCAACCGGGAAGTTTGAACAGTTTCATGGCGATTCTCCTTTCCAGACCAGATTGCTGATGGAGAAGGCTGGGTGAGGAGGGCGAACAGAGGGAGAAGCAGGTTATCGTCCTCTGTCACGAGAGCCTTCATCATCAGGTGTTATACCTATAACATAAAACCGACGCAGGTGTCAAGCACATGTGGTATTCGGGGCTGGAGAACCTGAACCTCTTCACTTCCCTTGGTTGGCGTTTTCTAACCGCTTCAAATCCTCTCTGCCTGCCAAAATGCCCCAGATATAAGCGACTGTCGCCATCGGGCTTTGGACAGTGAACTCACACACTTCGGGATACCAGAAAACGTCCCAAAATGCCTCCAGGGTCGGCCACTTCAGCACTTCTGGATGGCAATACGTATTGACGATATTTTGAGCCCAATGCCCTTTGTGCAGTTCAACATCCGTAGGACCAAACACTGTCAAGCCCGGAGGCGGAGGTTGATTTGTTAAGCGCGAATCGATGTGTAACGGGTGTTGAGGGTAATCGTGTCCAAGCCCAGTGGTGTAGCACAGGTTTACTGGATTGGCTCCGAGCACATATTGACAGCCAAGGATCATGCCTTTAAGGTATTTGATGTCACCAGTCAGCAAATAAGCACGGGCAACGCTGACTGCATCGGGTCTCGTAAAAGCGCCCCACCCGCCCGGCATCCAGGCATATTTGGCATATCGGAAACTTGTCCGTTCCACGCTCCTGAGCCTGTCCTCAGCCTCCCGGAGTATCGCCTGGCGGCAATTTTCTTGAACGGACCTGTTGACGCTTTTCCACTTCGTTTGCGCATAAACCCAGGCTGCTTCTCGCTGATCGTGCTTATCCCATTCGTAAAGTTCTGCTTTCGGATCAGTGAAGGCGGTCGTCTCAAGGAAGATACGATGCCATTTCTCGTCTCCGGTCAGCCGATAAAGGTCGGCAGCAGCCAGGTTTCGGTCATCTCGGAAAGTGATCAACGCATCTTTTTTCCACTCCTTGAATTCACCAGCCTGTTCCATCCTTTCTCTTTCCTTTTCAGCCCAGAGCATCGCTCGCAGAGCACTTTCGGTGTAAACCTTCTCTCTCTTCTTATCGCCTCTCAACCTGAAAACAAACGCTGCTTTCGCTGCCACGCCAGCGTAGATATAGGACGACCACGCATCAGGGGCGTATGCCATCACTGTCAATGATTCCTGCCAGCTGCATTCTCCGTGTCGGGGGTGTTCTGAGGACTCTATTCCGCCTCTGACCCCTCCTTCGCGAGTCTGTAGTCGGCGGTAAAAGTCAAGATTGAAGAGCGCCTCGTCAATAATGTCGGGCAGGTCATTACCAGACTCTGGGATATTCATCTTGAGCCCGTTGAAATACTTTGGGAATAACTCGGCAAGGTCAAGCAAGTATCGGGTGACGATCAGGTGCTGGATTCGTCTGTCCCAGTCACCAGCATCCATATAGCCACCCCAGGCGTTCGGCACAATCTCATCAGTTTTACCTTTCACCAGGTTACCGAAGTTATCTTTATCCGTCCCAAGAGCGTTGAGCCCGTTCCCACTGTACATTAAGGGGCATGTGGAGTGATATACGACGACTCCGTCGGCAGGATGAAAGGGTCTCGGACGCCGAAAAGTGGTGTAGGGAGGTCCTAATTCTATTCCGCTTCGCTGGTGAAAGAAGCCCCGCACAGCAACAAAGAACGCTCGTCGCCAGACATCGTTGGAAATACGGAAGGGGTAAGAACATCCCACATCCTCAACGTAAACCCTGTACGTTCCGGGACGGCCCAAAGTTGAGAAATCCATCTCGTAAACAAATGTCCTCGCATAGTCCTTGTTGTAAGCGTCTTCTGGCTCTCCGGGGCGATGGATAAGGCGTGTCGTTCCAGTAAAAACCGTCTTACCTGTCCTGTCGTCCAGGATGTGGAACTTGGTTCCTTCTGAAAACTCCAGCGGTCCCCCCGTTCCTGTCCAGAGCGAAAGGAACGCTGTTTTGACCGGGTCGTCAGGTCGGAAACCGATGTGGCTCACATGAATGGCTTCGCTCCGCATCTTTTGGGGGTCATGCACGAACTTCTGTCTGGGAAGCAATTCGCGTGCAAACTCAACTTGATATTGGCAGCCGACCTTCAACGGCTGAGGCAGGCAAAGATAAATCACATGGCGAACGGAAGCGAGGAAAGGCCACCCATTCCAGCGCCCAAAATCTGAAGGTTTGCTCTTACGATAAACTCTGACAGGATGTTGTCCAGCGCGGTAATAAGGGTCGTCAGGCGAAACGATTGTGTAGGAACCAGGGTCGTCAAATATCTTCGCGTCTATGGTTTCACCCACAAGTTTGTCCTCGGTGTAGATTAGCTTCCCCTCTTTCCCTACAAGCCACCCGAGAAACTTCTCACCCCGAAAGACTAACCTCTCTTTGTCTTGCATCACAATCCTGTCCGACGGTTGACGATTGTACGGAATTTGTCTACCGTATTCAATTCGTCCAACCTGGATGGTAACTCCGATGATGTCAGGCTTTACCGGTCCGAGATGAACGATTTCCGGTGAAATCGCACGGTGTGGGGAAACGTGAGAACTTGCAAGAAGCAAAAGCGCAAACATAACTGCGACTGCGATGAGGGAGAATATCGCTTTTTTCACCCCTAACACCTCCTGTTCGCTACTCGATACCTCATGTCAATTCCCTCGTTAGCCAGAACCGACGGCTCCTGGTCAGCACCCACGATGTCCACGACAATAGGAGTTACGCTGTTGGCTATAGGTTCTTGTTTTATTAGACTATGATAGCACAAAGAGGTTTCACCGTGCAGAGGAGAACGGGCTTTTTCGCCTGTAGGGACAGAACACGACAGGCTTTGCGTCTTTTCAGCACTGCACCCTGGCCGCACAGGTCAATCTCACTTTGACATCCCCCCGAAGAATCGCTATCATACCACAGTGGAAAAGGAATTCAGAGGGGGAAGCAGATGTACCGGCAGTTTGCAGAGGAGGCACTGGAACGCATCGAGGGGACTCTTCGCATCTCGAACAGCCCGATGTATCGCGAACGGATGCCGCGGGCGGATTTGCCGTATGCCACGCTGTGGCCGCTCAGCATGTTGCAATCCGCCCTGATTGCTGGGGCTGAGCGCGAGCCAAAGCGTTACCTGCCCCGTTTGGAAAGCCTTCAGCAGACCCTGCTTGCCTACTGGGACGATAAACACCAGCCGCCCGGCTTCGACGCCTATCCCAAAGGCAACGATAAGTATTACGATGACAACGCCTGGATGGTGCTGAACTACCTGCGACTGCACGCTCTGACGCACGATAGAAAATGGCTCCGCTGGGCGCAGCAGGTACATCGGTTTGTCTGGAGTGGCTGGGACGAACAGCTGGGCGGCGGCATCTACTGGCACCAGAGCCGCAAGAGCAAGAACACCTGTTCCAACGCGCCCGCGCTGGTGTCGGCGCTGTGGCTGTACGCTGTAACCAAAGACGCGGAGTACCTCAGTCAGGCGGAACGGCTCCACGCCTGGTTGACCACCCATTTGCAGGACCCGGAGGATGGGCTGTTCTGGGACAATATTCAGATGGATGGCAGGGTGGACCGCGCCAAGTTCCCTTACAACACCGCGCTGATGATTGATGCCAACCTGTGGTGGTATCGGCTGAAGCGGGGGGAGCAGTTTTTACGCGAGGCGGAACGGCTGGCGAGGGCGTCACAGAAACACTGGCTGGGCTGGCAGAGCCGGGCGATAGAGGGCTTTGCGCCCTTCGTGGTGAAACTGTGCGAGGCGTACAGGCATCTGGCGCAGGTAGCCGATGATAGCCGCTGGGTGGTGCTGGTGGAGCGGACGGCGGAGTTCGTGCGCACCCTGCGCTCACCCGAAGGCGACTATCCCGAGGACTGGCAGGGGGGCGAGAAAAAAGATCCCGTGACCAGCCTGATGGCTCTGGCGTCGTCTGCCTGTCTGTTCTGGTTGGCGTCTACGTCCTGAGCAGGACACGGCGCAAAAAAGAGGGTACAATAGTTTCGGTGTGATTTACTTCTTACGGAGGCTCCTGAAGTGTGGAAGTTTCTGAACAGCTTCACCGGTCTGGCGGTGTTGTTATTCATTATCGGGGTGGCAGGGCTGGTGTACGGGGCGGATGCCATCCGTGACCCGGGTCAACCGCATGACCCACTGCTTCCCTGGCTGTACTTTGGCGCTGCCGTGCTGATGGTGGTGAACGCTATCCTGTCGGTGCGCCATTATGAGCAGAAGCTGAAAGAGCAGAAGGGCTCATCCCCAAAGAAAGAGGAGGAAGTGCGTCAATGAGTGTCGTGACATGTATCGACTGCGGCAAGCCGCTGGAGAAAATCCCTGCCTGGCTGGCAAACGTGAAGGTCAAGTTCACCTGTGAGGAGTGTCGTACGAAGCATCGGACCCCTGTGGTGATTGTGGACGACCTGCCTCTGGTTGACGAGCCGGCGGAGGACCTGGACATTATCGAGCGCGAGGAGGGGCTGGAGACCACCTCCCTGGAGGAGCTGGCTCAGGAAGAGGAGAAGGTCGCCGAGGAAGAGGAAGAAGAGGAGTAGACGCCGATGTGGGGCAGGGTCGCCCTGCTGGTTGGCATGTTGTTTCTGCTTGGCATCGCAGGCTATGCCGACGAGTATCGCATCAGCCCGGGCGATACGCTGGAGGTCGCCGTGTGGGGTTATGAGGACCTCTCGCGTACCGTCATCGTTCGCCCGGATGGTAATATCTCTCTGCCGGTGGTCGGCGAACTGCGCGCGCAGGGCGTTACCCCCGACTCGCTGGCTCAGCAGATTGGCAATGCCCTCTCTCGCTGGGTCAAGAATCCGCGCGTCAGCGTCATCGTCAAATCTTTCGCTCAGCATCAGGTTTTCATCCTGGGGGCGGTGGCTCGTCCAGGCGTTTATCCCCTGCAGGCGGGGCTGACGGTCGCCGAAGCCATTGCCCTTGCTGGCGGTTTTACCCCCTCTGCTGACCGAAATAACCTCGCCGTCCTGCGCAGGGAGGGGGCGCGAGACGTAAAGTTCTCTGTGAGATTTACCGATAATCCCTCACGAGAGGATTCGGCGGTGCGCTTCGTGCTCCAACCGGGCGACAACCTGATTGTGTCCGAAGCGACCTTTACCATCACAGGCGCAGTGGCGCGCCCCGGAGTGTATCCGATTGGCAACCTGCGCAATCTGGAAGAGGCACTGGCGACCGCCGGGGGAACCTTGACATTCGCAGACCCGTCTCGCGCCGAGGTGCAGGTGGGCGAGGAGGTGCAGGTGGTTGACCTGCTGGACGGGAACGTCCGCCAGCGACCCCTGCAGGCAGGCATGACCGTTCGCGTGCCCGAGCGGGAAAACACGCTCTTTATCATTGGCGAGGTGGCACGCGCCGGCGCATACGGCTGGATTAAGGGGCGTTGTGAAACGCTGATGGATGCGCTCACCGCCGCGGGAGGACCAACCCGGGAGGCACGGCTGGACCGCGTGGTGGTCAACCGCGATAACAGGTTCCTGCAGGTGAACGCTACAACCCCTCAGGGCGCACGCTTCCCGCTCCAGCCGACCGATGTGGTCATCGTGCCCTCCCGTCCGAGACCGAACTACGAATGGACGGCGGTTCTTGGTTCTCTGCTGGCAGTCTATTCTGTATTCCGTCGATAATCCCGCATGATAGACCTCCACACCCACATCCTGCCCGGCGTCGACGACGGCGTCCAGCGCGTAGAGGATGCGCTGTTGATGGCAGAGGATGCTGCCGAGCAGGGCGTCACGCTCATGGTGGCGACTCCCCACCTCTTCTGGGGCGAGCGTAATGCGCTGTCTGTCGCCCAGATTCGTGAGGGAGTGGCGCAGCTGAACGCTCTGATAGAGGCGAAAGGCATCCCGTTGAAGGTCTTGCCCGGCTGTGAAATCCCGCTGTCGGCAGACCTGCTGGCGCGTTTGGAACGCGGCGAGTGGATGCCTCTGGGAGGGGAGACGCGCACCGTGCTGGTGGAACCGCCGTGGCACGAGTGGCACGCCTGGAGCGCAGAGGTGCTTCACAGCCTGATAGAGTCGGGCTGGACGGTTGTGCTGGCGCATCCCGAACGCCACAGTATCTTCCAGCGCAATCTGGCACTGCTGGAGGAGCTGGTCGCCATGAACGTGCATCTGCAGGCCACCGCCAGCTCCCTGATACCGGGCAGGAGCTCGCCTAAAACGGCGCGATGTGCCTATGACCTGCTGGAGAGACAGCTGGTCAGCGTGGTGGCGTCCGACTGTCACGATGTCACCGGGCGCCGATGCGATATGCGCGAGGCGTACCAGACCCTTCAGCGTGCGTTTGGACAGCGTATTGCGAAGATGTTGACGACCACCGTGCCGCAGGCGCTCCTGCGGGGCGAGAAAGTAGACTTGGCGCAGATATGGCAAAAAGGGGCAACCGACGAAAGCCGATGGAAACGATTTCTGCGGGCAGTTTTAAGGAGGGAAACTGATGACGGATAAACTGTTTGGAGGACACTATCCCCTGCTGAAGCAGGCGCTTCATGCGTGTGCCCTGCGGCAGGAGGCGATTGCACACAACATCGCCAACGTAAACACCCCCGGCTACCGACGAATCGACGTCTCGTTTGAGCAGTTTCTGCGTGCCGCACAGGCGACACCCCTGCAGACCACCGACCGCAGGCACTATGCACTGCCCCCTTCTCAGAACGCAAGCCCGCAGGTGCAGGAAGAGGACGCTCCCATGCGCCCGGACGGCAATACGGTGGATATTGATTACGAAATGGCGCAGCTCGCCGAGAACCAGATACGTTTCCATGCGTTGAGCCAGCTGATTACCGGTCGCTACCAGAGCCTGAAGCTGGTTATCACCGGCGGAGGAGGGAGATAAGCGATGAGCCTGTTCCGTTCCCTGCAGATCAGTGCATCCGGGTTAACCGCTGAGCGGGTACGCCTGGACGTCATCGCCAACAACCTGGCAAACGTCAACACCACGCGCACGGCGGCGGGAGGTCCCTACCGGCGCAAGATAGCGGTGCTGGAGGAGCGTCCCGTTGCCTTTGCCGATTTGCTGGGCGGGCAATCAAAACCGGCGATAGGGCGAGGCGGCGTGCGCGTTGTCGGCATTGTGGAGGATACGGCTCCCGCTCAGCGCGTGTATAACCCGGGTCATCCCGATGCCGATGCGGACGGTTACGTGCAGATGCCGAACGTTAATGTGGTCACAGAGATGGTGGACATGATTACCGCCACGCGCGCGTACGAGGCAAACGTCACCGCCATGAACGCGGCGAAGCAGATGGCTCTGCGCACGCTGGACATCGGCAGGAACGCATAAGGGGGGATAAGGGATGGAGATTCGCTTGAATAGTGTGCTGCCCAACGCTGTGATCTCTGTGACCAGCACTTCTCGTTCCGAGGACCGCGACACCGTCCCTTCCTTCGCAGAGACCCTGCAGTCCGCTTTTGAGCGAATTAACCAGATGCAGAACGATTCCGCCGAGCTGGCGCGCCAGTTTGCCGCGGGAGAGACCGACGACCTGGTGCGCGTGGTCACTGCGGCGGAGGAAGCCTCCGTTGCCCTGCAGCTCGCGGTGCAGGTGCGCAACAAAGTGGTGGAGGCGTATCAGGAAATCATGCGGATGCAGGTGTAAGCAATGCTGGAACGTGTGCGCGAGTGGTGGCAGACCAGTGACCGACAGACGCGCCTGATTGCCGTCGGCTCGGCGGTGGGTCTGGTGGTCGTGATGATAGCCCTCTCGTTCTGGGCAACTCAGCCCGAATGGGACGTGCTGTACACCGGTCTATCCCCAACCGATTCGGGCGCGATTGTAGCGCGTCTCAAGCAGGCGAAAGTGCCTTACCGCCTGTCGGCTGGGGGAAGCACCATTGAAGTGCCTGCCCAGCACCGCGACGAGATGTTGCTATCCTTAGCGGCGGAGGGACTGCCCAATCAGGGCACACTGGGCTACAGTCGGCTGGAGAAGCTGGGCTTTGGCACCACGCAGACGGTGGAACAGGAGACCACCCGAATCGCACACGAAGAGGCGTTGCAGAACACCATTTCGCGCCTTCAGCCGGTAGCCGGAGCACGAGTGCACATCACACCCGCCATCGATTCGCCCTTTGTGGGAGAGAAGAAGCCTGCCAAAGCGAGCGTGATGGTAGACCTGAAACCCGGTCAACAGCTCACCCGCGAGCAGATTGCGTCCATCGTGTTTCTGGTGTCGCGCAGTGTGGCAGGGCTGTCGCCAGAGAACGTGTCGGTGGTGGACGAGTACGCGAACCTGTTATGGGACGGCTCGCAGGCTTCCGATATGGCGCCCGGCGTGGCAAGCAATAAGCTGGAACTGGAGCGTGCATACGCCGAGACGGTCCAGCGCGAACTTCAACAGCAGCTGGATGCCGTCTTGGGACCGGGCAAATCGCGTCTGACCGTAACCGCCGAGCTGGACCTTGACCGCGAAGAGGTGAACCAGAAACAGATAGAGACCGGTCCCGATGGGCAGGGCACACCCATCAGTGAAACGCGAACCGAGGAGACCGTGCGCGGCGCAGGTCCGCGAGGCACGGGTGCTACCGGGGCTGTGCCCACCTATCCGATGTCTCCTGCCGGTTCGCCCGGTGAGTACAAACACTCTTCCACCACCACCAACTACGAGGTGGGGCAGAGTACCATCCACCGGGTGAAGACGCCTGGCAGAGTGGTGCGCCTGTCGGTGGCGGCGATGATAGACGCCTCTGTGCCGCAGGAGCAGGTGGAGAAGGTACGCACCTTTCTGGAGGGAGCGGTTGGTGCGGAGGCAAACGACCCGAACCGCCGTTTTCGCGTGATTGTGGAAAGCATCCCGTTTGACAACACCTTAGCGAAAGAGGCGGAAGCGGCACGGAAGCAGTTTGCCAGCCGCCAGATCATCGACACCGCCCTGCGCTACCTGCCTCTGGCGATGCTGTTGATTGTTCTGCTGTTGCTGGCGAAGGCTCTGCGACCGGCGCGCGTGGCACAGACGCCGGAAGGCGTGGTGATGTCCCTGCCGGGTGGCACTTTGCCGGAGGAGGGCGCGGGTGCCAGTGAAGAGGAGCAACTGGCTGAGCAGGTGGCTGAAGCGGTCACCAGAAAAGCGCGAACTGCGGGTGAAGAGCTACCCGAGGAAGAGGTGGAGATTAAACCCATCCGCGAGCGCGTGGATGTGAACCTCGAGAGCGTCATCCGGCTGGCGGACCAGAAGCCGGAGAAAGTGGCGATGTTGATCAAAGGCTGGCTGGCGGAGGATGAACGATAATGGCAAGGCAAACTTCAACCTCTTCGCTGACGCATCGCCAGAAGGCGGCGGTGATGATTGTGGCGATGGGACCGGAGGTGGCGGGCAAAGTGCTGCGCCATCTGGACGAGGATGAAGTGGAACAAATCACCCTGGAAATCGCCCGCATGGGCAAGATTGCGCCGGAGGTGCGCGAAGCCGTTATCGAAGAGTTCCACGAGCTGTGTGTGGCACAGGAGTATATTGCCGAAGGTGGCTTACAGCACGCGCGGCAGGTGCTGGAGAACGCTTTTGGTCCTGAGAAAGCCAACGAGCTCATCACGCGCGTGATTCAGGCGATGCAGATTGTGCCGTTTGACTTCATCAAGAAGACCGACCCCAGCCAGCTGCTGAACTTCATTCAGGATGAACACCCGCAGACGATTGCACTGATACTGGCGTATCTGCCGCCCAACCACGCGGCGCAGGTGTTGCAGGGACTTCCGCCCGAACTGCGTGCAGAGGTGGCACACCGTATCGCGATTATGGACCGCACCCCACCTGACGTGATTCGCGAGGTGGAGAAAGTGCTGGAGCGCAAGCTCTCGTCCGTGATTTCTCAGGACTTCACCACCGCGGGCGGCGTGAAGGCGCTGGTGGAGCTGTTGAACTGGGTGGACCGAACCAGCGAGCGCATGATACTGGACAGCCTCTCCGAGACCAACCCCGAGCTGGCGGAAGAGGTCAAGAAGATGATGTTCGTCTTCGAGGACATCGTGCAGCTGGACGACCGCTCCATCCAGCAGGTGCTCAAAGAGGTGGATATGAAGGAGCTTGCGCTTGCGCTGAAGGGCTGCAGCGAGGAGGTACAGCAGCGCATCTTCAAGAACATGTCCGAACGTGCGGCGAACATGCTCAAGGAGGACATGGAGTTCATGGGTCCGGTGCGTCTGCGCAACGTAGAGGAGGCGCAGCAGCGCATCGTGGCAATCATCCGCCGTCTGGAGGAAGCGGGCGAAATCGTCATCGCGCGAGGCGGCGGTGCAGAAGAGATGGTGGTTTAAGCCATGCAGGGGCAGGTGCTGAAAGGCGAACGGCTGGTGCGATTTACCCGGTGGGTAGGTGCGCCTCTGCTGGGGCTGCAGGAGAACACAGAACAACAGAAGCAGGAAGAGCCTTCCGGTCCCACTCCTGAAGAACTGCTGGCGGAGGCGAAGCGGGTACTGGCAGAGGCACATCGGCAGGCGGAACAGATGAGACAGGATGCGGTGCGCAAGGGATATGCCGACGGCTTGCAGATAGGGCGGGAGGAGGGCTTGCGCGAGTATCAGCAGGCTATCGACGCCCTGCGCCAGGAGGTACAGAAGCTGGTAGACGCCCTGCTCGCTGAGCGACAGAGGCTGTGGGAGGAGATGGAGCCGCAGATTCTGGACATGGTGCTGGATATCGCCCGCAAGGTTTTGCGCGAGGAGATACAGGCTCGGCGCGAGGCGACCCTCTCCATCATCAAACATGCCCTGCGGCGCGTCGCCGATACTGAACATGTGCGTATCCGCGTGCACCCGGACGACCTGCAAATCGCCCGCGAGCATCGCGAGGACTTCCTTGCCGTCTGTGACGGGGTCAAACAGATTGAGATTGTGGACGACCAGCGCGTGGGAGGCGGGGGATGCATCATTGAGACGCCCAGCGGCACCATCGATGCCTCCCTGCGCACGCAGATGCAGTCGGTAGAAAAGGTGCTGAGAGAGGGTGAGCAGGCGGCATGAGCGTAGACCTTCTGCCACCACTGTCCCCTCCCGATTTGTCGGCGGCGAGGGAACGCCTGCGTCTGCTGGACCCGATTAAGGTACACGGGCGCGTCCAGCAGGTTATCGGGCTGGTGATTGAAAGCGTTGGTCCCGCTGCGCGGGTGGGCGAGGTGTGCGAAATCCACTTCCAGCGCACGCGCCCGCCCATCTTTGCCGAGGTGGTGGGCTTTCGCCAGAACAGGGTGCTATTGATGCCGTTGGGCGAGATGGAGGGCATCACGCCGGGCAGTCAGGTGGTGGCGACGGGCATGGTGCATAAGGTTCCGGTCGGCGAGTGCCTGCTGGGGCGCGTGCTGGATGGACTGGGCAGACCGATGGACGGCGGACCGCCAATCACTCCCGACACTCTGTATCCTGTCAATCGTCAGCCTCCGAACGCTTTGACCCGCAAGCGCATCACCGAGCCCATCAGCCTGGGAGTGCGCGCGATTGACGGCTTGCTGACGGTGGGTAGAGGACAGCGTATCGGAATCTTCGCCGGGTCGGGCGTGGGGAAGAGCACCCTGCTGGGAATGATTGCTCGCTACACCAGCGCAGATGTGAACGTGATTGCGCTCACGGGCGAACGAGGGCGCGAGGTGCGCGAGTTCATGGAAGAGGACCTTGGCGAGGAGGGGCTGAAGCGGTCGGTGGTGGTCGTGGCAACTTCGGACCAGCCCGCGCTGCTGCGCATCAAAGCGGCGATGGTGGCGACTACGATTGCCGAGTACTTCCGCGACCAGGGGCTGGATGTGCTGTTGATGATGGATTCGGTGACGCGCCTGGCACTGGCACAACGCGAGGTGGGGCTGGCTATCGGTGAGCCTCCTGCCACTCGCGGCTATACGCCCTCCGTTTTCGCTCTTCTGCCGCGTCTCTTAGAGCGTGCAGGTACTTCGGACAGGGGCACGATTACCGGGCTTTACACCGTGCTGGTGGAAGCCGATGATATGAACGAGCCGGTTGCCGACACGGTGCGCGGTATTCTGGACGGGCACATTGTGCTGTCGCGTGCGCTGGCACACCGCAACCATTACCCGGCGATTGACGTGCTGGCAAGTGTATCGCGCGTGATGCCGCAGATTACGGACGACGAGCACCGGCGGTTGGCGGGGCAGGTACGCAAAGTACTGGCAAACTATGCCGAGGCGGAGGACCTGATTAACATCGGCGCATATCAGCAGGGCAGCAACCCCGACGTGGATTACGCCCTGCGCTACATCGGCAGGGTACGCGAGTTCCTTCAGCAGGGCAAGATGGAGGGCTGTTCGCTGGAGGAAACGATTGGGCGACTGAGGGCGTTGTTCGCGGAGTAGTGCGATGCGGCGGTTTGTGTTCTCATTGCAGAAGGTGCTGGACTATCGCCGACGGCTGGAGGAGCAGGCGATCCGTGATTTCGCGGAGGCGCAGAGGCAGCTGGAGCATGAACGGTCAACTCTTGCACGTTTGATCGCTTTGCGTGGAGAGTGCCTGAATCGCTCGCAGAGGAAGCACCAGCTGGTGGTGGAGATGCTGGATGTGGAGCAAAACTATCTTTCCGTGCTGGAGGAGCGTATTGAGGCGCAGCGCCAGCGTGTCGCGGAGGCGGAGAGGGTGCTGGAAGAGCGCCGGCAGGCGTTGATAGAAGCACAGCGCGAGCGCAAAACGCTGGAACGCCTGCGCGAAAAGCACTACGAACGCTGGCGACAGGAGTTCCTGCGCACCGAACAGCAGGCGCTGGATGACCTCGCGACCGTGCGGGCGGTGTTCCAGCCGGGCGAGATGAGCATTCATGTGGGAGGTGGGGAATGAGCGACCTTTACGCACAGGCTGTCGCCCGAATGCACGCTCTGTGGCAGAGGGTGGAGCAGTTATCTGCCGGCACGCTGCCCGTTCCTCAGCCGGTGACGTTTGCTCAGGTACTTCGCACTGCCCAGCGCGGGGCGGGCGCCGCGCTTCCTGTTCCTATCAGCGAACTGATAGCGCGTGTCGCCCGTGAGGAAGGCGTGGATGAGGCACTGGTGCGGGCGGTGGTGCAGGCGGAGTCGGGTGGCAATCCCAACGCCGTTTCGCCCAAGGGGGCAATGGGACTGATGCAGTTGATGCCCCGCACCGCCGAGGCGATGGGCGTCAGCGACCCCTTTGACCCCGAGCAGAATCTGCGCGGCGGTGTGCGCCTGCTGAAAGGACTTTTGAACGAGTTCGGTGATGTGCGCCTTGCGCTGGCAGCGTATAACGCGGGCGGTCCTGCCGTGCGCCAGTACGGCGGAATCCCGCCCTTCGCGGAGACCCGCAGGTTTATTCAGCGTGTATTGCAGGCGTGGCAGGGTGATGAACGGTGAAACGCTTGCTGGTGTTAGTGGTGATATTGTTGATTCTGGTGGGTGTGCCGTACGGTCTGGCGAAGGTCGGTATCATCCCGGTCGCCAGGCTCACCGCGAAGAACCCTGCCCTGGCGAAATTCGCTCGGTCGGTTGGGCTCTTGCCCCGTCCGCGAAGCGTAAAGGCGGATACCAAACAGCCGGATAACACTTCTCCGCAAAAGCGCACAGAGCCGCCCACCATTACATCTCGTCCCGCACAGCCATCTTCTGTTCCTTCTGTGCCTCTGAACTCTTCGGCTAACTCTGCACAGGACGCTACAGCCCGACAGGTTGGCTGGCTGGCAAAGGTGTATGAAAACATGGAGCCGGAGGAGGCGGTGCGTATTCTGGATAAGATGAACGACCGCGAGGTCATCGCCCTTCTGCGTCGGATGAAACAGCGGCAGGTGGCGCAAATCCTCGCGCTGATGCCTCCCGACCGCGCCGCCCGCCTCTCCAAAACGCTGATGGTTCAGCGATAATACCGTTTCCGCGCTTTCGGCGGTATAATAGAAGCATGAGCAACCCGTTCCCCGGCATGAACCCATATCTGGAGCGGTACTGGCGGGATGTGCACGCCAGACTGATAGTATATGCCTGCGACGCCCTGCAGGAGCGTCTGCCGCCCGGGCTGATAGCGCGCATTGAGGAGCGCGTCTATGTGGATATTCCCCGCGAGGGCATCAGCCGCGTTATCTACCCCGATATCCGCGTGAAGGAGATTTACCAGCCGTTCACGTCTTCAGGAGGAACGGCAACAGCCACTGCAACCGCCCTGGAAGAGGCTGTTGCCACTGCCACGCGCATCATCGTGGAACTGGAGGAGGAGCCGATTACCGAAACCTACATTGAGGTGGTGGACCTTGCCGGAGGGCAGGTTGTGACCGTGATAGAGGTGCTAAGCATCTCCAACAAGGTGCCGGGTGCGGGGCAGGATGCCTACCGTCAGAAGCAGAAGGGCTTGCTGGAGGCGCGGATAAACCTGGTGGAGATTGACCTTCTGCGCTCAGGCGAGTGGGTGCTGAGTATGCCGGAGAGCAGTCTGGCGCCGTCTCAGCGCGCGCCCTATGTGGTCTGTGTGTTCCGAGGCATCCGTCCGCGTCAGCGGGAGGTGTACCCCATCTATCTGAATCAGCCTCTGCCCACTGTTGACATCCCTCTGCGCCCGAGTGACGCAGACGTGCCCCTGAATCTGCAGGAGGTTCTGAACCGCTGTTACGAGGCGGGGCGTTACGACACGCTGATTGATTACTCGTATGACCCTGAGCCTCCGCTGGACCCCGAGAGCGCGAAGTGGCTGAACCACCTGCTGGTGGAAAAGGGGCGCAGGAAGGCGCAGGTCACTCCCCCCACGCCAGCCTGACCATCCTGTAGCCAATGGGGTCGTACCCGGCGAGTTGCTCGCGCATGAAGGGGTAGAAGTCGTTCTTGCCGAAGTATGCCTCCGACAGTTCGGCGAAGTATTCCTGTTCGTTCGTCAGGGCGTATGCTCTCTGCTTCCCGCCCCGGATGTAGTCCACCTGTTCGTACAGCCCTCGCTGTAGTGCGTGACGATAGGCGATACGCACGGCACGGTTATCGTATCCCAGCACCTGATGATGGTACGCGTGCGCCATCTCGTGAAGGAGCATCCACGGCTGTTCACCGCGCGACCACAGGACGAAGTTGCGGGCGTTGTTAATCTCAATGCCGCCTGCCTTCTCCGGGTTGTAGCCATGCTCTCTCAGCCATTCTGCAGAAGGATGGTACTCCGCGGCGCCGTTCGGCTTGTTTTCCCATTCCAGCCAGATTCTCACCCGCCGCAGGTGGGCGAGGGCTTCAGCCGGCACGACGCGCACGATTTGACGTGCCTGTCCTTCCAGTTCGCGCAACGCCTCCTTAGCGTCGGCGGGGTGTTTCAGCACCTCGTGATGAATCAGCACCGTAAAGCCCACAATCTGTCGTGGCACATAGGCGCTCAACGGTTGATTCAGGTTTCGCTGTGATGCCTGCGCGAACACGTTCCATGCCCTCCCTATCTGCCCACAGGTTCTTTCAATGCGTTCTCCAGCAGGTCAAACATGTCGGCAATTGCCGAAAGCGGGGAGCTTGCGTCCGTCAGCGACAGGCGCACCCCTTCCCCGGTGAACTGATGCTGGCGATAGACATGCGCCAGCGCACGCACCGCCTGCGGCGTCAGCCGAACATGGCTGGCGAAACGGATATTTGCCCATTTCTTGTCCGCTTTCACCTCCGCCACGCCGATGCGCGCCGCCTGCAGGCGCAGGCGCAACAGCCACAGCGCGTTCTGCACCACCTCCGGCAGGGGACCGAAGCGGTCGCGCAGTTCGTGCTCTATCTCGTCCACATCTTTGTTCTGGCGCACCGCCGCCATCTTCTTATAGAACAGGATGCGCTGAGACTCGTCCGCGATGTAGCTGGCAGGGATGTACACGTTCACGGGCACATCCACGGGCGGCAGGTAGAAGGTCTCTTCGGGCTGACCGCGCAGCTCACGGATAGCCTCCGCCAGCATCTCGGCGTACAGTTCAAAGCCGACGGAAATCATCGCGCCGTGCTGTTCCGCACCAAGCAGGTTGCCCGCGCCGCGAATCTCCAGGTCGCGCATCGCCAGCTTCAGCCCCGAACCCAGCCCGGCAAACTCGCGCAGGGCGTTCAGGCGTTGCTGGGCGCGTTCGTCCAGCCGCGCGTCGTTGCGGTAGAAGAAGTAGGCGTACGCCTGTCGGTCACTGCGCCCCACGCGCCCCCGCAGCTGATATAACTGCGCCAGTCCCAGCCGGTGCGCGCGCTCCACAATCAAGGTGTTGGCGTTGGGCACGTCCAGCCCGTTCTCAATGATGGTGGTACACACCAGCACGTCGAAGTCGTGATGGTAAAAGCCCAGCATCACCTCTTCCAGCTCGTCATCGGGCATCTGTCCGTGCGCGACTCGGATACGGGCGAACGGCACCAGCTCCTGTACGTGCTGTGCGACATGATAGATGCTCTGCACGCGGTTGTGCACGTAGTACACCTGTCCGCCGCGCTCCATCTCGCGAAGGATGGCTTCACGCACCACATCATCGTCGTACGGGCGCACAATCGTGCGTACCGGCAGGCGTCCCACAGGCGGGTCGTTGATAACACTCATCGCACGCAGTCCGCCCAGCGCCATGTGCAGAGTTCGCGGGATGGGGGTGGCGGTCAGCGTCAGCACATCCACCTGCGTGCGAAGGCGTTTGATGTGCTCCTTCTGCGCCACGCCGAATCGCTGTTCCTCGTCCACAACCAGCAAGCCCAGGTTGTGGAACTGCACATCCTTGGAAAGCAGGCGATGCGTGCCGATAACCACGTCCACTGCTCCCACGCGAAGCCCCTCTATCACCTCTTTTTGTTCCTTTGGGGTGCGGAAGCGGTTCAGCAGTTCCACGCGGATGGGATAGGCAGCGAACCGCTCGCGGAAGGTGTTGTAATGCTGAGCGGCGAGCACGGTGGTGGGACAGATGACCACGACCTGCCTGCCCTCCATCACCGCCTTGAACGCGGCGCGAATCGCCACCTCTGTTTTGCCGAAGCCCACATCACCGCAAATCAGCCGGTCCATCGGCTTGCGGCTGGCTTCCATGTCGCGCTTCACTTCCAAAATAGCGCGGCGCTGGTCAGGCGTCTCGTCGTATGGGAACGCCGATTCCATCTCCTGCTGCCAGGGGGTATCCGCGCTGTAAGGTGGTCGCTCAGCGGATTCGCGGGCGGCGTAGAGGCGTATCAATTCCTCCGCTATCTTGCGTGCTTTTGCCTTCGCCCGTCGCTTGGTCAGCGCCCAATCCGAACCACCCAGCCGGTGCACCTCGGGGGGGTTGTCTTCCGAGCCGATGTACTTCTGCAGGCGGTCAATCTGGTCGGTGGGAACCAGCAGGGTGTCGGGTGGAGCGTAGTGGATGAGCAGGTAGTCGCGCCGCACGCCCAGCACCTCACGCTGGACAATGCCCCGATAGATGCCGATACCGTGATGGATATGCACCACGTAATCGCCGGGGCGCAGGTCAAGGATGGAAGAAAGCGGGATGCCCTCGTGCACCCGGCGTCGCAGGATTCGCAGGCGACTTGCCCCGAACAGCTCCGCATCGGTCAGCACCACCAGCCTCGCCTCTTCCCACAGGAAGCCGCTGGAAAGCCGGGCGTGCACCACCACCAGCGCACCTCGCTGGTCGTCCTGCGGGAGGTCGGTGGGGTACAGGTCGTGCTCTTCCAGTATCTCGCTGACGCGGTGAGGCTGTTCGGTAGCCACTACGACCACACAGCGACCCTCCAGCCAGTTACGGATAGTGCCCATCAACGCAGGCAGCTGTCCGCGGTAGCCGGGCAGGGCGCGGGCATTCATCTCCTGTTCGCGCACTTTGGGTATCAGCTCGCGCGGTGAGGGGATACTGCTGAACGCCATCCACTGCCGATGCGCAAGGATATGCGCGAGCACGGTAGCAAAACCTTCGGGTTGTGGCACGGCAAGCGGCAGGTTCGCCCACAGTCGCTCGACAGGGAGCATCTCGCCGCGTTTCGCCCGGTGCGACAGCACGTCCAGCGCGTCGCGACTGCTCTGCCCGTACGCCGTCTGTTGCTGGAGCGGCTCGTCCAGTACTACCAAGCAGTCAGAAGGCAGATATTGCAGGGCGCAGACGCCCGGATGGAGCAGGGCGATATAGTGCTCCAACCGATCGAACGTCACGCGGTTCTGCAGGCGCAGGATGTCGTCCTCAATCCGCTGGCGCAGTTGTTCAGCGGAGCGTCCCGCGCCTTCCGCCACGAGTTGCTGAACGGTTTCCTCCAGCAGGCTCTGCAGGCGCTCACAGGCTTCCTGAACGCTTGCGCTCTGCCACCATACTTCGCGGGCGGGGGTGATGGTGCATTCGTCCAGATGTCCGGCGGAGCGCTGGGAATCGGGGTCAAAGGGCTGGATTCGCTCGATTTCGTCGCCGAAGAACTCCAGACGCACCGGCTCGTCGGCGTGCACGGGGAACACGTCCAGAATGCCTCCGCGTCGGCTGAACTGTCCGCGCTGGGCGACCATCTCCTCGCGCTCGTAGCCGAGGTTCACCAGCTGGCGCGTCAACCACTCCATATCCACCATCTCGCCCCGGCGCAGGGTGAAAGTCGCTTCGCGCACCGATTCGGGGGGCAGGGTTGGCTCTAAGAGACTCTGGGGCGTGGCAATCAGTACCCTCGCCTGACCGGTAGCCACCTTCCACAGCGATTCGATGCGACTGCCTATCAGATGCAGGTCGGGTGGGGCATCTTCAAAGAGCTGCTCCAGCATAGAGGGAAGCACCACCACCTGCGCTTCGGGCACGCCCAGCACGGCGAGGTCGCCTGCGAGTGTTTCTGCCCGCTGAGTATCTGCCACCAGCACGCAGAGCAGGGGATGACCTTCAGCCACCGCGCCGGCAATTATCAGGGGTAGCAGGTTTCCCGATACGCCGATGAACTCCGTGCGGTGGGAGGCAGGGGTGAACAGATGAGCGAACACCCGCACGCCCGGCAGAGCGTGCAGAGCAGGCACGATCTCATGCAGACGCCTGACGTCCATAACCTGCGATTATTGTACCCCGATTTTGCGCAAAGGGCACTTGTCAAACTGTTACCTGAACAGTTATACTCTATGTTAGTCTCTTGGGAAGGAATGACACGGCGGTGGACCTGCAGACGTTTAAAGAACTGGTTTATCGGGAGTTTGGCGAACACCTGGAGCACGCTACTCCTGCCAACGTGCGCGAGTTTCTGGACAGGCTCCAGATGCAGGAGGTTGCCCGCAGACTGCCGGGCGAACGTTTTGAAATCCACGAAACAGGCACCACCTACGAGGAGATTATCAAGGACTTCTTTGCGCGCGTGCTGGAGATGCCCCGTGATGAGGCGATTATTCTGCTGTGGACGCTGGCGATAGACCTTGCGTTTGCTGCCGTCGAGCATCAGTACGCGGAATATTTTGCCTCTCTGTTCAAAGACCTTGACCAGTACTAAATTCAAGGAGGTGCAAACATGCAGGACGCCCTGCGAAAAGTTGCGCCTGCGATGGCTTTGTTTTGGGTGGTTACGACAGCACACGCTGACGGCATCGCGTGGCTCCACTCATACGACGAGGCGCTGAAGCAGGCGAAAGAGAACAACAGGGTGGTGATGATCGACTTCTACACCGACTGGTGAGGCTGGTGTAAAAGGCTGGACCAGGATACCTTCTCCAGCGAGAAGGTGGTTCAGCTGGTGGGGCAGGTTGTCCCGCTGAAGCTCAATGCGGAAAAAGAGGGCGCAGAGGTTGCCCGCAAGTATCGCATCCGCGGCTATCCCACCGTGCTCTTCGTGGATAGCGAGGGGAACACCATCGGTAAAATCGTCGGATACCTGCCGCCCGACGCCTTCGCCAAACAGCTCACACAGATTACCGAATCCCACAAGGCGCTGCCAGAGCTTCTTCAGCGCGTCCAGCAGAATCCCCAGGACGCCGAGGCGCTTGCCCGCCTGACGATGATATATGCCATGCGGGAGGATGAAGCGAAAGCAACCGAGACTCTGCAATCGGTGGAGAAGGCGGACCCGCGCAACGGAACGGGACTGCTTGGCGCCGCGTACAACGCCGTCGGTGACCTCTTTCAGAACGCCCGGCAGTTCCAGAAGGCTATCTCCTTCTTCCGCAAAGCGGCAACGCTGAGCAAAAAGCCCGAAGAGATTTCTTACGCCCGGCTGAGCATTGCCGTCTGTTACCTGAGTACGGGCGACTCTAAGAACGCTCAGCGCGAGCTGGAGGCAGTGGCAAACATGAAGAACGCTCCCGAAGATGACCGTCAGGTTGCCCGTCAGCTGCTGGAGCGACTTCGTGCACAGCCCCAAAACCAGAAACGGTAGGTGTTTTTTGCCCCTCCCCGAAGTGGAGGGGCTTTCTACACAACCTCTTGCACTGGATGAATCGCACGGGGTACACTCTATGCGTGATGAACATCAGATACGTGCAACATAACTACTGGGGAGTTTTTGGATGGAACCGCTGGTAACGTTGCCGCTGTTTCCATTGCATGCTGTTCTGTTTCCGGGAATGCCTCTGCCTCTGCACATCTTTGAAGAGCGCTACCGCCAGATGATGCACATGGTGCTTGAGCAGGACAGACAGTTCGGGGTAGTGCTTATCCGGGAAGGCAAGGAAGTCGGCGGACCGGCGGTACCCTACCACTGGGGCACGGTTGCCCAGATTACCGCTTTGCAGAACCGCCCGGACGGCTCCATGAACCTGTGGACCATCGGCGAACAGCGTTTTCGCATTGTGCAGATTGTTCAGCATGAGCCGTTCATGGTGGCGAAGGTCATGTTACTGCCCGATGTGTGTGACGGCTGCGAACAGCGTGTTCTGCCCCTCGTGCACCGGGCTACCGACCGGCTGGAGCAGTACGTCCGCCTGCTGTTCAGTGCCGAGGGCAGTAAACATTTTGTGATAGAGCTCCCCAATAATCCCCGCGTTCTGGCGAACACGATTGGCGCCATCCTCCAGGTTCCCCTGATACAGAAGCAGAAGCTTTTAGAGATAGACGACGTGGTTCAGCGTTTGGAAGCAGGGCTTGCTCTGCTGGAAGAGGAGATTGAACGCCTTCTGCTGAAGTCGGTGGAACAGCCTGCGGCGACCGTTCATCTCTTCCGCCCGGAGGAGAAGGTGGTCTCGCGCAATTAACCCCCGTCAGGAGGAATACCATGCGAACAGTAACCCTTATCCCGGGCGACGGCATCGGTCCCGAAGTGGTCGAGGCGGCGGTGCGCGTGGTAGAGGCGACTGGCGTGCCTGTACAGTGGGAGCGGTTTGAGGCAGGCACCGAGGTGGTGAATAAATACGGCACGCCCCTGCCCGATGAGGTGTTCAACTCTATCCTGACCAACCGTGTTGCGCTGAAAGGTCCTATCACTACCCCCATCGGCGCGGGCTACAGCAGTCCAAACGTGATGCTCCGCAAGCGATTGAATCTCTTTGCCAATGTGCGCCCCGCCCGAAACCTGCCCGGTGTTCGCACGCGCTACGAGAACGTGGACCTGGTGGTGATCCGCGAAAACAGCGAAGACCTCTACTCTGGACTCGAGCACATCGTGGTGCCGGGCGTGGTGGAGAGCCTCAAAATCATCACCGAGGCCGCCAGCCTGCGCATCGCGCGCTTCGCGTTCGAGTATGCGGTAAAACACGGTCGCAAGAAAGTGACCGCGGTGCACAAGGCAAACATCATGAAGCTGAGCGATGGGCTGTTTCTGGAGTGCTGTCGGCGAGTGGCGCGCGATTACCCGCAGATAGAGTATGAAGAGCTGATTGTGGACAATACCTGCATGCAGTTAGTGACCCGCCCTGAGCGTTTTGACGTGATGGTGATGGAGAACCTGTACGGCGATATTGTTTCGGACCTGTGCGCGGGGCTTGTCGGCGGCCTGGGCTTAACCCCCAGCGCGAACGTGGGGGAGAACGGTATTGTGGTATACGAAGCGGTACATGGCTCCGCCCCGGATATCGCCGGCAGGAACCTGGCGAACCCCATCGCGCTCATCCTGTGCGGGGCGATGATGCTGGAAGACCTCGGCGAGGTGCGGGCAGGTGAGCGAATACGCAAGGGCGTGTACCGCGTGCTGAGCGAGGGCAAAGTACTCACCCCCGACCTGGGCGGCAACGCCACCACCACCCAGATTACCGACGCCATCATCGCCGCGATGGAGGAAGAGGCTTAGTCCGGGCGCAGAATCACCTTACCGCATTTGCCGGTATCAATCAGCTCCATCGCCTTTGCGATTTCGGAAAAGCCGACCTCGTGCGTAATAACGGGGCGCACGTCCAGCCTGCCCGAAGTGAGCAGTTCCTGCATCTGTTCCCAGGTCTGGTAGAGCCGTCGCCCGACGATGCCCTGAACCTCCAGCCCTTTGAATATTACGTCCTCGGCAAAGTCAACCTCTATGGGGTCGCTGGGGATGCCCATCAGAGTTACTCTTCCACCTGGGCGCGCAATGCGGAAGCCGACCTTTACCGCTGAAGGCGCCCCCGACATCTCCAGCACCACGTCAACGCCCTCGCCGTGTGTGCGAGCCAGGATGGTCCTTTCCACATCCTCCTTCGTGGGGTCTATCAGCACATCTGCGCCCATCTGTTCCGCCATCTGCAGGCGATAGGGGTGCTTTTCTACGGCAAAGACGGTGCTGGCATGGCAGGCTCGGGCGATGCCCACACTGAACAACCCCAGCGGTCCACAGCCCAGCACCGCGACGGTGCGCCCTTCCAGCGGACCAGCCAGCGATGCATGAACCGCATTGCCCAGTGGGTCCTGAATGGCGGCAACCTCCACGGGCACCTGGGGCGGGGTAGGACGGGCATTGGCTTCAGGGATGAGCACCAGCTCTGCCCACACGCCATCGGTATCCACGCCCAGAATGCGCGTGTTGCGACACACGTGCGCCTGTCCATGCCGGCACTGGTAGCAGGTGCCGCAGACGATATGCGACTCGCTGGCGACAAAGTCGCCCGCTCTGCGCTCGGTCACCCCTTCGCCCACAGCAATAACCTCACCGGCAAACTCGTGTCCTAAGATGCGCGGGGGATGGATGCGGTGTGCTGCCCAGTTGTCCCAGTGCCAGATGTGCACGTCGGTGCCGCAGATAGACCATGCATGAGGCTTTACCAGTACATGACCCGGGGGTATAGTGGACGGGTCTGCTATATCTACCACCTCGCCGCCGGCTTCGGGGCGAGTTTTGACAATCGCTCGCATCCTATGTTGCTCCTCTCCACAGTGTTCACAGTTTGATTATATGCCTTTATCTTGTTGACCGCAACCTTTATTCGGCAGGGCGCTCCTTCTGCTGGCGTTCTTCCAGCAAAGCCTCCAGCTCAGCGACCGATTCCAGGTCCTTAGGGCGTCCGGTCGCTCGTTTCAGGCGAATGAGCGTTTCAAGGTCGACAACGCGTACCGGCGTTCCGGCAATCTCCACCTGCACGGTGTGATTGATGAGGTTCTCGTAAGTGCCTCCACCCGGTACCTCAGCCCACAGGTCGATGTAGCCTTCGGTGGTGTGAAGGGTGAAGTTCAGCCCGCGCTGTACCGTACGCGCATCCCAGATGAAGGGCAGTCCTTCGGGAGCATCTCGCAGGTAAGGACGATAGGGAGCCAGCGCATCTACCAGACGCTGTATATTTTGGGGCGTGCGTTGGTACAGGATGTCCATATCTTGCGTCAATCGTGCAGAGCCGTGCAGAACGCCTGCCATCCCACCGATAAGGATATACTCCACGTTGTGTTCTGCGAGCGATTTGAGCAGATTGAGAAACATCTCTTACTCCCCGCGCAACCGCTTCCCCGCCTCCCGTAACTTCTGGGCAAACTGAAGGAGCTCCTCCAGGCGGCGCAAGCGCTCTGCCGGTGAAAGGCGCAGGTTCGCTCGCAGGAGACTGCGGTCTATACCCTGTTTGTACGCCTCAATCACCGGGTCAGGTTCCAGCGGCTGTTGCAGATAATCGCGTTCCATCCCGCTCTCATTATACTGCATCGGCGTTGACACTGCCCAAAGAGATGTCAGACCCTACTCGCAGGATTACCGTTTTGGTAGGCTTTAACAACCTCTTAATACGCCTTTAACCGCTAGTTAATCTAGAAATTGTATACTGCGGGACGATACACCTTGCAAGGAGGAGGTCTGATGAAGCACCGAGCCTTTACGCTCATTGAGCTGCTGGTAGTTATCGCGATTATCGCGATACTGGCGGCGATCCTGTTCCCCGTCTTCTCGCAGGCGCGAGAGAGCGCCCGACAGAGCAACTGTCTGTCCAACCTCAAACAGATTTCGCTGGCGAACCTGATGTACTGCCAGGACTATGACGAAACCTTCGTGCCCGTTGGAGGAACCATCGAACAGCCCTGGCCTCCTGCCGGTCGGCTGACGGTGGACGGCACCATCAAGCCGTTCAATGGCTGGTCCATGAACCTGTTGCCCTACATTAAGAACCGCGACCTGTTCCAGTGTCCATCAATGGATAAGATTTTCCAAGGCAGCGGCGACTGCGCCGCTTTCAACGGACAGCGTATGACCAACCACTACGCCTACAACTTCTGGCTGGGCGCGGACGACTCGTATCCGAACTATGCTGTGTCAGCCGACGGGACCGTCAACCTGACCAGCCCTCTGACGCTTTCGGCGGTGGTTCAGCCAGCGAACGTGATTTCGCATTTCCACTCGGGTTCTGTTCCGCCTTATGGTGCTACATGGGGATGCGTGTACGTCACTATTGAACTACCGGACTTTTACAACAAAATTCGCCCGCGCATCCGCCACAAGAACGGCGACAATCTCGCTTTTGTAGACGGACACGCCAAGTGGTTCGAGTTGCAGGAAGCCGACTCTGGAGGGCGGCGCCGCACCATCTACATCTGGGCATCTAAGGGAATCTGGATGTTCCCGTTCTATCCCGATCGCACGGGAGGCTTCCCTGTGCTCTAAGCGGGTGATAAAGCCCGCCTCGCCGAGCCGAAAGGAAGACAGGCACATACAGGTCGAATCCGTACGGGGTGGAGGTGTTTGCCTCCACCCTTCTCCAAACTTGCCGTAAGGAGCCGAAGGGATGAGAACGATTTTGTTCATTGCGTTAGCGCTGGTTGCATCCATCTGTGCGCGTTCCGCACCTCAGGATCCGATGCGTGTGGGTCATCAGAACGATGGCGCAACTGTTGTATCCACCGCACAGCTGGTGCGTCCAGCGGGGGAAAGCCTGCAGTTTGGTGGGCGACCGGTGGACATGGTACTGTCGCCAGATGGGCGGACGCTTTACCTCAAGGACAATCGGGGCATTGTGGTTGTAGATGTGGGGAGCTGGAAGGTTCGCCAGGAACTGCTCTTCGGGCGCGGGGGAAGCTCCATGTACGGCATCGCGGTTTCCCCGGACGGCAAAAGTGTTTATGTGACGAACGCGAGCAGTCAGATACGTCAGGCGAAGGTAAACGCGGACGGAAGCCTGCAATGGTCTACCTCAATCGATATGCCTGCGCCTTCTGTGGGGGGCGAAAGCTATCCCTGTGGTATCGCCCTGAGCGCGGATGGAAAGACCGCCTATGTTGCGCTCTCACGCAATAACAGCCTCGCAATTGTTGACCTTTCGCAGGGCAGGGTGGTGGCGCAAATCGGCGTTGGGGTCGCCCCGTTTGCCGTGAAGGTTTCGCGTGACGGGCGAAGAGCGTATGTCTCCAACTGGGGTGGGAGACATCCCCGCGAGGGCGAACGGACGGCAACCACCTCAGGTACGCCTGCGCTTGTAGACGCCCGCGGTGTGGCGGTGAGTGGAACCGTTTCGGTGGTAGACCTTGAGGCGCAGAGGGTGATTGCGGAGATAGAGGTGGGTTTACAGCCATGTGCGCTGGCGCTGGACGAACAGCATGGAAGGCTTTACGTCGCCAACGCCAACTCGGACACGGTGAGCGTGATAGATACCAAGAACCTGCAGGTAGTGGAGACCATCTCTGTGCGTCCCGACCCTTCTCTGCCGTTTGGCAGTATGCCGAACGCGCTGGCGCTCAGCCCGGATGGCGGCACGTTGTACGTTGCCAACGGAGGAAACAACGCAGTAGCGGTCGTGCGCATAGACAACCGGCGCAATCGCAGCCGGGTTATCGGCTTCATACCGGCAGGCTGGTATCCGGGCGCGGTGGCTACCGATGGCAGATGGGTCTTTGTCGCCAATGTGAAGGGAGTGGGGTCGCGTGCCCCGCGTTCCGAGCAGAAGGGCTGGAACGTTTATCAGTTCCTCGGCACGGTCAATAAGGTTCCCATCCCCAACAGTCGCCAGCTTGCCCGTTACACCGCACAGGTCAAGCGAGATGCTCGCGTGCCGCAGGTGCTTCGTGCCTGGGAAAAGGCGCAAACGGGCAAAAAGCCGGTGCCTGTGCCCGAAAGAGTAGGGGAGCCGTCGGTATTTGAACACGTGGTGTACATCATCAAGGAGAACCGCACCTACGACCAGGTTTTCGGGGACATTGGAAAGGGAGCCAGCGAGCCTTCGCTGTGCATCTTTGGCAGGGATGTCACTCCCAATCATCATGCCCTTGCCGAGCAGTTCGTTCTCCTGGATAACTACTACTGCAACGGCGTGAACTCGGCGGATGGACATGCGTGGTCCACCGAGGGCAATGCTTCTGCCTATCTGGAGCGGTCGTTCGGCGGCTGGACGCGCAGTTACCCCTTTGGCGATGACCCGCTGTCTTACTCCTCCACCGGCTTCATCTGGGACCACGTGCTGATGGCTGGGCTTTCGTTTCGCAACTATGGCGAGATGGACTATGCTGAACCAGAACCGAAGGATGCCACCTTCACCGACATCTACCGCGACTTTGTGCAGGGCACGCGGCGTATCCGCTTCACTCAGAACATCGGTATAGAAAACCTGCGCCGATACTCCTGCCGCGAATATCCGGGCTGGAACATGCGCATTCCGGATGTGCTCCGCGCGGAAGTGTTCCTGAAGGAGCTGAAGGAGTTTGAGCGCAAAGGTTTCTTCCCCAACCTCGTGATTATCTACCTGCCTCAGAACCACACTTCGGGCACACAGCCGGGAATGCCAACACCGCGGGCGCACGTGGCGGATAACGACCTCGCGCTCGGGCGCATTGTGGAGGGCATTACCAAAAGCCGATTCTGGCCCAAGACATGCATCTTTGTTATGGAGGATGACCCGCAGGACGGTTTTGACCACGTGGATGGGCACCGCTCGCTCTGTCTGGTTATCAGTCCGTACACCAGACGGGGGGCGGTGGTCAGCGAGTTTTACAATCAGACCTCTGTGCTACACACCATCGCACGCATTCTGGGGTTTCCTCCGATGAACCAGATGACTGCCATGGCGCCGGTGATGACCGCCTGCTTCACCGACAAGCCCGATTTCACCCCGTATACCGCTCTACCTAACCGAGTGCCGCTGGATGAACTGAACCCGCCGCTGAGTTCGCTCAACAAAAAGGAGCAGTACTGGGCGTTACGCAGTCTTCACCTGCCGCTGGATAAGCCCGACCTGTGCGAGGAGGATTTGCTGAACCGCATCCTGTGGCATGCGGTACGGGGCGTGGACGCACCCTATCCCGAAGAGTACGCGGGCGCGCACGGCAAGGGCTTGAAGGCGCGGGGGCTGGTGCTGGTACCGGAGGAGGAAGAGGAAGATTAACCTGATACTTCACACTGTTCAGGCTGGAAGTCGCAGGCAACGAACAGGTTAGCCTCTGCCAGTATGGAGTGCTGAAGCCATGCTTCAGCAGTTCAAACTCAGCCTCCGCAGGAGGCTTCGTTATGAGTAGCCCGCAACTTCCATCTGCAGGGGTGTTTTTAAGGCAACCTTGCGATTGGAAATCGCAGGCAACACACAACGAAACCTGCTGAGGCAGGTTAGGGTCTGCTGAAGCAAGCTTCAGCACTCCAAAGAGATTAGCCTCCACAGGAGGCTTTGTCTTTGGTAGCCCGCAACTTCAGTTGCAGGGGTGTTGTTCAGGCAACCTTGCGACTGAAAGTCGCAGGCAAAACCTGCTGGCGCAGGTTAGGTTTGCTGAAGCAAGCTTCAGCACTCCAAAGGTGGCCTGGGGTAACCCGCAACATCCAGCGGCAGGGTTCTTCCTCCGATGGTTTTACCGAGTTTCTCCAATTTCGTCTCAAAAATCACGGAAAACCCCTTGACAACCAGAGGCACTTTTGGTATATTTGGAGCAAAGAGGAACGGATATGGGTAAACCCTCGACAAACAACCTGGTATCGCCTTCCGCGATTGTGGTGGCAAACGTCCTGCGCGAGCGAGTGTTAAGCGGCGAATATCGCGACCAGGGCTGGTTGCCAACAGAGCGAGAACTGGCGCAGGAGTTCGGTGTGAGCCGCACCATCGTTCGACGTGCTATTGAAGAGCTGGAGCGGCAGAATCTGGTGGTGCGCTCGCCCCGCTGTCGCCCCGTTGTGCGCCGCCCGGAGGTGTCTCCCGTTCAGCAGGAAGCGCGTCGGCTTACGCTTGGGCTGTGGATATGGCCAAGTGCTACCTTCCCCGGTGCTTCCGCGATTCTGCGCGGAATCTATCGAACACTGGATGCAAACCGCTATCGCCTGATTGTAGAGAGCCCGGTAGATACCGACTGGCGGTCGGTGGTGCACAGCGAAGCGCAGTTTCTGGAGCGCATTACCCGTGACAGAGACGTGGCGGGTGTGCTGTTATGGTATCTGGGAGGTGAGGCGAACCTGCCCGTGCTTCGGCATGTGCGTAATGCTGGTATACCTCTGGTATTTTTGGACCGTTTGCCACCAGAAGGCTTTCCTGCAGACTTCGTGGGGGTGGATAACCGGCACGCTGCTCAGCAGGTGGTGCGGCACCTGATCAGCCGCGGGCATCGCGTGATTGCCCATATCACCAACGTGGATAACGCTTCCACCGTGTACGAACGCTTGCAGGGGTATCGCGATGCTCTGCTGGAGGCTGGTATCCCGTTCAGCCCGGAGCTGGTGCTGACGGAGACTGTTGGCTCGGAGGACGGCTACCACAGCGTGTACGAGTCGCTTGCCGAGCAGGTGTTGAATCTGCCAGGACCTCCCACCGCTGTATTTTGTGTACACGATGTGCAGGCACTGCGGCTGGTTGAGGCGTTGAGGTCAAGGGGTGTGCGGGTTCCAGAAGATATTGCCGTTGCCGGCTTTGATGGACTGGAGCGCTGGATGCCGGGATCACCGTTCCTCACCACCGCGAATCAGCCGTTTGAGCGCATCGGGGAGTGGGCTGCGCGGCTGCTGCTGCGGCGCATTGAACTCGGCGAAAAGGCTCCTTACCAGCATATCCTGCTGGAGGCGCCTCTTAGCATACATGCCTCTTCGCGCCACCCGCGCCGAGAGGCGGAAACTCATTCTAGTGTCAGGAGGGAATCCCTATGAAACGCAGAGCGTTCACCTTGATCGAGTTGCTCGTGGTGATCGCCATCATCGCCATTCTGGCGGCGATCCTGTTCCCGGTGTTTGCTCAAGCCAGAGAGAAGGCACGGCAGGCGAGCTGCACGAGCAACCTGAAGCAAATCGGGCTTGCCATGCGCATGTACATGGACGACTATGACCAGACCGTCGTGCCCGGTTACCGCTACCTGGACGACGCACTGACCCAGATCCTGTGGTACATTGACCTGCTGGACCCCTACGTCAAGAACGCAGGCATCTGGAAGTGCCCGAGCCGCTCGAACTACACCGAGTGGAACCGTGCCTTCCTGCCGGAAGGTGAGGGACCGAACAAGCGCCGACTGTACTGGTCGTACTCGTTCAACAACACCTGGAACTGCTGTGGCATCCCAAGCGACCGCCCAGAAGCACAGAACTTCACCGGCGACCCGCTGGGGCGCTACATTCCTTATCCGCAAGAGGCTGCCTTCGCTGAGCCTGCCAAGCTGCTGACGGTGATGGACGGTTGCACCATGCAAATCTGGGCAGCAGCCTATCCGTCGCCCTTCCTGGGAGCAGACACCTGGCATGGCTTCGACTATCTCGCAGGTGGCACGCGGGAGAGCAGTGCGTGGGGACGGTGCAAGGCATCGGTTCGCCTCGCGCACAACGACATGTTCAACGTGCTGTTCATGGACGGGCACGTGAAGTCGCTGAAGGAGACCACCTTCGAGATGTGGAACGCGCGGCCGGGTAACACCTACACCTGGGTAATGCGCTAAGTATCAGGCAGTTGGCTGGGTGCGTGTGCACCCAGCCCCTTTAGCAGAAGGAGGAGATGTGCCATGAAGAAGGAAGTGGGGCCCGGAATTATCATCGCGGTTATCGTGGTGGTGCTGGCGATAATCGCGTACTTCTACTACAGCAAGACCGCAACCCCACCACCGCAGGAAGCGAGCGTTTTCGGAGCGGATGGACCGACCGGCGGAGCGCGTGACGGCGCAGGCGGACCGGGAATGACCCCTGATGTTATGCCTCAAGCCGCACCGCAAACACCGCGATAGATACGCTCAATCCGATTTGTCGTGGTTCACGCCACGGCAACCCGCCCGGCGGACACATCAGGCTCCTTTCCTCACAGAGGTCTGCCGGGCTGTTTCGTTTTACCGCTTGTGCACAGGCGGAAATAACTGCTTCAGTCGGAAGATTTCATCCCGAATCTCGGCGGCGCGTTCAAACTCGAGGGCTTTCGCCGCGGCCTTCATCTCCTTCTCCAGCTCGGCAATCACGGTGTGGATGTCTTCAGGAGTGGCGTTATCGGGCAGGGAAGGACGGGCAGAGTACGCCTCCCGCTTTTCGGCGACCTTTTCCGCGCGAACCACTTCGCGCACTGCCTTGATGATGCTCTGAGGGGTGATGCCGTGCTTTTCGTTGTACTCCATCTGCACGCGCCGGCGACGGTTGGTCTCGTCAATGGCTCTCTGCATCGAGCGGGTGATGTGGTCGGCGTACAGGATGACCTGTCCGTTGACGTTGCGCGCCGCCCGCCCGATGGTCTGAATCAGCGAAGTCTCTGAGCGCAGAAAGCCCTCTTTGTCGGCGTCCAGGATAGCGACCAGCGACACCTCTGGCAGGTCCAGCCCCTCGCGCAGGAGGTTTATGCCCACCACCACGTCGAACACGCCCAGCCGCAGGTCGCGCAGTATCTCCGCCCGCTCGATGGTCTGCACGTCGGAATGCAGGTACTGCACGCGAATGCCCAGCTCCTCCAGGTAGGCGGTCAGGTCTTCCGCCATCTTCTTGGTAAGTGTGGTAACCAGCGTGCGCTCGCCCCGTTCCACCCGCAGGCGGATTTGCTCCACGAGGTCATCAATCTGCCCCTTGGTGGGCTTAACAATCACCTCAGGGTCTACCAGCCCGGTGGGTCGGATAAGCTGCTCCACAATCTGTTCGCTGTGTTCGCGCTCGTAGGGTCCGGGTGTCGCCGAAACGAAGATGACCTGTTTCCAGAGCTGCTCCAGCTCTTCGAACTTCAGCGGTCGGTTGTCCAGCGCGGATGGCAGGCGAAAACCGTATTCTACCAGCGTCTCCTTGCGCTGGCGGTCGCCGTTGTACATGCCGTGCAGCTGCGGAATGGTCTGATGCGACTCATCAATGAAGACCAGATAGTCTTCGGGGAAGTAGTCCAGCAGGGTATGGGGGCGTTCACCCGGCTGTCGTCCGTCAAAGTATCGCGAGTAGTTCTCAATGCCCGAACAGTAGCCCAGTTCACGCATCATCTCGAGGTCAAACTCGGTGCGCTGGCGCAATCGCTGTGCTTCCAGCAGTTTGCCCGCTGCCTCGAACCTCGCGCACTGCTCCTCCATCTCCTGCCGAATCTGCGCGATGATGCTGTCCAGCCTGTCCCAGGGAGTGACGTAGTGGGTGGCAGGGAAGATACTGACGCTGTTGCGCGACTGAAGCACCTCGCCGGTGAGCGGGTCTATCAGTGTAATCTTCTCCACCTCGTCGCCGAAGAACTCAACGCGGGTGAGGATGTCTTCGTCGGCGGGCAGGATTTCCAGCACGTCGCCGCGCACGCGGAAAGAGCCTCGTTCGGTCAGGAAATCGTTGAAGTTGAACTGCATGCGCACCAGCTGACGACGGATTTCCTCGAGGTCATACGCCTTGCCCCGGTGCAGAACCAGTACCTGCTGTTTGTACTCCTCAGGAGAACCCAAGCCGTAGATACAGGATACGCTGGCGACCACAATCACGTCGCGTCGCTCCAGCACTGCCTGAGTGGCGGCATGGCGCAGGCGGTCTATCTCGTCGTTGATGGAGGCGTCTTTCTCGATATAGGTATCGGTCTGCGGGATGTACGCTTCGGGCTGGTAGTAGTCGTAATAAGAGACGAAGTACTCCACAGCGTTTTCCGGGAAGAACTCCCGAAACTCCTGGGTGAGCTGCGCTGCCAGCGTTTTGTTGTGCGCGATGACCAGCGTGGGGCGGTTCAGCCGGGCGATGACCGATGCCATCGTGAAGGTTTTGCCGCTTCCCGTGACGCCCAGCAGGGTTTGAAAGCGATAACCTTTCTGCACGCCTTCGACCAGCTTCTCTATCGCCTGAGGCTGGTCACCGCGAGGGGTGTAGTTCGGATTCAGTTTGAAGGTGTCCATTCTCTCGCCTCCGCCAGGAGCAGTATACCTGAGCACGAGGGTCACGAACAAGCGAAGCCGTCAGTCCCGATTACCGTTGCCTTCTCTCAGCCTCCGCAGTTCCTGCTCCAGTTCGCGCAGGCGTGCCTCCAGCTGAGCGCGCAGACGCGCCTCCTCCTCTGCCCGACGCGCCTCCGCCTCTAACTGTTGCTCTGTCTGTACGAGACGTTCGCACAGGTCAAGATACTGTTCCTGCACCTCCTGGATAGGGGGTAGGAACGCCTGTTTCACCGGGTCCCAGAGGCGTACGATGTAGCCATCGTCTTCCGCGCGGACCATCAGGCGCAGTTCCAGCTGTTCGCTGGTTGCCCACCATTCGTGGTCGTTCGGGCGTTCGTTCGGTACCTCTTCATACTTTCCCTTGACCAGCCGGTGCAGCAGGATCGGGTGAAACAGATACTCGCGCTTAACGTCCACGATGAAGCACTCTTTCACGCCCAGCCGCTCGTACAGCCGAAACTTTCTGTAGAGGTCTTCTCCGGCGGTGGAGCGCGAGGTCAGTTCAAAGATAACGTCTGGCGCCTTTCCGATTTCCCACACCTTCCATGAGGGGTGCCGGGGATACTTGGGCACGCCGAAAGCCACGTAAATGTCGGGCGCAACCCGCTGGCTGGGGTTTCCCTCGACCCAGTACAGAAACTGATTGCCCGCCACGTACACATCCTCGCGATTGGCGAAGTATGCCTGCAGGGCGGCGATAAGGTAAATCATTGCTTCCAGGTGTTCAGGACTCTCCGCCATCGGTTTTCCATCCGAATAGGGGTATTCCACTACCCGCTTCTTCTGGGTAGCCACCGCCATGGTCATCACCTCATCCTCTATTATAGCCTGTGTGATAACAGGAAGGGAAGGTATCAGCGTGGCGGAATCGGAACATAAATGTAACGATTGCTGAGAGGTTGAGGTTGTGAAGCGGATAGAGGGTACTTTTCTGCAGTTCTGGTGGAGTATGCGCGAGGTCGATGAGGCGCAGTGGGAGCGTGAAATCGCCGCGATGCACACCGCCGGGATGCGCACGATTATCCTGCAATGGATGCAAGCCGATGGCAAAAACCTTTTTGAACCGCCTGATCCCTTCCCGCACCTGCTGAACATCGCACACGGGCAGAAGATGCGTGTGGTGTTCGGTCTGCGCCATGATGGCAGATGGTGGAGGGAGTGGGGGAATGCGGAGTACCTGCGGGAAGAGGCGAGGGAGAGTATCGCACTGGCGCGGGAGGTACACCGTCGTTACGGCAAACACCCTGCCTTCGCCGGTTTCTATGTCCCCTATGAAATCTGGGACGGCTCCTTCACCGAGGCGCAAACGGCACAGATTGCAGAGTTACTGCGCACCATCGGTCAGGCGTGTCGGCAGATTGCGCCGGGCAAACCGGTGTTGGTTGCCCCCTTTTTCGCCGGGCTGATTCCCCCCGAGCGGTTCGAGCAGCTATGGCTGAGCCTGTTGAAGGACAAGCCGGTGGATGTGGTGGCTCTGCAGGATGGCGTGGGCGCGCGCGGCTGGGACGATGAGATTGAAAAGCGAGTGCCGCCCTATTTTTCTGCCATGCAGAGAGCCTGCCGCCAGCGTGGCGTGAAGCTCTGGTGCGACCTGGAGTGTTTTCGCCTGACCAACAATAACCCGTCGCGCCCCGCTTTTGCGCCCGCCCCGGCGGAGCGCATCGTCCAGCAGCTGAAGGCGGTTTCGCCCTACGTGGAGCGTGTGGTGACCTTTGATTTCTACCACTACATGAGTCCGCACCGCGGCGAGGCACAGCGGGCACTGTATGAGGGCTATCTGCGCCTGGTGGTCAACAAAGGCATAGCGGGGTAGGAGAATCGGCTACCTTTCGGCTACTACCTTCACACGGCTTTCCACAGTGGGGTCTATTTGCACTCCCAGCCCGGGTGATTGGGGCACGTGGATTTGTCCCCCGTGCGGCTGAAGCGTGTCGCCGGTAAAACGGTCCGCAAGGAACTGCGGAGCGTTCAGCGCGCAGGGGAAGCGTATCTCTGCCCAGCTGTAAAGGTGCAACGCCGCTGCGAGGGCGATGTCCGGGTCGGTCAGTCCCGAACCGAGCACCAGCAAGCCGTTCTCCTTCAGCAGGTTCACAATCTGGCAGGAGTACCACAGACCTGCGTTGCGTGCAGGCTTCAGGGCGATGCCGTCCATCATGCCCAGCGCGATGAACTCTGCCGTTTCCACTGGTGACAGGATACCTTCGTCCATCAGGATAGGCAAGGCGCCCTGCCGACGCAGAGTCTGGTAGGCACGGATCTGCGCAGGGGGCAGGGGCGACTCCAGCACATTGACGCCGGCGTCTGCGAGGCGAGGGGCAACCTGCAGAGCGGTTTCTAACGTATAGCCGGTGTTGGCATCCGCCCACAGGAAGCAATCGGGGGCGTTCCGGCGTACCATCTTTGCTAACTGAACGTCATAATCCGGCGTCTGGGGCGAACCCACTTTGATGTTGAAGTGGCGATATCCCCGTCTGAGACCCTCTTCCATCTGCCTTTCTGCCTCGTCCATATCGGGCGACGCCACCGTCCAGCTGAGGGTGAGTGTGATGCAGGATGACCCACCCAGCAGCTGCGAGACCGACAATCCACGCTTCCTGCCCGCGAGGTCATAACAGGCGATATCGATTCCCGCCTTGCACATGGGCTGACCGGTGGAGAAGGCGGGCTTAATCGCTTCGTGCATTCGGGCGTGAATCTGCTCGATATCTTCGGGGTCGGCGCCGAGTATCGCTGGCGCAAGGTAGTGTCGAAGGGTGGTCTCCACCGTTTCCGGCGTCTCGTACGACCATGTGGGCATAGGAATCGCCTGTCCCCAGCCCTGATTGCCCTCGTCATCTGTGAGGCGAATCAGTATGGAGGGGCGTCGTGCCACGCCGTCCGCGCCCGGCTTGAGGAACTTGAATGCGCCAGCCACGCGATAGTCCACCCGGCACATCTCCACGCGCACGATACGGCTCATCGTCCGTCTCCCGCCTTCCTATGTTTTGGGTGGTGCAGGGTGGCGTTTGATGTTCGCCCGCAATCCATCGGTGGTGTAGAAGGGGTCATCGGGCGAGAGAGGCAGGGTAACCCGCTGTCCGGTGCTGGCGGATTTGTAGATGGCGGTGATAACCTCCAGACTTTTGCGCGCCTCGGCGCCGCTGACCTCTGGCTGTCTGCCCGTGTGGATGGCATCCAGCACATTCTGCAACTGCGCGGCATGACCTCCATACGGAGAGACAGGTGCGGTGTCTGCGATGGTACGCAGTTCCTCGATACGCTGGGTATCCGGTTCCCCGAACCCATTGGGAAACGGGCGCATGGCGAAAATGTTCAGCGCAGGCAGGGTCAGGTCGGCGTGCTCGCAGGTTATCTCGATGCGGTCGGTGTTCTGATGGGCGCAAACGGTGTTAACGAGGCTTGCCATCGCCCCGCTCTCGAAGCGCAGGATGGCGCACGAAAGGTCTTCTACCTCCACATCGTGCGTGTAGGTATCCATCTCGGCGTATACGCTAACCACTCGCTCCCCGGCAAGCCAGAGCATGGCGTCGATCATGTGCACGGCGTGGTTGATGGTCACACCTCCGCACTCTTTGTCCCATGTTCCTCGCCACCAGAGGTCGTAATAGCTTCTGCCTCGCCACCACAGGCAATCGGACTTCGCCAGCACCAGCCTGCCCATCGCGCCGCCCTTCAGCAGGTGCTTTGCCTTCAGAAACTCGGGGCGGTAGCGATTCTGGAAAACACCTGCCAGCACTCTACCCGCACGTTCGGCTGCGGCAATCATCTGGTCGCAGTCGGCTAAGGAGGGGGCAATGGGCTTCTCCACCCACACATGCTTGCCTGCCTGCAGAGCATCTATAGCGATGGACGCATGATTGAACGGAGGGGTGCACACCGAAACGAGGTCGATATCCTCGTTCGCCAGCATCTCTCGATAGTCGCCATACGCGCGCACCGACTCCCCAATCTGCCGGGCAAACTCCTGCGCCTTCTCTACGAACACATCCGCCACCGCAACCACTTCACACTGGTCGGCAAACTGCTGGTAAGCGTTCAGGTGCGCGTGCGCGATAGAACCGGTGCCCACAATGCCGATGCGAAGCTTTTCCATCGTGTTTCTGCCCCCACATCCAGACATACCTGCTGGTATATTCGCCCTCGGCAGGGAGCCGTCCTGCGCCTTTAGCAGGATTAAACGGTTCGGGAGATGAATCGTGCTTTCGCCCACCTTGGCTGGGAGCGCACAGATATTCGGGGGAGTGGAGCATGAAACTGCGACTGATACACATGGTTGGCAAGTTAGTCAGGGTGCAGTACGGTGACGTTACCGTGCTGGAATACCACTATCAGCCCGACGTGCCGCCAGAGGAAAGTCCCAAACCGTATATCCATCCGCTGGCGACGCCGCAGGGGGACGTGCTTTCTCTCTATCGCCCGCACGACCACCCCTGGCACCATGGACTGTACTTCGGTTGGGCGTCGGTGAACGGTGTGAACCTGTGGGGCGGCGCTTCCTACGTGCGCGGTCAGGGATACGTGAACCGTCATGACCACGGCGCGATGATTCACGAAGGATGGGACAGGCTGACAGTAGATAAGGCGGGCGTTTGGATGGAGGAACGGATACTCTGGCGGGACGTGGAGGCTCGCCCGATGGCGCGTGAGCGGCGAACGCTGGTGGTGTACCACCCGCAGAACGATAATAGCCTGTTGGTTACCCTGCAGGCAGAGGTGCGAGCCGAGCCGCAGCAGGCTCCCCTGCGCTTCAGCTCACCCATGATAGAGGGGCGGCCAGACCCTTCGGGCTACAGCGGGCTGACCCTGCGCCTGCCGCGCAGCATGACCGGAGGCGAGATGTTCAACTCTGAAGGCTCTACGGGCGATGCGGTGATGGGGCAGCGGGCGCGATGGGTGTGTTATACGGGCGGGCTGGACGGCTCGTGCAAGGTATGCAGTGTGGCAATATTTGACCATCCGAGCAACCCGCGCCATCCGGTGCATTTCTTCGTGCGCACCGTGCCCTATGGCGTGTTGAACCCCGCCCTGTGCTGGGACGAGGTGTACGTGCTGGAGGCAAGTCAGGCTCTGCGCCTCGCTTACGGGGTATGGGTGCATGTGGGCAGAGCCGAACCCGCGCAGGTGCAGGGCGTTTACGAGCAGTGGTTGCAGTCCGTGAAGGCTCAATAGCGCGCCTGCACCCTGAGAGTGCCTCCTTCTGCGCTGAGTCGAATGCGGTCGCCCTCGAAATCGCGGTGTTCCCGTCCGTTTACCAGCACCCGGCGGATGGGCTTTCTCTTCGGATGGCGCAGATGCAGGAAAACGGTAGTCGGTTGCGATGACTCGGACAGCGTGATCTCCGCTTCTATCGTGCCCCGTGCCACCTGAGAGTGGATGCGGTATGTCACCGCACCAAAACGGGTCAGCAGGTTCTGTACGGCAATCGTTTTGCCGTCGCTCAGCCAGTAGCTAGGCACTAAGGGGGCGAGGTGCAGTTCGCCTTCCCTTTCGGTTGCCAGCATGAAGCGCGTCTGTTGCAGGAAGTAGCCCGTTTCGTGCGTCTTGTTCCACGCGCCGACGTTGTTGAAGTGTTCCCACAGCCACAGCGTCTCCTCGTTCAGCAGGGAGGCGAGCATGTTGAAATAGGAGCGGATGAACGGCTTCGCGTCCAGACGCATGGCGTAGATTTCGGGGTTGCGCGTGTAGTAGGGCTGAACCTTAGAGAAACCGCCCAGATTGAACCAGTCCTTGCGGTTTTGCTCTGCCGGGTAGTCGAACCAGCCGCTCTCCAGAAAGGCGACGTCTTCCAGATAGTCTATAATCCACTCCGTCTCCTGCGAGTCGGGGGAGAGCACGCCCTGCGGCACGAGCTGGTGCGCGCCGAGCTCCACGTCGTATGCCCAGCTGCGGTTGGCGTCCTCGCCGGGGAAGAGATAGGCGGTAGGGGCAGGGCAGTGCACCTGCGAGGGTGAGCCGGGTATCCATGCGCCGTTCTGCAGGGGAACGACGGGCATCTGCGCCTGAGTCCGCTTGTAGGCACGGAGGATGTCCTTGCGGAACCGCTCCGCATCCTGGAGGAGTTCACTCGCGCCCTGTGTGCCAATATCCGCCAGCGCACGGACAGCATGGTGAAGCCCCGCATAGTAGTAGCCGTTGAGCGCGAAGTAGTAGGCGTAGGCGTTCCAGTCAGCCATCACGCCCGGAGGCATCAAGCCGTATTCGGGCACAGGGTTACCGCTGGCATCACGACGCATGTTTTTCTCGCGCTGGCGCAAGGTCCAGAGGCAGACGTTCTCCACCGCAGGAGCCACCTGGCTCAGCCATTCCCGGTCGCGGGTCAGCGCATAGTATTCGCCCAACGTCCACAGGTGCCAGCCTGTTCCCATCAGCGTGTAGCCAGTGGTTAGGTAGCCTGCCGGGTGATAACGATGCACGAAATAGTCCAGCGCACGCCTGGCGAACTCGCGATGCCCCAGCAGTAACATGCCACGGATGACCGAATGCGCCTCGCTCTCCAGCGGACCATAAGCCATAGAGGCAATCCACGCTGCGACGCGCCTGCCATCCTCTTCGTTGCGGGCGGCGAGCAGGCAGTGTACCTGTGAGGCGCGGATGACGTTGAGCAAAAGGGGGTCCGGTATCTCAATGTGCGTGGCACTGCTCATCACGTCCCGCCAGTAGCGTTCCGTTCGGGCGAGCGCCGTCTGAATATCGGGGATGGCGAAGGTCTCTCCTGTTTGCCAGGCGGGCAGAGCCAGCACTATCTGTCGCTTCCCGTTCGGGGGCAGAGCGGTCGTCAGTGAGATGGTGCTGTCCTGCACGCTGCTGTTCCATCCAGCTTCTGCCGGGCGCACCACTGCGCTGACCTTCCCATCGTGCAATATCGCATAGCCGTCGGGCAGGGCAGAAACCTCCGCCTGAGGCTGAATGTTGAGGTTGACCTGTGCGCTGGCTGGCTCGTCTGACCTATTTTCTGCTTCCACAAGAGCGAGGCAGAGGGCGTGCTGATAGAGCCATCCGTTCGAGTCGGGCAGGGGAGCGTCGTCCAGCGGCGCCACGAAGGTGGTTTGGCGATACACAACGTGTCCATCGCGCCAGGTGATGACCGGGATGGGTAGCCAGCCGCCGTGCAGGCGTCGTTCCGTCCACTGGGCGCGTCCCTCTGCAGGCTGGAGGCGTATCTGCGTTTCGTTGTAGCGTAGAGTGCCGTCCCGCTCCACGATAAACTTGCGGTTATCGCACGCGAGTGACAGCAGGATGGGTCCGTTGTTTTGCGCTTTGTGATGCGTCTTCTGCATCGCCTGCGCGAAGGTCTGCTCGGGGAGCTGGCGGACGCGCTGGAGAACGGTCTTGCGGCGGGTTGTTCTGCGCTTAAAGTCCTCTATGGTCAGGTTCGGGTCGCGCGAAACGAGCACGCCAGCGTGAGGCACATACGCCGCGCCATGGGCAAGCACGTCATCCACCGCAACGCCGAAAGCCGTGTCGGGCAGGGCGATACGAAGCACCGTGCGGTCGGCTTTAAGCGTGGAGGTTTTGCTGTAGCGCACGCGCAGTCGCATGGGGTTCTGTCCATCCCAGGAAATGGTGTGTGTCGTGCCTCCGTCGGTTGTTATCTCACCGTTGTAAACGCGGATGGTGGTTTCTCGGGGAGATTCCTGCCGAAGCACCAGCTCGGTCTCATCCCAGCGCGAGGAGGTGAAGGCGCGGATGGCGCGTATCCGCACGGGTTCTGCCGAGGGCGCAAAGGTCCAGCGCACCTTGCGCACGCCGTACATTGCCCCCTGCAGTCCGCGCCAGTCGGGACGGAAGGTCCACTCGCTTTCACGCTGTTCCACCGAGGCGGGCAGTGGAACCCATCTGCCCTGCCAGTGCGATTCGCCTACCCACGCCTGCAGTTGGACGGGCTCCGACGCCGGCGGTGCGGAGGCGAAGTGCAGATGCAGTTCCGTAAGACGCCTTCGCTCCAGCCAGTGCAAGCCAATACTGCCGCCCTTTTGCGCGTCCATGGGCACGGTGTACACGCCATCCCCGTCGGGCGGGAGAGGGGTCTCCAGAAAGAGGTCCTCCGCCAGATACTCTTCGGTGCGTCCGGCTCTGCAGCCCTCGGTGCGCTGGGGGTCGGAAGTCATCACCCGCGCGAAGGGAGCGACATCCACCTTGGTCGTTTCGCCCGGCACGCTTCTGGGCTTTGTGGAGCGGGCGAGGCGTGCCTCTGCCCAGTTTGCGCAGTCGCAGGTGATACCGTCTCCCGCGTCGGTGACCACGAGGCGCAGTTCGCCCGCGCCCTCCACGCGGATTCGCACGGGCAAGGGTGGGTCGGTTTCGCGCCTCACGCCGCTGTCGAACCGCTTTTTACCGTCCACATACACCTGAAACACCACACTGCCGGTTGTGCCCTGTTGCCACTGCACGCCGACTTCCGCCTCGAACAGCGCGTATTCCCCGTTCAGGTCCACGACGATTTCGCCCGGTGCGTGGTGTCCCAGCCCTTTGGCGTAGGTTTTTTCGCCGATGCGCAGAGGCAGTGGCGTCCCTCCGGGCGCGTGGGCGCAGGTATCTATTCCCAACTCGCCCCAGCCCTGCTGAAAGACAACGAAACGATGTAGAAGGTCGCTGAGATACTCGGTAGCCGGCTGTGCGGAGCCGGTGACCGCCAGCGTGGAACCCAGCAGAGAGACCAGACAACACACCATCAACCGAATCTACCCCCGCAAGATGTTTGGGAGCTGTTCGCGGTGAGACGGAAGGGTTCCTGCTTGCTGGCAGCTTTGGAGTGCTGAAGCTTGCTTCAGCAGACCCGAACCTGCCTCAGCAGGTTTCGTTCTGGGTAGCCTGCGATTTCCAATCGCAAGGTTGTCTTGAAAAACATCCCTTGCGGATGCTGAGTTTGAACCGCTGAAGCATGGCTTCAGCACTCCATAGTAACAGCGATTTCCAATCGCAAGGGCAAGATAAGAGGGAAAGGCAACCTACTCTCTATGGTTCTGCACCAGCACGCGCTTGCGCACCAGTGCCAGTTCGCGTTCTTCGGCGTCCACGGCGCGCGCCTCAATGACATATTCGCCATCAGGCACCTGGGTGCTGTTCCAGCGGAAGACGGTCGGGAGCACGTTGGACGTGCCGATGAGTGTGCCGTCTACCGCGAAGAACACGAACCGAACTCGTTCCGCGTATTTGGCGGTCACCTCCAGGTTCAGGATACCGTCCACCACCGGCAGCTTCTCGCGCTGGGCGCGGGCAACACTGCGTTGAACCGCTTGCTGGGCTTCGGCGTCCAGTCGCTGGGCGATGAACTGTGCGATTTCCGCGCGCCGCGTCTCGTCGTCGGTGGCAATCTGAAGCACCCACACGTCGCCCACCCTGTAGCGGTAGCCGGGCGGTAGCGAATAGGCGACGCGCCCCTCCTGAATGGTCAGCCGAACGGTACATCCCTGCAGGGGCAGGGAAAACAGCAGAGAACCCTTCGGCAGGTCGGTCACGAGGGCAGAGGGGTCTTTTCTGTCTGCTGGCACCAGCCTGACCGCATCGCGCCCGTTGTGCTGAAGGAGCCACGTGCCGTCGGGTTGCAGGGCGGCGCTTGCGGGTGGGAGCTTGCCTGTGGCGAGGCGAGAGGGCAGAGCGATGATGCGCCCGATAACGGTATATCGCTCTCCGCCGTCGGTGCTGATGCTGACCGTACCGCCGGGCAGGAGCACGATTCGGATGCGCAGAGCCTCCTCTGCCCTCGCCACACTCCAGCTGAGCAGACAGACGCATAGCAGGGTTGCAACGGGTATTTTCATCATGCCACAGGGGTAGCCGCCATCTGCTTTGCCGCTTCGGTGACTTCAATCATGCGGTCTAACGCCACACGCGCCCAGTGGGCGACCTTTTCGGGAACCTTCACCTGGTTGACCACGTTGCCCTGTGCCAGATTCTCCATCGCCCAGCACAGATACGACGGGTGGATGCGGTACATCGTCGAGCATGGGCAGACGATGGGGTCCAGGCACATGATGAACTTGTCGGGATGTTCCGCCGCCAGGCGATGCACCAGGTTGATTTCAGTGCCCACCGCCCACTTGCTTCCCGGCGGCGACTCGTGGATGACCTTCACGATATATTCGGTGGAACCGTCGCAGTCGGCGGCTTCCACCACCTCGCGCCGGCATTCGGGGTGAACGACCACCTTGATGCCCGGATACATCCTTCGCGCCGCCTGAATCTGCGCTACGGTGAATCGCATGTGCACCGAACAGTGCCCTCGCCAGAGGATGAGTTTGGCGCGGCGCAGAGCCTCTTCCGTATTGCCCCCCAGCGGAAGGTCGGGGTCCCACACGACCATTTCGGTATCGGGGTCAATGCCCATCTTAATGCCGGTGTTGCGTCCGAGGTGCTGGTCGGGGAAGAAGAGCACCTTTTCCGCCTGCCCGAACGCCCACTCCAGGATGGCACGTGCGTTGGATGAGGTGCACACGATGCCGCCGCGCTCGCCGCAGAACGCCTTGAGGTTGGCGGCGGAGTTCATATAGGTGACGGGCACGATGGTTTCGGGCGGGAAGAGCGCGGTGAGGTCGCGCCAGCAGGCACGCACCTGATAGATGTTCGCCATATCCGCCATCGAACAGCCAGCGGACATGTTGGGCAAAATCACTTTCTGGTAGTCCGGGGTGAGGATATCGGCGGTTTCCGCCATGAAGTGCACCCCGCAGAAGACAATGAACTCCGCTTCGGGATGGCGCGTAGCATCCCGGGCGAGTTTATAGCTATCGCCGCGATAGTCGGCGTGCTGGATTATCTCATCGCGCTGGTAGTGATGTCCCAGAATCACCACACGCTCGCCCAAAGCCTGTTTTGCCCGGCGGATACGCTCATGCGTTTGCTCGTCGGACAGCTGGGAATACTCAGGTGGCAACGGAGCCTGTACCATCTTCTCCTGTCCTTTCTACGCTATGCACCAGTCCCGGTTGCACGGGACGGGGATGTTGGCGCACAGCACATGATGTGGTTTTCTGTGCTTAAGTATACCGAAGGACAGAAGCAAGATGCAATACCGCTGAGCAGGAAGGGGGGTATGGAAGCCACACCCCCGCATACTCCCTCCGCTCAGTCATCCCCAATCGCGCCGAAGTTGCGAACCAGCACGCCAAAGTCAAACAGGGTGACCTCCTCGTCACCGTCCAAATCCGCATCTGCATTCCAGTTCGGGTCGCCGGGCATACTGCCAAACGCCGCCACCAGCGCACCAAAGTCAAACAACGTCACCTCATTGTCGCCGTCCACGTCGCCGTTCACGAGACTGAAGTTCGCTACCCCAGTCCCGTTCACCGCCACCGAAGGGAGCGTCTGACGCAACCAGTGCGACGCCTTCACCGACAGGTCATATACCCCCTCTAACGGAGCCACCAGCGAGAGACCACCCGAACCGTTCAACGACAGCGTATGCACCTGCAACGGCGTCAGGATGCCCGGCGCCCGAACCTGCAGTTCCACAGGAACCAGCGTCACATCTCCCCCGAAGTCCAGCAGGTTCACCACCCCGCTGAGGGTGGCGTAGCGCACGAACCAGAAGCCATCGGTGAGGTCAAAGGTTCTCCCTGTATGCAGTAGGCTGGCTCCGAAGGCGACGGGCTGTCCGACCGTGGAACCCAGCTGGAAGTCGCCGCCAGTGCTGAAGGTGACGCCGCCGCTGGTGATTGCGCTCCACGAGAGGTCGTAGTTCCCTCCCGACTGTGCGAAGGTGAGCGATGCTGTGCTCAGCAGAACAAGTATACCGAGTAGTTTTCGCATTGTCGTGAGCCTCCTTTCTCGGTGTGGAGCCTACTGCTTCACAGGCGTTTCCCGTTCCGGTTCAGGGTGGTAAAAAATGCCCCGCTCTTTGGGTTGTCCATACAGTTCCGGGTTCAGGTACTTGCCCTTAATCTCGTCCTCCTTCTCCTGCTCGGTCTGGTAGCCATACCTCTGCACCCAGCGGTCGTTGCGGATGGCTTTTACCTCCCAGGAGACCTCTACGTATGGTTTGCTGGTGCGGATGACAAACTGGTTGTTCTGAATCTTTCTGACCACCTTCGCCAGCACGAAATCATCGCTGTCGTCTATCACCGTGAGGTGATAGGTGGGGTCGCGGTTGATGCTGTCGAAGTAATCAGGGAGCGCAATGGTGGCATAGCCTCTGGCATCGGTCACCACGTTGCCGCGATACAGGTTATATGGCTCGGGACCTTCGGTGCAGAAGTGGTTGAGGTAGTAGTTTTCGGGGTTGAGGGGGTGGTCTATCCGGAACGTTTTGGTGCCGGTGACACCCAAACGCCCATTGCCATAGAGGGCGTACCCCGCTCCACCGCTGGGTGCGGTACCGTAAACGCCGACGGCGGCGGAAGCGGAACTGCTCGTGATTCCCAACACACCGTAGGTGATGCCGCCAGTGGCGGTTGCATAGCCGACTACGCCTCTGCCACTGGAACTGTCGCTTTGTCCATACAGGCCGGTGGTACCACCTGTGGTGGCGATTGCATAGCCAAACACGCCTATGCCACTGTCGCTGTTGCTTTGCCCAATCACGCCGTACGTGATGCCGCCAGCGGCGGTTGCCAGTCCCAACACGCCGGTGCCACTGGTGCTGTCGCTTTGTCCCAGCAGACCGAAGGTGTGGCCGGTGGAGCTGGTTACCAAGCCGAATACGCCCGTGCCCTCGGTGCTGGCGCTTTGCCCCCACACGCCATTGCTGCCGGTATTAGACGCATAAATAGCAGGGGCGTCCGCGCTTGCTTCTACATGCAGACGGTGGGTGGGGCTGCTGGTGCCGATACCCACATTCCCGCCCGGCTGCACAAACAGGCGGGCGTCAGCAACACCAGTTTCAGCGAGATTGAACCCTCCGTTCAGAGAGTTCAAATGCCACTTGTTCCGACTGGCATCGTCCTTAAATTGGATCCACTCCGAATTGCCACCCACACCCTGAATCGTCAACGGGCGATTAGGATTGCTCGTGCGGATCCCCACGTAAGCGGTGTAGTAAATGTTAGTGCCGGATACCTGCCAGAGGAGGTCCGTCAGGTCATCACCGGGAGACCACGCATTGCCATCCCATTTCAGCACCTGACCTGCACCAGGAGCATTGCTGGCAACAGCCCGACCCTGCAAACCGGCCACCCTCGGGTCCGGATATGTCCCCGAAAGGTCACCACCCGCTGCCCCCACAGGCGATGCCACACCTGCCCGAACCGCATAGGGCACAGCGTTCACCTTCACACGGGGAGACAGCGTGGTGTAACTGCCCGAACCGGCAGGACGCACCGCAATCTGAAGGTAACGATCGCTGCCGTCCCACACGTTGCCGAAGTCCAGCTCCACACTGAACACCCCCCATGCTACGTTCACATTGCTTCTGGTGAGGGTTGAGCCGACCTGCGAGCCTCCCGCAGCGGCTGTCCAGAGGCTGAACTGGAAGTCAAAGTTTCCGTTGGCGGGAACGCCTGTTTGTTTAAGCATTCCCTGATAGGTAAAGATTTGGGCGTCTGCGAGGGCGGAGCAAAGAAGAATGCCTCCCACCGCGCAGACCATCGCGAGCATCAGTCGCATCGGTGTATCCTCCCTTTGCTAAAGATTGGGATGGGAACTGCACGGTGGTTGGTGGTTCATCCATCGTGAGATTCTCATCACAAAAATCTTAGCATGAATAAATAGTAAAAGTCAAGAGATTTTGTTCGGACGCACCGGTTTTTTCGAGAACTTTATGAACGCAGCGCAGTACAAGGAAACCGCTGGATGTTTCGCATATGTGGCGGACGGTAACAACCGGACCCGCGTGGTGGCTTACGACGAGGAGGGTCGGCAGGCTCAGGCGATGGTTCCCGTCGCGCTGACGCGGTAAAGACTTCTTCTGCTGTATTTGTTGCCTCTGTCTGACGGTATAGCGATCGCGTTCGCTAACGTCGGGCAGAGGCTATTTTCACACAATAAACATTATTCATTCACTTTTTTATACACAACATATATCAAAACTCTATTGACATCAATGATTTTTTATTCTAGAATATAGGTACAAGAAGAGACACGCGCTACGATCACGCGCGCCGACACTACCTCGAGGAGGAGGTGCACACCAATGAAGGTCTTGACCGTAACAGCCCTGACGTTGTGGGCGGTGATTTTCTGTGCCGTTACGACCAGCGCACAGGTTCCCTTGCCCGGTTGGTCTATTCCCAAGTATGTGGAGCCCCTGCCGATTCCCCCGGTGATGACGCCAAGCTCGCACGACCCCTGCTACTATGAGATTGGCGCATACCCGATTGAACAGCAGGTGCTTCCGCCTCCGTTTCCCAAGACGCGGGTGTGGGGCTACGGCACCAGCAAAGAGACCGCCAGATGGCCTGCCGCAACGATAGAGGTGACGCGCGGAGTGCCCATCAGGATTCGGTGGACGAACAACCTGGTGGACGACAACGGCTATCCCATTCCGCATCCGCTACCGATTGACACCACGCTTCACTGGGCGAACCCTCTCGCAGGCATGCACGTGGGACATGGAATGCCCTATAGCGGTCCCGTGCCGATTGTCACCCACGTACACGGCGGGGAACAGGAGGCTGCCAGCGACGGGCATCCCGACGCATGGTTTACCCCGTATTTCATGCACAAGGGACCCGGATGGGTGAAGGAAGTTTACGAGTACTCCCTTGAGCAGCCCGCGACCACCCTGTTCTACCATGATCACGCTCTTGGCATCACCCGTCTGAACGTGTACATGGGATTGGCGGGCTTCTTTATCATTCGCGATCCAGCCAATGAGCCTGCCAATCTGCCAGCGCCGGCACCAAGGCTGGGCGACCCGCCAGGGATGCGCTATTACGAGATACCCCTGGCAATTCAGGACCGGATGTTCGACACCAATGGGCAGCTGTATTACCCGGCTATGGGCGTCAACCCATCCATCCACCCCTTCTGGGTGCCCGAGTTCTTTGGGGACGTCATTTGCGTAAACGGCAAGCCATGGCCCTATCTTGAGGTAGAGCCGCGCAAGTACCGCTTCCGCATCGTGAACGGTTCCAACGCCCGTTTCTACACGCTCTACCTGTCCAACAACCGACCAATTATCCAGATAGGAACGGACGGCGGCTATCTGCCCGCACCGGTGACGCTGCGCGATCTGACCCTTGCGCCGGGCGAGAGGGCGGATGTCATCGTCGACTTCAGCGGCTTGCCCGTGGGCACGCGCATACTGCTGAAAAACGGTGCAAAGGCGCCGTATCCCCATGGTACGCCGCCGGATCCTCAGACCACCGCTCAGGTGATGGAGTTCCGGGTGGTGCCTCTGACCGCGCCGGATACCAGTGTCATTCCGCCCACGCTGAACACCATCCCGAAGCTGACACCGGACTCACCGAAGCGCGTGCTGACGCTGACCGAGCTAATGGGGCCCGGCGGTCCGATAGCCATGTTCCTTGACGGCAGACGGTGGGACGCTGCCGCTTCGGAAGTCCCCCGTGTTGGTTCCACGGAAGTGTGGGAAATTGTCAATCTGACGGCGGACACCCATCCCATTCATCTGCATCTGGTACAGTTCCAGCTGCTGAACCGGCAGAAGTTCCAGATGAACAAGTACATGAGGCATTACATGATGTTGAACCCGGTGCTTCCCACTGACAACCCGGTTAATCCGCCAATTGAACCTTATCTTCAGGGGAAGCCGATGCCTCCAGCACCCAACGAAATGGGATGGAAGGATACCATTCAGGCGCATCCCGGCGAGGTCACGCGCATCATTGTTCGCTTCGCACCCATCGCCTCTAACTACAGTAGCCCGGGTGTTAACCTGTATCCCTTTGACCCCACCGCAGAACCCGGCTACGTGTGGCACTGCCACATTCTGGAGCACGAAGACAACGAGATGATGCGTCCTCTGAAACTGCAGTGGTAAACGTCTCAGGGGCAAGCTCACTGTGAGCTTGCCCCGTCCTTCAACCAACCCGCACCGCTTGACTTCTTCTGCGTCATTCCGCAAAATGTAAGGGATACTTTTCGTGGAACGGAGGCAACCTATCCATGCGATACAGGCTGTTTGCAGTTGTTGCGGTGCTGTTTTGGCTTGTCACCGGTGCTGTCTGGGCTTCGGTTTCGAAGATAAGCATCCTTGTGAGGCTGGAAGACCCCTCGCAAAATGCACTTTCCCTGCAATACACTCTGCAAGGTGTGGATTCGCGCACCCTGACGGTTGCCATACCAACGTGGACCCCCGGCTGGTATCAGACCATGCCATACAGCGAGGGTATCAGCGACCTGCAGGCAGAGAACGAGCGTGGTGAACCGCTGACTGTGGAACCTCTGACGCACTACAGCTGGCGGATTAACACGGGCGGAGCGCAAACGGTGCGTCTGCGCTATCGGGTGCACGCGCGCGAGGATGGCATGGGCTTCTTCGGCGTGGCGATGGGGGCGCATCACGCTTTTATCAACGGTGCTGCTGCCTTCCTGTACGAGATGGACTCGAAAAAAGCCCCTCATGAAGTGCGGTTTCAACTGCCGGTTGGCTGGCAGGTAGCAACGGCAATGGACTTTGTAGAGCAGAGCGAAAGCAGGGCTTTTGGCGATAAGGGCGATGTGTTCGTTGCCCCGAACTACGATGAACTGATAGATAGCCCCGTTCAGATGGGGCGTTTTGAGGTGCGCGATTTTCGGGTGCGAGGTGTGCCGATGCGCGTGGTGTTCGCTTCGGAGAGCGGGCAGATTCTGTGCAATATGGACCGGGTTGCCACCGATTTCCAGCGCATTGCTGGCGTTGGTATTGACCTGTTCGGTGGTGCGCCGTTCAAACGTTATCTTTTCATCGTGCACCTGAGCGGACGGGGGTTTGGCGGCGGGCTGGAACATCTCAACTCTACGGTGCTGAACGTGCCCGACCGACGCGACCTGAACATCAATGGGCTGGCGGCGCATGAGTATTTCCACGCTTGGAACGTCAAGCGCATCCGCCCAAAGGTGTTGGGACCGTTTGACTACACTCAGCCGGTGCGCACGAAGGCGTTATGGTGGTGCGAGGGGGTTACCGACTACTATGCCAGTCTTTTGCTGGTGCGTGCAGGTCTTGTCGGCGACCGAGCGTTCTGGCAGGACATGGAGCGCGAAATCCAGTCGTTGGAGAATAATCCTGCCCGCGAACGGGTGAGCCTGGAGGAAGCCAGTTGGAACGTGTGGGAAGGCAACGGCATGGGTTACGGTGGCTTAAGCTACTACAACAAAGGCAAGGTGGTGGGATTTTTGCTGGACGTGTACATCCGCGGCGTCACCGGCAACCGCAAGAGTCTGGACGATGTAATGCGTTTTCTGATGGAGCGGTACGCCTATCCCTTGCCCGGCTTCGAGGAGGACGGCATCTTGCAAGCCATCAATCGGGTGGTTGCTCAGGATGTGGGCGCCCTGTATCGTCGTATGGTGCAGAGCACAGAGCCTTTGCCGTATGACGAGATTCTGAGATACGCGGGCTTCCGACTGGAACGCCAGAGCACCTCCACAACGTATTTCGGGTTGACCAGCGTGGTTGACGATATAGGGCGTGTGATCGTGCAGGCGGTGGATTCACAGAGCCCGGCGTTCGTGATGGGGCTGCGAGCGGGAGATATCGTGATGGAAATCGACGAACTGCCTGCCGAAAATACGCGGGTGGAGGACGTGGTGGCGCGCAAGAAGCCCGGCGATCCCATCAAGATAGCGGTCTGGCGAAGTGGAAGACTGGTGGTGATGGACGGCCGGGTTGGTGGCGAGACCTATTCCACCATTCGCCTGGTGCCTGTGGAAACCAGTGATGAGGCGGTGATACGGGTACGTGAGGGCTTACTGCGCGGCGCCACACGTGTCTCTGCGTCATTACGTTAGGCGTCAGTAAACAAGGAGCAAACGAAATCTGATGGGCAGGACAGGGCGTTTCCTGTGGTATGTGGGACCGATGATAGTGTGGATGGGGCTGATTTTTGCTCTGTCCACCGAGCTGGGTTCGGCGGCGCATACGGCGGGTTTGCTGTACAGGCTGTTACAGCGTTTCTTTCCCGACTGGCTGGCGCAGGCAAGCCCGGAGGAGCTGTTCGAACTGCATTACTGGATTCGCAAGGGAGCGCACTTCACCGAGTATTTCATCCTTGCCCTGCTGGCTTACCGGGCTTTCCGCTACGGTGAGGCGTGGCGACACTGGCGTGCGCTGGGTTTTTCGGGCAGTTTCAGCATCCTGTACGCCTTCACCGACGAGTTCCATCAGGTCTTTGTCTCCTCGCGCGGTCCCGCCCTGCGCGACGTTGGCATTGATGCGTTAGGCGCGATGACCGGGTTTGTGCTGATGGCTTTGCTGTATGCCTGGCAGAGCGCACGCAGTGCTACTCGCCCGGGCATGATGCATGCGGCTACTCGCGCGACCGACTGACATCCTCGCGCACGCGGCGCACGAACACGGAGTCGTATGCCCCCAGCCTGCCCGCTTTGCGATAGTGCGCAGCGGCATGTTTCGCCATGCCCATCCGTCGGTAGGTATCCGCAAGCAGGTAGTGATAGCTCGGGTTATCCGGGTTCAGGCGTATCGCTTGGCGGAAGGCAGAGGCGGCTTTGGGCAGTGCACGGGCGTGAAGGTACAGGATGCCCAGACAGGCGCTGTAGTAATCGTCGTGGGGGGCGAATACGGTTGCCAAGTGCATCTCGCGCACGGCGTCTTCGTACTGCTTCAGGCGAGCGAGCATATCTGCCAGTGCATAGTGATAGAAGGCGTCTGAGTGTGCCATCTGCACGCACAGGGTCATCTGCTCAATGGCTTCGCGGATTTCGCCGTGTTCGAACAGCGTTTTGGCGAGGCGGTAGCGGTAGAAAGGATTTTGCGGACTGAGTTCCACTGCTTTGCGATATTCTGCGATAGCCACTTTCAGCAAGCCGTATCGGCGGTAGACCTCTCCCAATCGGAAGTGCGGCTCTGCCCGCCGGGGGTGACTGCGTGCCGCTTTGCGATAGTGGCGCACCGCCTTGAAGGACATATCCGCCAGCAGGTAGGCTTCGGCGATGCGCAGGTGGGCGTCCAGCGATTCGGGGTCTGCCTGTATCATGCGCCGATAGGCGTTGATTGCCTCCTCGACAAGCCCCTGTTCGAGACGCTCGTCGCCCTCGCGGGAGGCTTCCTGTGCCTCTTCAGGCGCAAGAGCAGCCTCCATATCTGCGCCCTCGAGGTCGTTTGCCACTATCGCCTCGAGGCGTGCAGCCTCTTCTGGCGTGAGCGCCTCGATGTCCACGAGGTCCAGCTCGTCCAGCCACAGGTTCGGGTCATTATCCAGGTCGTACGGGTACTCCATTCCTGACTTCTACAAACCCCTCACTATAATAGTGGCATCCGCAGGTTTTGGCACAAGTGTTTCGCCTGTTCGCACCTATGCATTAAACCAGAAGGGATGTGCGTGAGTCAAGCAGTGCACAGGTTTCTGGTAGATTATCGTGTGCGTTTTCCCCGTAGTTTTACTGGTTTTACCTGAAAAAAGTTATGAATTTTGGGTTTCTACAGGGGTTTACCTTCAGGAGTGGTACGATTCTTGCATTATGTATATAGTGGAAGACGAACGGGGCAGTAGACCCCGTGACATAGAGAGGGGAAAAGAGGTAGTATTATTGTTGTGGTTCGCTCGACCATGACGCGAATGAAGGAGTGAAGTGAATGGAACTGGAAGCAGTAGAGCGGCAGCCGGTAGCATCCGCGATAGACCGACGGCAGATATTTTTTCTGCTGGTATCGGTAGCCCTGTTTGTCGGCTTTTTCCTGCCGAGCATTGTCTTCCTTGTGGAGCGGTGGTCGAGCAGCGAGGAGTTTTCGCACGGTTTTCTGGTGCCGCTGGTCAGCCTGTTTCTGCTCTGGCGCAAGCGGGAGGTGATTCGTCAGACACCTTTACAGGTTTGCCCGTGGGGCTTGCTGGTTATGGCGCTTGGCTTGCTGATGCAGGTCGCCAGCGAGTGGGCGTCGGTAGCGTTTCTAAAATCGCTGGCGGTTCCCGTGGCGCTGGGAGGGTTGGCATGGTATCTGACGGGCACGCGCATGATGCGAGTAGCCCTGTTCCCGTACCTCTTCCTCTATTTCGCTGTACCATGGCCCGACTTTATGATTGAGTTGCTCAGTGTGCCACTGCAGCATTTCAGCGCCGCGTCGTCTGCCATGCTGCTGGGGTTGATGGGAGTGCCCATCGAGCGGGATGGAGTGCACATGTGGACGCCGCGCTTTGACGTGGAGGTGGCAGTGCCATGTAGTGGTATCCGTTCCATGGTGGCAATACTGGGCATCGCCGCGCTCGTCGGTTACCTGACGCAGGGCAGGTTGTGGGCAAAAGGTGCGGTGTTTCTGTCGGGCATACCGATTACGATGCTGGCAAACATCCTGCGCATTGCGGCGATTGTGGTGATGGGGCACTACATTAGTGCGGATTTCGCCATGACCTTTTTCCATGACTATTCTTCGCCATTTCTGTTTTTCATTTCGGCGTTAAGCCTTTTGGGCGTCAAAAAGATAGTAGAGAGGGTATAATATAATGAAAAAAGAGTACCGTCCGAACTACTGGATAGTAATCGCGATGTTCCTGGTGGCGTGGGGTATGGTGGTGTACGCCAGGCAAGCGGAGAATCGCGTGGTCACATTCCCGATAGATACTCGGGAGGTTCCCTATAGCATCGCGGGTTTTCAGATGGTGCAGGAGCAGGATCTGGATGACCTGTCGAAACAGATGCTGACTCCCGATGCATACATCGTGCGCAACTACGCGAACGAGGCGGGGTATCCTGTCAATGTATTGGTAATCTATGGACACCGCAAAGAGACCTTCCATTCGCCAGGGTACTGTCTGCCCGGTGGCGGATGGGCTATTCAGAAGAAAGAAGTGGAGCGCATTCCTGTGGTTGCTCCAGATGGCAGAGAATACGAAGCGGAGATGAACAGGTTTCTCCTGCAGAAAAATGAGCAGAAGCAGGTCGTGCTTTACTGTTTTGTGGAAGGTGGGCGGGTAACCCCGAGCATCTTCCGGCATAACTGGTATCTTTTGCAGGACAGATTACTGCATCGTCCGGCGATGGGCGCGCTCCTGCGAATCATCGTGCCTGTTGCCGATAATGAGCAACGGGCGGCAGAAATCGCGCGGGCGTTCGCGCGTGAACTGGTGCCCATCGTCCAGCATCAACTGGTCGGGAAGCAAGCGAAGCGTACGAAGGAGTGAGAGAGACACATGAGTTCGGTCATCATGAACGAACCGGGTACGAGCACAAACCAGTGGGATTTCTGGCGGATATATCGCATCCTGCGCAAACGGATATGGTTGATTCTGGCAACGGTGATTATCACCGTTGGCACGGCGGCGATAGGATTGCAGTTCTTCGGGAAGCAGTACATCGCTTACCGCTACGTACAGCCCTCCGAGAGCATCCTGCGCCCTCCGGGCGAGCGCGCATCAGATGCCGAGCGTGGGGCGCGGGACCGAAAGCTGGCGACCCTGCTCCAGCTGGCGAACTCGCCGAATATTGTGGAGCTTGCTATGGCGCAGACGTATGCGGATATTGCGATGCCGGGCGAGGATGTGCCACTTGGTCGTGAGAGCGTCACGGTGCTGAGTGACGTCGGGTTGAGCCGTGAAGAGATTGCGCAGATGCGCCAGAAAAATGCCATAGGTGCGCAGGTCAATACCACTTCCGGTGAGAGCGGGCGTGTGAACACAGACCTCATTGTGTTCACCGCGAAGGCGCCCCGTGCGGAGCAGGCAAAAGCGATTGTAGATACGTTCAGCGTGGCGTTTAAAAAGTTCTATGAGGAGTACAGCCGCCAAAGCCTGCGAGCAAATGTGGATTTCCTGAAACGCGAGCTGGACAGTGCACGCCGGAAACTGGAGGCAAAGGAGAAGGAGCTGAAAGAGCTTCGCCGCCAGAAGGGGATAGTGGACCTGGCTTCTGCGGTGCAGGGAGACTACTCGGTGCTGACTCCTCTGCGAGCGAAGCTGGAGGATTTGCAGTCGCAGCTGGCATCCACACGCGCTGCGCTGGAGGTAAAGCGCCAGCAGTTTGCCCAAACGCCGGAAACCCTTCCCGACCCGGCGGGCAAAACGGTCGCTGCGCAGGCACTGGAAAAAGAGCTTGCTGACCTGACCACCCAATATACCAGCTTGAAGGGCACCTATACTGAAGAAAATCCTATCATGCAGCAGTTACAGCGACGCATCCGGCAGGTGCAGCAGCGGCTGCAGGAGGAGGAGAGCAAACGTCCGCGCCTGGCAAACCCCGCTTACGCCACGCTGCGTGAAGAGATACGCACTTTGCAGGCAAAGGAAAAGGAGCTGGCAACTGCACTGGCGCAGACACAGGCACAGGTAGCGAAGTATGAGGGGCGCCTCTCCAACTATCAGGGGCTGGACGTGGACATTCAGGCAGCGACAGCCGACTACCAGCTGCTTTTGGAGAACTATAACCGGCTGTTCTCGCAATACCAGGCGGCAGTGCTCAACCTGAACGCAAACACCGAGAGCTTTATCACGCTGATGGGGCAGACAGTCGTAGAAGGTCCTGTACAAGCTGGTCCGAACCCCATGCAGGTACTCATCGCAGCCATACTGCTCAGCCTGTTTTTGGGCATCGGCATTTCGGTGGGACTGGAGGTCGTGGACAATACGGTCAAGACCACGCATGATGCTCAGCAGCTGATTGGTCTGCCTGTGACGGGGGTCATTCCCCGTCTGGAGAGTGGCGACAGAAATCTGCTGCCCAAGATTACACATATCCAGCCGGCATCGCCGCACGCGGAATCGTACCGCTTCGTGGGGGAGGACCTTCTGCTCACCTTAGAAGAGCACCCCGACATTCGCTCCATCATGGTCGCAACGGTGCGCCCTGGCCAGGGTGGTACCTCCACCATTGCGAACCTGGCTATCACGCTGGCGCAGGGTGGCAAGCGGGTGATACTGGTAGATGGCGACATGCGGCGCCCATCCCTGCACAAAGTATTCAACATCAGCAATGATGTGGGGCTGAGTTCAGTGCTATCGAACGGGTTGCAGATAGCCGAGGTACTCCGCCCGACGGAGGTAGATAACCTGGTGCTGGTGCCCGCCGGTCCGATACCCAAAAACCCGTGGCAGCTGCTTCGTTCGCAGAAGATGCAGGAGGTGGTGGAGGCGCTGGAGCAGAGCTGCGACATCGTGCTGTTTGATACGCCCAGCGCGGCGGTGTTCGCGGACGCTTCCGTGATGGCGTCACTGGTGGACGGTGTGATTGTTGTCGTACGGGCGAACCACATTCCACGCGGCAGTGAGCTGCAGGTGAAGCATCTGCTCAACAAAGCGAAGGTCAAACTGCTCGGCGTTGTGCTGAACGATGCGGCGCCGGAGATGGTGGACAGCTACTACTATCACAGTCACTACTACCATCACACCAACGGCAAGGGCGAGTTGCCTCCGCCCAGCGGAGCGAAGCCCTCGTCTGGTTCAAAGCCTGTGGCAGTAAGGCAAGCGAAGGGCAAGCGAGTAGTGTCCACACCGCAAGCGAAAGAGTCTGAGAAGACGCACATCGTTCCCGTAGATCCCAACGCACGGGTCGAGGTGCGCCGGGAGGATGTGCTTGGACAAGGAGAAAGTGGAGAATAGAGCAATGAAGGAATCTCACGTGGAAGCTGCCTCGTGGCAGAAGCAGCCCGCGAGGGAAGAGGGTCCTCTGCTGTCAATCTGGACGCAGGAGAACGAAATGGCGCGTAAGCGGAGAGTGCTCATCGTGGGAGCCGGTGAGGTTGGGCATCTACTGGCGCGCAATCTACAGGAGGCCGGTTACGAGGTGGTCGGTTTTATCGACGATGAAATCGAGTGCACCATCGATGGATTGCGCGTTCTGGGAGCACGCGCCGATATAGAGCGCATCGTCCATGATTATGAGGTGGACGAGGTCATCATTGCCTATGCTCCCACCTGGCAGCAACGTCTGGCTGAGACGTTGGTACGCAACGGGCATCGTCGCGTGCAGGTCAAGATGGTGCCCAGTATTGTAGAGGTTGTGTTAAACGGACCCAGTGTAAACACAGTGGGGGATATTCCTGTTGTGGACATCACGCCCCGCCTTCCGTCACGGCGGCTGCTGATAGCCAAACGAATCTTTGACGTGGTGTTTGCTTCTGTAGCTTTGCTGATTTCGTTTCCATTCCTTCTGGTTGCGGCGGTGGCAATCAAGCTATCTTCTCAGGGACCGATAATTTACAAACAGGAGCGTGTGGGCAAGGACGGCAGGCGGTTCTATATCCTTAAGCTTCGCACCATGGTACGCGACGCGGAAAAGCACACGGGGCCGGTACTGGCAAGCAAGGGAGATCCCAGAATCACACCAGTGGGGCGCATTTTGAGAGCAACAAAGATGGATGAAGTGCCCCAATTTGTCAACGTGCTTCTGGGGCACATGAGTGTTGTTGGACCTCGCCCGGAACGTCCAGAATTCGTAGAGGAATATAAAGAGCGCATACCGCACTATGATGAGCGTCACCAGGTGAAACCCGGCATCACCGGACTAGCGCAGGTGATGGGAGGGTATCATACCAAAGTGCATGAGAAGTTGCGCTACGACCTGATGTATATCTACCATATGTCGCTAAAGCAAGATATAAAGATTATTCTGCTAACCATCTGGACCATTTTAAAGCGCCGGGAGGGGTGTTGATGGGGGTCAGGGTTGAAACCCCAGTACTGAGGCGGGATTTGCTGGTATGGGGCATCGCAGCAATAGTGGGCATAGCGGCAGGGGTTTCCCTGCTACTCGTGGACATAGCGTTTGTTGTTGGTGTTGTTGGCGCAATTATTGCCGCTTGTATATTCCTTGTTAATCCGTTTGCGGGGTCCATTACGTTTATCGCGTTTTATTACCTGCGCCCTGTTGATTTCTTTCCGCAGCTTGCGATGCTGCGTATTCCACTGTTTATCGCCAGCATTACCTCCACAGGCTTATTTGTCAAACTGCTTCTTACGCGCCAAAAACTCATTGAAGGTTGGTATGTCAAGTGGTTTATTGCGTGGTGGATAGTCATGTTCCTATCAGTGCCTCTATCGTTGTACCGTTCGCAATCGTTCTCCGCCGCGCAGGACTTCGCGAAGAGCGTGGCGATGGTCTGGATGATTTACATGACCATTCGGACCGAGAACCAAATAATGTTCGCTGTGCGAATGCTGGCGTGGATGGCGCTTTGGCTGGCAGGTTCGGGGATTTACAATTATATGACCGGCAACGTGGAGGTGAGCGGGGAACTCCAGCGCGCAGGAGCAGAGAGTAACATGCTGGGAGACCCCAACGACCTGGCAGCTTATATCCTGATGCTTTTCCCATTGTGCTACTACCTTTTCTTCAACGACCCGAAACGCTGGCTGAGGCTGATTTACGGCGCTGCCATGCTGACTATTCTCGTCGCTGTGGTTTACACAGGGTCCCGCGGTGGGTTTATTGGTCTGATAGCCCTGCTTTTTCTATTATGGTTGTTCTCCAAACGCAAAATACTGGGGCTGTTTATCGGGTTGGCTGTATTTGGGGCAGTCTGGTTTGCTGCGCCAGCGGAATATCGTGAGCGTATGCGTAGTATCACCAATTACCAGCAGGACGAATCCGCTATGAACCGAGTAGAGTACCGCAAAGCGGCTGTACGCATGTTCAAGCACAATCCATTCACTGGGATTGGATTGGGGAACTTTCGTGACTTTGCGCGCGACTTCGGGGCGCCTGCTTCGCAAACAACGCATAACATGTACTATCTAGTACTGGCAGAGTTGGGGGGACTCGGCTTGTTTGTCTTCTTAAATATCTGGCTGCGCAGTCTTAAGGCTGCATGGCAGATTGCGCGTTCTCGCATGTGGTTATTGAATGCGTTAGGGATGGGAGCTTTCGTAGGGCTGCTGAACTTGATGGTAACCGGCTACTTCCTGTCCATTTCTTACTATCCGTATCAGTATATCTTGATGGCTCTGGTGGTATCAGCTCATGCACATCTCCTGCCGAGAGGAGAGTTGACGACGTGATGGAGGAACGGGTGTTCATCGCCTGCGTCCTGTTCGTTGGGTATACCTACGTAGGATACCCGGCTTTGCTGTGGCTGATTAGCAAGCTTAAGGCACAAAGAGACCAAGCCTGCTCAGAGCCAGATGTTCTGCCCACAGTTACAGTGGTTATCGCTGCGCATAATGAGGAAAGTAACATTGCACGTCGGTTAGAAAATATCCTGCGATGCGAGTATCCCCCTGAGAAATTGGATATTGTAGTTGCGTGTGACGGTTGCACAGACCGCACTGTGCAAATTGCACGCGAGTACGCGGCAGTAACAGTACTTGATCTTCCACGACGGGGTAAAGCGGCAGCGCTTAACGACGGGGTTGCCGCCGCAAGAGGCGAGGTGGTGGTGTTCACTGACGCGCGACAACGTTTTGCGACTGATGCGATTATGTATCTGGTAAAGACGTTACATTGTCCACGTGTCGGGGCTGTGGGGGGCGAGTTGGTGTTGTTAGACCAAGAGGGCGCCCCGCAATCCATGGGGGCTTACTGGTCTTACGAAAAGATGCTCCGCAAGCTTGAGGCGAGAGTTAGTTCACCAGTGCAGTGCAGTGGAGCCATCTATGCTATCTGGCGCAAGCACTTTGCAAGTATGCCTGAGGGCTTAGTGCTGGATGATATGTGGATTCCTTTGCACGTGGCACGAGCAGGTTATCGTATGGCGCTTGAGCATCGGGCGAAAGCATACGACACCGTCACCCCTACTTACGACCGAGAGTTCAGGCGCAAGGTTCGCACGCTGGCAGGCAACTATCAGCTGATGTGGATGGCGCCCTGGCTGTTGTTGCCGGTGGTAAACCCGCTGTGGTGGCAGTTTATTTCGCATAAGGTTTTTCGCCTGTTAGTGCCTTATGCACTGGCGGGAATGTATGTGGCTTCGTGGGCGCTTTTGCACCAGCCATATGGTACGGCGCTGGTAGCGTCGCAGAGTGTCTTCTACCTGCTGGGAGCGCTCGCCTGGGCAATTCCCTCACTGGCTCGCAGGTCTCGGCTGGTGGGACTGGCTGGGTCGTTTCTGAGTCTGAACGCGGCGGCGGCGGTCGCGCCAGTGGCGTTTGTGCTGGGCAGAGGGCGGGTAAAATGGGAACGCTCACCCATGATGTCCCCACAAACAACGGGTGAAGAGGGAAGAAAGGTGAGGACATATTGAGGAGATGCTTCGTCACTTAGTCAAAGACTCCGCCATATACGCCGTTGGTACCATCGCCAGCCGATTGGTGGGCTTCATCATGATACCGGTGTACACGCGGGTGCTGACGCCTGCGGATTATGGTATCATCGAGACTATAGTGAGAATAGTGGACATAATCAGCCTGTTTCTCGCCTTGGGGCTGGCGGAAGCGCTATTACGTCATTACTATATCGCGAAAGATGAAGACGACCGAAAGCGTCTTGTTGGTACAGTATTCACCCTGAATCTTGCGGTGGTAGCTGTTGGTAGTCTACTGGTTCTGCCGTTTTCATCTTATCTGGCAGAGATGGCTTTCGGGCACCACCGATATGCCCACTACGTTGCCGTAGCGCTCATCGGCATGCTAGTAGGCAATCTCATTGAGATTCCATTGACTCTCTGGCGTGCGGAAGGCAAGGCATGGCGTTTTACTACCGTATCTTTAATGAAATTAACTACCCAGCTGACTACCAACATCGTGCTTGTGGTGTGGTTAAGGTGGGGTGTTTGGGGCGTGGTGCTCAGCGGGTTAATCAATGCGGTTGTTTGGTCTGCGGTGCTGGCAGTGGTAGTTAGGAGGCAGTATGGACTGTGCTGGGACCTACAATGGATTAAGCCAGTGCTCCAGTATGGTCTGCCTTTGGTGCCCGCTGCACTGTCGCAGTTTGTCCTTCATTTCAGCGACCGTTTCTTCCTCACGCGCTACGCAACCGAGAGTGAACTGGGATTGTATTCGTTGGCGTATCGGTTTGGTATGCTGGTGAGCGTGTTCTTCGGTATTATAAGCAGAGCATGGTGGCCGTGGGTATTTCGAGTTGCTGAGGACGAAAACAGCTCAGCGCTTTTGCGCCGAGGTTCCGCTTTTATACTTCTGGCGGGGGCAGTGTTTTGCGCGGGAGTGATACTTGGATCTTCTCCTGTAATTCGCCTTGTCGCCGCTCCGCCGTTTTGGAAAGCAGCGGAGTTTGTTCCCCTGCTAGCAATGTCCTACTGGTTCTTTATCTCCAGCTCTGCCCTGCGTATAGGCTCTCTGATTGGTAACCAGACGATGTCATTTGCTAAGGCTAATCTGTTGAGTGCTATAGCGTGTCTGGCTCTTAACGCCTGGCTTATTTCTCATTACTCGACGTGGGGGGCGGTCTATGCAACGTTTGGTTCATTTGTCATATTCAGTCTGTCCGTATGGATTAGTGCCCAAAGGATACATCCCATCGCACATGATACCACCGCTTTCGCGCTGGCAATAGGAGTTATGTTAATTTCTACATGGCTTGACTCTCATTTGCATCTTGTTCTATGGGCGGATGCGCTTGTTCGGTTTGTGCTCTGGGTGCTTCTGAGTTCAGTCATTGTCGTTTACTTTGTGCATAGCCACCAGATTCGGCTTCCGCTCGTGCGAGTGCGGACGAGAGGGCGAGAAGCATGAAAAAAACAACAGGTCTATTGTGTTATGGATTACAGCATCTGTATCTATATTCTACGTTGCAGCTGTAGCGGCGCCGCATGGACCTGGCATTACGTCGGATTCAATACACTACATAACTGCGGCAACCAATCTGCTGAAAAGCGGGGAGCTGAACACTTTCACCGGTGTGCAATGGTGTCGTACGCTCCTTTGCTATCATGGATTTACGCGCTGTGGGTGGCAGCGGGATTGTCTCCGCAGGTGGGGGCAATCATCACCAGTGCCGTCAGTCTGGGGGCTGTGGTGTGGATAGCGGGATTGTGGCTTCGTGAACTCTTTTCTGTAAGTAATAGGATCTGGATTGGGGGGCTGCTGGCGGTGTTGCTATGTCGTCCTCTGCTCTGGTATGGGCCGTATGCGCTGAGCGAAGCTCCGTTCATGGCGCTAGTGCTTAGTGCACTGTGGAACTCGTGGCGATACACCCATACCCAGCAGCCCCGCTTTCTGATATGGAGCGTGCTGTTGAGCGCGCTAAGTCCGTTGATGCGTTATATCGGTGTTTCAGTTGTTGTAGCAGGTGGAGTGTTTCTGCTGTGGGGGTTGTCTGTGCCTTTGCATCAGCGGTTTGCAATTGCCTCTGGATATGTGATGCTTGGTCTTTTCCCATTGGCGCTATGGGCGTTGCGTAATCACGCGGTATCGGGCACCTTTTTCGGCGTGCGTGAGCCGAGCGACTACAATCTCAGGCAGATGGTGTTTGAAACCCTGTGGAGCTGGCATCGCTGGGTATTCCCTGTGGCTTTCGAAAACAGCGTGAGCTTGTTTGGGATTGTCTTGTTGCTTCTTGCCGGGACAGCATGGCTTGCGCTTTACAGATCTCGTCGCATTCTTACTCAATCGCCTGCTCTTTACTCTGCGCTGTGTGTGGCGGGGGTTTTTGTGCTATCATATAGCCTGCTATTCGTCGCTACCGCCAGCGGTGTCAAGTTCGAAGGCTTCTCGGAACGCTTGTGGTTGCCCATTAGCATCCCTGTGGTATTAATCGGGGCGATCGTGTATCGGTTAGGGGTGAGTGAACGCTCTTGGATGAGCCGTACTGCGCTGGTGGGGATAACGGCTTTATGGCTGGGGTGGCTGTGTTCTGGCGCGTTAATGGCAGCATCAACAGTGCAGCAGGCGTTGTCTCATCAGTTGGGCGTGTTCAGCACAGCGCAGTGGCATAGTTCTGAAACGGCAGGTTACTTGCGTCAGCACCGACTTGCCGGCAAGGTGTTCAGCAACTTCCCAGAGCCTCTGTTCTATCTGACGGGGGTGGTCGCGCAACAGACGCCACACAAGGGACCGATGCGTGTGGCTTCCGAAACGTTCCCAAGAAACCTGCCGCAGTTCCTGCAGGTTGTACGACAGCATCTGGAGCGGGGCGAACAGGTGTATATTGTCTGGTATAATGACCCATCGCGCAGTGGATATATGTATACGATGGGTGAGCTGAATCAATATCTGGTACTAAGAGATGTTCAGCGATTGAGCGATGGACAGGTTTATCAGGTGACAGGGGTGCTTTAATGCATTGTGAGGTGGTTCCAATGGAGAATGATATGGCGCAGCACGTTGCCGAACGTATACGGAAGAGACTGAAAGTAATGGGATGGAGCTGCGGTCGTTCCGACGCGACAAAGGCTTTCCTAAGCGATGTGCAAATCCAACAGGTTCCGCTTCAGTGTCTATGTGGGCAGTCTGGTGATGACGTAGTGGTTGCCGACTATGACCGGTACGGTATTCCTCTTCGTACTGTACTCTGTCTGCACTGTGGCTTATTGCGTTCTGATCCCTATTATACTGAGGAGTCTTTGGCGATATTCTATGCGCAATACTACCGTAAGATTTATTCAGGGGCGGATACCCGGGCGATTGAGTACATTTTCGAGAGCGAGTGGCGAAGGGGTGAGAGCATTTATAAACTCGTTAGGTCAGTAGGGTTCTCACCCAAAGTAGTTTATGATATTGGGTGTGGTGCAGGGGGGACGCTTGCTTACCTGTCAGCGCAGGGGTGTACTGTCTACGGATGCGACTTTGATGAAGACTATCTCGACAGAGCGCGGCAGGCTGGGGTTATTGCGCACAAAGGGGGCATTGACACGCTTGCTTCATACACCCCTGCCGATTTGATAATCCTACACCACGTGCTGGAGCACTTGAGGGACCCAATAGCGCTGCTAAAGGAAGCGCGGAAACTGCTTAGCTCCAACGGTGTCATTTATATCGCGCTACCAGGTGTGTTCAATATTGGAAAGCAGTATCCGTATCTTGGGTATTTTTTCCAAAACGCCCATGCGTGGCACTTCTGTCTGCAGACTCTAGACAGCATCGCGAGCAGAGCGGGATTGAGGCGTGTTTTTGGTGATGAGGTCATAGAGTCCCTTTACGTGCCCTCAGGAGAGATGCCTTTTGTCGCTACTGACCACGGGTTGCCGGCGAATATCCTGAACTATGTTTACAAAGTTGGTGAGGACACGAAATGGAAGTGCCGACTTGCAGTGATGGACAGATGCATGCGTTACACATTCCGGCGCGTAGGTGGGGGGAGAGTTTACAGAATGTACAGATTTGCAAAACGGATGGTGGTCAGGCGATGAGAGAGACAATACAAGCGGTGGCGATTATTCCTGCACGCGGTGGTTCGAAAGGGATTCCTCGCAAGAACCTGCAGGAGGTTGGAGGGATACCGCTTATCGGGCGTTCAGTGCTGGCGGCGCGTGGTGCAAGGCACGTGCAGGCGGTATATGTCTCGACTGATGATGCCGAGATTGCCTCTGTAGCACAGGAATACGGGGCTCAGATTATCTGGCGCCCTGCGGAACTGGCAACCGATACCGCATCGTCCGAGTCGGCGCTACTGCACGCGCTGGAGATGCTTCGCGAGCACGGGTCTGAAGTGGAACTAATCGTATTTATACAATGCACCTCGCCGTTTGTTGAGCCGCAGGATATTGATGCTATGATAGAGAAGATGCAAGAGGAACAGGCTGACTGTATTTTTACGGTAACGCCATTCCACGGTTTTCTGTGGAAAAGCGACGCACAGTTAGGCGCTGTTGGGGTTAATCATGACCGTGCAGTGCGCCCCCGCCGACAGGAGAGGGCACCGCAATTTCTGGAGACAGGCGCGGTGTATGTGATGCGCACGGGGGGGTTCTTACGGACAAGGCATCGCTTTTTCGGCAGGGTGCTGATGTATGAAGTTCCCCCCGAGCGCAGTATAGAAATAGACGAGCCTGCCGATCTCTTTGTGGCGAACGCCATAGAGCAATGGTTCAAAGTACAGGCACGCAAGCGTGATCTGCCAGCCAGAATAGAAGCACTTGTGTTTGATTTCGACGGGGTATTCACCGATAACCGAGTAATCGTGTTGCAGGACGGGACAGAGGGAGTGGTATGCGACCGCGGGGATGGCTGGGGTATCGCGCAGCTGCGCCAGCAAGGGATCCCGATGGTGGTCATCTCAACCGAGACCAATCCAGTAGTAGAGGCGCGTTGTCGCAAGCTAGGCATCCCCTGTCTCATTGGAGTGAGGAATAAGCGATCTACCTTGCACGGATGGCTTCAGCAGAACGGTATTTCTGCCGAAAATGTAGTGTACGTGGGTAACGACGTCAATGACCTGGAGTGTATGCGGGAGGTGGGGTGTGCAGTTGCACCAGCGGACGCTCATCCCGAGGTTCGGCAAGTCGCACACATTATACTTGACTCGTGTGGCGGACGGGGAGCATTGCGAGAGCTAGCAGAGCTGATAATTGAGTCGAACAGGGTTTCTGAGGGAAAAGGGCAAAGAAGTCAAGAGCAAGAGGAGGTATAAGAAGATGGCGCGCACTATTCGTATCGGGGATAGGCTGGTTGGCGACGGACAGCCCGTGTATATCATTGCGGAAATCGGCATCAATCACAACGGCGACGTCGAGATAGCGAAGCGACTTATCGACGCTGCGAAGCTGGCAGGTTGTGATGCGGTCAAGTTCCAGAAGCGCACTCCAGAGCTGTGCGTTCCGCCTGAACAACGCAACATCCCTCGCGAAACGCCCTGGGGGTTGATAACCTACATGGAGTACCGTTACAAAGTGGAGTTCGGTTACGAGCAGTATGCGGAGATAGACCGCTACTGCAAACAGCAGGGGATTGCCTGGTTTGCGTCGTGCTGGGACATACCGTCGGTAGACTTTATCGAGCAGTTTAATCCTCCCTGTTACAAAGTGGCATCGGCGTTGTTGACGGATGATGCTTTGCTCAAGCGTATCAACGACACAGGCAAACCCGTTCTGTTATCAACAGGCATGTCCACAATGGAAGAGATACGACATGCTGTGTCGTTAATTGACCCTGACCACCTCATCATCATGCACAGTACCAGTACCTACCCCTGTCCGCCTGCGGAGCTGAACCTGCGGGTGATTCAGACCCTGTCCCGCGAGTTTGGATTGCTGGTCGGCTACTCAGGGCATGAGGTAGGATTGCAGACCACCTATGCCGCTGTGGTGCTGGGTGCGTGTGTCGTAGAGAGGCATATCACCCTAGACCGCGCCATGTGGGGTACGGATCAGGCAGCGTCGGTGGAGCCTGGTGGGTTCATGCGCCTGGTCAGAGACATTCGGGTTATCGAGCAGGCTCTCGGCGATGGCGTGAAGCGAGTGTACGAAAGCGAGATGGCAGCACGCGCTAAACTGCGTCGCGTGCCTTCGGCGGAGTAGCACAATGGTTTCGCAAATGACGTTCCCATCCACCATTGTTTACGGAAACGATGCTGTTGCCTGGCGTACCGAGCAGGCACGCACGCGGATATGGTCATCTCCAGCGCGCGAGATGCTGGTGCAGTATCTGGATGCAGTGCGTGTCTGTTATCAAACGAAAGGCAACTGGAAGCAAGTTCCATATCGCTACTATCTACAGGTGCAATCAAACTTCCAGCAAAGATGGTGGAATCAGAGTCGTCCTGATATGCAGAAGGTACACGCAGACTGGCTGGTCTACGGTGGCTGTGAACGACAGACGGAGATGCGGATGATGCATCGATTGGTCTCCGCGATGCTGGAAAGGGGCGCCTGCCTCGCTTACCTTGTGCGCTTCGGTAGTTCAGAGCACGAGTCTCTTCGTCCACTGGCAGAGCAGTATCCCGTGCAGATGAAGTTGGTAGACCTGTATCATGGGTTAGGCGCGGACCGGCGACGCCTTTCTGCCGCTGCCGTGCAACAGGCATGGCAGCATTTCTGTGTGGTAAACGACCTGATAGGCAAAGAGCTAAGAATATCTGAGCGAACGTTTTCGTTCTTCCTCGGAGCGATGGCGCGCAGGATGCTGTGGGAGAGGCTGAAACCTTTCCTATCATATGATCGTTTACTGGTGCGCAACCATTTCGGCTCACTGGACTCGGTTATTGCACTGGATGCTTTGCTGGCAGGCAAGCCTGTTGTGACGTTACAGCACGGTGTGATTTCGTCTTCGGGGTTTTTCCCAGTACTTGCAACCACAGTTTTGACCTTTGGACGGAGTTCGGCAGATTTCTTGAAGCGGGAAGACGAACGTTTTGCCAGATGGTGCAATACCTCGGTTTACGCCAGAAGCTACATACCCGTCGGGTCGTTGTTTGACGAAATCCACAGTGTACCAGAAGGGTTTCACTACCGCACGATTTTGCTGATTGACCAGTATAACCCTGGAGCAAGTGCCTTTTACGGACTGGAAGAGGCTTTCCGTCGCCTACCAGAGGTGGTGCTCGAAGTCGCACGGCGGGTTGCGGGAGCGCGTATTACACTTCGGTTGCACCCCTCACAGAAGCAGCTACCAGGATGGGTGAAAGACGCATCAGAAGACATTATTATTTCACAAGGTAGGCCTTTACGTGAAGACCTGGCGTGTTCTACGCTGGCGGTAGGTCTCTTCAGCGGGGCACTTACCATTGCTGCAGCGTCAGGTGTGCCTACCTTTTTCCTGTGGGAGCCGGGATGGTTCTACACGCCGGACCTGTCATGCTTTGCGAATGGCAACTTTGTCTCTGCCGAGGAGTTTGTGGAGCGAGCAGTAGCTTGCCTGACCTCTCGGGATGCCTATCAACAGGAAAGGCGGCTTGCTATGCATAATGCGGAAGGGTATTACGCCGGAGGCAGACAGACGGACTTTGAACTGGTTGTGGACGAAATAAACCGCTAGAGATACCGATGCCAATTGGACAATGGCGATGGAAAAATGTCTATGAGATCCTGCGGAGGTGCAGCCGAATGCTTCGAAACGTGATGGCATGCACAACATTGATATGTTTGTCATCAATGAACGTTCTTGCTCAGTCACTCGAACCTCAAGTAATCTGGGCAATGCCCAAATCTGCGCGTATCAAGTGTGTCACCCAGCAACCGGGCAGGATGACGGTAGAGTACGGTACTACCCCGGCGCTGGGCAACACATCGACGCCCGAGATGCGCGACTGGCCCGACAGAGATGTTACCCGCCACTATGTGAACATCACAGGACTGCAGCCCAACACGCAATACTATTACAGGGTGCGTGTTGACCTGCAGGACGGAGGGCAGCTGGTCAGCGATGTTCGTACGTTTCGCACCTTCCGGGCGTTTTCGCACATCTTGCCCACCGTGCGCTATTCGTCATATATCATTGGGAGCGATTGGTCCAGTAACGATACGAACGCGCCATACCATGAATGGAACGCTGAGCACTACGACCTGAACATTGCCTACGCTTTCGAGAACGCCGCTGAGGTCAAGCGGTATAATCCCGACGCGGTAATGATACGTTACGATAATATCACGAACAGCTACGCTGGGGCTTGGCGTGAACAGAACATGCACTGGATGCGATGGGCTGAACAGCAGGGCATAAGCTACGAACATGTTGCTCTGCATTATGCAGTAGATACGGAAGTTCAGACTAGTACTCCCATAAATGACAGGGGTTACCTAAGTGCATGGGTTCTCACGTATAAGGTTGAGAGGTTCGACCATGCAGGCAAACGCTTCCCTGATGGTATTGGGAAATGGGTAGCATTCGGTTTGGCTTTGCGGTTTGATATTCTGTATTTGGATTTCAGCAGCTATGCCTCAGGAGGATACGATGGGGTGTGGGAATACTGCAATGGTATAGACGCTCAGGGGAACCCAATCAGTTGGGCGCCCTTGACCATTGTAGAGGACACAACGATGGAGAACGGACAGCGGTTCGCACGTAACGGATACATACGTTTTGTACCGCCAAAGGAAAGAACGGAATGGGTTCGTGCTTACATCGGCTATACTTCACCGCCTCCCCCTCTTGAGAGATGGTTTTATATTCGCTTCCGCGTAACGCAAACAGGCACCTCAAGTCCGGTGGTTACTAGTTTCCAGAACGAAGACTTTGTCAAAACTGGTAGCGCCAGTGACCGCCAGATTATTCCCGGTTGGGATAGCTCGTGGGAAGACAATCCAAACAATAACGGTGACCCCGAGTACAATCCTAATCCCCCCTCTGCTGGCGGACCAGGTGTGGCAAAATCTGCTAGGTTCAAGTGGTGGAGCAGAGTTTGGTATTACAGACCAGATCTGCAGCGATTTATGACAAATGTGTTTGACCCGTACTATCAACAGTGGCTCACCCAAGCATGGTTTGACTACATTTTCCAAACATATCCAGCGTTGGACGGTTGGTACTGCGATAACTATACTTTGGAGACCAAGCCTCTTACACCTGTGTCACCGTCGACCTCTCGCTTGGTAGAACTTGATCCGTACGACACTTATGCTTATGCTCTTGGCATGGGAGAGTTGATGGAGAAGTGCAGTATCAGTCTGACGGAAAGAGGGAAAATCTCAGTAGCGAACAATTTCGTTGGTCTTTCTCCCGCCGATGACTGGAGCAATCCGCGGATTAATGCCCAGCCTGACCGTCTGTGGATGTACTTTGCACCAGCCATTGCGAATCGCGAAATAACAATGCAGCTTGCGCAGTATTACGGAGGACACGCTCGTTACAGCACGCTTAACACTCTGTTTGCGGAGATGGCTTATCGTGTAAGCCGTGGAAACTACCATGTGCCTATGTATGCCTACACACAGGCTGTGAAATCTGACAAAAACACGCAGGACTGGTGGTATCGCGAGAAGATGTTTGCGTTGGCAGCTTACCTGCTGGTCAAAGATGTGGAAGACGAGTATCTCTATCTGAACGCATGGCATCAAAACTTTTTCTACGGCGAGTTTCTGACCGACCCATCAAGCTCCTTAAACAGGTACTATATACCAGGTATCCCCAAACAAAAGGCATATTATATTGACGCAGCCACCTATGATTTCGGTAGACCTGTGACAACGGTGGGTGCATCTTACACCCAGTGGGTGGCATACCCTAATTCATGGATGCCAGGGATTATTCCGGGCTTGTTTGTTATTTATTATACAGACCAGGCGCCAGCTTATGATAGCAACGGTAATTTCCTTGGAAATACCTCCAAAACATGGTATTTTGCCAGAAGGTACACCAACGCGCTGGTGGTGCTGAGAACTGGCGATAGCCGAAACGTGCTGGATGAACGAAGCATGAATGAACACACGGCGTTCGACCTTGGGGGGAACTATCGTCGGCTGCAGGCAGATGGTTCGCTGGACCCTACCCCGATAAACCGTTTGAACCTGAGGGTTCAGGAGGCGGCGATACTTATCCCGACCGACCAGCCCCCTCCGGCGAACCCCGACGTGCGCATTACCGTCTCTTCCGACAAAACTAATCCACGTCCTCTCGACGTCGTCACGGTGACCATTACCGCATTAAACAGTGGATCATCTGATGCCATTAATGTCCGTATCCGCCATGACATTCCCGCGTCGGCGACCTATGTGCTGGGCAGTCTTAGAATTAATGGAGTGGTACAGCCTGACCCTTCCGACAGAACAAAGATTGACGTAACGATACCTTCTATTCCTGCAGGTGGGCAGGCTACAGTAGTATTTCAGATGGTGATACGGTGAGCATGAAAAGCTTTCGTATCTTACAAACTCTGGCTGGGCTTCATCTTGGAGGAGCAGAGCAGCTGGTCGCTTCGCTGTCGGCGTGGCTGCAGTCGCGAGGACACGAAGTTGTGGTGGCAAACCTTACCGCTGAACGCGCGATGATGTACGCTTTTGAACGGGAGAACATCCGCGTTGTGCAAGCAGAGGACAGAAGATTGTTATCACGCTGGTACCCGTGCCGGCTCGCGAAGCTAATCCACCAGTTCCGTCCCGATGTCGTACACTGTCATAACACTGCGTGGCTCAAAACGGCGTCCGCTTGCTGGTGGACAGGGACTCCCTGTGTATTCACGTTGCATAACTACCACGATCGGTGGTTGCAACAACACGCCAGACGCTTGCGTTCCGCTGCTCGGTTGACAAGCTTCTGTGTGGGGGTGGCTCCGGGGATCGAGCAACTGTTTACGCAAATACTAGGTGTTCCCGCCGAACGCACAGCGTATATCCGTAATGGTATTGCCGACGTGTATATGTCTAACCCGCCGGCGCCTGACTGGGGAATGCCTATTCCTAAGAATGCTGTCGTTGTTGCAATGGTAGCACGCTTTGATGGACATCAAAAAGATCAATCTACTCTGGTGAGAGCAGTACAAATGGCACGTCAGAGCGTTCCTAATCTGCACCTGGTGCTGATTGGCGACGGTCCACACCGCCCTGCTGTCGAAGTTCTCGTAGATGATTTGAATGCGAGAGGCTATGTGCACTTTCTGGGAATGCGTGGTGATGTGCATGTTCTATTGCATCATGTAGATCTATTTGTGCTTAGTTCCAAGATAGAAGGTGAATCGCTGGCGATTCTGGAGGCGATGTCTGCTCAACGACCTATCATTGCAACCGCGGTAGGGGGCACGCCAAGCTTGCTGGCAAACGGAGAGTGTGGAGTGCTAGTGCCGCCAGGTGATGCGCAGGCGATGGCGCAGGCAATTGTGGATCTTTTGCAGAATAGGGAAAAGGCTCAGCAGCTGGCGGCTTTTGCCAGACAGAGGTTTTTGCGCGAGTATACGATAGACAGGATGGCGGAACGGTATCTGGAACTGTATGTGAAGGCGATTGCGAGCAGGAGGTGATTCTGTCAAATTGCGTACAATCATCATGAAAATTCGTCGCCAGGACGCGCCTTGGGCTGCGTGGGTGTACCGTAGCGTTAAAGCGTGGCAACGTTTCAGCGTGCCATGTATCAAACCATTACATGGTGTGCTCTACCTTCTATATCGCGTGTTTCTGTCTACTTACTACTGGCTACGTCATGCCTTATGGGATGTGCCTTTGTTTGCTTCTCAATGCGCTCGAGTGGGGAAGGGATTGCGACTGATAAGAGGTATTCCGCGCCTATTAGGATACGCGCGTATCGAGTTAGGAGACTATGTGGTGCTTCATGGCTCTTCTGAGATATGTGGTGCAAAGGTTTTTGATGATCCGGTGCTCATCATTGGCAGCCACTCCCACCTAGGAAACAATCTTCTCATCATGGTGGCGAAACGAGTGCAAATCGGAAACCATTGTCTGATTGCCAATGATGTTACCATAGCTGATAATGATGGACATCCCATAGACCCCGAGAAACGCCTCCGCGATCTGCCTCCAGAACCACAGGCTTGTAAGCCGGTAATTATTGGAGACAATGTGTGGATTGGTAAAGGTAGCATTATCTTAAAGGGGGTAACCATCGGTGAGGGTGCAGTAGTGGCGGCAGGCAGTGTTGTTACCAAGGATGTGCCAGCATATACTCTGGTTGCAGGTAATCCCGCTCGAGTGATTAAAAGCCTGGGTTCCAAAGGAGAGATGCCCTATGAGCGATAAATATTCTCTCCTTTTCATACAGCCTGGAGTATCTTGGAAATCTGTACCGAGTATTGAGCGGATGGGTTTGCAATTAACCCGAGAACTAAAAGTGCGCGGCTACAAGATTACATGGGCCCCCATCTTGACCAAGTGGATAGAGAATGAAGACAGCATTTCACTCATCCGCCTTGCGCGACAGGAGGGATTTGAAGTTAATCCACTGATTTTGCCTCGCAAGTACGATATCCGTCATTCTGTCCTCACCTTTCACGAATACCTTGGTCGTCTAAAGTGCGACGTGGTGTGTGCAACAGGCTATAAGGCCGGCATTATAACTGCTTTTACACCGCATAAAGCAACTATTGAAGTTTTGCGCGGCTGGACAGGGCATACGCTTCAAGTGCGTTTCTATGAGTTTCTGGACAAGCTTTTTCTGCGTAAGCACGACCTTGTTGTTGCCGTGTCTCCAACTCAACGGGAAATCGCTATTCGGTATGGGGTTGCACCCGAAAGAGCATGGTGGATACCTAATGCTCTTGATATAGAACGCTTACCTCCAGCAATAGCAAGTGCCGATTGGTCTGAACAGATTGGGTTGAAGTCCGACAGCGTTTTGATTGGAGGCGTGGGGAGGCTAAGCAAGGAAAAGGGTTTTGATTTTCTTCTAAGGGCTTTCGTAGACGTTCACCGCGCCCATCCTGATACGGTCTTGGTGATAGCCGGAGATGGAATTGAACGCGAACGGCTGAGACGGCTAGCAAAGAGGCTGGACATGGAACTGCATGCTCGCTTTTTGGGGGAGATACCCAACGGAGCACAATTGATATCTGGGCTAAATTTGCTCGTTCTACCTTCGCTGAGCGAAGGGATGCCTAATGTCGTTTTGGAAGCCTTTGCTTACAAAACGCCAGTGGTAGCGACCGCAGTGGGAGGAGTACCAGAGCTGGTAAAGGATGGCGAGACCGGGTGGCTTGTTCCTCCGCGCAATCCGCACGCGCTGGCGCAGGCGATTCGTGACGCTCTGTCGAACCCTGAAGAGGCTCGCCGCCGCGCCGAAAATGCTTATAGACATCTTTTAGCGAACTTCACTGTGGAGAAGCAGGTGGATAAATGGGAACAGGCGCTGCAGACGGCGGTAGAGAACTGGCGTATCAAACGGAGGTAAAGAGACCGAGATGTTGTCAGACTTTGTGAGACGGCTGTGGAACACAGTAGGAATCTATAAGGCAAAGCATCCTTTAATAACGGGGATGTGGTTTGTAGGCGGTAAACTATTCAGTGCACGCCAGCCAACCGAAGAAGAACGCTTTTTGGTGGGGATGGAGTGTGAGGGAAAAGTGGTGTACGATATTGGGGCCAATGTAGGACTCATGACCCTTTTCTTTGCGCGGGCGGTTGGACCAACGGGATATGTGGTTGCGTTTGAGCCGCACCCTTACAGTTTTCGGCGCCTATCACGGAATGTAAGGGTTAACCGTCTGCGTCATGTAAGGCTGGTCAATGTTGGAGTTGGCGATGAGACCACCTCTTTGATATTATATCAACCGTCTCGCCACTTGAGCGGCGCGGCATTCAGTGGAGGACGTGTGTTCCGGCCAGATGAAGGGCAACCAATCGAGTTCACCGTGCACGTAGACACTCTGGATAACCTTATAAAACGGTTCGAACTACCAACACCTGACTACGTGAAGGTGGATGTCGAGGGATACGAAGTACGGGTGCTAAGGGGTGCGATGCAGACAATTCAACAACATAAACCTGCTTTCTTTATAGAGATCCATCGTCTGGCGGGCGACATGCCGACAACCGGCAAGGTTATCGAGATTTTGGATGCCTATGGGTATACCTTCTATCATGTCGTGAGTGGGGTGCACATTGGCATCGATACATGTCAAGACGTCCGTGGTGGACACCTTTACTGTATGCATCAGCGTTAACTGGCAGAGTAAGAGATATGCGGAGGTCAAGCATTGAAGATACTGGTTACCGGAGGAGCAGGCTTCATCGGCTCACACCTCACCGACCGGCTGGTGGAGATGGGACACGAAGTCACTGTGCTTGACGACCTCTCTACCGGTCGGGAGCAAAATATTGCGCATCTGAAAGGGCGCATTCGCTTCGTGCGCGGCTCCATCACCGACCTTCCTCTGCTCAGAGAGGTAATGCAGGGGGTAGAGGTGGTGTTCCATCAGGCGGCGCTGGGTTCCGTACCCCGTTCGGTAGAGGACCCTGCCACCACGCATGAGGTGAACGTCACCGGCACGTTCAACGTGCTACTTGCCGCACGTGACGCTGGCGTCAGGCGGGTGGTGTACGCGGCATCTTCCTCCGCCTATGGCGATACACCCGCTCTGCCCAAAGTGGAGAGCATGTTGCCAAACCCACTGTCTCCCTATGCGGTGAGCAAGCTGGTGGGCGAGTATTACTGTCAGGTTTTCACGCGGGTGTACGGACTGGAGACGGTCAGCCTGCGCTATTTCAACGTGTTTGGTCCTCGCCAGAACCCCGATTCGCAGTATGCTGCGGTCATTCCGCGCTTTATCACCGCCGCGCTAAAGGGAGAGCCACTGACGGTATACGGTGACGGGGAACAGTCAAGGGACTTCACGTATATCGAGAATGTGGTACAGGCGAACCTGCTGGCGATGGAATCGCCTGCGGCTGTGGGCAAGGTATACAACGTCGCTTGCGGGGGACGGTACACCTTGAATGAATTGATACGGCAGCTGCAGGCAATACTAGGTCGCAACCTCCAGGTCCGGTATCTACCACCTCGTGCCGGGGATATAAAGCATTCTATGGCGTCTATAGATGCAGCTCGGCGTGATTTAGGGTATTGTATAGTTGTGGATTTTCGAGAGGGGCTGCGATACACTGTGGAATGGTACCGAGAACGCAGGTGAGGGAGGCAGCTAATGCGTATATTTACGGACTACAGGGTACCCCAGTCCCCAACGTGGACTTGTCGTACCATTCTTTTGCCCTTTGTACCGGAAGGGCGAGGAATAAAGCGGTACGTAGCTGCGTTCCGAAATGCGCTAATTGCGTATCGTGTCATTCCCTCGTGTGATGCTGTGATCTTCGGAGATAGCTACCCGTTGTCCGCATCCATATACAGTCTTATGCAGTATCTTAGGGTTCGGCACCCATTTATTGTGCGTGTGGACCCTCTTGCGCCAGCACCGAGAACCGTCTGGAAGAAAGAGTTTTTGCGAAAGGTGCTGGGACGGGTGGATCTTTTGGTAGTTTACGCTCCTAGTGTTGCCCAAAGATACTCGGTGCACTACGGCGTGCCATGTGAGAAGACGATCCCTCTAAAGTTTCACCACACGTTGTCGGGTTTCGAAATACCAGAGCGAGCCAACGGCGATTATATCTTTGCGGGAGGGGATAGTAAAAGAAACTACGATTTGTTACTGCAAGCTGTTCGTGACCTACCCTGTAAGGTTTTTATTGCGACGCGGAAGCCCGCACCCAGCAACATTCCTTCCAATGTGACATGGCGTGCAGTGGAACCGCAGGAGTTCCGCCAGCTAATGGCTGGTAGCCAGTTTGTGGTATTGCCTCTAGACACTTCTGGTGGTGCTACTTCCGGCCAACAATCCTACCTCAATGCAATGGCGCTGGGCAAGCTGGTAATAGTCACGGATACCGAAGATGCATCCTATTATATTGAACACGGAGTGACAGGTATCTTGGTTCCGTCGGGAGACGCTGACGAACTGCGTCGGGCTATTGTTTGGGCTTTGAGTAACTCAGAAGAGGCTCAGCGGATCGGCTCGAGGGCGAGGGAGGTTGCCTTGCCAATGGACCAGGAGTGGACCTTTTCGCAACTGCTAGAGTTTGTCGAGAAAGAGGCGAGGAAGCGTGGTTACCTGTGAGTGCAGGATGGATGTATATCCTGAAAATGAAGGGCTTCAAGCGTCTTGCAAAAAAGCTGGTGGCGGAGTGGCTGTATCGACTGTGGATAAAAAATCCTCGCGAGTGGTCAAAGGGCATAGTTATCCTGATGTATCACGAGATTGCTCTGCGAGATACACCTGTATTCCGCTACTTCCCCGTGTTGTGCGCAGCGCCAGAGAGTTTCTCTGCGCAGCTGGACTGGCTAAGAGGGCACTTTGAGGTCATCAGTATGGACGAAGCGATGCGTCGGTTGACGAACGGCACAGGGCAGGATAGCAGGGCAGTAGTCATCACCAGCGATGATGGCTGGATGGGCTTTCATCGGTATGGGGTGAGAGCATTACGCGACAGGGGACTACCGGCGACTGTGTATGTGACAACCAGCGTACTGCAGGGGCAGGTGCCGTGGTACGTGCGGTGGCGGTTGCTGTTGGAACAGCATCCGCAGATGCTGGCTCTTCTGGCTCGGCATGTAGGACGGGCTGAACCGTTTCCAAATGCAGATAGTGCAATCTCCGCTTTGAAGGGGTTGGAGTATACCCGTATCTGCTCCTTATGGAGGCAGGCGGTAGAGATTGTTCCCTTTGAAGAGGGAACTCTGCCTTCGGACTGGTTTATCGGGGAGAATGAGGTGCGAGAAGCACTCCAGAGCAACATTACTATCGGAGCGCATACTGTGAACCATCCTATACTGCCTCGCGAGCCGGAAGCGAGCCTTCGGCGAGAGGTTAATGAGTGTAAAAACACCCTAGAGGCAATATCGGAGCGTCCAGTGCTGCATTTTGCCTATCCGAATGGCGACCACAGCGATCTTGTGATTCGCTGTGTGCAGGAGGCAGGCTATGCAACAGCGGTTACCACCACTGCTGGCTGGAACCTGCCCGGTCAAAATCTCTACCGCTTGCGTCGGGTGGATGTGCATGAAGCGGCATGTGTGGACCATCGCGGGCGATTCAGTGAGGCGATATTCGCATTGTGGGTTACGGGTGAGTGGGAGCGTATCAAGCAGCGAATAGGGTTCCTGCAATGAGCACACGTATTGGCTTTGTGCATTTCGGAGCGTATCCCGATATCCGCGTGGTGAAGATGACCGACACGCTGGCGAAGGCGGGCTACGAGGTCATTGTGCTGGCGCGGAACATGAAGGGTGCGGGTGAACCGGGTGCATCTCACCCGTATGCTGCATCTCAGAGGGTGGAGGAGGCGGAATGGCGCAGTAGGCTGCGTCTGCGCAGGCTTCTTAACGATGTGCCCGAACGCTGGCGTGCTCCGTTGACATTACCGTATCATATCAACCCCGTCTGGCGCAGGGCGATACGCGACCTGGTGTTAAAGGACGGTTGCCAGCTGCTGATTGTTCGCGATATGCCTCTGGTACTGGCAGCAACGGCGGTGGGCAGGCGTTATGGAGTGCCCGTTATTTTTGATATGGCGGAGAACTATCCCGCCGTGATGGCGGTGTGGCGTCGGTGGGAGGGGGCTGGCAGGGCATTCATCAATCTGTTCGCGCGGAATATCACGCTGGCGCGGATGGTAGAGCGAATGGCAGTGCGCTGTGCAGATGTTGTGCTGGTCGTAGTTCCTGAGCACGTACAGCGAGTCGCAGGCATCAGGGGAACAGATAATGGCATTTTTGTTATAGAAAACACGCCGGTGTTGTGTGATTTGGACATGTTGTATAACCATTATGCTACCCAGCCTGAATGGACACCCAGTGAGGATATACTGGAGGTAGTCTATGGGGGGAACATCCATTTTTACCGCGGAATAGATACTCTGATTGAATCCGCGGCTGTACTCAAGCGGAAAGGTGTGCAGGATGTCCGGTTTACGCTTGTTGGCACCGGAAAGGTGGCAAGCAGGCTGCAGGAGTTGGCTCGTCAGGGAGGAGTAGATGATGTGGTATGCTTCATGGGCTGGCAGGCGGATTTGATGGCATTCGTGTATCGTGGGCACGTGGGGTACGACGGCTCGCACGCCTCCGAGCACACGCACAACACGATGCCCAACAAAGTGTATGAGTATATGGCATTTCGCAAGCCGGTACTGGTATCTGACTGTCGCCCCATGAAGCGGTTAGTGGAGGAAACGGGCTGTGGCCTGGTGTTCCGTTCGCAGGATGCCGAAGATTTAGCGGAGAAAGTTTTAATGCTTCGCGACCCTGCCCTGCGTGCCGAGATGGGCGCACGTGGACGTAAAGCAGTGGAGGAGCGATACAATTGGGGAGTGGATGGAACAAAGTTTTTGGACACCGTTCATCAGGTGTTGGACCGTGCAGGTGAATGTTCCACATGACAGCGCGAACGGAACGTAGGTTGTATATATTACTGGCTCTTACCCTACTAACATTGCATTTGCTTCCGATATGGGCCTTTAGATACCCAGCTCTGACTGACTACCCCAATCACCTTCACCGCTGTTATATTCTCTCACGGTATGACCGGGTGTCAGTATATCAGGAGTGGTTTGAGGTTCGGTGGCGAGTCTTGCCAAATTTGGGCATTAATCTTCTACTTGTACCTCTCATGCGATTTGTTGATCCAATTATTGCAGGAAAGATTGTGTTAAGCCTTGTTGTATTCCTGTTTCATTTAGGCTGTCATTGGTTAGGCAGAGCTCTGCACACACGATATACTTGGTTCACCTTCATAGCCGTTTTGTGGGCGTATAGCTCAGCCTTTCGATGGGGCTTTATAAACTATCTGTTGGGATGTGGATGGTTTATGATTATTGTGGCGTTATGGTGGGAGAAGCGGCGATCACCTGGATTTTGGTCGTACGTTTGCCTGCTTGGGGGATCGATTGTTGCCTTTCTAATCCACCTTTCTTCAGCCGTGTTCGTCACTCTTGCTTGCTTGATAACAGTAGCATACGACCACATAAGCTGCCGATATTTGGGATGGCGTGGTGCAATAAGGAACTGGGGGCACTTGATATGTGCGGCGTTTCCATTAGTTTTCTATAGCCTCCGGGAGCCGGACAAGCCAAGCAATCCTGTGTATTCTAGCTGGAAGGACAAAATAATCCATGTTTCTCAGCATGCGTCGCTGTGTTATGACGTTATTCCTGCATTGGCTGTTGCATCATTTCTGTTAGTATTGCTGGTTTATTACTGGCGTCGTAAGATGGTAGACTGTGCCCAATTGGGTGCATTACTTTCCGTTGGATTCGCTGCGGCTTACCTTGTATCGCCTTATGAAGCCTTCAGGGTATCAGCTGTTGATGTAAGGTTCCTGCTTCCATCTATCGTGTTTTTCGTCTTGTCAATGAACATATCTATTGAAAGTCCGAAAGTTTTCTTTGTCAGTCTTTTGGCAGCTGCAGCATTTGTGCAGATGATAGCAAACGGAATGTTTATGCATCAGGCCGATAAGGCGATAGGCGACCAGGTGAGAATATTGCAACAATTGCCGGAAACGTCCAGAGTTTTTGTCGTTTATAACATCTCCGGCGATAGGATAGGGCAGAGGTTGCCTCACGCTCCGCATTACGCCGCACTGGAAAAGATACTATTTATACCGACGCTCTTTGCTTGGCGAGGTCAAGACCCTTTGGTATATCGCGACAAACGGTTTGAACGCATAAGTCCATGGGAGAGCCTCCAGAGCCCAAGGTGGGCGTGGGTGTTTTCTGAGTTTGACTACGTGTTTGCCTACAGGGTGGAAGCAGCTGACGAACAATTCCTTGCTATGCGCTGTTTACTTATCGCTCGGAGTGGAGAAAACCGTCTCTACAGGGTTTTGCGAGAACCTGCGTCTCCTACTGCAAAAGCAATGCCCACATCCCAACCTAACCGCGAAAGCCAGAGGTGATAGTCGGATTCGCGCAGGTCCTCGGGGGAGGAGCCGCTGAGGGCGATAATCACCGCTTCCAGCACGTTGGTGGCGAAGGTCTCGCCGTTGAAGACGGGGGTGGTGGTTAAAAGCAGGTCCACACCGCGTTCGCGCAGAAATTGCACATCCGCCTGTCGTACGGTGTTGGTCAACACTACTTTGCCCTTCAGGTTCTCGGGGGCATAGCGGCGGATATAATGCCAGTCGCCGGCGATCACGTCTGCCCAGCGGAAATAACCCTGCCAGCGCGGGGTGTTGTGTTCCTGCTTCTCGCCTGTTGGATATACCCATTGGAAGGGCAGACGCACGACAACTGGCAGCACTAAACGTGCCAGCATAGCAAGCGTGCGGATGTTGCGTATCGGCAGGGGGATACCCAGAGCAAACAGCGCATCGCCAAAGATGACGGCACGTGCTCGTTCCGCCAACGCCTCCGCCATACCAAACCGGTCTAAGGCACTGACCAGCAACACGTTCTGCTGACCCCACTCCAGAATGCCCTTTTGCTCGATGCGCTCCACTGCCCAGCGTTCTAGCGTGTTCTTTAGTCCGCTTCCATCGACCACGGGGGTATGCTTGACCACCGAGACAAGCCGGTCCACTTCGCGGAAGGTGTAGCGCCTGCCCTGTGCCCAGAGGTAGCGGTCGCATCCGCCCAGTCCAATGGCGTCTACCTGACCGTCCAGCTGAGCAAGCAGTTGCCTGAAACGCGCTTTATCGCCGTCGGTTCCGATGCGCTGGATGCGTACCGGGATGCCGAGTATCTCTGTTTCTAAGGTCTTGTCTCGCTTGCTGGAGCCTAGGCTAACTGACACGACGTGTTTCATGTTTCACTCGGCGTGATGCGTCCAATGTCGGTACGGTCGAAATCATGATCGAAGCTAAGGATGCGTAACGCAAGGCGTTTGGCTAGAACATATTGATAGGCGTCGTCAAAGTCGAGGCGAAAGGCATCAGAAGCTTTTACAACATCGTGTAGACTCTCCATAGGTAAGTGGACTATCCTTATAGGGTTAGGCTGAAGTAGGTCATCCAGAAAGATTCTTAGGAGAGATCTTTGTCTTAGACGGATCAAAATTACCCCAATAGAGTGGAGGGTAAAATCTGACACAAAAATTCGCGACGTCGGCGTGTGTTCAAGAAAACGAGAGACATCTTCTGCCCTCTCTTGATTCAACAAACGCTCCAGCCAGATGTTAGTGTCGACCAGGTACATAGGCTTAGCCTTCACGCCATTCGAGAGCTTTGTGCTGAAGTTCCAGTGCGGTATACTGGTCCCGAAACTGTTCCAGTCCGCCCGCCCAGTCCTGCTTTAAGTACCGCTGTGCACCGCTGGAAATGCGTGATAGCAGGAAATCCACGAAATCTTCTACTTCACGCTGTAGGTCCGGCGGAAGCTGCTGGATTTTGTGTTCAATTCCGGGCAATTCAGAGCACCCCCTTCTTGCTGACGTTTCTCATTGGTAATGATACATCTTTTGGTCTTGCCTGTAAAGGCTATGGTTGTCGGTTCTCCTCCGCAGGTATTTCGGGCTTATCCGTTGAGGCTTCCCGCGGCTCCGCCTGACCAACCAGTACCACGCGCGCCTGGGGACGGTAGGTGTCGGTGCTTATCTTCTCGCGCAGGGGCGGTTTGCCCGGTTCTTCAATGATACGGTAGACGCTCACGCGCATTCCGGCATGTCCTTTGGTTACTACCCGTCGGACACCTGCGGGAAGATTGGGGGCTGGTACCGTTTTGACGGGAACGCCTATGACGCTGTGCACCATGCGCTGGATGCGTACCTGACGCTTTGCCATCGCCGCTCCCCAGATGCTTACCTGCATCCTGCCCCGTTTTGCCCGGGCGATGATGGCGATGGGATACTCCGTGTTGTTACAAAAGCGCAGGTCCAACACGCCGTAAACCACCGTCGCGTCCAACCCTGCAGGTGCGTAGCCGATAGGGAAGGCGTGCTTGCTCCGCTGGACAATCTGCAGACCCGCCTGCAATGCCGCCATATAGAGCGTAGAAGAGACCTGGCAGACCCCTCCGCCATCACCGGGCACCAGCTCTCCTTTGACAATTACCGGCGCCTTGCGGAAACCCTCACGCAGGGTGCGGGGACCGACCGTCTGGTTGTAGGAGAAGACATCGCCGGGAAGAAGCACCACCCCATTAATGCGCTCCGTCGCCTGACGAATGTTGTGCGAGCGATTGCGCTGTGCTTCCGAGAATCGGGTAGAAGCCTGCGCCAGTGGCGTGGTGATGGTCTGCAGATGCGCACTGGTCACGCGCGGTGGAATGACCTGCAGGGGAATGTTTGCGATGGTTTCAAACGCTCGCAATGCCTGTAACACATGCTCGGTGGCTTCGTGAGGGATCTTCATACCAGCCTGTTCATGCACTATCTGGCGTGAGCCGTTGTCCCCGATCAACAAGCGGGCATCACGAGGGGCACGTTCCACTGCGCGACCAACCTGCTCAAACAAGCGGCGAACTTGCTGGTGGTTTACTGCATACACAACATTCGCGGAGACCATCGCCGTTTTGGGAGAAATCCATCGCCCCGCAAGAGTGAGCACAGGGTTACGGCGTTGGGTGGAGTGGAGTATCTCCTGCCAGGTCGCTTTAGGGTCGGGAGTAATCCCCAGTTCGGCTAATCCCACCGTGCGTGAGTACAGAACGCGCCCTGTGTTGTCCGTAAACTGAAGGGTGATGCGCTGCTGCTGAAGCCGCCGGCAGACCTCTTCCACCCGTTGCTGGGCAACCGCAAACGGCAGACGGTCCAGCACGGTATCGCCAAGACGAACAGTGTAGACGAACCCCGACAGGTGGTGCTGAAGGCTGTAATAGCCCAGTCCACCCACCAAACACGATGCCGTTACCACCACCCCCATCAGGGAGAGCCGCCTTCGCCCTGGCGAGGTGGATGGGGCAACCGCTATCTGGTCATTTAGCTCTGCCGTCTCCACGTCGTGCCGGTCACGCTATCTTCCAGAATAATGCCAAGTTCGCGCAGGTCATCGCGGATGCGGTCGGCGATGCTCCACTCGCGTTTTTCGCGAGCCATCTGGCGCCACGCGATGGCTTTCTCGATCAACTGCAGGGCAAAAGCGTCGTCCAACCCGCGCTCCTCTTCCTCCAGCTTCTGAATGCCCAGCAGGTTGCCGAAAAGGCGCACGGTTGCCACTAAGGAAGCCAGCGTCTGGCGCGTCTCCGCGTTGTCGTGGATTTGCAGGTCGGTGCTCAGGCGGTTGATTTCGCTCACCGCATCAAACATCACCGAAATCGCCGCAGCGGTGTTGAAGTCGCTGTTCATGGCATCGGCAAACCGCTCGTAATAGTTTTGTGCGATAGGCGCCTGCTCGTCGGACGAGGACAGAAACCGCTTGGCGTTGCGCAGGGCGGTGCGAATGCGACGCAGGGCAGATTGCGCTTCCTGCATACGCTCCCGACTGAACTCTATCGGACTGCGGTATGCCGTAGAGAGGAGGAAAAGCCTCAGCACGTCCGGTTCGAACTCCGCCAGTATCTCCTCCGCCGTGAAGAAATTGCCTACGGACTTGCTCATCTTCTCCTGGCGCAGGTTCACCGAGCCCCAGTGCATCCAGTAGCGTGCGAAGACGCCATCGAGGTAGGCTTCGCTTTGGGCAATCTCGTTCTCGTGGTGGGGAAACACCAGGTCGTTGCCGCCTGCGTGGATATCGAAGCCCGGTCCCAGATACTTCAGGCTCATCGCCGAACACTCGATGTGCCAACCCGGTCGTCCTTTGCCCCAGGGGCTCTCCCAGTAGGGTTCGCCCGGTTTTGCCGCTTTCCACAGGGCGAAGTCTGCCGGGTCATCCTTGCGCTCGTCCACCTCGATGCGATAGCCCGCCCGTACCTCCTCCAGATTGCGCCCTGAGAGCTTGCCGTACTCGGGGAAGCTGGAGACGTCGTAGTAGACATCGCCGTCCACTACGTAGGCATGACCTTTCTCGATCAGCCTCTGAATCATGGCGATGATTTCATCCATGTTTTCGGTCACCCGGCAATACTGCACCGGCAGTACGCCCAGGCGATCCATGACCTCGATGTATTTGCGGGCGTATTTGTCGGCGACCTCCGCGGGGGTGATGCCTTCCTTCGCCGCGGCGGCGATAATCTTGTCGTCGATGTCCGTGAAGTTCTGCACCATGTGCACTTCGTAGCCCAGGTGCATCAGCCAGCGGCGGATGGCGTCAAAGACGATAGCACCGCGCACATGTCCAACGTGCGGTGGTCCCTGCACGGTCAGTCCACAGGCGTAGATGCTTACTTTGCCGGGTTCTCGCGGAACGAACTCCTCTTCGCGTCGGGTCAGGCTGTTGGTGATTCTCAGCGGCAGCATGTGTCCCCCTCGTCGTGGTGTGCATGTGTCAGTGTATGATAGCGCACGGTGTCCAGCTCGCCCTTCATCTCCTGCATGGACGCCTGCTGTTCGTCAATCTGCTTCTGAAGAATCTCCACCTGCTGTTGCAGAAGCTCAATCTGCTGACGCAGGTTCTGGATGATTTCGTCTTCGGGGTCGATTTTGTTGATGACGTTATCCATTACCGGCGGCGGCTCTTCCACGCGCTTGCCATCGCGGATGACGATGCGTCCCGGAACTCCCACTACCGTGCAGTTGGGTGGAATGTCTTTGTTGACGACGGCGTTCGCACCGATGCGACAGTTGTCTCCGATAGTGATGGGACCGATAATCTTGGCGCCCATGCCGATAAGCACGTTGTTGCCGATGGTGGGATGTCGCTTCACGCGCTCTAAGGTGGTTCCTCCCAGCGTTACCTGATGATACATCAGCACATCGTCGCCGATTTCAGCGGTCTCGCCAATCACCACGCCCATGCCATGGTCAATGAAGAAACGCCTTCCGATTTTGGCGCCCGGATGGATTTCAATGCCGGTAAGGAAACGGTTAATCTGCGATAGCAGGCGTGCCAGAAACAGCAGGCGATGATTCCACAACCAGTGCGCCATACGGTGCATCCAGATGGCGTGCAGTCCGGGGTAGGTGAGTACTTCCCACACACTGCGCGCCGCAGGGTCCTTTTTGAAAACCGTCTGAATGTCCTCGCGTATACGTTCCCAGACGCTCCACATGGGGCAGATTGTTGCCCTCCTGTCGTGTTCGGTATGTAAAGTATAGCACGGTACAGAAGGCGGTTTCAACCTCAACCACCTGCTCCCGCAGGAAACGGTTTCCAACCTGCGAATCTTGTATCCAGACCGTTTCGTGGAGGTGAGAGGTGCAACCATCGGAAGAGACCACGCCCAAACGCTGGTATGAAGGCGTCACAGGTTATCACTGGCTGGTGCTGTTTGTGGCTTCGTGCGGCTGGCTGTTTGATACCATGGACCAGTGGCTGTATGTTTTCTCGCGCCAGCCTGCCCTGCGCGAGCTGTTAGCCCGACAGGGAATAGAGCCAACCGACGCCAACGTGGGATACTACTCCGGCATTGTGCAGGCTATCTTCATCTTCGGATGGGCGACAGGTGGGTTTGTGTTCGGGATTATCGGTGACCGACTGGGGCGTACCCGCACGATGGCGTTGACGGTGTTGATGTACGCGGGCTTTACGGGTCTGAGCGGACTGTCGCAAACGTGGGAGCAGTTTGCCCTGTTCCGTTTCCTGACCGGTTTGGGCGTGGGAGGCGAGTTTGCGGCGGGCGCATCGCTGGTGGCAGAGGTATTTCCCTCCCACGCGCGTGCCACCGCGCTGGGCATCATGCAGGCATCCTCCGCCATCGGTAACATCATGGCTGGCGTAATCAACCTCACCGTTGCGCCCACCTTCGGATGGCGGTGGGTGTTTGCGGTAGGCGTCCTACCGGCGTTTCTGGTTTTCGTTATCCGCCTGTTCGTGAAAGAGCCGGAGCGATGGCAACACGAGAAAGAGCGTGCCCTGCGTGAACACCGACAGCTGGGGGCGTTGAGCGAAATGTGGCATACTCCGCACCTGCGGCGCAACCTGCTGGTAGGTATCGGGCTGGGAGCGATTGGTATTATCGGATTCTGGGGTATCAGCACGTGGTCTACCGACCTCTTGCGCAACATCCTGAACCCCGAAAACCTGCCCGAACTGCGCCCTGCTGTTGAACGAAAGGTCAGCCTGGCAGGCATTGCTCAGAACGGTGGAGCCTTTTTCGGGAGCCTGTTCGCTGCGTGGCTGGCGCAGAGGGTGGGCAGACGTAAAGCTATCGGCACGGCGCTTCTGCTGTGTCTGGTGTTTGCTCCCGCTGCGTTCCACCTGACCAGTTCGTTCGCAACCGCACTGGTGTTCTTTGCCCTGCTGGGGTTCAGCATGTTAGCCCTGCTGGGGTGCTATGCGGTGTATTTCCCTGAAATCTTCCCGACGCGCCTGCGGGCAACCGGCACCGGCTTCTCGTATAATGTGGCGCGGTACATCGCGGCGGTTGCACCATGGACATTCGGAACGTTGCGCAGTGCGTTCGGCATCGAGTGGGCGGCAACGATTATCTCCACGGTGTTTCTGCTGGGGTACGTTGTGCTTCACTGGGCGCCTGAGACGAAGGGAAAGCCTCTGCCCGAATAGTCCTCTCAGGGTTTGCCCAAAAGCCAGCGTCGCCCGCCGCGCATGGCAAGGGCAAAGTGCGTAAATCGCCAGCCGGCGACCGATGCTTCTCGCACGCCGGGGCGACGAACCGCTATCTGTAGCGGCGTGCCGTCTGGCGCGTTCATGCGTATCAGGATGGCGGTGTCGTTCTCTTCCACCTCTATCTCTGGGGCGGGGCGACGCGACCGCAGATAGGGACGTATCACCGTCAGGGTGAACGTCTGTTCGTGGCGGCGGGTGGTGCGTGCTTCTACGTGCCATTGATTCGGGAAACCGCGGCTTCCTACCGAACGCAGATACTCCGCATCGGGAGGGGGTGTATATCCGTCCCACTGGCGCATTCTCAGTGCAGATGGAGCGATATAGTGGATGTATACTCCCGCACGCTCGCGCTCTACGCGCAGCCGCTGGGCACGCTCCTCTATCTCGAACGGAACCAGCGCATGGAGCATCCACGCAAACTGGCTCGGTTGGGTTGCGACTGCCTCATCCACAAGGAGCACCAGGTCGGGCTTCACAAACAGCACATGGCGAACGTAACGCCTGAGCTTTCCTCCATAAGCATCCGTTGCCTCTCCAGCGATGTAGTCCGCTCCATCCTGCAGGTCTTCCGCGATAATCCTACCGAAGGGGTCAGGGGAGTGGGGCTTCTGTCCCTCGCCGTTTACCAGCATGGCGTTTTGGGCGACGGTACTCCAGCACCACTGCGTGTGGAACGGGCTGCCGTGGATGTCGCGGTACACGCAGTTGGTCAGCAACGCCTCGCCGTAGGCGTTCAGGGTGAAGGAGTTGTGCGGGTCGTGGCCGTGGCTCTGCCTGCCGAACGGGCTGGATTTGAAGCGTACTTGCACGTTATCCCGGGCGTCCAGCAGGGTACTGTTCAGTATCGCGACGCCGGTGCCGTGAAACACTCTGGAAGGGGGCAGGTCCGTCGGCGGTTTGGGGGCAACCTCGGGCAGGGTGTTCCAGAGCAGGTTCAGCACCGGTTCCTCCGATTGCAGCTTGATGTTCCACTGCTGGCACCACCATTTCCAGTAGGGGTTGCGCATCTTGTGGGCGAAGTAGGCGGCGAAGCTCCAGCCAGCGGAAGGGCGTCCATGTGACAGGTCACCGAAGCCCATATCAGGGGAACCGGGTGGGGCGGTGTACAGGGCGTAATCGCCAGCACGCGAGAAGAAGGGCTTTTTGAACGAATCAATCCCCAGCGCTTTCTGGGCAACCTCTGTCCACCAGACAATCTTGGACATATATCCTGCCCAGTAGGACAGTCCCTCATGCCAGCCGCCGTCATCGTCGCTCCACACGGGATAGGCGGCGAAGAACTTGTGTACCGCGTAGTCCAGCCACGTTTCGGCTTCGGGGATTTCGCCCAGGAAGGCGATGGCGCACTCTGCCAGCTTGTGCCACGTGCGATTGCCGTGACTGTCGTATGGTCGGGAGAGGTGTCCGTTGCCTTCCTGCACTTCCCAGCTGCGCCAGGCATCGGTGGCACGCCTGACCATGACCCGGCGCACCTGCTCGCGCTCCGCTTCGCTCAATGCAGAGTACGCCCAGTCGTAGGCGCGGGGCAGGCGGTGGAGCATGGGCTTCGCTGCCTCGCAGTTGATGGCGAAATTGGTGGGTCCGTCGGGGTCCCACGAGGCGAGGTGCGCCACCCAGCGGCGCGCACCCTCTGCATAACGTGGCTCCTCCGTCAACAGGAACAGAAAAGCGAGCAGTTCCGCCTCCATACATGCCTTTACGGTCTGCACGCGGTTAGACCACCAGTACTGTCGGGTTTGCGGGTTGCGGATACTGCCCAGCACCGTCGGTTCGGGGGTGGGTCCGTCGCGCAGTAGCCGTTCAGCCCGTGCCTGCAGGTCTGTGAACTGGTTGCGCCCGTTGCCGCGTATCCATGAGCGCAGGGCAGGGAGGTCTTCGGCACACACAAAGAGGCGAGGGCGCGCGGAGCCTATTCGCTCCCGTATCTGCGCCAGCGTCGGCTGTGGAAACACTACCGCACGCGACGGGACCACAAACTCGCGGGGCTGGCTCCACGCGGACACCTCGCCGTTACGTCGCCTTACGCGGTAGCGCCAGTAATACCTGCCCGGTTCCAACGGCTTGTGGTGGGTATACACACACCAGCGATGCCCCTCCACCGTAACCGGGCTAGTCAGATCTTTTCGAGTAGACCACTGCACATCGTACGACAGCGCTTCACGGTCGTGTACCCATGTCAACGAAGGCGGATTGACGGTGACGGTGCTGCCGTTTTCAGGGCGGTAGCCCCATTCCCCGGGCATCGGTTGTCTGTCTGGCGTCTGCACGACCCTCACCTCCTCACCATTCGGCGACAGAGCCGTCGTCGGCGTGGAAGAAGCCGCTGCCGGGGTCGGGTTTGGGGGAAAGAGGGTGTGCTCGAAGGTAGTCTTCGTCCACTTCTATCCCCAGCCCAGGCGCCTCCGGGACGTCAATATAGCCATCACGCACGGTGAAGGGCGTCTTCAGGTAGCCCTCTCCCAGATGCACGAACTCCTGAATGACGAAGTTGGGTGAGCAGGCATCTATCTGCAAACAGGCGGCGAGATTGATGGGTCCGTACGGGTTATGCGGGGCAAGCGCAACGTAGTAGGCTTCCGCCATCGCCGCGATGTGACGGGTCTCAAAGATGCCGCCACAGATACAGGGGTCGGGTTGCAGGATGCGTGCCGCGCCTTTTTCCAGCACCTGCCGAAAGCCGAAGCGGGTGAAGAGCCTTTCGCCCGTGGCGATGGGGATGACCGCTTTAGCCGCTACCTGTGCCAGAGCGTCCACATTCTCGGGCAGGACGGGTTCCTCGATGAAGAAGGGGCGATACGGGCGCAACTCATACTCCAGCTGGGTAGCGATGGCGGGGGTAGCGCGACCGTGAAAGTCCAGCAGAATGTCTACACTGTTCCCGACCGCCTCACGCGCAGCCGCGACCAGCTCCACCGCCTTCTGGATCACTGCCGGGCTTTCAACCGGATGCAGGGCAGGCAGGGGACAGAACTTCACTGCACCGAAGCCTTCCTGCACTCGCTGGCGCGCCTGTTCGGCAATCTGGGCAGGCTCGTAACTGCCGATGTGGCGGTACACGCGAATGCGCTCCCTGACCTTCCCGCCCAGCAACTGATAGACGGGCACGCCCAGACGCTTGCCCTGAATGTCCCACAGCGCCATTTCAATGCCGCTGATCGCCGCGTTGAGTATGGGACCGCCGCGCCAGAAGGCATGGCGATACATTCTCTGCACCAGATGGATAATCCGCGCAGGGTCCTCGCCAATGAGCACATGCTCGTAAGAGCGTACCGCCTCGGCAATCACAAAAGCTTTGTCGCCCAGACATTCTCCCCAGCCTGCGATGCCCTCGTCGGTGTCTATCTTTACGAATGACCAGCGAGGTTCCACCACAAATGTAGTAACTCCTGTAATGCGCATCAGGCAACACCCCCGGCGTTCTGTGTGCGTTCCTTTGATGGTTGGCGAATGCAACCAAAAAGAAAGCAACAGCCAAAACACACAACAACCACAAACCTCCACCCATCATCGCAAATCCCTACCACCACTGAACACCACACATGGCGCCCCGTGTCTTGCTCTCATATTATACAGCCTCTTGCCCGCATCTGTCAAGGCATTGTTAGCGTCCGTGTGCGTTCCTTTGATGGTTGGCGAATGCAACCAAAAAGAAAGCAACAGCCAAAACACACAACAACCACAAACCTCCACCCATCATCGCAAATCCCTACCACCACTGAACACCACACACCGCCAAA
>JABUFA010000052.1 GCA_013314755.1 Chthonomonadia bacterium
AATCAAACCTGCGGGAATGGGTTAGGCTCCGCGGGAGGCTTTGTCTTGGGTAACCTGCAACTTCCTGTTGCTTGGATGCCTCTACCCGATTGTCCGCCCTTTGTCTTAACTTAAGTCCTGACCTCAGTGGAGCTAGACCTCGGCACCATCAAAGTGTTCACCGAACCGAAGGTGACGCTGGATGTGCGCAACCAGGACGGTCAGCCGCTAGCTTACATCGCTGTGAACCTGCGTCCTCGCAGTGAGGGACAGGGGTTTCTGTACTTCACCAACGCCCAGGGAAAGCTCAGCCTGCCGCTACCCGAGGGTACGTACACAGCACAGGTGGTGTCGATGTTTCAGGACGAAAGTTTTACCTCTCGCGAGGTCACCGTCACTGTTCAAGGAGACAAGCCTCAGCCAGTGGTCATCACTGCCAGGCGCACGCGGGCATGGCGTCCGCAGGAGTTGCGTCTGCAAGTGCGCACCGCGCGCAATCAGATGCCCAAAAAGCCCTGGGTGCAGGTGGTGACTTCCTTCATGGTTGAGGAGCAGTCAGTCCGGGTCGAAAAGGATGCAGCGGTACTGCAGGTTTATCAGATGGTCGGTGAGCCTGTGCCCGAGGTGGTGCTCATAGATGCTAGCTCAGGCGAGGGAGCGGTGCTGAAAAGCATCAATCCAGACAACCCGCCGAAGGAGGTCCGCCTGAAGCCTCTGCCGCGGGTGTATGGGCGGGTGCTGGATACGGCGGGCAAGCCGATTGCCGGAGCGTCGGCACACCTGATTTTCGGCAGGTATGTGCAGATGCGCATTGGTGACGAGGGCAGTGTTTCCCAGTTATGGTTGGAGTACGTTACACCTGCGCTCGCCACCGCCGACCGGTTGGGCAGGTTTGCCCTGCCCATCCTGCCAGACGTTACCTGCTGGATGCTGGTAAAGGCACGTGGCTATACCCCTGGCATCGTCCCCGTCGTGAGAGGGAAGCCGGTGACCCTGCGGTTGTCCAGGGCAACGCATCAGTATGCAGGCACGGTCGTTACCTCCTACGGTGAACCTGTTGCTGGGGCAACGGTGCGCGCGCGGTACAGACCGCCGGGCAGCTCGGATGTGGTTCCCGCAGACGGCAGTGTTCCCCGGATGCCCACGCGACGCGTTAACCTCAGCGAAGTTCAGACAGACGCACAGGGACGGTTTGCTTTCAGCGCAATGCCCGAACGCATCCAGCTGGAAGTGTTCACCAGCGGGGCTAATCTGTCGCCGACGCTGCAGACCGTCAAGCCGTCGCGTAACCTGCTGGTTGTGCTCACGGCGTTTTCGTGGGCACGCGAGGGGAAGCAGGAGACAACGCCAAATGTGGACTTTTTGCTCAAGCAGGTGGAATGGCTAAACCAGCCTGCGCAGCTAACGGCCAGGGAGACCCTGCTGGTGTTCACGGCCCCGTACCTGGCGCAGAACGAAAGCCTGTTTGCGAGCCTGCGCGACCTGCCTGCCGACCGCTGGCAGGTGGTGGTGATACTCGATTCCTACAACCGCAAAGAGGTGGAACAGTACTGCCGGCGGATACATCCCATCGGCATCGTAGGCTGGTGGAAGCCACGTCGAGAAGGCGATCTGCCTGTGCTGATTCACGAGGTGCTTCCCGGTCTGCCCTATATCGTCATTCTGGACAAAAGCGGCAAGCCCCAGCGGTTCGGGGTGAAGGTGCACGACCTTCCCCAAACGCTGAGCGCATTGCGATGAGGAGGTGTCGGGATGCGAACCACGATGATTCTCGCCATTGTCCTCGCGGCGGCAATCAGCATGTCTCAGCAGGAGGTTATTCGCATTCCGGGCGAGGTGCGCTTTGCCTCCGCCGAGACACAACGCACCACTTATTACGATCACCAGTTGACGCTGAGTAATCAGCTGCCTGATGGGGTCAGGTTACCCGAATGGGCGCGCCAGGGCTGTCGGTACGGCAGGATCAAACTGGGAAGACCCCTCCAGCAGTGGCACTTTGTGATTTCCCCGGAAACCCTGCGGGCGGTGGTGGACATCAATCGCAACAATGACCTTACCGATGACCCGGTGCTTTTCAGCGCATCACAGTACTCATGGGCACAAACGTATGCGCCCATACGCCTGGCGGTCTCCCTGAACGGCGCCCTCTGCTCACGCTACTTCAGCATCCACTACACCGACGGGCGCGCTTTTCTGCTCTCGGAAGACCTGCGCCGGTTCAGCGGAACGGTTGACGGGAAGCCTTTCCAGATGATGGTGGTGGACGGCAATGCGGACGGAGCGTTTGATACCCCTTCGCAGAGCCGATGGAAGGGCGACCGCTGTCTCATCTCTGCAGACGGTGCCGAGATGCCCGCGCAGGAAGCACCGGTGCCGCGTCTGTATCAGGTGGGCGACAGGTACTATCGGCTGAGGATTGCCCCCGACGGCTCGGTCTGTGAACTGCACCCCACCGATATACAGATAGCAACGGTCCAGGTGAGCCCCGCGAACGTGAAGCTGACCCTTATCGGCAAAAAGGTTGGCTTCTGGGAAGCTGAGACCACCAGCGGCACTTTGCAGCTGCCTGCCGACGATTACAACGTGCAGGAGTACACGGTGACCACTATCGACTCCCTGCGCAGGACCTGGCAATTGCAGGTTGCTGGTTCCGAGGGGCTGAAGATCAAAGCAGACGGGTCCACAGAAGCCACTCTGCGCCTACCCGAAAGCCTGGTGGCAACGCTCGCTTACGGATCCCGCGTTCGGAAGGAGGCACTGGATATAGCACTGGTGCTTTTTCCGGCTGGTCAGCATTTTCAGAGGGTCGTCGGCATCAACGTCAACGGTGACCTGCCGCCTCCGCCCACTCTGCGAATCGTAGACCGCAACGGGCGCACCGTCCGGGTGGAAAAGTTCCACTATGGCTGAGGCTTCACCTGTGCGCTCTCGGTGAGAGTGCCAAAGAAAGCCAGTTACCCGCTCAAACTGATACCCGAAGTGAAGGTCGGTCCCTTTAAGGTACAGGCGTCGGGTCTGGTGCTGGAGTCGCCGACTGCCAAGCCAAAGACGTTTGGACTGCGCTAAGAGACACACAGCCCCGCTGACACCAGCGGGGCTGGTTATCGTCTGGGTTACCCGACCTGCCCGCTCGCGAACGCCTCGCGGTTGATGCGGATGAAATGCTTCAGGTTGTCGGGGATGGATGTTTCTGGGTAGATGGCGTTGCTGGGGCACTCGGGCTCGCAGACGCCACAGTCAATGCACTCATCGGGGTTGATGAACATCATGTCGTAGGTCTTGCCATCGCTGTCGGTGAACACGCCTTCCTTGATGCAGTCCACCGGGCAGACCTCCACGCAGGCGTTGTCCTTCACGCAGGTATCCACAATCACGTATGCCATTGGCTTACAGTCGACCTCCATACAGATTTCGGCAGGGATAAATCCTGCCATTGAATATTTTATGAAGTTACTTCAACGGCAACAGTGACTTAAGTCACATTATCGGTAGCCCAGCCAGCGCACCAGCGTGTTCAGCACAAACAACAGGGAGAAGGCGATACCCAGCGGTAACAGCGTCGCCACCCAAGTCCACTTTGTGCTCTTGGTCTCGCGCCACACCGTCAGGATGGTGGTGGAACAGGGGTTGTGCAGGAGAGAGAACAGCATCAGGTTGATCGCGGTCAGCGTCGTCCAGCCGTGCCCTTCCACCAGCAGGCGGCGCAGGTCGTTCAGGCTCTCCAGTTCGGTCATCATGCCCGTGCCCATGTAGGTCATGATGATGGTAGGCACCACGATTTCGTTGGCGGGGATGGCGATGATATATGCCAGAAGCACCACGCCGTCCAGACCGATAGCACGTCCCAGCGGGTCCAGCCAGCCGGATATCCAGTGCGACAGGCTTTGCCCGCCCAGGTGGATGTTCGCCAACAGCCAGATGACCCCGCCTGCCGGCGCCGCCATGACCACCGCCCGCCACAGCACCAGCATGGTGCGGTCAATCAGCGAAGTATAAAGCACCGCCAGCACGTTCGGCTTGCGGTAGGGCGGAAGCTCCAGCGTGAAACTGCTCGCCTCGCCCTTCAGAATGGTGCGCGACAGCACCGCAGAGACGATAAAGGTGACCGCTATGCCTATCAGCATCACCGCTAACAGCGTGCCTGCAGCAGCCGCCGCCGCGAAAACAGGCGGAAACGCCGCCGCAACAAACAGCATACTCATCGTAATCAGCAGGGGCCATCGCCCGTTGCACGGCATGAAGTTGTTGGTCAGGATGGCAATCAGCCGTTCACGCGGTGAGTTGATGATGCGCGTCGCCACCACGCCCGCCGCGTTACAGCCCAGCCCCATCGCCATGGTCAGTGCCTGCTTGCCGTGTGCGCCCGCCTTCTTGAAGAACCTGTCCATGTTGAACGCCACGCGGGGCAGGTAGCCCATGTCCTCCAGAATGGTGAATATCGGGAAGAATATCGCCATGGGAGGCAGCATCACCGACACCACCCAAGCCAGCCCCCGGTACACGCCATGCCACAGAAAGCCCGTCAGCCAGCCGGGCGCACCCAGCCCCGTGAACAGCCTGCTGCCCTGCTCTTCCACCCAGAACAGCCCCGTTGCCAGAAACTCGGAGATGTAGTTCGCGCCCTGAATGGTCACCCACAGCACCAGCATCAACAGCAAAGCCATCAGAGGCAATCCCCACAGGCGCGATGTGAGCAGACTGTCCAGCTTCTGCTCCCAGTCCCAGCGACGTTCGCCCTCCCGGTGCACCACCTTGCGGGCGATAGCCTCCGCCTCGGCGTACAGCGATTCCACCACGCGGTCGCGGAAAGTGCCCTCCAGTTTTCGCTGAAGGGTAGCGGTGTGTGCGAGGATATGGGGGGCATGTTCGCGAGCCTGCTGTATCTCGGCGTCGGTGGCATCGGGGCGTGCCAGCCTCAGCAGCTCACCGCTTTCTAAGGACTGGCGCACGTTATAGTCACCGTCCAGCAGGCGCATGGCGACCCACCGGGCGTTGGGCAGGTCGGGATAAGCTTGCTGGAGTACGGGAACCAGCTCCGTCAGAGCCTGTTCGACCTGTTCATCCACCTTCACCCGGCGCGGCGCGGTGCGGATTCTGCCCTGTACCAGTTCCGCCACCGTTTGTACCAGCAATCCCAGCCCCACACCCTGCCTTGCCGCGGTGGGCACGACCGGCACGCCCAGCTCGCGCGATAGCGCCCGATGGTCCACACGGATGCCCTTGCGCTCCGCCTCGTCCATCAGGTTCAGGCACACCACCACCCGGTCGGTAATCTCCAGCACCTGCAGTACCAGGTTCAGGTTGCGCTCCAGGACGGTGGCATCCACCACCACGATAACCGCATCCGGTCGGGTGAAAAGCACAAAATCTCGAGCCACTTCCTCGTCCACCGAGGCGGAGAGCAGAGAGTACGTACCCGGCAGGTCCACAATCTTGTACCGCCTGCCGTCGAACTCGAACGCGCCCTCCATGCGCGCGACCGTTTTGCCCGTCCAGTTGCCCGTATGCTGGCGCAAGCCGGTCAGCGCGTTGAACACGGTGCTTTTGCCGGTGTTGGGATTGCCCATCAGCGCAAGCACATAGTCAAACGAGTCCACACGAATGCCCATTCGCACCAGGCTGTCGCGCAGGGCGCACGATTCGCAGTATTTGCTCTCTCCCGAACCTGTCATGCGCTTTTCACCTCCCCATGCATCGCCTGACCGCCGCCATTGCGCCGTACCCATATCCAGTCCGCCTGTTCACGTCGGAGGGCAATCAGGCTATCGCGCACCCGGTAAGCCACCGGGTCGCCAAACGGCGAGCGCATGACCACTTCAATCTCCACGCCAGGCGTGATACCCAGGTCCAAAAATCGTCTGCGAGTTAAGCCCTGGCAGGCATCATCAACACGCACGACGGTTGCCTTTTCGCCGGGCTCTAGGGAACCCAGTCGCTCTCCAGAGGGAGCCGCCACCCGGGGCATCGCCTCGCGCACGGTGATGTTTGCTGCCACAACAGGCGCCAGCACGTGCTCCTCGGTGTCGCTCTCCAGCACCATCCGCGTCGGCGAACGCTCCACCACGGTAACCACCATGCCCGGGCGCAGACCCTCCGCCACAATCTGAGCGTACACCTGCGGAGGTTCGTCTTCCACATGCACGATTTGCGCGGGCTTGCCAATGGGAAAATCAACCAGCGACTGTCCCTCCATCTCCGGCATCTCACCGGTAGCGGAGGGAATAGGGTCGCCGTGTGGGTCAGCCAGCGGATGCCCCATATAGGCGTCCAGCTGCTCGATCTGTTGAGGGGTCACCGAGTGCTCCAGCCGATGCGCCAGTTCGTGCACCTCCTGCGGTGGCACAGAGGTCTCGTAGGCAAGATAGCGTTCAAACAGGCGGTGTGCACGAACAACCTGAATCGCCAGACGATGCCCTTCCGGGGTGAGGGTCAGCCCGCCTGCACTCGTTCTCAGCAGTCCCTGCCCCTCCATGCGCTGCACCAGTGCCAGCGCCAGCCGTGCCGGCACGTTCAGCGCACCCGCCAGCGATTCCACCGAAGCCAGCTGACCGCTGTGTTCACGCTGGTGGATGTGCATGAGAGCGTCTTCAATCGCGTCGCGCGAACGGAGCCATCGCTGTTGTCTCCAGCGAGGAACAAGTCCCCACTGTGGAGCCAGCAGAAGCAGAGCGAACAAGAGCAGAACCCACAAACCACCCTCGAACATGCGCCAGTGCCTTTCTGAGAATCATTCTCAATAAGAGTATACCTGACATGCACCTCCGGTTACAAGCAATGATTCCCCAGTCCCAGCTCGTTCGCCTGCTTGACACTGTTCAGAGGCTTTCGGTATACTATTGAGCGATTGAGAAATCCTTCGCGAACTGGCACAATGAAGAAGAGCCGGCGAATGTATGAACATGTTCCGCAGCCGCGTGGCAGGCGGTTTTTTATTGAGCAGGAGCGCGGGGTCACCGATGTGCGGGTAGAGGTCGGACTGGCGCACGTGCGGGTGCGTACCGGCTCTGGTGAAGAGGCTTTGCAACGTCACCTGCAGGTGCTGGACGCTATTGCCGAGCGAGGGGTCAGCATCTCGCTGGTAAAACTGCACGAAGAGTGGCTGACCTTCGCGGTGAAGCAGTCAGACGTGCCCACGGTCTCACAGTGCCTCGACACGTTGGGCATGGAGTATAAGATTGTCCCCAACCTCGCCTTGGTGATTACGGTGTCCGCCAACATGCGCGAGTCGGCTGGGGTGATGGCACAGATTGCCGAGTCGTTGTGGGAGGCGGGCGCGCACATTATCGAGACGGGCGACTCGCACAACACGGTGCAGTGCTTTGTGCCCGAAGAACGCGCTTTCGCCGCCGCACAGGCGCTTCGCCGCCGGTTCCGGCTGGGGGAGGTGGCGCCGTGAAAATCCTGGTGATGAAGTTCGGCGGCACCTCGGTGGATTCCCCAGAGCACCGCGAAATCGCCGCCCGCAAGGTCATCCGCGCCAAAGAGGACGGCTTCGCGCCGGTGGTGGTGGTGTCCGCTATCGGCAGACGCGGCGCCCCGTACGCCACCGATACCCTGATTGAGTTCCTGCGCGGCATCGATCCATCCGTGCCGCCCAATCCCCGCGAGCTGGACCTGATGATGGCGTGTGGGGAGATTATCTCCACGGTGGTGATGGCGCATACCCTCAAAACGATGGGCTATGATGCCGTTGCCCTCACCGGCGGACAGGCGGGAATCATCACCGACAATGAGTACGGCAACGCCCGCGTGCTTCAGATACATCCGCAGGCGATTCGACACTACCTGGAATCGGGCAAGATTGTGGTGGTTGCGGGCTTTCAGGGGGTGGCGGAAGATAAACTCGGCTTCCATCCCGACATCACTACGCTGGGACGAGGAGGTAGTGATACCACCGCATCTGCGCTGGGTGCAGCGCTGAACGCTGTCGCAGTGGAAATCTACACCGATGTCAACGGCGTCAAAACCGCCGACCCCGACATCATCCCCGACGCGAAGACCCTGCCTGTCATCAGTTACGAAGAGGTTGCGGAAATCGCCCACCAGGGCGCCAAGGTATTGCATCCCCGTGCTGCCGAAATCGCCATGCTCCATAATATTCCCCTGTGGGTAAAGTGCACATTTACGGACGAACCGGGCACACTGGTTACCTCCGCCGAGGGCGCAGAGGGTGTGGACCTGCCGGAGGTCACCGGGGTCACCCATATTACCGGTAAAATCGTTTATCTGGTGTTCCACATCGGCGAAGTGCCCGAGAAGCCCGAGATAGAGCTGCAGCTGTACCGGCTGATGGCGCAGGCAGATGTGAACCTGTACCTCAATAGCTATAGCCAGGACACCCTGAGCTTCGCCGTTCCGCGCGAGCGATGGGGCACGGTGCAGAAGCTGTTGGACGGTCTGGTCATGCCAGCGGGCAACCCGGTGCGGCGCCTGGTCATCTTCCGTGTAGGGGATAAGCCCTCGCGAGAGTATCAGCTGCAGAAGCAGATGATAGACGCTCTCGGCAATACGATTCCTGTGCAGGAAATCCCCGTAGATGTGCTGGAAAACTGCACGATGGTTTCCCTGATTGCTGCCAAACTGAGCCGTCGTCCGGGTGTGATGGCGCTGTTCTTGCGAACGCTGTATGAAGCAGGTATCCAGGTTCTGCAGACGGCGGACTCCGAGATGTCGCTGTCGTGTTTGGTAAACGAGAGCGACGTGGAAAGGGCGGTGCGCGTGCTCCATGAGCAGTTCGTCGTCAACCGAGCGTACGCCCGATAACGAGCCGAAGGAGCAGAACGAACCACAGTTTCGGCTGCCGGAAGTACCCGAGCCGCCGGAAGTGCAGAAGCCGGATATTCATCTGCCCGGTGAGGCAAAAGAGCCTGTTTCCCCTGTTAACCGGGGGATGCGCGCGATGGCGCTGGCGAGCACTATCGGGCTGTCGCTGGTGGTTCCGCCCGTGCTGGGCTATTTCGCCGGGCGGTGGCTGGATGGACGCTTCGGCACCGACCCCATCCTGTCGATGGTGGGGCTGATTGTGGGCATTATACTGGGCTTTGTGGAGATGGTACAGGTTCTGAAGCAGATCGAGCGCGAAGAGCGTAAAGAGCGATAACGGATGCAGGAACTGCGCGTTGCCTACAGAAGCATAATCTGGATGTCCGCCATTGGTGGGTATCTGCTGTTACATTACCGGCAATGGCTGGCGGGCGGCGGATATCTGGCGGGTGCGGTATTTGCCCTGCTCGTGCTGTGGAGCCTGCAGAATGTAGCAGGCATGTTGAGCACGAACGTCTCCAGCCCGCGGCGCTGGTGGTGGAAGAGTACCCTGTGGCGCTATCCGCTGATGCTGGCGGTGCTGTGGATGGTGTCCAGACAGCCGATACCGTTTGTCATGGGGTTTGCGGCGGGGGTAACACTGCTTCCGCTGTCGGTTGGAGTGCTGGCGGTATCTCGCCGGTGGCGCAGACCGGAATGGCTGAGCGTGCGCTACTGGGCGCCCAAAACGGTTCGTAAATCGCGGGAGTTCTGAAGGAGGTCATCGGAAGGGAAGTTGGAAGGTCATCATGCCAGTCCGTGGCTGTTTGTAGCGAACGCGGGGTTTGTGGCGGTGCTTCTCCTGCTGGCGGCGATTGCAGGCACGCGACGCATGGAGAAGATACCGCGAAGATTCTGGCAGAACGTGGCGGAGCAGACGGTGGAGTCGTTCCGCTATTTTGCGGTTAACGTCATCGGTCATGGTGGCGAGAGGCACGCGCCTTTTCTGGGCACGCTGTTCGTGTTTATTCTGGCATCCAACCTGATCAGTCTGGTTCCGATTTTCAATATCGCGGCGCCCACAGCCACCCTGAACACAACCATTGCGCTGGCACTGGTGACCTTCTTCTATGTGCAGTGGCAGGGTATTCGGGCGAATGGGCTGGTGGGGTATCTGAAGCACTTTACGATGGGCACGCACTGGGCGCTGTGGCCGCTGATGGTGCCGCTGGAGATTATCAGCGAACTGGCGAAGCCGCTCTCGCTGGCGATCCGTCTGTACGGCAACATGTACGGCAAGGAGCAGGTGATTATCGTGCTGGTGGGGCTGGCGGCGTCGCTGTTGCCGATATGGCTTCCGATACCTTTCCAGTTCCCGATACTGGTGTTCGGCGTGTTCGTGGGCTTTGTGCAGGCGCTGGTTTTCACCCTGCTGGCAGGCATCTATATCGCGCTGATGACACAGCACGATGAAGAACACGCGGAACACGCGCATTAACCGTTCGGCAGTAAGCGCGGCGCACCGCGCCGCTGAGATAAAAATCTGAACGACAAAAAGGAGGAAGAGCGTGGGTCTGTATCTTTTCGGACTGGCACTGGCGGTCGGTTTCGGCTTGCCGGTAGCGGTACTATCCGCAGCAATCGCGCAGGGGCGTGCAGCCGCTGCGGCGCTGGAGGGCATGGCTCGTCAGCCGGAGGCGGCGGGAAGCATCCGCACGTCCATGATTATCGCCCTGGCGTTCATCGAGTCGCTGGTCATCTATGCCCTGTTGATGTTCTTCTTGCTTCAGGGCAAGCTGCCCGGCATCGAGCAGCTCGCGCAGCTACCCAAGTAGGTCAGGCGGGGGTGCGAGAGCACCCCGCTTTTGTGCGTACCTTAATGGATAGCGAGGCGTGGAGATAAACAATGGGCGAAATCATGCATCAACTGGGCATCGAGCCAGCCACCATCGTCGTGGAGATGGTGGGGTTTGTGCTGTTGCTGTTACTGCTCAAGCGATTCCTGTGGGTGCCGGTCACCGAGTATCTGGAACAGCGCAGGCAGGACATCGCGCATACCTATGAAAAGGTCGAGCAAACCCGCCAGGAGATGGAACGCCTGCGCAGTGAGTATGAACAGCGACTTGCCAACATCGAGGCGGAGGCGCGTGCGCAAATCCAGCAGGCGGTGAAAGAGGCACAGCAGGTGCGCGAGCACATCCTGGCGGAGGCGCGACAGCAGGCGGAAAAGATGATACACGATGCCGAAGAGACCATTCGCTATGAGCGGCAGAAGGCTCTGGCGGAGATGCGAGCGCAGGTAGTCGAACTGACCCTGCTGGCAACCGGGCGGATCCTGCAGGAGAGCGTGGACGACGCCCGGCATCGCAAGATGGTGGAAGACTTTATTGATCAGGTGGCGACCGAGGCATGAGGCAGGAACGGGTAGCACGACGTTATGCGCGCGCACTGTTCAACGCCGCCCTGCATGAGCAGGCGATACAGGCGGTGGATGAGGCGCTTCAGCAACTGTTGAACACCCTGCAGGAGCAACCCTCGTTGCATCGCCTGCTGGTGAACCCTTTGATTCCGCGCGAACGCAAGCAGCAACTGGTTCAGGAAGCCATCGGTCGCCACACGCATCCGCTGGTCGCGTCTCTGCTTGGAGTGCTGGTAGATAAGCGGCGTGAACCCATCCTACCCGAAGTAGTGCGGGAGTTCGAAGAACTTCGGGATGAACATCTGGGGATTATACGCGTGCAGGCAACCACGGCGCGCCCGCTGGACGAAGAACAGCAGCAGGCATTGATACGCAGCCTGGAGCAGCGCACGGGCAAGACCGTCCTGTTGAGCCTGCAAACCGACCCGTCGCTGATTGGCGGTATCGTGGTGCGCATCGGCGACACCATTATCGACGGCAGTGTGCGCGGACAGCTGCTCAGGCTGAAGCAATATTTGTTAAACGCTTAGGAACGAGGAGGCAGGAGCCTTGGCTATACGACCGGAAGAGATTACCTCTATTTTGGAGAAAGAGCTGGAACAGTACCAGCGCGGTTATGAAGAGGTGGGTATCGGCACCGTCCTGCAGGTGGGCGATGGTATCGCCCGCGTGTACGGTCTGCAGGACGTGATGGTAAGCGAGCTCGTGGAGTTCCCCGACGGCACCATGGGAATGGCGCTGAACCTGGAAGAGGATAACGTCGGCGTCATCGTTCTGGGGAGCGACGAAAACATCAAGGAAGGCGATATCGTCAAGCGTACGGGGCGCATCCTTTCGGTGCCGGTGGGCAAGCCCCTGCTGGGGCGGGTGGTCAACCCTCTCGGTCAGCCGCTGGACGAGAAAGGCGCCATCGTGGCTGAAGACTATCGCCTGCTGGAGATTAAGGCGCCGGGCGTGGTGCATCGCCAGCCGGTGAAGGAGCCTTTGCAAACGGGGATCAAAGCCATCGACAGCATGATACCCATTGGGCGGGGACAGCGCGAGCTCATCATCGGCGACCGACAGACGGGCAAAACCGCTATCGCCATCGATACCATTATCAACCAGAAATACACCCACCAGACCGATTCGCCCGTGTATTGCATCTACGTGGCAATCGGACAGAAGCTCAGCACCATCGCGCGCGTGGTGAAGACATTGGAAGATTACGGCGCAATGGACTACACCACCGTGGTGGTGGCGAGCGCATCCGACCCTGCCCCCCTACAGTACATCGCCCCCTACGCGGGATGCACGATGGGCGAGTACTTCCGCGACAACGGCATGCACGCGCTGGTGGTGTATGATGACCTGTCCAAGCACGCGCAGGCATACCGGCAGGTGTCGCTGTTACTGCGCCGACCACCCGGGCGCGAGGCTTATCCGGGCGACGTGTTCTATCTGCACTCGCGTCTGCTGGAACGCGCAGCGAAGCTCTCGGACGAGAAGGGTGGCGGCTCGCTGACCGCGCTGCCCATCATCGAAACGCAGGCGGGCGACGTCTCTGCCTACATCCCCACCAACGTCATCTCCATCACCGACGGGCAGATTTATCTGGAGAGCGACCTGTTCTTCGCGGGTATCCGCCCTGCCATGAACGTGGGTATCTCCGTGTCGCGCGTGGGCGGTAACGCACAGATTAAGGCGATGAAGCAGGTGGCGGGCAGGTTGAAGCTGGACCTCGCGCAGTATCGCGAAGTGCAGGCGTTTGCGCAGTTCAGCTCCGACCTGGACCGCGTTACGCAACAGCAGCTGGCGCGCGGACAGCGCATGGTGGAACTGCTCAAACAGCCGCAATACCAGCCGATGCCGGTGGAAGACCAGATTATCGTCATCTTCGCGGGCACGGGTGGCTATCTGGACGACATCCCGGTCAGCGCGGTACAGCGATTTGAGAAAGAGTTTCTCGCCTTCGTGCACGACAAGTACCCGGAGGTTCCCGAGCACATCCGCCGCGAGAAGGAGATAGACGAGGTGACGCAGTCCGCGCTGGAGAAGGCGGTCAAAGAGTTCAAGGCACAGTTCAAGGCGTAAGCGATGGCAACACTGAGGCAGATACGACAGCGCATTCGCATCGCGCGCAACATCCAGCAAATCACCCGCGCGATGAAGATGATAGCCGCGGCGCGACTGAAGCGGGCGCAGGACCGCGTGATGGCAGCGCGCCCCTACTCCGAGAAGATGCAAACACTCATCGGCACGCTGGCGCTGGCGAGCGGGAGCGTGGAACATCCCCTTCTGCAGGTACGCGAACAGGTGCGACATATCGGCGTTCTGCTGATTACCGCCGACCGCGGGCTGTGCGGCAGCTACAACACCAACATCATCCGCCGGTGCATGGAGTTTGTCCAGCAGTACGAGCAGGACCAGATACGCCTTCTGACGGTGGGTAAGAAGGGGATGCAGTTCATGACGCGGCGAGGGTACCCCTCTGTCCAGCACTACACCGTTCCCATGTCGGGTCCCACCGTGGCGCACGCGCAGGAGATTGCCCGCGCCGCGCAGGAGATGTTCCTCTCCGAGCAGGTGGACGAGTTTTACGTGGTGTTCAGCCGGTTTCGCAGCGCGCTGGTGCAAATCCCGACGGTTCAACGTTTGCTGCCCATCGAGCCGATAGCGATGGAGGATGGTCGGGTGGAACATCTGGAGTTCATCTTCGAACCCTCCTCCGAGGAGTTACTGCGGCGGTTACTGCCCAGATATGTGTTCAACATGGTGTATCAGGCGCTGCTGGAATCTACCGCCAGCGAGCACGGCGCGCGCATGACGGCGATGTCCTCCGCAACCGACAATGCGGGTAAAATGATATCGACACTCACGCTCAACCTGAACCGCGCCCGACAGGCAGCGATTACCAAAGAGATTCTGGAAGTGGTGTCGGGAGCGGAGGCGCTGAAGGAGAGCATGTAACTCCGCGCACCTTAAGGAGGTGGTTTCCGATGCGTGTCCTGCGCTGGACGGTTGCCCTTGTGGGCGTGTGGGCTTCAGGGTTGGTGCTGTGGACGCTGGCACAGCAGCCGCCCGCATCGCGCGTGGAGGCGGTGCTTCTCGGAAGCCAGGCGGTTGTTGTGGCGCCGCGACAGATGGTTGCCCCGCCGCAGGTGCAATTCGCCGAATGGTCGCCCAGCGGACGCTACCTGGTGGCGGTTTGCATGCAGGCGCGCTGGCGAAACTGGCAATCCCCACCTGAGGAACTGGGCTGGGTGGTGTATGTGTGGGACAACACGCGCCAGCAGACGAAGCAGGTGGCGAAGGGCAACCCAGGCGACCATTTGGATTCGTTCCACTGGTTGCCCCGAAGCGAAACTGCCGTTGCCCTGCTACGCCAGCGGGTTGGTGGGGCGGATGAAGAACGGTTTCGCTGGGTGCTGGTGGTGTTGAACGCGGCGCAGGGCAGCCTGAAAACGGTAGCGGTTGTGCCTGAAGGAACAGCGATACGGTACAACCCTAACGCGCCGATGGCTATGCTGGTTGACGGTGAAACGGTTCGTGTGGTGCGGGCGGATGGTACGGTAAGTGCCCCCTTGCCTTTGCCCGAAGAGGCTGCCCGCACGCTGAGTATAGGTCACCTTCGATGGTCGCGTGATGGGTGGCAGGCTTTCTGGCAGTCAACACCAGGCGGGGAATGGCATGTGCTGGACCTGCGGACGGGCGCGATAGCACGGGCATCTGCTCCGCCCGAGGAGCGCGAGCCAGTGGATGAACAGCCAAAGCCTGCCCTGAGCGTTCGCGTGATGGCACAGTCGGTTGGGGCAGGCGAGTACCGGGCGTCCACGAAGGCGCTGTGGCTGGAAGGCGAAAAGAGCAGGACGCTGGTGTGCGCGGACGTGGATTCTGCCCAGCTTTCGCCTCGCGGGGATGCGGTGTTCTATGTATCGCAGGGTGCGGGCTTTGTGGCGCCGCTGGTGCGTGTGCCTCGCGAGGCGTACGAGCAAGCGCGTCGGGAAGCGATACGGCAGACCATCATGTCCAACGCCAAGCAGATTGGGTTGGCGTTGATGATGTACATCCAGGACTACGATGAGACCTTTCCGCCCGGCAGTGGTGTGGATGTTCAGTCGTTACTGATGCCGTACTTGAAGAACGAAGCGATTTTCAACTTTCCGGGCACAACCTTCGTGTACCTGATGGATGCCCAGAGCTTGCAGAGTATCGACCGTCCGGCGGAGACAATGGTTGCCTACATTCAGGCGCCCGAAGGCAGGGTGGTCATCTGGGCGGACGGGCATGTAACATGGCAGGACGAGCAAGGCAGGGAATAACGATGGCAATATCTGCTCCCAAAAAGACTCATACAATAGACGACCTGTGGGAGCTGTCTCACAGGGAAGGCAAACGCTATGAGCTGGTGAAGGGGGAACTTGTGGAATTGGCGCCTGCGAGTGATGAGCATGGTTACGTGGCGGGCAGGTTGCTGGGCAAGGTTTTTCAGTACGTCGAAAGCGCCCGCCTAGGATATATCTTTGCCGCGGAGACGGGTTTTGTGTTACGTGAGGAGCCAGCAACCGTGCGCGCACCCGACCTCGCCTATGTCTCCCGTGAACGGGCGCCGCAGAGCTGGTCGCGCCAGTTCGCTCGCTTTGTGCCCGACCTGGTGGCAGAGGTGGTCTCGCCGGCAGATACCTACTCCGAGGTGATGCGCAAGGTCGAGGACTGGCTGAACGCTGGGGTCAAAGTGGTATGGGTGATAGACCCTGTGAGCCGTCAGGTGAGCGTGCATCGTTCGGGTCAGATGTGTCTTTTGCGGGAGGAGGACACGCTTTCAGGGGAGGATGTTCTGCCCGGGTTTGAGTGCAAGGTATCGGAGATTTTTGCGTTGTGAAGGCGGGATGAGCGATGGCGGTAACCGCACCGAAAAAGAGCCATACGATTGAAGACCTGTGGGAGCTTTCTCACAGGTCGGATAAACGCTATGAGCTGGTCAAAGGGGAGTTAAGGGAGTTGACACCGACAGGGTGCCAGCATGGTATGGTCGCAGCGAACCTGACGCGCTTGCTGGCGGAATACGTCCTGCAGAACCGTCTGGGAATTGTGCTGGGGGCGGAAACGGGGTGCGTGCTGAAAGCCGATGATCCCGTAACGGTGCGAGCGGCAGATGTGGCGTTTGTTTCGTGGAAACGTTTGTCCTCGGGAGAGGTGCCGAAGGGCTACAGCAGTGTTGTGCCCGACCTGGTCGTGGAGGTGTTATCGCCAAGCGATAGCTTCCTGTCCGTGATGGAGAAAGTGCAGGATTGGCTGGGGGCAGGAACACGTGCTGTGTGGGTAGTGGACCCATCGGAAAGGCGTATCAGCATTCATAAGCCCGGTAGCGCTGTGCAGTTTCTGGCAGAGGGAGATACGCTGGCGGACGAACAGTCCCTGCCAGGCTTTGCGTGTAAAGTGTCGGATGTTTTCGCCGTATTGCGTCAGGAGTGATTCTTGTGAAATCTTCGCGAAAACGCAAATAACAGGAGGTTAGTGACTATCAATGGCTATAGGTCAGGTTGCTCAGGTGATGGGTCCGGTAGTAGACGCTCGCTTCCCGGCGGGAGAGCTGCCGGCAATCCTGAACGCGGTCACCATTGACGACCCGGAACGAGGCATCCATCTGGTATGCGAAGTCGCTCAGCACCTCGGCGATGATATGGTGCGTTGCATCGCACTGGACTCGACCGATGGGCTGGTGCGCGGGATGCCCGTTGTGGATACCGGCGGTCCGATTACCGTGCCGGTGGGACCCGAGACGCTTGGCAGGGTGTTTAACCTGCTGGGCGAGCCGATTGACGAGCGGGGACCGGTGAACGCTCAAAAGCGCATGCCCATTCACCGTCCTGCTCCGCCGTTCCCGGAGCAGTCCACCACCACAGAGATTCTGGAGACCGGTCTGAAGGTGATTGACCTGCTCACGCCGTTTAACAAGGGTGGTAAGATTGGGCTGTTCGGCGGCGCCGGGCTGGGCAAGACGGTGTTGATTCAGGAGCTCATTCGCAACATTGCGACCGAACATGGTGGCGTGTCGGTATTTGCCGGTGTAGGCGAGCGCACGCGCGAGGGCAACGACCTGTGGCTGGAGATGAACCACTCGGGCGTTATCAACAAGACGTGCATGGTATTCGGGCAGATGAACGAACCGCCGGGTGCGCGTCTGCGCGTGGGGCTGAGTGCGTTGACGATGGCGGAGTACTTCCGCGATGAGCAGGGGCAGGACGTGCTGGTGTTCATCGACAACATCTTCCGCTTCGTGCAGGCGGGTTCCGAGGTATCTGCCCTGCTGGGACGCATCCCAAGTGCAGTAGGCTACCAGCCAACGCTCGGTACCGAAATGGGCGCCCTGCAGGAACGCATCACCTCCACCCGACGAGGTTCTATTACCTCCGTGCAGGCTATCTACGTGCCCGCCGATGACCCAACCGACCCTGCGCCCGCTACCACCTTCTCGCACCTGGATGCCTACGTGTACCTGGAACGGCGCATCGCCGAGAAGGGCATCTATCCCGCTGTGGACCCGCTGGCGTCCATGTCACGCAACCTGGACCCGAACATCGTAGGGCAGGAGCACTACGAGGTTGCGCGGGCAGTGCAGGCGATTCTACAGCGCTACAAGGAACTGCAGGACATCATCGCCATTCTGGGCATCGACGAGCTGTCGGACGAGGATAAACTGCTGGTGGCACGTGCCCGCAAGATAGAGCGCTTCCTGTCTCAGCCGTTCTTCGTGGCGGAGCAGTTCACGGGCAATCCCGGTAAATACGTGTCCATCGCCGACACGGTGCGCTCCTTCAAGGAGATTGTGGAAGGCAAGCACGACGACCTGCCGGAGCAGGCGTTCTATATGGTAGGCACGATCGAAGACGCTGTGGAGAAGGCACAGCGACTGCTGGCTCAGGCATAAGGGGAGCAGACCATGGCGAAGAGTTTCCATCTGGAGGTCGTTACGCCCGACCGCTCCTTGCTGTCCGAGGAGGTGGTCAGCATCGTCGCGCCGGGCGTGCAGGGGTATCTGGGCGTGCTGGCGAACCATGCGCCGCTGGTCACCGAGCTGGGCATCGGCGTTCTGCATATCCGCTACCCCGATGACACCGAAGAGCAGGTGGCAATAGAAGGGGGCTTTATGGAGGTCGCCCACAACAGAGTGCTGATTCTGGCGGATGCGGCGGAACGCCCACAGGATATTGATATCCAGCGCGCCCGTGAGGCACTCCTGCGTGCCCGTCAGAGGCTGAACGACCCTACTGTGGACCGGGAGCGTGCCCGCGCCGCCCTGGAACGCGCCATCAACCGCCTGCGGGTTGCCGGTGTGGAACTGGGCAAAGTGCTGGAAGAGGACTGAAGGGCAGATAGTCCCCAAAGAGTTAGCCCTCACCATCGGCGTGATGGTGAGGGCTTTGTGTTCGGTGATTAGCTAGGGACAACCCATCTGAGCGCGGTCGCTGGTGTAGGGATAACCGGGTTCAGGGGCGCCGAAGTCCGCTGTGGTGATACTGCGCAGCTGGCGCCACTTGGCATGACCGTCCACAAAGATTAGGTTCAGCCCGTCATTATGTGGCGAGCGCAGACGGTCAAACAGCGAGCACCCTCGCTCAATGCCCCAGTCCCACAGCCACACATTGTTCGACTCGGCAATGATGACCGTTCCCGCGGCGCCTCGCGGCGAGACATCTCCGATGCGCTCCAGCGTCTTCTGGCTCTCGCCCCAGCTGGTGCAGTAGTAATCGTAGCTCATGCCCACGGTGGGGTTCCAGACCAGCTGTCCATAGGAGACATGCTCCCCTGTGCTGGGGCACAGGTAGATGTCAGCGTTCTTGATGTAGGGATAGTATGCGCTGAGCGCCTGCCACACCCACTCATTCTGATAGGTGGGCAGAGCGGGCTCCTGGGGGGTGCAATAGTAAGTGCTGATTGCCTGAACCTTGCCATCATAGTCCGAAGCGTACATCAGCATCCCTATGCCCAGCTGCTTCATGTTGCTCAGACATGCTGTCGCTCGTGCCTTATCGCGAGCTTTGGCGAACACGGGGAACAGAATCGCTGCCAGTATCGCGATAATCGCGATAACCACGAGCAGTTCGATCAGGGTGAACCCTTTGCGGAAGAACGGATGTTTCATCTCACAGACCTCCTTTTGAGAGTTTCGGAATGTTACCGTGACATGCCTCCAATATCACTGGGTGGAAACCCTCCGCTACCGCCAGGAGGCATGCCAGCTGGCGGCGTGGGTGCAGTAGGTACGCGGGCACCCGGCACCGCGGCAGCAGGTACCAGACCACGGGAAACTGCCTGTTCAAAGACCCTTCGCTCTTCTGGGGTCATCTGCTGGACATTGCCTCCAGTGCGCTTCAGTATCTCCATCGCCTGCTTGCTCAGCTGCCCTGCTTCATCCTGCCGTTTGCCCCCTGCGCTGTACCACCAGCCCAGCAGAGCAGCGACCACCACGACTACCGCGAGAATGATCAGAGCGGCAATGTGCCTCGGTATTTCCTTTTGCATCATTCTTCACCCCCTGCATTTCAATGGTACACGCAACCTTCTCTGTCTGTCAACAGGTAAAACTGAGGTCAGGACGCGAGTTAGGACATACCATCAGAAAGGTCGTATCATTTTACTGAAAATCCTTGATACTCAGGAGGTGCTTGATGAACAACCACACGCTGGATACCTATGCTTTCTTCCAATACCTG
>JABUFA010000053.1 GCA_013314755.1 Chthonomonadia bacterium
CGGACTGGCACGGTGGCGGGATAAACATGGTATTTGCGGACGGTCATGCGCGGTGGGCGCCGTTGGGAGGGATATACTATCGGAACTGGGTGCGGGAGCTATCTCCCGACGACCCGCACTGGAACCGCCCCATCACGCAAGACTGGTGACTCCTTTGCACCGCTGAAGCGTGGCTTCGGCTGGGCGCATCTGCGAACGCCAATCAGTCCTAACGAGTCCACTTTGCTACCTGTTTTTGTTAATTGATAAAAATTATTATTATTAAAAATAAAATATTTTTTAAAAATTGAAAAATTATTTTTTTTTGTATGATATAATATGGAGTGACAACCTGAACACTTAGAGGAGGCAACCATGGTAAGCAAGTCAAGAACATCTGCAGGGTTCACCCTTGTGGAATTGCTGGTAGTTATCGCGATTGTGGCGATACTGGCGGCGATTTTGCTGCCGGTTTTCGCACAGGCGCGAGTACAGGCATACACAGCCAGCTGCCTTTCGAACCTGCGCCAGCTGGCAACGGCCTCACTGATGTATGCTCAGGATTACGACGAGGCGCTTCCCGGGGTATTCCTGAACTACGACATCGGTGAGGGTTTTCAGACCACATATCTTCAAGCGCTCGTGCCATACCACAAGAGCGTGGTGCTGGGGCAGTGTCGCGCTGCAGCGCAGCATGGATATTGCTGGCCTGCCGGGACAGACCCCTGTGCGCGTTATCTGCCCTGGGATTACACCGTCAACATCAGCCTCATCTTCAGCGTCTCACCGACCAGTTCTTATGCTGGAACAGTATGGCGCACCATTGCAGAGCTGAATCGTCCCGCAGAAACCCTCCTACTTACAGACCACGATGGCGTTTGGAGACCCTATATGCGCTGGAGGCACTTCGACTGCGAGGTCGCGGGCATTTGTCTGCAGGGAGCGCATAACAGACTCGGCGAGCGCGAGTTCTATCGCCGGCACCGCGAAGGCGTAAACGTGGCATTCGCAGACGGACATACTAAATGGGTGCGCTCACCTGCGGGTCTGGTCAGCGTAGACGCTGGCGGCACGATGCGCTATACCCCTTATCATTTGGGAGGGAACTGAGGGTGACCCGACGAGTGCTGACACTGCTTGCCTGTGCCCTGATTGCGCTAGCGATTTCTGCCTGGCTGAGCTGGCGCATGATGCATCCGCCTATCAGCGCTGAGCAGGCACAGCGTTTGCAGGCGGAAGAACTCCGCGCCATTGCCAAAACTACTGTTCCAACCAGCGCAGTCAAGCCCATCTACCATCCACCAGATGGGTTTGTCAAACCAGACATTACAACAGGAGGTAACCAGAGATGAGCAAAATCACCTACGTATGCGCCAGCGCGCTTTTGCTGGTGATGGTTCTGAGTGCGATAGCAAAAGACCAGAAACAATCCGTCCAGACAGCGACTCCGGGTCAGGAGCGCACCGTACTGGTCATTGTCGAGCACGGCACGCCAGCGTCCGACTTCCCGCGCGAGAAGCTGCAGACGCTGATTCGCCTTGAGCGACAGGTGGAGGCTGCAGGAGGCGAGGAAAAAGCGCCCGCCGAGCTTGTCAGCCAGCTGCACCAGCTGGAGCGTGAGTGTCGGCTTCATCCCCGCACCCCACAAAACGACCCATACAACGCCTCGGTCGAGCGAATTGCGCAAATCATCGCCCGCCAGAATCGCTTCTACCGGGTGCTGGTGGCGCACAACGAGTTTTGTGGACTGGACGTGGATGAAGCCATCGAACAAGCGGTGCAGCAGGGCGCTACGCGCGTGCTTGTGGTGACCACTATGGTCACTCCAGGCGGTGGGCATAGCGAACGCGACATTCCCGAGAAGATAGAACGTGCTCGGAAGAGCCATCCACAGGTCAAGATACAGTACATCTGGCCTGTTTCTGAAGATGCTATTGCTAAACTTTTCCTCCAAGAGATAGACCGCCACACTAAACTCCTCACCACAACCAGATAATGCACGGGTCAACCGGGGTACTTGCATCCCCGCAGTGCCCCGGTGCTTTCCTTCCCTGCGCCCTTGCAAAGCCCCTGTGGCTCACGTTATACTGAATACTACAGTTGTCAGCATCTGGAGGGGCTTGTGCACATGGAGGAGAGGTATCAACCACAACAGATAGAGCAAAAATGGCAGAAGCGCTGGCAGGAGGCGCAGCTGTTCCGCGCGGAGGATTTCAGCCCGAAGCCCAAGCTGTACGCGCTGGACTTCTTCCCGTATCCATCGGGCGATGGGCTGTCGGTAGGGCACTGCCGAAACTACATCCCCACCGACGCCTTCTGCAGATACAAACACGCGAAGGGTTTTAATGTGCTCCATCCGATGGGCTGGGATGCGTTCGGTCTGCCCGCTGAGAACGAAGCCATTCGCCGACGTTCGCATCCCAGTAAGACGGTGCCGCGCTACATCGCCAACTACAAGCGGCAGATGAACATGATAGGCATCTCGTACGACTGGAGCCGGGAGATTAACTCCAGCTCGCCCGATTACTATAAATGGACTCAGTGGTTCTTCCTCCTGCTGTACAAGCGCGGACTGGCATATCGCTCTACCGCCCCCGCCAACTGGTGCCCTTCCTGCAAAACGGTGCTGGCGAACGAGGAGGTAGAGGGCGGCGCGTGCTGGCGGTGCGGCAGTCTGGTGGAAAAGCGCGACCTGCCCCAGTGGTTCTTCAAGATTACCGACTACGCCGAGCGGTTGCTGAACGACCTGGACCTGATTAACTGGCCCGAAGGCATCAAGCTGATGCAGAGAAACTGGATTGGGCGCAGTGAAGGCGTGGAGTTCCAGATGCAGGTCGCCGATGCAGATGGCAAGCCCTCCGGGAAGGCGTTCTGGGTGTTCACCACGCGCGTGGATACTACCTTCGGTATGTCGTTTGCGGTGCTGGCGCCCGAACATCCGCTGGTACGCGAAATCACCACGCCCGACCGTCGCGAGGAGGTAGAAGCATACATCGCCCGTAGTCAGCGCGAGACGGAGATCGAGCGCCTCTCCACCGAGCGCGTGCGCGACGGCGTGTTCACCGGTGCATATGCCATCAACCCCGTTAACGGACAGCTGGTGCCCATCTTCATCGCCGACTACGTGCTGATGGGCTACGGCACAGGCGCAATCATGGCAGTGCCTGCGCATGACGAGCGCGATTTTGACTTCGCCAAACGCTACGGCTTGCCCATTCCGGTAGTGATTGCCCCGCCCGGCTGGAACGGCGAGCCGCTGGAACAGGCGTATACGGGCGAAGGCACGATGGTGAACAGCGGCGAGTTCAGCGGACTGCCCAGCGAGGAGGGCAAACAGCGCATCGCCGACTGGATGGAGGCGCGAGGCATCGGCAAGCGGCGGGTGAACTACCGCCTGCGCGACTGGCTGATCAGCCGACAGCGCTACTGGGGTGCGCCCATTCCTATCATCCACTGCCCCCACTGTGGCGAAGTGCCTGTTCCCGAGGATCAACTGCCCGTATTGCTTCCCGATGTGGAGCACTACGAGCCGACCGGCACGGGCAAATCGCCGCTGGCGAACATCCCCGAGTTCGTGAACACCACCTGTCCGCAGTGTGGCGCACCGGCTGAACGCGAGACCGACACCATGGGCGGTTTTGCCTGCTCGTCGTGGTACTTCCTGCGCTTTGCCAGCCCGCATGAGACCGACCGACCCTTCAACCCTGATGCGGTGCGCTACTGGCTGCCCGTTGACGTGTACGTGGGCGGGGCAGAGCACGCGGTGATGCACCTGCTGTATGCCCGCTTCTGGGTGAAGGTGATGTACGATGCGGGGCTGGTGCACTTTGTGGAGCCGTTCCTGACCCTGCGCAATCAGGGCATGGTGCTGGCGCCCGACCCCGACAACCCTGACGTGATGGTGAAGATGTCCAAGTCGAAGGGCAATGTGGTCACGCCCGATGCGGTGGTGGAGAAGCACGGTGCGGATACCCTGCGGCTGTATGAGCTGTTCGTGGCACCCTTTGACCAGGCGATTGAGTGGCGCGAGGAGGGCGTCAGCGGCGCCAACCGCTTCCTGCATCGCGTGTGGAGGCTGGTGCTGGAGGCGATTCCGCACTATCAGCGCGACTGGAAGGAGAAACTGCAGGGTGCGCCCCTGAACGCGGACGAGCGCAAACTGCGCCGCAAGACTCACCAGACCATCCGCAAGGTAGGCGAGGACATCGAAGAGTTCCGCTTCAACACGGCGGTGGCGGCGATTATGGAGTGGGTGAACCTGATGTACGACCTGAAGGATGCGCTTATCGGCTCGCCCGCCTTTAGCGAAGCGATACACTCGCTGATACTGGTGCTGGCGCCGTTCACGCCGCACATCGCCGACGAGCTGTGGGAGCGGCTGGGCTACCAGGGCTTCACCTACAACGAGCCTTTTCCCGAGTACGACCCCGAGGTCGCCGCGGCGGAAGAGCTGAACATCGTGGTGCAGGTGAACGGCAAGCTGCGCGACGTGCTGGTGGTACCGGTGGATACCCCGCGCGAGGAGCTGGAGCGGCTGGCGCTTGCAAGCCCGAAGGTACAGCAGTTCACCAACGGCAAGACGGTGAAGAAGATAATCGTGGTACCGAACAAGCTGGTAAACGTGGTGGTGGGGTAGCCCTGTCTCACCGCCGGTTTGGAGAAGGGGACAGGTTCCGCTACCCCGTCCTAGCCCACCACCTCCCGAGCAACCCTGTATCAGAAACCCGAGACCTGGCGATCTCCCGCCGGGATGTGTACCGTTTGGAGGGAAGATTATATGTAAACCGGAGGACTGTTTCGGAAACTGGAACCCTCGTCTCGGTCCGTGGATGAAAGAGCGTTGCCACGATTGCTGTGACAGCGCCAGATATGTCTGGGATAGGCACAATCTACGTAAGTGCCACAACCTGTGCGAAAGCGATCCCATCCATGTGCCGCCGAGGTTTCCTTAGCGCGACGGAGATAAAAATGCGTGCAAAACGCTTGTATAGCAATATCATCCTGCTGTTAATTGCCATTGTTATTTTGGGGTGTGGAGGCTGCACAGCTCCTACCACTTCGCAGCTATTCCCACGCCATCAGGTTGGGAGATGTTCAGAGGGTAAGACAGATTCTCGCGGTGGCTCCGCAACTGGTGAACGTACAGGATGCCAAATCGGGCGAGACGCCACTTATCACCGCCGTGCACCACTGTAACTTACAGATTGTTCAGATACTGCTCAGCTATGGTGCTGACGTGCACCGATCGGATTTAGGGGGACTGACGGCACTTCACTATGCATCCGCGAACGGATGCCACGTGGTCATACCTCTACTTGTGAAACAGGGGGCATCGGTAAACGAACGCGATCCCTCGGGGCTTGCGCCTCTGCATTTGGCAGGAAATGACCCTGCGTGCATCGCTACCCTGCTGTCCTTGGGGGCAGACCCTATGGTAAAACGGAGTCCGGCCAACTGCCCATCCATTTCGCAGCGTCGGCTCAGCAGCCTGCATCGTTGAGTTTACTTCTGCAGGCGGGCAATAGTGCCAACGCCCGGGATAAGGACGGGATAACGCCGTTGATGAATGCAGTTCAGCCAGCGATATGGCTTCCTACCGCTAAGAAGTGTGTGGAGTTGCTATTAAGTTATGGAGCGGAAGCCAGTGCCCGTGACAAGGTATTCGGATGGACGGCGTTACCCCACCTGGCAGACTTTCCTCTAACGTTTATAAAGCAGGAAGGCGGGGGTTCTGTTTACAATCTGGAGCAGCAGGAGCATTTGCACATAGAGGTTGCCCGTGTGCTGATCGCCGCTGGGTGTGATCCGTCGCAAAAAGATGTGGCAGGACGCACTGCGGCGGACATTGCTTTGAGACAGGGTAGTGTTCGAATTGCGGAGTTCCTCAGAAAGTATGAGAGAAGCAAGGTGGGAGGGCGGAGCTTCCGGTGAGCCATTTGTAGTGGCAACCCCCTGTGATTGCCCACTGACGTGGAACAGCCCCACCTGACCTCCCCGCAAAAGCCCTCACCCTGACCCTCTCCCACAAGGAGAGGGAATGTCCCCCTGCTTGCGGGGGGACTACAGGGGGGCTGACAACCCCTCTCCCGACCTCTCCCCGGCGTGGGGAGAGGAGAAACGCCCCTTCCCTCGCAGGGAAGGGGCTGGGGGTTAGGTTATCATCGGCTCGACAGTAGCCTCGCCCTCCACAGGTGGCCCCGCGGCTCAGTAATCCTCTGGCTTCACGTAAGCCGCGCTCCAGAGTGCCACCTGCATCACCACCGACTTGAACCATGCCTGGTGCATCTTCTCCACCTCGTCCGCGCTGTGGCCCTTCTTCGCCAGGAAGGGCTTTATCGTCGCCGTGATGGGGTAGATGAACGCCACCATGTAACGGAAGCTGACGTTGGGCACTGAGCGCACGCCGTCCGTCCTGTTCTTCTTCGTACGGTGGTGACGCAAGCCGATTTCGTGCGCGTAGTTCAGCCATGCCTGATCATACGGGCGGTTGCAGGTGTCCAGGATCCACTGACCGAAGCGTTTGCGCACGGCGTTCAGATACTCCACGCTGGCGTTGCCTTTGCCATCGGTGAAGTAGTAGACCAGATGCGGATGGGACGCCACGAAACCATACCACACGTCCAGCACATCCTCAATCTGGTCCGCCAGCACCTGTCCCGCCAGGCGCAGGTACTTCTCGTCCTCTTCGGTGAACAGCACCGCCTTCTTCAGGTTCTCCAGGTCCTGCATGTTCAGCGGTGAACGCGGCGATGCACCGCTTCCGTAGGTGTAGCCAGGGATGTTTGGATTTGCCATGATAACACCTCCTTTGAACGGTTTTGTATGGTGTGATGAGACTGTGCGCGCTTTTGTCCCATGAACACTCGACGCCCCACTCTCACCCCCTTTCTATCTCCGCCGGAACAAAGTCCGGGCATTCGCGGTAGGTATCTGCTTCCGGCAGGGGTGCGTCCATGAACGCGCAGTGGTGCGGAGCCTGCGGGTTGTCCGGGTGTGCGTTGCGCCGGAAGAACTGACAGCCCCAGCACATCTCGTACACCCGCACGTAGCCCGCACTTTGCAGTCGGCGCACGATCGCCTGCGTTGCGTGAAGCAGAGCGGTTTTCTCGGCGTCGGGCAGACTGTCGACGGCGATTTCAATCTCGTCCAGCACGTTCTCCAGCTCTTCCGCCTGCCGTTCGCCCTGCGGGGTCAGCGTCAGGGTCACCACTCGCTGGTCATCCGGCAGGGGGGCGCGTTCCACCAGGCGCTTGTGTTCCAGCGCATCCACCACATCGCTGGAAGTGGCAAGCGTTACCCCCAGACGGTTTGCCAGCCCGGTGATGGTGTGGGCATGCGTTCGGGCGTTTTTCAGGAACAGCAGAGCCTGTATCTGCGCCGGCGACAGGTGCACCTCTTTGCTTCGCTGGCGGAAGGCGTACTCAATCGCCTGCGCGATGCGATACAGCGCAATCGTAATCTGCCCGCTCGTCGTATGTCGCTGTTTTGGGTCAAAGGCTTTCATTACTTAGGATTCCTAACTATTTGGAGTATACCTGCTTTTTGCAAAAAAGTCAAGAAAAATCTCCCAAACCCCTTGACAAACGTGGAAAGGGGCGCGTATACTATAGATAGTTAATCGTTTACCGTTAACCATTTGCCGTTAATCGTTTACTTACGGGGGAAACGATGCGGGTTACCATACGGGATATTGCGAAGAGGCTGGACCTGTCTACGGCTACAGTGTCGAAGGTGCTCAGTGGTCGGGAGAGCGCGTTTATCTCAGAAGCCACGCGCCAGAAGGTGTTGGAAACCGCTCGCGAGATGGGCTATCGCCCCAACCGGGTGGCGCGTGCATTGGTGACGGGTAAGACGGACATCATCTCGTTGTGGGCGCAAACGTTAGCTCCTTACCACAGCGAGGTGGTGAACCTGCTGATGGACCAGATGCGTCCCCACGGCTTTGAACTCATCATCACCGACATGGTGAAGCACCCGGACTGGCGTGCCTACTGTGAGAAGTTCCCGCAGTGGCAGGTGGACGGCATCATCGCACTGGATTCGCCGGAGTGCGTTCGTGTATTTCGTCAGGCGAACCCGCACGTGCACATGCCGGTGGTCAGCATGGGCGCATACTACGTGGAAGAGGGCGACTTTGTGGGCATTGACCTTTACTCAGGCGCGGTGGAGGCGGTTCAGCATCTCCTGCAGGCAGGAGTGAAACGCCCGGCTTATCTGGTGTGCAACTACGGTAATCATGTCGGCGACCCCCGCTATGATGGATACACCTTCGCGGTCAGGCAGGCGGGGCTGGAGCCGCTGTATATCGTGGCGGAGCACTCGTCACGTCCCTGCGCTCGCGAGCGGATGCATCAGTATCTGGACGAACACCCCTGCCCGGATGGTCTGTTCTGTTTCAACGACGAGATGGCAATCGGGGCGTATCGTGCGCTATGCGAGCGGGGCATCCGCGTGCCCGATGACGTGGCAATCGTGGGCTGTGACGGCATCATGGACACCGAGTATCTGGAGCGACCGCTCAGCACGGTGGTGCAACCGGTGGGCGAGATGTGCCGCCTGGCATGGGAGTTCCTGCACCGGCGCATTGAGAACCCGTCGGTGGCGCCTCAGCAGGTGCTGTTGAAGGCGCATCTCGTGGTGCGCGACTCGTCGCGACGGGGATAAGGCTTGAGAGTATCAACCAGGCAATCCCGGCAAGTGCGCTTGCCGTTGGGGAAAACCATAAAAGGAGGAAACACGTCATGAAACGCGCATTTACGCTCATCGAGCTGCTGGTGGTCATCGCGATTATCGCGATACTGGCAGCTATCCTGTTCCCGGTGTTCGCTCAGGCGCGGGAGAAAGCCCGGCAGTCGGCGTGCCTGAGTAACGTCAAGCAGATTGGGCTGGGAGTTATTATGTATACTCAGGACTACGACGAGACCTTGCCGCGCGACCACTCCATCTGGCCCACGCCACCGGGTGCGCTGGGGCACTACGGTCCGTGTGGGCGGCGCAACGTGGACGCCCGCATCGAAACCAAAATCGCGCCCTACCTGAAGAACCTGGACATCTTCTGGTGCAACAGCGCGAACGTCCAATCAACCGGCGTCGTGGTGTGGACAGCGGACGGCAACGTGCCCGCAGGGGGGCAGTGCCGCTGGAACGGCTGGGCATATCCCGACTTCATGTGCTTCCCCGGCGTCACCAGCAAGGGGCGCCCCTTCAGCTACGGCTGGAACGTGTACACCCTGACCAACCCGAACCACGTTGCCTCGCAGGCGGCGGGTGAATTGGGATGCATCTCCACCTTCCCGCCTGTTCCGCTGGCAGCGGTGGTCTCGCCGGCGACCAAGGTGATGCTGATGGACGGTCAGCACAAGGACATGGACGCCTGGCGTGCGCCGTTCGCGAACTACCCGGGCTATCCCCTGCAGGCGATTAACTGCGAGGAGTGCTGGCGAGGTATCAGCAGTGTTGGTGCGTGTGTGGGCAACACCACGCCGATTAACCCCAACTCGCACACCCGCCACACGCTGGGGCAGAACTGGGTATACATAGACGGACACGCCAAGTTCATGCCCTATCGCGAGTTGTGCAAACCCTGGCCTGAGGTCTGGGATGCGGTGTGGGTGAAGTACTGGTGGCATGACCAGCCGTAGTGCACCCTCCGGGAGCGCGGAAGCCTCGCTTCCGCGCCCCACTTCCTCTTATTCCCGCTTCTAAAGGAACCGCTTTAACGGTCAGAGAATCTGTGGGCAAACAGGAGGAGGAACAATGCGCAACACAAAGTGGGTGCGGACGTTACTGACCGTTGCTGTCTGTGCCGCAGGTGTGGTCCTGCTGGTGCGTGCCGTGCTGTGCAAACTGCAGCCGCCGGTCAAAAAGCAGACTGTGATGATTCCCATGCGCGACGGTGTGCGCCTTGCGACCGACATCTACTTCCCCGAAGGCGCGGGACCTTTTCCCGTCATTCTCCTGCGTTCGCCATACGACCGCAGCCTGGGCGAAGGTATCGCCCGCGATGCTGCACGGCGAGGCTACGTGATGGTAATCCAGAACACGCGCGGGCGGTTCGGCTCGGAGGGGGAGAATCTGCCCTTTGAGACCGATGGCTGGGGCAGACTGCGCGATGGCGAGGACACCGTGGAGTGGATTGCGAAACAGCCCTGGTGCAACGGCAAAATCGGCACGTGGGGAGGCTCCGCGCTGGGCATCACGCAGTATCTGCTGGCAGGCACGGGCACGAAGAAAATAGCCTGTCAGCACATGACCGTGGGTGCGCCCAGCCTGTACGACGGCGTGGTGTACTGGGGAGGGGTGTTCCGCAAGGCGATGATTGAAGACTGGTTGCGCATCAGCCAGTTCAGCCCCGACGCGCTGAGAATCTGGACCTCGCACCCTACCTACGATTCCTACTGGCGTGAGCGCGATATGACCACCCGCTACCGCTACGCGAACGCACCTGCCATCCACATCGGCGGTTGGTACGACATCTTTGCGCAGGCAACCATTGATGCCTTCGTGGGCTTCCAGACGAAAGGCGGCGCGGGCGCACGGGGCAAGCAGAAACTGCTGATGGGACCCTGGACGCATGGCGTGTTTCAGGACAAAGCGGGCGAACTCACCTTCCCCAACGCCAAGAACCCGCCTACCACCGCCCATGATATGTGGAAGTGGTTTGACCACTACCTGAAAGGGATAGATAACGGCATCGAGCGCGAGCCTGCCGTCACCTACTACGTGATGGGCGACGTGACCGACCGCAACGCGCCCGGCAACGAATGGCGCACCGCCGACAGATGGCCCCCCGTCAACGCCACGCCCACGCCGTTCTACCTGCACCCAGACCGTTCCCTCTCCACGCAGAAACCGACGCAGGGCGGCACCTTAAGCTACACCTACGACCCCAAAGACCCCGTGCCCACCGTCGGCGGACCTCGCCTGACCCTTCCTGCGGGCGTGATGGACCAGCGCAAAATAGAGTCGCGCCCCGACGTGCTGGTGTTCACCAGCGAACCCCTGCGAGAGCCGCTGGAGGTGACGGGCAGGGTGAAGGTAGTGCTGTGGGTCTCCAGCGATGCGCCCGACACCGACTTCGTGGCAAAGCTGTGCGACGTCTATCCCGACGGTCGTTCGTTCAACATCTGCGAGGGCATCCTGCGTGCCCGCTTCCGCGAGGGCTTTACGAAGGAAAAGCTGATGGAGCCGGGCAGGGTGTATCGCCTGGAAATAGACCTGTGGAGCACCAGCATCGTGTTCAACAGGGGACATCGCATCCGGGTGCACGTGACATCCAGCAACGCGCCCGCCTTTGACCCCAACCCGAACACGGGCGAGCCTTTCCGCGCCAGCGAACGCACCCGCCTCGCCCATAACACCATCTACATGGACGCCCGGCGTGCCAGCCATATCCTCCTGCCTGTCGTGAAGGGACGTTAGGCACGCCAGTGAACCTGCAGGGGCAACCATCGTGGTTGCCCCTTCCGCCCCCGAACGATTGTGTCTTCCCTGCCGCATAACCCTTTGCGTGTTCATGTCGTCTAAATTGCGCAGTACCCCACCAAAGGAGGAAGAAACCATGCGCACTCCCGTGCTTGTCGGTATCCTGCTGATGAGCCTCGCCCCTGTGGTGATGGCACAGGGTGTGCTGATTGCGCCCGACGACAGGCATCCACAGCCGTTTCAGGTCAAACAGCACCTGGTTACCGTTTCCGTGCGCGATGGCGTGGCGGAGACAAACATTGAGCAGACCTTCGTGAACACCGCTGACGTGCCCCTGGAGGGGGAATACTGGTTCCCCGTGCCCGAAGGCGCAGCGGTCACCCGTTTCACCCTCACCATTGGCGACCGGGCGATCCAGGCACGCCTGCTGTCCAAAGAGGAGGCACGGCGCATCTACGAGAACATCGTGCGTCGGCGGCGCGACCCCGCCCTGCTCGAGTTTGCCGAGCGCAACCTCCTGCACGCCCGCGTGTTTCCCATCCCGCCCAAAGGGGAACGACGCATCCACCTGCGCTACACCGAAACCCTGCGGCGGGAAGGCGAGGTCAATCGCTACCTGCTTCCCCTGCGGGCGGTTCGAGCGATTGCGAAGCCGCTGGGCTACCTGCGCGTCAGGGTGGAAATCGCCACGAGCAATCCGCTGACCAACGTGTACTGCGCCTCGCACCCCGAAGCAACGGTGAAGCGTGACGGAGCCAGCCGCGCCGTAATAGAGTGGAGCGCAGAGAACATCATCCCCGAGCGCGACCTGCAGATATACTACAGCACCTCGTCGGAAAAGTACGACCTGCGCGTGCTGACCTACCGCACCACCGGCGACGGCTACTTCGTGCTACTGCTTGCCCCCAACGGCGGACAGAAGCCTCCCGCCATGCCCAAGCAGGTGGTGTTCGTGTTTGACCGCACGGGCAGTATGGCAGGCGACAAAATCAAGCAGGCAAAGGAGGCTCTGACCTACTGCGTGCGCAGTCTGAAGCCCGAAGACCGCTTCAATGTCATCCTGTTCAACGAACAGCCGCAGAAGCTGTTTGACGGGCTGGTGCCGGTTACCCGCGAGAACGTGGAGAAGGCGGTTCGCGAGGTAGAGGCGCTGACCGCGCAGGGCGGCACTAACATTGCCGACGCGCTTCGGGAGGCACTGCGCCTTTTCCCCGACGGTGAGGCGAACGCCCTGCAGGCGATTGTCTTCCTTACCGATGGTCTGCCCACCGTCGGCGAAACCGACCCCCAGCGCATCCTGAACGCCGTCAACGAGATGAACTCTTCTCGCCGTGTCCGAATCTTCTCGTTCGGCGTGGGCTACGACGTGAACGTGCACCTGCTGGACAGGCTGTGCGCCCAGAACAGAGGCATCTCCAGCTACGTTCGCCCGGAGGAGAACCTGGAGGCGCGCGTCTCCGCCTTTTACAACGCCATCAACGTGCCCATACTGGCTGACCTGAAGCTCTTCTGCGAGGGCGTGGAGGCGTACGATATCTATCCGCGCGATATACCCGACCTGTTTGCCGGCGACCAGATTGTGGTCACCGGGCGGTATCGGGGCAGTGGGCGCGGCGCGCTGGTGCTGGAAGCCATGTCCCGCCAGCAGCGCGAGCGCATCCGGCACGTGGTGGATTTCCCCGAGCGGGCGGAGAGCATGGACTTCATCCCGCGCCTGTGGGCGGTGCGCAAAATCGGCTATCTGATCGACGACCTGCGCCTGCGCCACAACCAGGAAGTGATTGATGAAATCGTCCGCCTCGCGAAGGAGTACGGCGTGGTCACCGAGTTCACCTCGTTCTTGATTGACGAGGACATGATTACCGCGCAGGCGAACGAAGACATAGTGCTTCTGCGAGCCCGCGATTCCCTCGCCGTGGTGGAGTTATCCACGGGGGCTGCAGCTGTGGGCGGAAGCGTGCAGGCGCAGACACTCCAGCGGCAGGGTATTTTTGGCGCAGCGGCGCCACCACCTCCCGGCGCACGGGCAGGAAAAGCAGGGCAGAGCCAGGAGAGCCTCGCGCTGGCATACACGCCCTCTGCAGTCGCCGAGCGTGCCCAGCAGGTGGTGCGCAACATCGGCACACGCACCTTCTACCAGCAGGGCAGGCAATGGGTGGATAGCCGATACCAGAGGGGTCAGCAAGTGATTGCCATTCAGGCGTTCAGCGAGGCGTATTTCGCCCTTCTGCGCCGACGCCCCGAGCTGAGGCAGTACCTGTCTCTGGGCGATAACGTGCTTATCCAGCTGGATCTGGTGGCTGTGCAGGTTGGCGCACAGGGCAAAACCAGCTTGACCGAAGCCGAGTGGGGACTGATTGAAGCACGTCTGTAAGCACCTCGCGTTGCACAGATGGGGCAGTCCCGAAGGACTGCCCCTTTTGGCTGCGTCGCCCGGCAGGAGTGAGGCAGACACAACGCGAATACACTCTCAAACAACACTGTGTGTTCAACTCATGCAAAACCGAACGGAACCGCTCATCAACAGTGTAGAGGAGCTGGAGGAACGTCTGTCTCGCCCCACGCCGGAGGTCGTGCAGGTCTTTCGGGAACTGCAGGGTGACGTGCTGGTGCTGGGCGTGGCTGGCAAGATGGGTCCCACGCTGGCGCAGATGGCTCGGCGTGCGATGGACGAAGCCGAAAATCCTGCGACCGTGTACGGCGTCGCCCGATTCTCTCAGCCCGAGGTGCGCCAGAAGCTGGAAAAAGCCGGCATTAAGACCATCGCCTGCGACCTGCTGGATGCCGATGCCGTGCGCCACCTGCCCGACGCCCCCAACGTAGTATTCATGGCAGGGATGAAGTTCGGCACAACGGGCGCGGAGTCGCTCACCTGGGCGATGAACACGGTGGTACCGGCGGTAGTGGCGGACCGCTTTCGCCGCTCGCGCATCGTGGCTTTTTCCACAGGAAACGTGTATCCCTTAGTGCCCGTCGTGCAGGGCGGTGCTACCGAACAGACGCCTCCCGCACCTGTTGGCGAGTATGCCCAATCCGCGCTTGGCAGGGAACGGGTGTTTGAATACTTCTCCAGACGTTACGGCACGCCCGTAGCCATTTACCGCCTGAATTACGCGGTGGAAATGCGCTACGGTATCATTCTGGACGTGGCGCAGAAGGTATGGGCAGGCGTGCCCGTGCCCCTGGCGATGGGCTGTGTGAACGTCATCTGGCAGGGCGATGCCTGTGCGTGGGCGCTGCGCTGTTTGCCTCTGGCGGAGTCGCCGCCGCTGGTGCTGAACGCGACGGGACCGGAGACCGTCTCTATCCGCCAGCTGGCTTATCGGCTGGGAGAGCTGATGGGGAAGGAACCCCTCTTTGACGGCGAGGAAGCGGATACCGCCCTGCTGAGCAACGCGGGCAAGGCACACCACCTGTTCGGCTATCCAACGGTGCCGCTGGATACGGTGGTGCAGTGGGTGGCAAACTGGGTGATGAAGTCGCTTCCAACGCTGGACAAGCCCACCCACTTTGAGGTGCGGAACGGCAGATTCTAAGTAGGAGGAGATAACGGTCGGATGCGAGTGATTATGCTCTCGTGGGAGTACCCTCCCAAAATCGTGGGCGGTATCGCGCGGCACGTGTACGAGCTGGGGCACGCGCTGGCGGAAGAGGAGGTGGAGGTGCACGTTATCACCGCCGACCATCCGGGTGCGCCCGCTTACGAACGCCAGCACGACTTCCTGCACGTGCACCGCGTGCCGGTGACCGAACACGCCAACGACTTCGTGCACTGGGTTCAGCTGCTCAACAACTCCATGCGGGTCAAGGCGGAGGAGCTGCTGAACGGCTGGCTTCAGAACGGGAAGCCGCCCAAATCGCGCGCGTTTGCCGACGGGATATTACTGCACGCCCACGACTGGTTAGCCCATTACAGCGGGGCGCACCTGAAGCACGCCTATCGCCTGCCCCTGATTGCCACCATCCACGCCACCGAATACGGTCGCAACAACGGCTTGCACAACGACCTGCAACGGTACATCGCCAGCGTGGAGTGGCAGCTGAGCTACGAGGCGTGGCGGGTTATCTGCTGTTCGTGGTATATGAAGGGCGAGGTGGAGTTCGCCTTGCAGACGCCATCCGACAAGGTGGTGGTGATTCCCAACGGGGTGGACGCCACCAAGTTTGAATTCAAGTTTGACGAGGCGGAGCGTCAGGCGTTTCGAAACAACTACGCCGCGCCCGATGAGAAGATTCTGTTCTTCGTAGGCAGGATGGTTCGCGAGAAAGGGGCGCATATCCTGCTGGAGGCTCTGCCCAAGGTGCGGGTGGTCTATCCCAAAGCCAAATTGCTGATTGTGGGAGGCGGTTATCGCGACCATCTGGTGCAGATGGCGAACTGGTTGGGCATCGCTCCGCATGTCTATTTCACCGGTTTCGTGCCCGACGACGTGTTACTGAAAATCTACCGTATCGCGGATGTAGCCGTTTTCCCCAGCCTGTATGAACCGTTCGGTATCGTAGCGCTGGAGGCGATGGCGGCGCGAATCCCGGTGGTGGTCTCCGATGCGGGCGGGCTGAAAGAGGTGGTAGAGCACAACGTCACCGGCATCGTCACCTGGCTGAACAACTCCGACAGCCTCGCATGGGGCATTCTGGAGGTGTTACAGAACCCCGAACGAGCGCAGGAGATGGTGAAAGAGGCTTATCGCCGGGTGAAGACCGTGTATAACTGGAAGCGCATCGCCCGCCAGACGATTGAGCAGTACCGTCAGGTGTGGAACGAATACCGCAAGAGCGACTGGTAGCCTCCCTTGATTTTGCCTGCCCTCCGTCAAGTATACTGGAGACATGCAGACAGCAGAGAAAACGGAGGCAGTCGTTCCTGAGGCGTCAGTCAATCCATTATCCGCCTGGCTCTTCTTCCGGCGCAACCTGTCGCGCACCGCGCCGGTGGCTCTGGTCATCGTGTTATCGGTGGTGCTCATCGGCACGGTGGTCACTATTATTCGCAGTATTGACCTGACCGTGCTCACCGTCTACGGCTACAACCGTTACTTTCTGGTGGCAGTGCCCCGCGATGGAGAGCGTATCGCCCCGGAGATGGAGAAGGTCATCCGCTCGGAGCCGCTGGCAAAGGAGATTTACCGCATCAGCGTCTGCTTTACCAATATCCGCACCATCTTCGGCAAGTTTCCGTTCGTGCTGTTCGGCTTGACTCAGGAGGACATGCCGAAGGTACTGAAGCTGGTGCGCATGAGGGTTGTGGAAGGCAGGTTACCGCGCGAGGGGGAGGCGGCATGTGCGCTGTCGGTGGGCATCGCCCGTAACCGCGGGCTGAAAATCGGCGATGTGGTGCTGGCGCCCGGCATTGAAGACAGCTTTGCGCCTGTGCCGGTGAAGCTGGTGGGACTGCTGGACGGCGAGAACTGGTTTGCGGTCATCCCGAAGGAGTTCGTGCAGAAGAACTACTTCCCGCCCTTGGAGGAGATAGTGGTCGCCGCGCCGACGCCTGAGCTACAGCCGGAGCTGGATCGGCGGCTTGGCGAGGCGATAGACAAAAGACAGGTGCGCCTGTTTACCTACGGCCAGCTGGTGCGTGAACTGCGCAGCTCGCTGAGCAACCTGTATCTGATTATGAACATCGTCATCGCGATTGTGGTGCTGGTGATTGCCATCATGATGGGGATGCTCTCGAATATCTTCTTCATGCAGAGGTTGCCGGAGTTTGCCCTGCTTGCGGCGATGGGCTACACGCGCGGGATGCTGTTGTGGCGGGTGGTGCGAGAGACCGCCCTTCTGGTGACCATTGGCTGGACGGTGGGCATCTTGCTGAGCATGGGCATTCTGTGGGGACTGTACTGGTGGCTATTCGAGCCGCGCGGAATGCTGTTACAGCCCATGGACTGGCAGGCTTATCGCTACACCATCCCCGTGCCGATTGCAGTGCTACTGTTCGCGGCGATGTCGGTAGGACCGCGCCTGTTAACGCTGGACCCCGTGCTGGTCATTGAGCGGAAGGTGTAACGGCGATGCTGGTAACGGATGAGGTCAGTCTGGTATATCCTGAAGCCGACCGCGTGGTAACGGCGGTGGATCGGGTTTCAGTAGAGATACGGCAGGGCGAGTTCGTGGGCATCATGGGACCATCGGGTTCGGGCAAGAGCAGTCTGCTGTACCTGATGAGCGGACTGAAACTGCCCACCAGCGGCGAGGTACGCTACCGCAACAGGGTAATCCACCTCATGAGCGAGCGCGAGCGGATGCAGTTGCGCCGGCGAGAGTTCGGCTTCGTGTTTCAACAGCCCTACCTGCTGCCCTACCTGACCGCGCTCGAGAACGTCCTGCTGGCGGAGCCGAACAATCGCGAGGTGTATCGCCGTGCGCTGGAGCTTTTCGAGCAGCTGGGACTGTCGCATCTGATGAACCGCTATCCGCACAAGCTATCGGGCGGCGAACGACAGCGGGTGTGCGTGGCGCGGGCGATGGTGCATCAGCCGCAGATTATCTTCGCCGACGAACCGACCGCCTCGTTAGACCATATCAACGGACACGCCGTCATCCGCCTGCTGGCGAGCTATCGTGAACATGGGGCGGTGGTTGTGGTCACGCACGACCCCGAAATGCTCGCCGACGCCGACAGGGTGTACTCTCTACGCGACGGCAAACTGGTCCAGCCTTCGCGTGTGCAGTGATTGCCAGAAGGTTCGCCCTCCAGTTTGGCGCTGGGATTATCCCGTGGAGGGCGAGGCTCCTGCCGAGCCGTGTTTGGAAGCAACCTAACCCCCAGCCCCTTCCCTGCGAGGGAAGGGGAGATTCGCCTCTCCCCGCGTCGGGGAGAGGCTGGGAGAGGGGTCGGCTCACCGGGAGGTTCGCCCTCCAGCATGAGGGCGTCACCGCTCCCAGCGTCGGGGAGAGGACGGGAGAGGGGTTTACAACGAAACTCCCACCGAGCCGTTTTGGCGGTGTCAACCCCCCTGTAGTCCCCCCGCAAGCAAGGGGACACCCGGGTCCCTCCCCGCCTGCGGGGAGGTTAGGTGGGGCTTTCCTGCATCGGGAAGAGGGCTCTAACCCGCTACTGCGCCTCAAAGTCGGCAGTGACCTGAACAGACACCTGCACGGGATTCCATGTGATCGGCGAGCTTGGAAGATAGGGCGCCGCACTCGCGGGCATTTGCCCTGTCGACGCATTGGCGACGCTGATACGAACCAGTTTGACGATGCGCTTGCCCGCTTGCTGTGCCGCAGCCTCCGCCATCCTGCGTGCCTGAGCAACACCGTTTCTGGTCGCTCTTTGCACCAGCTGCTCGGTATTTTGCACGCCAAACTGCACCCAAACACCCGTTGAGCCGCCCCCACTCCCGTAGCCCCCAAGTCCAGACCCGGTTTGCTCCTCCCTCTGCACCGAGGTGTATGCGGAAATGGTCTCCACAATCCTGAGCAGGTTGTCCAGCTGCCTCTCGCTCATGGGCATCGTCAGGCTGTAGAGGAGAGACGCCATAAACCGCTCGGTGCGTTCTGTATCATCGGTGTCTGTAAAGACGGGGCGGTCTGCCTCCGCGATGTCCAGCCGCTCGGCTTTCAACTGGCTTTTGGTCACCCCCAGCTTTGCCAGCTCGTCCTGCATCCGCTGACCGAGTTGTTGAACGGCGAGGCGTGCTGATACACGGTCGCGCCCCTGCGCGCTCAAGACGAAGTACACCACCGCCCTGTCTGGCATCGCCTGCGCCTCACCGACCGCCGAGACCCTGACCGGGGTGGTAGAACGCGGTGGAGAAGTAGCCTGTTTTGCGCTTTGGGCAAGGACGCTGTGCGCCAGCCCTATCAGGCACAGCGTAAGAAGTATCTTTCCCTTCATTCTCTGTCGCCCCCTGTTGTGCGGTGACGCGAAGCAACCAGGGCTATCTTTCTGCAAATGGTGGAGGATTCCTGTAGGGGTACGCCTCACCCGGAGGGGCTTTGAGAGGATTCTCGCCTTTTCCCCCTCATCCACTATATAACATCGACACAGTACCACAAAATGTGACATACCCTGAAAGATTTTTTCATTGACGGCTTTGTATCGCTGAAGCATGACTTCAGCAGTTCATGACCTGCATGGAGAAATCAAGCATCAATCTGAAGGCGGAGAGTCTTAAGTTTCAAGAGCTGTGGACGCTAACAATGCCTTGACAGATGCGGGCAAGAGGCTGTATAATATGAGAGCAAGACACGGGGCGCCATCGTCTAGAGGTTAGGACGACGGGTTTTCAGCCCGTAAACCGGGGTTCGATTCCCCGTGGCGCTACCATTTTGGGTGCCGAGGTGGCGGAACTGGTAGACGCGCACGTTTGAGGGGCGTG
>JABUFA010000054.1 GCA_013314755.1 Chthonomonadia bacterium
TTTCAGGCAGTCGGCTCGGCGGGAGCCTCGCTCTCCAGAGAATGACGCATCCGCCTTGCTATCCGTGTTTCTTTATCGGTATGGGGGGCGCAATCCATGGTAGCGGCGCGCCCGAAGACCGCTTCTCCTCCTTTTTGCCGGCAGGTCTGGCAGGTTGCCTCGTCTGATCTGGCGCGGGTTTAGGCTTTGCTGGCGCCCTTTTGCCCGATGCTTTAGGCGCGTTCGACGCACCTGCTTTTGCCCGGTCATCGGGATAGAAGCTGGTGATTTTGCGCAAACCGGTGCCGTCAATACGGCAGATATACAGGTCGGTAGTCAATGCGTTCACGAACACGATAGACCGCCCATCTGGCGACAGGGCGAATCCAGCCATATCCGGTAGATGGGTGAGCACCTCGGGCTCTCCCCCCGTGCGGGCTACTCGGCACAGGTATCCCTGCGTTCCATCCCCACCTCTGTACGCGTAAAAGTATATCCACTGCCCATCGCGAGAGTAGCGCGGGGAGTAGTCATCAAACGCTCCAGTCGTCAGAAACGTCTTCTGTTTGGTGCCAACCGCAATCTCCACGATATGAGAGTACATCGGTTCTGTCCAGCTGGCGTCCCAGGAAGTAACAAGGTAGTCACCGGAGGGATGCCAGTCCCCTTCTACTCCGTTGCCGATAATGGAGACCTCTTCGCCAGTGGTGGAGTTACAGATTAGGATACACGCCGGCTCGTCGCCGCGTTCCACAGCCAGGGCAATGCGCGATCCGTCTGGAGACCATCCGATAACTGCCTGCACACACTGGGTGCGGGTAAGCGCACGCAAGCCGGTGCCGTCGCTATTGATGAGCCATGCCCTGTTCGCCTGCACAAAGGCAATTTTAGACCCATCAGGAGACCAGCGAGGAGTCTCAGCAACTCCGCGAAACGTTAATTGCTGAAGCCCACTGCCGTCTGCACGCACCTTCCACAGATACACGGTGTTCCCCAGCCCATCGCCTTCTCGGGCGAACACAATCCAGTCGCCATTAGGCTGCCAGTCCACCTCGTTGATATTCAACTGGCTGTCCAGCCTCCGGCACAGTTCTGCTTCGCCCGGCTCAGGTGTCGCCGCGCCATCCCCTGCCATAACAAGCGTGATGACAAGGCCGGCTATTGCCTCCCAGATGAGGGTACTTCGTCTCAGGGGAGCCATTCTGACCCAAGCGAAGGCGTTAGAGGGGCACAGCAGGCTCGTGCCGAGCACTGCAAATGTGGTGACAGCGGTCAGCACCGCTCGTCTGAACCGCAAGGCAAGGCGTTTCATCCCTTTGCTCCTCCCACGGGAGGTAGAAGTCTGTTTACAGTGTATGATACTGTTGCGAAGGTGTCAAGGGGGTAGAGCGAAGTCAGGCTGGCAGGATTGAAACCGGTGTGGAACGAATAAGCCTCTGGGGGTGTTGAACGGCGATGAAGCGTCTGGAAGGCAAAACAGCCATCGTCACCGGAGCCGCGCAGGGACTGGGCGAAGCCATCGCCATCCGCCTGGCGCGTGAGGGATGCACGGGAATCACTCTGGCAGACCTGCAGGTGGAGAAAGCGCAGGGCGTGGCGCAGGGCATTGAACGCGAATACGGGTGGTGCCGAACGCTGGTGACAAAGTGCGACGTGACCAGCGAATCGGACGTGGTGGAGATGGTGAGACGCCACGTGCAGACCTTCGGCAGGCTGGACATCATGGTGGCGAACGCGGGCATCCTGATTGCCCACGACATCACCGAGTTTCCCGCCGAAGCGTGGAAGAAGGTGGTGGACGTCAACCTCTACGGCTACTTCCTGTGCGCCCGCGAGGCGGCAAAGGTGATGGTGGAGCAGAAGAGCGGAGTCATCATCCAGATTAACTCCAAATCGGGCAAGAAGGGTTCGTTCCGCAACAGCGCGTACGCGGCAAGCAAGTTCGGGGGCATCGGCTTGACGCAGAGCATCGCACTGGACCTCGCGCCCTACGGCGTGCGGGTGAACGCCATCTGTCCGGGCAACCTGCTGGATTCGCCCCTGTGGCGCGATAGCCTGTACGAGCAGTACGCTCGCAAGTGGGGATTGACGGTAGAACAGGTGCGGCGCAAGTATGAGGATCAGGTTCCGCTGGGTCGCGGCTGTACCTACGACGACGTGACCAACCTGCTGGTATTTCTGGCTTCGGACGAGGCAAGCTACATTACGGGCGAGGCGTACAGCGTCACGGGCGGGCAGCTGTAAAAAAGGGGAAGCCGCTCCTGTGCGGAGCGGCTCCGTGTGGTGTTACCTTCCACCACCGCCGATTTGCACGGCATCCGCGTATAGCACGTTCTCCTGCAACGTGCCCGAGACAGTAACAAGGGCGCCAATCCATAGCTCGTCGGGCGAAGCGGTGCGTTTGCCTCGTGTCCACTGGGTGTGCTCATCCCATACCACGGTGAGGGTTTGCCCCTTCAGGTCGCAATTGCGTACGCGGCGCACCTGTATCACGAAGCTCTTCTCGCCGATACTGAGCACCTTGCCCTCCACCAGAGCCGTCTGCTGAGCATTTGCGCTCCACGCCAGAGGCTGGTTGCTCGTCTGCGTCACCAGAAGCGAGGGCAAAATCGCCAGCCCCATCAACAGTACCATGCTCAGAAGCAACATTTTCACGGCTTTCATCGGGTGTTAACCTCCTCTATAGAGTGTATCTGTGGGATAAGACGAGTGGATGGAGGGACAGATTCCCGTATTTTTACCGGTTCAGCGCAAACTGTCTATCACTTTCTGTAGTTCGGCTTCGGGCAGGTCTCCCACCACGATGAAGCGGATACCGGAGGACTCCTTGACCACCACATTGCCCTCGTTGCTGGTGAAGAACTCGCAGTTGCCTCGTCTGCCCATGCGTCGCCCCCACTGAAAGCCGCGACCACGCCCGGGTCCGGGCGGACAGCGATGCTCGAAAATGGAGATGCTGTTCAGCCCATCCACATAGCGGATATGCGCGGAAGGAAGCGTGTTTGGACGATACACCAGGTGAAAACCGTCCAGCACGAAGCCGGGGGGAACATAGCCCGGTTCGCGCACGGTGAACCCCAAACGCGCGGATAGCTCCGCCTTCTCCCAGTGTCGCTCCGACTGCACCGGCGACTCCACCTGCTTCCAGCCGGCAGGCACAGTGAACAGGCTGTCTTCGGGGTTGGCGTTCCAGTCTACCGAAAGATACACCGAACGCGAGACCAGCTTGCCGGCGGAGTTATACTGTTCGGTGCGCAATACCAGCCCGGTCTGGCGGTCAATCCACATCTTGCGCGAGGGACCGCTCCCCCGGCGAGGTTTCAGGGTAACTACGTCTACCTGTCGCCCCAGCATCTGCTCCCGTGCAACCAGAGAGGGCTGATAGTTCTTCAGCACCAGGTCCACGGTCGCTGGCGAGCGATGCACGCTCTCCACCGTAGCGGTGCGCGTGGCAGGGTTGAGGCGTATCAGTGTCTCTCCCCGGTCAATCAGCACCAGTCCGCCCAGTTCGGGCGCGCGGTATTCATAGCGCGTCATACCGCCCTTGCGGTAGACCACCACTTCGGAGCTCACCTCGCCCGTTTGCAGGACGGTGGTGGTGCGCATCACGCCGCTCAGGCGCAGTCGGCTCTCCGCCTGGTATGCTGTGCGCACGCGCTGGGCGGCATCGGGCCGTTGAGCAAACGCGCTCCCCACCGCCATGACGAGCAAAATCCCTATCGCCCAGAGCCTTCTCATCAGGGCACCTCCTGGGTGTGCGGGCGGCTGGCAATCAAGGCGCCCAGCGCGGCTTTATCGCTCAGCGGGTCGCCCCAGGACATCATTTGATGCGTCTGCATCAGCTGCGAGGGGTCGGCATGAAGGTGCTCCTCATCCGAAGGTGGGCGAGGCGCGGTGAAATACGCCAGCGCAACCAGCAGAGTCGCCGCAATCGCGCCGCCAAGAGCCAGCCGGGGCAGGGTGAACCAGTTTCGCCAGAAGGAAGGGCGCACCGGTTGAGGCTGAGCCTCGATGCGCGAGCGAATGCTTTGCCACAGGTGTGCCGGTGGCTCCTCCAGGGGCACGGCGTCCAGCAGGCGGTCCACCCGCTCCAGCGCGCGCAGTTCCTGCCGGCAGGAAGCGCACCCGTCCAGATGCTCCTGAATCGCTCTGCGCTCGCGCTCGTTCAGCAGTCCTACCGAGTAATCGGCTAATTTTGTCTTAACCTCTGTGCACTGCATGTTTCAACGCCTCACTTCTCGTCCACCAGATAGCTCAGCTTGCGCCGCAGCGCCTCGCGGGCTCTTGCCAGGCGCGATAGCACGGTGTTCTTGGGGACGCCCAGCACCTGTGCGATTTCCGAAACCTCCATGCCCTCCAGGTGGTGCATGGTCACCACCTCGCGATGGATTTCGGGCAGAGAGCGTATCGCCTGCCGCACCGCCTCCTGGGTTGCCTCCGTGAACACCACCCGCTCGGGATTGGATGACCAGTCCACAATCTCTAAGGACTCTGCCTCATCGTCCTCATCGCGGCTGTAGGCGGTCTCCAGCGAGACGCTATCCAGTCGGGCACGCTTGCCTCTGTCCAGCACGGCGTTGCGGGCGATGCGATGGAGCCATACCCAGAAGGCTTCGCTGGCTTGCAGGCTCTTCAGCCCGCTCCACGCGCGCAGGTAGACCTCCTGTGTCAGGTCCTCGGCATCCTCCGCGGTGGGCACCATCTGACGGATATACTGATAGATGCGTCGGTGGGTGCGCTCGAACAGCTCGCCAAAGGCGTTCAGGTCACCCGCTTTCGCACGCTCCACCAGAACGTTTTCCTCATCATGCATCGCGCCCACCCGTTTCTTCCCTCACGGGAGAAGACGATTTGAACCAGCAGGAGATTCCCCCTTTTTGCATCCTGATGATACTAAGCCTCCAGCTGCGAAGTGCAGTAAGGACATCGGGTCGCCCTGATTGGGATTGTGCTGAGACAGTAAGGGCATTCTTTGGTTGCCGGTTCCGCCGCTGGAGCAGGCTTGGTTGTCCATCGGTTCACCTGTCTGATTAGCAGGAAGAGTGCGAAAGAGACAATCAGGAAGTTGACCACTGCGTTGATAAACAAGCCGTAATTGATGGTCGCCGCTCCCGCTCTCTTTGCCTCTTCCAGTGTGGCGTAGGGCGTGCCGGACAGGTTGATGAACAGGTTGGAAAAATCCACCTTGCCCAGCACCAGTCCGATAGGCGGCATGATGATGTCGTTCACCAGCGAGGTTACAATCGTACTGAACGCACCACCCAGTATAAAACCAACTGCAAGGTCAATCATGTTGCCCCGCATGGCGAACTTCTTGAACTCCTCAAGCATGGTCGTGCCCCTCCTTTAAAAAGATTATCGTTTCATTGCGCGAACGAACAGCGCGTCGATGCCCAGGAAGTAGCTCTTAGACGCCTCGTTTTTGCCCCTGTTGCGCAGGGTCAGCGTGTATTGCCCCGGCTCCAGAAAGCCCAGCTCCAGCACCTGTTCGTGCAGGAAGGGATTGCGTGCGTAAAGGTCTATCGGACCGCCGACCGGCTTGCCGTTCAACTCCACCTGAAAGATGCCGTAGTCAAAGGAATAGGTGGTGACGAGGAACAGTACCTGCCTGCCGCCCTGCCGAACCTCTATGGGAATATCCAGAGCCTGTCCCTCGCTCTCCGGCGTCCAGAAAAGCTGCGCTCCGCCATTGCACAGGGGAAACTCCTGTTTCTGCACGTTGCCTGCGGTAGCGCGCACCCGGTCCACCAGCGTTTCCGCTTCGATTCCGCCGTTGGCAACGGTGTGGAACAGGCGGGCATAGCCCTTGGGCATCGGCGGGAACGGCTTGTGCGGTTCGGTCTGATACCAGAAGGCAACGGAGGAGAAGTCGTCCTCGCGCTCCTCAAAGCCCGATTTCATGGTTCCGTCGGGGTTGATCGTCGCCCCCTTGTGCTCTATCTCCAGCCGCAGCGATTTGCGGAAAGTAATCGGGTCGTTGATATGCCAGCGGAACGCGCTAGAGCGTGCGCCCACATGGTCCCCCTCCATCAGCGGAACGCCGTAAAACGGTCCCGAATGCTGGCGGAAGCCCCACGCATCGCAGAAGTAGTCTTCCGTGCCCGTACCGCGCAGGCTGGGTTCGCTTTCGCCGTCGATAAAGAAGAAATCGTCGCCCTCGCCCCACCACCATCTGGAGAGCTGCCGGCAGCTGAGCACCGTGCCCACATAGTGCCCGCGCCCTTCAATGTCGGCAATCAGGTAGTTGCGCTCCATCACGGTGGGAAACTCCTGGCGATACATGGCGTGGAAATAAGCGGTATTCGGTGGAAGGCTGGGCAACTGGCGCCAGTCCACGTAGTAGTAGAACGAACGCACGCGCACACGCCCTTCGTTGGTCACGGTAATTCGCGCCGATTTGCGGAAGGGCATCACCCAGTAGGAGTTACGCGCTCTGCCGTTGGCGGTCACACGAACGGGCAGAGAGTCGAAAGACACGTCCCAGCCGTGCCCCAGACCGAAGAAGTCGCCCAAGGGACATTCCACCGAGGGGTGCTCCTCGCCGTCCCAGTACATGCGAAGCACCAGCAGGCGTGAATACTGCGGCTCTCCCGCTGCGACGGTGCACCAGATGTGCGTGATTTCACCCGGTCCCTTCAGGTCGGCAATCACCAGCGTCTCGCCGGGTTCAATCGCTTTGGCGTCGCGGTTGCCGTTTCGCCAGTCGGGGTCGCTGCTGGACTCGCGGCGGGTAACCTCGTTACGCAGCTGGGGCAGGCTGTTCAGGGAGGGTAGCTGGCTGTATCCCGGCACGGCGCACCATAGCAGGACCATTATCCATAACGCATAACGCATCCTTTACTTCCTCCGGAAAGCTCGTTAGGCTGATGATAAGTTCGCGGGAGACAGGCAGGCTCCTCCAGCAGGATGTGGGCGCAGCTGGATGGAACTTCTTTAGAGAGAGCAAGGAGGTGGTGAAGATGGCACGGATTCACGCTGGTTTGCAAATCACCTGGCTGGGACATTCGGGGTTTTTCATCCGCACGCCGGGCGGCGCGCACTTAGCCATAGACCCCTGGCTGGGCAACCCGCTATGCCCTGACTCGGCGAAGCAGTTGCCCCGGCTGGACGTTTTGCTCCTGACACACGGGCATGGTGACCATGTTGGCGACGCCGTGACGCTGGCGAAGCAGTTCAACCCGCAAGTGGTTGCCATCTACGAGCTCGCCAGCTATCTGGGCGCGCAGGGCGTGCAGAACACCATCGGCATGAACAAGGGAGGCACGGTGAAAGTAGCCGGGCTGGAGGTGACGATGGTGCATGCCGTCCACTCCAGCGCACACGTGGGCGAAGGCGGGCAGATTCTGTACCTTGGCGACCCGGCGGGTTTTGTGGTGAAGTGCGAAGACGGCTTCACCTTCTACCACGCAGGCGACACCGCGGTCTTCAGCGATATGCAGCTCATCGGGCAGATTTACCAGCCTGAGCTGGCGCTGTTGCCCATCGGTGGACTGTACACGATGGACCCGCGCGAGGCGGCGGTGGCGGTGCGCCTGCTGGGCGTGAAAAAGGTCATCCCGATGCATTATCGCACCTTCCTGCCGCTGACCGGCACGCCTGACGCTCTGCGCGAGCTCACGCGCGACGTTCCGGGTCTGGAGGTGATTGAGCTCCAGCCGGGCGTCCCCACAGAGTAACCGTTACGATGCGCCGAAAGGCGTTGGATGGCGCAGTTCGGCTTCGGGGCGGGCACGCTCGATGCTGTCGACGTAGGCAACGTTCTCGGTGTTTATCACCACCGGTCGCTTGGGCGAGAAGCCTCGCCACGCCAGCACCGGTTTCTCTTGCGAGAGCTGCTCCTGCCACCATTGCACGGCGGCTTCGAGACTGTCCGCCTCGATAATGACGTCCAGATGATGCCCGCTGATGAAATGCACCGTGCTGAAGAACTCCACTTCGGCTCACTCCTTCCTTCCCGATACGCTACACTCATATCTTTCGCGCATAGATGGCGAAATGCCTTTTTCACGCTCTGGTGGGGAATCTTTTGGTGAGCCGACCCCTCTCCCGACCTCTCCCCGACGGGCGGAGAGGCGATACCGAAAGAAGCCCTCACCCTAACCCTCTCCCACAAGGAGAGGGAATGTCCCCCTGCTTGCGGGGGGACGACAGGGGGCTGACAATCCCCCTGCTTGCGGGGGGACTGCAGGGGGGCTGATAACTCCTGAAAAAGCCCTCACCCTGTCTCTCCCCCACGATGAGAGGGAAACGCGGAGTAAACCCCTCTCCCGTCCTCTCCCCGACGCGGGGAGAGGTGACGCTCCCATCCTGGAGGGCGAACCTCCCGGTGAGCCCTCAACACCCCCTGAACGGAAAGATTTTTTCGAAAATCTCCTGAAAACCCCGTAAAACCCCTTGACAACTCCCCAGAACCTATGTTATCTTTAAAGCAAACCTATACAGCACAGCTCCCGCAGTGGGTTTGGGAGAGCCAAAACACTTTCTCAATAAACTAAAGGAGGGTGCTTTAAAATGCTGAGACGCTTTCCGTTTGTGCGCACATTTGCGACGGTGTGCATCCTGAGCCTCACGGTGCAAATCGCCGCACCAGTCCTCTCCGCTCCCCAGATGGCGATGCGGGGGGGGGGTAAAAGCGACAACTTCAACCACTTCCTCTGACAAGAACACCTCTTCTCCAAAGACGCTGGCATGGCTCGGAAACTTCTGGCACATCATCCTCTCCAGTTTGCAAACGGGTGCACCCCCTCTGCCACCTGCTCCGGGTTCCCCGCAGCCCTGGCAACCCGCTTACCCCGTCTATTCGGGGGTGGTCAACCTGGCAACGGGTAACCTGCAGATAGCCCATGCCGTGTGTGGCTGGGGTGGCAAGGGCGGAGGCATCTCCTTCGTGCTCTACTTCAACAGCCAGAGCGCTCGCTCCAGTGCGCTGGGCAATAAGTGGACGCATTCGTATAACTGGCAGGTGCTGAGCGGTGGCAACACGGCGACGGTGATAGCGGGTGACGGCACGGAGACCACGTTTACCCTCTCTGGTGGTCAGTATGTGCCGCCTGCTGGGGTGTATGACCAGTTAGTTCGCAACGCGGACAACACCTGGACGCTGACGCACAAGGGCGGTTTGAAGCGGTATTTCCTGTCAGATGGGCGACTGGACCGGGTGGTGGATTTGAACGGCAACACGGTGCAGTGCAGTTACAGCAATGGGTTGCTCAGCAGTGTGACGGACGCTTCTGGCAGGGTGTTGCAGTTGGGCTATACGAGCGGGAAGTTGACCAGTGTGACCGATGCGGAGGGTCGGGTGTGGACGCTTGGCTACAACGCGAATGGACAGGTGTCTGTGGTGAACACGCCCGCTCTGAACGGTCAGGTATACAGCACGCAGTTTGGGTATAGCGGGAGCAATGTGACCAGCATCACCAACCGTCTTGGGAAGCGATGGAGTTTTGGATATGGGGCGAACAACGTGTTCTCCAGCATGACCGACCCGGATGGGAAGGTGTGGAGTCTGAGTTACAGTTCAGGAGGCGTGTATGGCTTTTTGCGCAGTGGTGGCGAGCAGACCAGCGCCATCAGCGACCCTATTCCGGTTCCCCCGGTGGTGAGTGAAGGAGGCGCGACCGACCCGACAGGTGTGACGGTCTCTTATGGGATGACCGCTTCGGGTGAGGTTGCGACGATAACGGACGGTTTGGGCAATCGCACGATATTCAACTACGATTCGCAGCACAATCGTGTGGCGATGGCGTTGCCCTCGGGTGCGGTGTGGCAATACACCTATGACAGTCGGGGCAACGTGTTGAGCGTGAAAGACCCCTTGAACAACACCACCAGTTACCAGTATGGCAGTTATGACCGGGTGACGCTGGTTCAGGACCCCTTGGGCAACCAGACGCACTACGGGTATGACAGTCGGGGCAACCTGACGCAGGTGACGGACGCTCTGGGCAACACCACCAGTTACACGGTGGACAGTGCGGGTCAGGTGGTGTCGGTGACCGACGCGATGGGCAGGGTGACGCAGTTCAGTTACGACAGTGTGGGCAACCTGACGGAGGTACGCGACCCACTGGGCAACACCACCCGTTACACCTACCAGTGCTGTCGGGTGCTAACGCGCACGGATGCGTTGGGACGGTTGACCAGTTACAGTTACGATGGCTGGGGCAGGCTGGTAGGGATAGACTACCCGCAGAGCGCAGATGTGCAGTTGCAGTATGACGCGGAGGGTCGGTTAGTGCAGGCGGTGGACGGCACGGGCACACGCACGTTCAGTTACGATAGTTGGGGCAGGCGGGTGTCTCAGACGGCTCCTGCGGGCACGACCACGGCGACCTATGATGGGGCAGGCCGGTTGCTCACTCAGACGGACGTGACGGGCAGGTTGATCCAGTATCAGTATGACGGCGCGGGCAGGCTGGTTCGGGTGAGCGACCCGACGAGTTGGGTGCAGTATGCGTACAACAGCAACGGTGCGGTGGTTCGGGAGACCTACTCCAACAACACCCGTGTGGATTACAGTTACGACACTGCGGGTCGGGTGACGAGTGTGGTGCATCGGGTGAACAGCACGGGTGCGTTGATAGTGGGTTATGCGGTGACGTATGATGCTGCGGGTCGGGTGGTTCAGGTGAACGAGTCGCCCACTGGTGCGGTCACGACGTATCAGTATGACAGTGCGGGTCGGTTGTTGCGCGAGGAGCGGATGAACGACCGCCCGTATTTAGGGGAGTATCAGTATGATGCATCTGGTTCTCGCACCTTTGCGCGTCGGGTAGAGGGAGGTGTAGAGACGCATCGTGGCAGTTACACGTATGATGGTGCGGGCCGGCTGATACAGGTAGTGGATGCGGCGACGAACCAGACGGAGGTGTACACGTGGAACGCGGACGGCACGTTGTCGGGTTTTCCGGGACCGGGTTACGTTCGTCGTTTGGAGTATGACGAGGAGGGTAGGCTGATACGGATACGTCGGGACTTTGGGAACGGCAACGTGCAGATAGCGTATGAGTATGGCTATGGCTTTGACGGCGGTCGTCGCTGGCGGAAGGACTACGTGAACGGGGTGTGGACTCGGTATCCGTGCGGTGTGGCGTGCGGAGCTGGGGAGTTAGTGGAGCAGAGGTCGGACCTCTCAGGCAGTCAGTGGACAACGAGTGCTCTGTATTTGCAGGGCATTTCGCTGGTTCGTCGGAACGATGAGTGGCATCACTTTGACCCGTTTGGCACGGCTGGAGTGATAACGAACGGCAGTGCACAGGTGGTGAGTAACAACCTGTATGACCTGTTCGGTGTCATCAGATATGAGCAGGGCAGTGCTCAGACGCCGTGGAGGTGGAAGGAAAGACCAAACGGAGAAGAGGGGATCATCCATGCTTCTGGTAAAGAGTTCCTTCCAAATGTTGCAGTATCCTTGCAGGCAGGTGCAGATGATCTGCAGAAGTGCTTGGACGCTTGCAAGCGCAACTACGACGTTTGCAAAATGCTGGCGGACGCACAACTAGAGGTGGACAAAGCAAAGTGCGGTAATATACAAGCGATATGTCTCGCCGGCTGCGCATTACTTCAGGGCAAGGACCGAGAACGTTGTGTACAATACTGTAACGCCGCTGCTGGAATCTGTTTTGCTCAGGCAAATACGAAGCATGCAGAGGCTATAATGAACTGCACAAAGGCTTACCAGCGGTGCGTTGAAAACTGCATGAAGAACCCAAGTCAGCCTCCTGAGATCAAGGAGCCTGCTCTTCCCAAGCCTAAGCGGTTGTTACCGGCTTGTGTACAGATAACCGGCACAAACGATGGCACCATCTCAATTACATACACCTGTCGATTCTGAACCATAGAACGCGGGGTGTCACGGTGGTAACTTGTGTGGCACTCTGCAAAGAGGAGCAACCTGAACAATAAAGCAAAAGAAGGAGGCAACCCCGGATGTCTGTGAAGAATGTGGCAGTCGCGTTAGCCCTCGCCATGGCGGCTTTGCCCGCAGTATCGGCGCCGAGACTCGTCGAAAGGGTTGAGGTGAGTTTTGCGCAGGATATCCCCAAAGACATTACCCGCAGCATCATGATCGACGATGGCCGAAAGATATATCAACGCTACGAGAGAGGCGCCCTTCGGTATATCTTTATCGTCGAGGCGGTCAAAGGGCGAGGACGGATTACCTTCTGGGAGGTAGGTAGCAAAGTAGCGTATGCTTCCGACCTTCGCCAGCGAAAGGACGCCAACCCGCTTGATGCTTTCGATTCATCGGAACTTGGTCGAGAGGCTCTCCGGCAGTATACCCAGAGAAAGAAGACTGGGGAGGCAGTGGTCAATGGTATTCGGTGCACCAGATGGGTCCTCGGCGATGGCTCAGATTCTACGGCTGAGCTCTATGAGGATGCGCAGGGAGAGATGATCTATTTCGGCGCGTTTCTTGGTGGGAAGTTGGTTTACCAGAGCATTCTGGTAGAGAGACGTGATGCGGTACCCGGGGACTTGAAACAGGTTGCCATTCCATCTGGTGTCAAGGTTAACGTGGTGGATGAGTCGGAATTGCAGAAGAGGATAGCGGAAATATACTTGCGCGCTGCGGGACACGATATTAAACTGCTCGAGTAGCATGGTTGTTCTGCAACAGTGAGCAACTACCGATGGTATACCCGTCGGCTCGGCGGGAGCCTCGCCCTCTGTCGTAGGGGCAACCCTTGTGATTGCCCACCGTCATCCGTTCTGCAAAGGCCGGACATGAGTATCACGCAGCCAGCGGTAAAGCGGTCTGTTCGGAGGGGGATTGCTCCATGCGTTTGCGCACGGCGGTGATGAAGGCATCGGCGATGGCGGGGTCGAACTGCCTGCCGCGCTGTCGCTCTATCTCCCTCAACGCGGTTTCCCAGTCCAGCCCCTTGCGATAGGGGCGGTCGGTCGTCATTGCGCTGAAGGCGTCGGCAACCGCCAGAACCCGCGCAAGAAACGGAATCTGCTCACCCGCCAGCCCGTCGGGATAGCCGGTTCCGTCCCATCGCTCGTGGTGGGCGCGCACAATGGGGGCAAGCCGCTCCATGTTGGGCAGGGCGGACAGCATCGCCGCGCCCAGCGCCGCGTGCTGCTTCACTATCTCGTATTCGGATGGGCTGAGCACATCGGGCTTCAACAGCACTTCATCGGGAATGCCAATCTTGCCCACGTCGTGCACCAGTCCAGCCAGCCGCAGGGTGTGCTTCTGCTCCTCCGAGAAGCCCAGCTCCTCGGCAATCCACAGGGCATACTCGGTGACCTCTTCCGAATGCCTGCGTGTGTAGCCGTCCTTGTTGTCAATGGCGACAATCATCGCCTCCAGCGTGGAGAAGTCGCCATCTTCGTGGATGCGATACCGTGCGCGCCAGCTGGAGTGCGTATCGGCAACACCGGTGTCGCTGTGCCTTGCGATAGACAGTGCAGCCTCGGTGCCAGACAGTAAACCCTGCATATCCGTGGCGTCCTCTGGATAGCAGGCGATGCCGATGCTGACCGTCACCGCGATAGCCTGCCCGTTGCCCGCGTGCGCCAGCGCTGTCTGGCGAATGCTCTCTCGCAGGCGGTGCGCCAGCCTGGTTGCCTCTTCTCGTGCGGTGTGGGGGAGGATAATCAGGAACTCGTCGGCGTCGTAGCGACCGGCTACCATTTCGGAAGCGGGCATCTGGGCGATAATCTGCCCGATACGTCGGAGCAGTTCGTTGCCCGCCGGTGCGCCGTGTGTGGCGTTGAACAGCGTGAAACGGTCTACGTCCACCCGCATGACCGAAAGCATGTCCCGTTGCTGTTCAGCAAGGCGGACAGCCTCTTCCAAGCGCAGGTATATGCCGTGGTGACTCAGCAGTCCGGTAACGGCATCATGGGTCAGATAAAATTGCGAAACCTCGCGCAGGCTTGTCTGCAGATAGCGATTGCGCCACCATAGAACCCAAGCCCACGCCCCGAACGCCACACCCGGAACGCCAATGGTGGCGAGAACAGCCGTGTTTGAGTGCTGGTACAGCACACCACCCAGTGCTGTCAGCACGCCAAGCAAAAGTGGCAAAAGAGCATTGTCACCATCAGATAGTGCCGCGATAAACCGCATGAATCTCCTCCCTGAGGGCATCCCCCATCCATAGGTACACCGGAATAGCACGCCGTAAGGCTCCCGGTTAAATTATTCCATGATGCACGTGGAGGTTTATCCATACTTTTCCCGGAGTTTCCAATGTCAGGGCGGTATGGTATAATGCTCGTGCAGTGAGAGCCGACGATACAGGGGGAAGCGATGCGCTATCTGACCGTTCACGATGTCATCTGGATCAACACCGCTGTTACCGGTTCTCCACAGCGGTATGATTTTGACCGTTTAGAAAACGCGGTGTACAGCCAGTATTCTTATGGGCAGAGTCAGGATGTTCTGGCTCAGGCGGCGCGGATGTTCCGCAGGCTTGCTCAGGATAAGCCGTTCGAGCAAGGCAGTGAGCTCACCGCGCTAGTGGCAACGATGGTCTTCCTGCGCTTGAACGGCTATGCCCTGCAGGTCAGCGCGGAGGAAGTCGACTCGGTTCTTGCACAGGTGGCACAGGGGCAGATGCGAGCGAGCGACTTGATTCAACAAAGAGCTCAACCTGCACCTCCCGCCGAGGACAGCCTGCGCAGTGTGGTAGCACAGGTATGCCAGCAACTGCACCTGCCCATGAAAGCCGCGCTGGCAGGTGTCCACTGACGCGCCACAGGAGGCGATAGATGCAGATCAAACAGGTGCAGATTAATCTGAACGCACCTATCGGTCAGCTCGGTGAGGTGCGTAAGAGCCATGTGCTTCAGGCGCTTGGTGTGCCGTTTGCCCTTCAGCCTGCGCCTATTCCGGGCTTTGTGGCATACGTCGATCCCCTGCACCGACGCAGGGTGATGCTGGCGGAGCACCAGATTATTTTCATTCACGAAGGCGATAACATCTCGCCCGATTTGCGCGATGCCGCGTGGGTTCTGGTGCGCACCCGGGATGCGCTGTTGCTGGATGACCGGTTCGTGGCGGGCATTCAATGGATAGGGCATCACGAGGCGGACGGCGCGGCGACCGAGCTGTCGGTGGAGCGGTTCCTGCGCCTGAGTGCACCCGAGATTCGCGTCCTGTTCGAACAGAGTCTGCGCGGCATCGGTTTGCGGTTTACGTACGAATCGCCGCCCTTCACGTGCGACCTGCGCATCGAGCCGTTCTACGCGGACACTGCCTTCTTTTTCATCCAGTTCAACGCGGCGCATCCGCAACCGCTCTCGCTGGAGACCATCTTAATGCGCGCCACCGAGTTCGGGGAATACATGCGCGACGAGGCAACAGAGGTACTGAACGCCCTTCTACAGGAATGAGAAAATCGGCACGGTTTGTGCTCTTGAAACCGATTCTGGAGACTCTGATACCGCTTCTGATCGGCGTGCTTGCGGTGCAGATAAAGCGCGTGCTGCATCAGATGGGGGGAACCAGTGCATCTACTGTCCTGCTTGCGCTCGTCGTGATTGGTCTGCTCATCCCGCAACTGCGCCGCTATGTGCTGGTGTTAATCTGCTTTGGCGTGTGCGTGTTTGCCCTGAACCGGATGTGGGAAGGTTTTCGCATGGTGGACTGGGGAGAGGCGGTGTGGACAGACTATGCCTTTGTCGCCATGTGGTTCGGCATTGCCTTTTCCAGCGGACTGGCAGGTGTGGGCGAAGTGTGGTTCAACGGTCCGCGCTGGTCTCAGCAGAGCTATCTGGTGGCGGTCGCCCTGTATTTCATCGGACATGGCGGTTCAGAGTGGCTTCAGGGGAAGCGAATGTTTGCGGTGTTTCTTTTGATAGTAGGACTGGTAGCACTGGGTGGGGCATGGTGGGTAGGCATGAGCAGGGCGCCTGTTACCGAGCCAGCACCTCGCCCCAGCCGCCGGCGCGTCCGATGGATCCACGACACTACCCCTGCAGATAAGCCCCATACCCAGAATCACTGAGCGCGCTTCTGGAGCAGATGCTGTTTGAGCAGGGCGAAAAGTATGCCCGTATGCACCACCTTTGTGCCCGGATAGCGTTCCTCCACTGCGCGTTTCAGCTCCATCAGGTGGGAAGGCGTCCACAGGATGGTGCGAAACAGCAAGAACTGCGGCTTCTCGCCTGTCAGTCGGCTTCCGACCACGTTCAGAGCCTGCGGCATCTGCAGTCCACCAACACCGGGCAGGTCATCGCGCATCCGCAGGTACGGCATTTCGCGATGCAGTCCCTGGTCGGCGATTTTGATGGCGGCGATGCCGTCGGGCGAGAAGCGCGAGTAGGCGTCCAGCCCCTTCTCGTCCAGCCCGGGCGCGTTTCCGTCGATGATGAAGCCGGTGATTCGGATATCCCATTTGCTGTATTCGCGCTGGCAGTGCTCTTCCCAGGCTCTCCAGCCGTCGGGCAAACCGCTGTGGGGGCGTGGAGGACTGAGGTATCCGGGGTTCAGGTAGCCCGCTCCGTTATCGCCGGCGATGAAGTAATCGTTGGGTGTGGCGTTGCGCCGCACGAAATGCATTCCCACCGGGAAGCGATGCGCCAGATTCGGGTTGAACGCCCATGCCAGCGGCATCTTGCCGTGCAGAGGGTCGCCCCAGAGGCGCGGCACCATCCGATAGAACCATGCGCTGGAATCGTAATCGCCCACATAGAACGCCACGAAGCTGTAGGGAGCCACTCTGCCATCGGCAAGCACGTAGCCCTCCCGCTTCAGGTCGTCAAGGGTAGGGTGTTTCTGTGGGTATCGCTTCTCCAGTGGATAGTGCATGAAAAAGGAGGCGTTTGCCATCGCGCCGAGAGCGGGCGCATCGGCATCCAGATAGGCGTTGAAGCAGGAGGCAATCTCCACGAATCGCCATTCCGACTCTACCGCACCGTGCGGTTCGCCCACCGCGTCCGTATACTTGAAGTCCCACGGTACAAACCCACCGATATGGGTCATCTTGCCACCGGTCAAATCATACGACGCCGACAGTATCGCTTTCAGGGTGCGTACGTCCGTACCCAGAGGCTGTTCGGGGTCGTCTATCGGCTTGCCGTCATCCCAGGGCGACAGGTCGAAGAAGAACCCTTTTCGGGCGATGAAGTAATCGTGGTTGCACAGCATGGTGCGCTCGAGGGGCAGTTTCACGCGCCCCGTTAGCCAGTTGGCATCGCTGTAGTAGCCCAGCACGCCCGGACTGCATTTGCCCCGGCGCAGGTAGGTTCCCACCGCCCACATCAGCGCGTCGCATTTGGCGCTGCCCGTGCTGGGCAGGGCAAGAGGTCCCAGGCTACCCCTGCCGGTAAACAGAGGCTCGCCGCCTTGCTTAATCAGCGCCAAACGAACCGACAGAGCATCTTTACCCCTCGTCAGTCGGCTGTATAGCGAATCGGGGTCGGGGTCATAGCGCACGGGGAGCAGGTTATCCACGCCGGCGGCGGTAGAGGCAACCAGAGCGGTAGCTGGCACTCGCTCGTCCCAAACGACCAGTCCCCTGAACGAGCGGCGAAACCGACGCACCAGTTCCAGCAGGTCATCCACCTTTTCTATCTGGGCACGATGGAGCCATTCGCCCGGTTTGCGCAGGTGCTCGAGCCAGTAGCGGTCGGTGCCGCCTCTTGCATCATCCCCCACAAACAGCAGGTAGAGTCGGGGGGTGCTGCGGTTCACGATGCCCTGCAGGGCGGTTACCAGATGCAGTTCATCCCAGGCTCGTCTGCGTGCCACGGGGTCGGAAACGTCGATGCGATAAAGATGTGTCAGGTCGTAAAGGAGAACGGTTCCTGTAACCGTGTTCATTTGGGTCGCTTTCTCTCCCGGGAGGAGGGGATATGTAATCGGTTGCGATACTTCACCACCGTTCGTCTGGAGGCTCTAATCCCCCACCGGTCATAGAGAATCTGCGCAATCTGGTCGTCGCTGTAAGGGTTGTGCCCATCTTCGGAGTGGACCACCTGCTGAATCGCCTGCTGAATGCTCAGCGAAGGAGTAAAGAAGTCGGAAAAGGGTATCAGGTCGCCGTTAGGCAGAAGCACCCACTTGTTGGAGATGGCTCGGCTGACGACCGACTCGTGCATTTCCAGTTCCTTTGCGATTTCTGTGCGAGTGAGCGGTTTCAGGTAGGTATGTGAACCTGTCTCGATGAATGCGAACTGGCGGCTAACCACAGCCATAGCGATGCGGCGCAGGGTGCGATAGCGTGTTTCAAGGTTGTACAGGAATCGTTCCGCTCGTTCCACGTACTCGTACACCTGTCGCACCGTCTCTGGTGGATAATCAGAGGGTCTCTTCTTGACATCCTCATAGAGTTTGCGCCATTCCGGGCTGAGGATAAGAAGCCATCCCGGACGAACCACATCCACTTCGAACCCTTCGGGGTTGCGCCGGATAATCACGTCTGGCTTGATGACGTCGCGGGAAGGCTGTGAGATGGACTGCCATGGCGCCCGGAATCGGTAGGCGGGATACGGATGCAACGCTTCTTTGATGTATTTTATCGCCTGCTCAACTTCGCTCGGGGTGGTTTGCAGCTCGCGAGCCATCCGTCGGAGGGGAGGATTTAATAATCGGTCAAAATACCGCTGCACAATCTGTTCCGCCAGGGGATTCCCCTGTCCCTGCTCCTTCAGGTCGCGCAGTTGTAGAAGCATGCACTCCTGAACCGAGCGCGCGCCGATGCCAGGCGGTTCCAGCGACTGAAGAACCTCCAGCACCTCTTTAATCTCTTCTGGCGAGGCTCCCGTCTCCAGAGACGCCCGGTCAATATCAAAGTTAGGGAGCAACCCATGTTCGTCCAGATTATCCAGAATATACTCTGCGACAAAGTGCAGACATGCTGGCAACTGAGCACGGAGCTCACGGTCGAGATACTCACGCAGGGTCATGCTCTGGTCCACGGCGTTGCCGATTGGGTCGACCTCCGTGTCTGTATCGGCGAAGTCCCCGTCGAAAACGCGCGTGATACCTCCCCTGCCGACAGGGAGCTGCGGGGGGGCGCTGTCCTCTTCCCCGGTCTCTATCCGCTCCAGAGCCGGATTCTCGGCTACTTCCTGATCAATCTCGCTTTCCAGCTCCAGTGTGTTACATTGTAACAAACGGGCTGCCTGAATAATCTTCTGGTCTACTCGTACTTCTAACGTCTGGTGCTGTTTTGGTGCGAGCAAGCTCACCACCAGCCTTTCGTTCTGAACAGGTTTGACGTACCATTGCCATCCCGGGCACCGGGTTCATATGGTATGATAAGCAGTCACTATCATACTCCTTCCGGGAGATGATGTCAACTCCACAGGTACTTTGTGTGCGTTCCTTTGATGGTTGGCGAATGCAACCAAAAAGAAAGCAACAGCCAAAACACACAACAACCACAAACCTCCACCCATCATCGCAAATCCCTACCACCACTGAACACCACACACCGCCAAA
>JABUFA010000055.1 GCA_013314755.1 Chthonomonadia bacterium
CTGTTTCTCGGATGACCGCTCTTCTCTCTTTCATGTCCATCCCCATTGTGGTGTTGCCTTCTGGTTGGTTGTTACAGGAGCCCATGTTAACACGTTTGGTTTAGATTTTTAAATGAGGCAACGTTTCTATTTCGTTTAGATTTTTAATGAGGCAATTCGCCGTTTCAGCCGGTGGGGGTGATGCCTTACAGCACGCGCGGTTCTCCTTCGGAGGTGTTCGTGGTGTTAGATGAGCCGAAGGCGCCGATGACCCCGGCATGGGTGAGTGTACTCAGGAAGAGCTGCGTGTGGGCACGGCAGACGCGTACCGCTCCTGTTGCAGCCGAACGACTCACAAAGGAACTTTACTTGAACAGGGTTTATGGCGGCATAGGAACATTCGTGTATAACATTTCCGATGCTGGCGAGACCTTCCGGTTGAAAGCCTTTATCGAACGCTGGGGAACCTCAGTACAATGTAACGACTTCGCAGATTTCTTAGTGTGTCTGGTAAACAGCATAGGCGTATACGAGATGAAATGCCAGCGCACATATAGCCCGATCACAGCCTGCGTGGACCCGGGGTCGGCACCAGGAGGCTGGAGACTGTGGACAAACTTGGTAGACCCAGCAGGTCCGTTGATGGGTGCGTCGCGAATGCACGTGTCTTATCATCAGTTCGCCTGTGTTGGAAACATGGTTTGGGACCCTGTGTACGCTTTCATTAACAGCTCAGGACTGCCAAGCTATTGTATTGGTTGGGATAGAGACGGGTACTATAAATCGGCATTGGTGTATCGATTTCTCTACTACGAGCCGAACAACGCCCAACCTGTCCGAATAATCTCCGCAGATGCGGAGGGGTCGCCCTGGAATCCTGCTCCATCAGGCGGATTCACACCCATTACTGTTGCAGAATAAACGCTGTGAGGAGGAATTACCATGAAAAGCGTGAGCCTGTTCCTAGTGGTGTTGACAGCATCCGTCTTTGCTCAGGATAGTCGCCCACCGCTTTCCGCTCTGCAACGTGTGGTGCACCGCGATTACGTCTCTCTCGAAACTAGGGTGGGAAACGGCGGCTATCAGGGCATCAGCTGGTGGGAATGCACCGAACCACCCAACCCCGACGTGGACGGAGAGACGCTACTTTCCCTCTTGTATCGTGCCAACGAGATGCCCGGCTACGCGCTGATACCCAACGATTTCAACGGCATCCATACAGGAGTGCGCGTCTATCCTCTCGGCAAGCCCTGCGAGGGGGGCGAACCTTTTCCTCCCTATCGCACGGCACCTTCGAGGAAGGGCGTGAGGCTTCGGTCGGCACAGTGATGGTGCAGGTAGAGATTATGCCCTCGGTGCAAGAGGCGCAGAAACGGCTGGAGGAATACCGCCTGCGAATGCATCATGCGCTGGTAGTTGGCAAAGACAATCAGGTGGTGGCGCAACTGCCCTCCGGGCGTTCGTTTGGACTGCCGATGTATCTGGATCGTCGCTGGGACTATTCTCGGGCTTTGGTCGTGCAGGCAGGCAGGACGGTTATTCGCGCGGATGTGTTTCATATCCCCTCGGTCGACGAAGATTTTTGGGAGGCAGTGGTGTGGGGGTTGCTTTACCGTCTGCAACGCTTCCCGCGCTTTTTCACCGATGGAGCAGGAGGTTCGGCGCCGTCGGATCCCGATGCGTTGAACGGCGTGCGGATGGCGCCTCTGAGTGCCTTGCGGGCGGCGAGTTGCACGCTTGAGGAAGATCGCCCCGAAGTGTCGTGGACAAAGTATCTGCCTGCACCAGTGAACCAGCAGTTTTCGGGTGTGGTGTATGCACGTTGGAAGAGCCGCGTGCAGTGGGGTCAGCGCTGGGTGGATCTGGAGGCGTTCAGCTGGCAGATGAAGACGTGGGACGGCAGGCAGGTGAAGTTATCGCGTCCGGTTTTCCCCTATCGTGGCGATTTGATTGCCCCTCTGCAGGAGGTGAAGCAGGCACTGGGAATGCAGTAAGCATTCTGCGGTTCAGAACAACTGGTGGCATCGCTCAGTCCGTTGCGCTGGCGTCGCCGCGAGCGTGGGCGTGGCTGATGCCGAAGAACGTCTCCAGAATATGCCGGGCAATGGGCGCGGCGACTGCCCCCCCGTGCCCGCCCTGTTCTACCACCACCGCCAGAGCGATTCGCGGATTCTCCATCGGAGCGTAGCAGATAAACCAGGCGTGCGGTCGGCGTCGCGGAGGGTCCTCGGCGGTGCCCGTTTTACCTGCCACCGCGATACCGGGCAGGTTTGCCGCGTGCGCGGTTCCACCCGGTCCTGCTACCGCATCTCGCATTCCGCGCTCGATCCACTGCCAGTGCTCGGGGGCAAGCGGTATCTGCTTCAGCACGGTCGGCTGGGTGTCTATGGAGGTGCCGTCGGGCTTGAGGATGCGCTTCACCACAAAAGGCTTCATAATCGTGCCTCGGTTCGCGACCGCACTGGCGACCAGCGCCATCTGAAGCGGAGTACACTGCACAAACCCCTGACCGATGGAGGCGTTGACCGTATCGCCGTCGTACCAGCCTTCCTTAAATCGTTTCTTTTTCCATTCGGGTGTGGGGATGTTGCCTCGGCTTTCGCCTGCCAGGTCAATGCCCGTCACCTCGCCCAGCCCGAAGGCGTGTGCCATCTCCGCCAGGTTCTGAATGCCCGTTCTCAATCCTGTCTGATAAAAGTACACATCGCACGATGCCCCTATCGCCCTCACAAAGCCTGTGGCTCCATGCCTGCGATGACACCCAAATCGCCAGCGTCCTATCTGCAGGAAGCCGGGGCAGTAGTAACCCGTGTAGGGCGTGATAGCCCCAGAGTGCAGTCCAGCCGCTGCGGTCACTATTTTAAACGTCGAGCCAGGCGGATAGCGGCTACCGATGGCGCGGTTCTGCAGGGGATACAGCGGATTGTTGGCTATCTCGCGCCAGACGTTGGGCTTCATGCCGCGCGCAAAGGCGTTGGGGTCAAAGCGTGGAAAGCTCGCCAGCAGAAGCACCTCGCCGGTGCGCGGGTCAAGCGCTACTACCGCTCCCACGCGGTTACCAAACGCCTCCTCCGCCGCCTTTTGCAGGGCTTTGTCTATCGTCAGCACCACCGTGGCGCCCTGCTCGGCAGGAACCTCTTCAATCTCGCGCCGCTGGCGTCCTCGCGCATCCACCTCCACCCATTTGCCCCCTGCGTGCCCGTGCAGCCACACCTCCTGCGCCTTCTCCACGCCCATCTTGCCCACATACTCGCCCTGAGAGATGCCGGCTTCGCGCAGGGTCGCCAGCTCTTTGGCATCCACTTCGCCAAGCATTCCCAGCACGTGTGATGCCAGCTTGCCCTCTGGATACCAGCGCACCGGCTGAGGGCTGACGGTTACGCCCGAAAGCCACAGGCGGTTCTCCTCGATGCGCGTCACCACCTCCAGCGAAACGCCCATCGCAATCGGAACCGGATACAGCCGCTGGGCGCGCTGTTTGGGGTTACCAACCACCTGCAGAATATCCTCCAGCGGCACCTGCAGAATCTGGCTCAATCGGCGAAGCACCGAGTCGTCGCTCACCTCCGCCGGCACGATACTGACCACGAACTCGGGGCGATTCATTGCTAAGGTGCGCCCGGCGCGGTCGACAATCATTCCCCGCGGGGCAAACAGCCGGATGAACCGCTTGCGGTTGCTCTCCGACTGTGCCAGCAACTGCTCGCCCATCGCCACCTGCAGGTACCACAGACGCAGTATCAGCAGGGCGAACCCCAGCAGGACGAGTGACAGGTACACCTTGAAATGGGGAACCTGCGGCGCGGTAGGTATCTCTACGCCGAACCGACCACGCATGGCTACTCCTCTCCCGGCGGCGGGCGATGCAGGTTACAGCGTCTCTGGGGCGCCCTGCCGGCAGGGAAGGTTTTGACCACCACCTCCGGGCAGTAGCGCGTTGCCAGAAGACCGCTGTCCACGCATATCCGCACTCTCTCGGTTGCAGGCGGGCGGACAACCGGCGGCTCGGAGAGGCGAGGAGCCGAGGGCGTGCTCACGGGAGGCGGCGTGCTGACGCGCGGCTGAAGGGTGGTAGGCTCTCCAATCGTTGGTGTGCCGGGTGTCGTGATGGCAGGTGGTGGTGGTGTTTCAGGTGACGAAGGCGGGGTGGCGGTCGGCTGTCCGCTTTCAGGTTGCTCTGCGGGCGAGACGGCGTCGGAACCCGCGGGCGTCCGAACACCGTGCAGGGTGCATCGTTCGGCTGGCTCTTCACCCCGGCGGAAGGTGAAGCGATGCGTACGCGGACAGGCGGGCGTGGCAATCATGCCCGTATCATCGCACAGGGTGAGTGTGACCGTGTCCACGCTCTCCGGCTGTTGTGGTTTTTCGGGCACGTCGCCCGGCTCCAGCTTGTTCAGCCACTGTTTCTGCAGGGGAACCGCCTTGCTCATAAACTCTTTCCAGATAGGCGCGCACACCGTTCCCCCGAAGATGCGCGGCATCGGCAGGTACACCTTTTGTTTCTTGGCGGGGTCCATCACCTCCCGCGCCACCCACACGGCGGTCACCAGTTCGGGCGTGTACCCCACAAACCAGGCATCGCGCCCCTCGTCGGTGGTGCCCGTTTTGCCGCGCGCTTCGGGAAAGTCGTGCAGTACCCGATAGGCGGTGCCGCCGGGCGTGTGTACCGGCGCCTTCAGCAGTTCATCCATGATCTTAGCGGTCTCTTCAGAGATAACGCCGAAGGTAATGTTGGGGGCGTTTTCCTGAATAATCCTGCCCTCGCTGTCGCGCACGCGCACAATCGCCATCGGCTCACAACGGTTTCCACCTGACGCGAACACACTGTAAGCCACTGCCATCTCGAGGGGGCTGACCGCCGACGAACCCAGCGCCAGCGACAGATTCGGCTCCAGCGGAGACTGGATGCCCAGCTTTTTGGCGTACTCTATCACCGTGTCGGGCTTGACCATGGCGATGGTCTTGACCGCAGGGATGTTAATGGAGAAGGCTATCGCCTGGCGCACGGTCACCGAACCATGGTAACGCCCATCGGCGTTCTGGGGGCGATAGGGCTTGGGATAGGAAGGATAGCTGACGGGCGCGTCCACGATGCGCGAGTCGGGCGTCAGCAGTCCTCTGTCAATAGCGGCGCAATACACGATGGGCTTGAAAGCCGAACCGGGCTGTCGTCTGCCCTGCGTGGTGGCGTTGTACTGTGAGGTTGCAAAATCCACCCCACCCACCATCGCGCGGATATAGCCGGTTTTGGGGTCAATGGCTATCAGAGCGCCCTGGGTAACCTGCCCCCTGCCATACCGTTTGATGCCTTCACGCAGAGCCTGTTCCGCTGCCTGCTGCATCTGCCAGTTCAGGGTGGTTTCTACCGTCAACCCAGCCTTGTAAATCTGGTCCGCGCCGTACTCCTCGGTCAACTGCTTCAGCACATAGAACACAAAATATGGCGCCTTGTAGGCAACCCCTTTGCGTCGCAGGGGGACAATCCGAATCCGCTCGTTCCTCGCCTGTTCATACTCCTGCTGGTTAATGAAGCCGAGTTCCAGCATCCGCTTCAGCACCACCTGCTGTCGGCGCAGTGCCAGTTCCATGTTCTCATGAGGCGAGTACACCGATGGGCGGCGTACCAGCCCTGCCAGCAGGGCGCACTCGGCGAGGGTGAGTTTGTTCAGCGGTTTGTCGAAGTAGACGCGCGCGGCGGTCTTTGCTCCGTAAGCCCCACTGCCGAAATACACCTCGTTCAGGTAGGTCTCCATAATCTGCTCTTTGGTGAGGTGCTGTTCGATTTGCAGTGCCAACAGTGCTTCCTGCAGTTTGCGGTGGAAGGTCTTTTTCTGGGTCAGGAAGGCGTTTCGCGCCAGCTGCATGGTAATGGTGCTTCCGCCCTGGGCATATCTACCTTCGCGCAGGTTCACCCACACCGCCCGGAAGACCGCTTTGGGGCTGATGCCGCGATGCTGGTAGAACTGGCTGTCTTCAATAGCCACTATCGCATCGATCAGTGGTTTGGGAAACTCGGAGAGCTTCGCCAGTTCGCGCCGCTCGTTCGTCAGCGTTGCCAGCACCACACCGTCCTGCGAGAGGATGCGCGTGCCCACGTAGGGCTTGAGGTTGGCTATCTGCTCACTGCTGGGCAGCATCTGAGAAACCTGCACCAGAAGCACCACCAGATACCCCCCGCCCACCACAATGCCCAGCAGCACCAGCAGAAGAAGGTATATCAGCAGGCGCTGCCATATCGGGCGGCGACGCCTGCGCAGTGGACGAGTGACCGAACGCCTGCGAGGTCTTGAACGCATAATCGCTCCGTTCGCGAGTTCTACCCTTCACATTATATCTCAAAAGATTACGTGGCACGAAAAGGGCTGTAAACTGGTGCTTTTGCGAAAGCGGAATGGATAACTCCTCACCGCTCTTTTCGTATATAATGAAGATGGTAACAGTCCTGTACAGGAGGTTAAACCGATGATGAGGTTATCTGTTCCGATTGCTCTGGCAGTAGTATTTCTAACGACCGTGGTGGTACTGGCACATGAGGAACCGAAGGAACCAACGCCCGTTGCCAAGCCGCCGCTTCAGAAGGAGATGATTAACCTGCCGAAGGGTGCGCAGGTTCCAACCAAAAAGCCCAATCCCAGCCCGAAGGAGAAGGCTTTAGCTGCTCAGCTCCAGCAGCTGGAGAAACGGCGAGATGCACTGATTAAGCAGTCTATGGAGCTGGACAGAAAACGCTTCAGCACCCAGGACCCCGCGGAACGCAGGCGACTGGATGCAGAGAAGCTGCAGCTGGTCAAGCAGCTCGACGAGGTCGTCAAGAAGCGGGACACCGTTTACAAGGCATGGCAGAAAGCGGCGATGGAGCGATGGCGCAGGGAGAACCCCGAAGCGTTCCAGAGCCCGCCCGGTATGCCGCCAGGTATGACCATGCCACCCCAGATTATCGCCAAGCAGATCGAGATAGCCAAAGAGCAGCTGGCGAAGCTGAAGAAACAGGGCAAGCCCGATACCGACCCGCAGGTGAAGATGTATAAGGAGCGCATTGCCCGCTACACGCAGATGATGAAGATGACGGCTGCCAAACCGCCGACAGGACCTGCGCCCAAGGTCCCTGAGAAGTAAAGTTGGCTCAAACGGTGCAAACATATCCAACGCGCATCCACCTGCTGGAAGAGCATACGGTCAACCGCATCGCCGCAGGTGAGGTGGTGGAGCGCCCGGCGTCGGTGGTGAAGGAGCTGGTGGAAAACAGCATCGACGCCGGGGCACGCGCTATCCTGGTGGAGGTAGAACAGGGAGGCAAGCGGCTCATCCGTGTGGTGGACGATGGCGAGGGGATGAGCCCTGCCGACGCCGTGTTGAGCATCCAGCGCCACGCCACCTCCAAGATTCGCACCGCCGACGACCTGCAATCCATCGTCACACTCGGCTTTCGGGGTGAGGCGCTTCCCAGTATCGCCGCTGTCAGCCGCTTCGAACTGCTGACCAAGCGTGCCGACCTGGACACGGGGATGCGCCTGGTGGTAGAGAACGGGCAGGTGGTGGAGGCGGAGGAGTGTGCCGCTCGCGACGGAACGGTTGTGACCGTGCGCGACCTGTTCTACAACACGCCCGCCCGCCTGAAGTTTCTAAAAAGCACCGCCACCGAGCTGTCGCACATCACCGAGCTGGTTACCCGTTTCGCCCTCGCCTTTCCCGAAATCTCCTTTCGCCTGGTGCATAACGGGCAGGAGATTTTCGCCTCACAGGGGAGCAGTGACCCCCGTCATGCCCTGCTGGCGGTCTTCGGGCGTGATGTGGCGCGTGAGCTGCGCACCATCGACTACACCGAAGGAAACCTGCATATCACGGGCTACGTCTCGCCGCCGCACCTCACCCGCCCCACCCGCGCCATGCAGAGCTTCTTCGTCAACCGTCGGCTGGTGCGCCATCGCGTGCTTTCACGCGCCTTAGATGATGCCTATCGCACCCTGACCCCCGAAGGGCGATACCCCATCGCCGCCATCTTCCTGAACGTGCCTCCCTACAGCGTGGATGTCAACGTCCACCCTACCAAAGCCGAAGTGAAGTTCGCGCATGAGGGGGAAGTATACCATGCCGTGCTGAACGCGGTGCGCCAGTCGCTTCTCCAGCAGGGAATGATGCCCTCTGCCCTGCCCGGTCTTCAGAGCGAGATGGACATTTCCCCTGCGCCGCGCCCCACTCCTGCTCAGACCGTTTGGCAGCCCTCGCCGCTTCCGCCGCAGGAAGTACTTCATGCGGAGCTGATGCGTCGCGCGGGCATTGACCTCACCCAGCCGACCCCTGTGGACACCCTGCCCTCCGCCCGCCCCTACGCGGAGATGCTGGAAGGCTTTCAGGTGCTGGGGCAGATAGAACGCACATACATCATCGCCTCGTCCCTGCGGGGCTTGCTGATTATTGACCAGCATGTCGCCCATGAGCGCGTGCTATACGAAAAATTGACTGTGCTGCGCCAGAAACAGTCGATACCTGTTCAGCATCTGCTCACCCCTCTGGTGTTTCATCTGGACCGGCGAACCGCCACCCTTCTGGGAGAGCATCTGCAGGAGATTCAGTCTATGGGCTTCGTGATCGAGCCGTTCGGCAGTGATAGTGTGGTACTTCGCGGAGTGCCGGCGTGGCTCGGACAACGCAACGTGGAGGCAATCGTACGCGACCTGCTGGACGAAATCTCCGAGCTGGGCATCCAGCGACGCCTTCCGCTCACCGACGAGACGCTGGTCGCCACCACCGCGTGCAAGATGGCGGTGAAAGCCGGTGATGCCCTCTCGCATGCCGAGATGACGCACCTCCTGCAGGATCTTGCAGAGACCGAGAATCCCTATCTGTGTCCGCACGGTCGCCCGGTGGTACTGGTGCTGAGCATCGAGGAGCTGGAGAAGCGATTCAAGCGCGGATGATGCCGCATTGACAGGGGTACATCCTATCCTCTACAATACTGCCGGTGAGGAACCCGCCATGCTTACGTTGTTGCGGATTAGAGGTTTTCGCTCCATCAGGGAGCAGGAGATTCAACTGGCGCCGCTGACCGTGCTGTATGGACCTACCGCCAGCGGCAAATCCAGCGTCCTGTACGCACCTCTGGTCATCAGGAATGTAATCGCCAACCCCAATCAGTCCGTCGACAACTTTTTCAATCTGGGCTTCCTGAATCTCGCCGGTTTTGAGGAGTGCGTGTTCGCCCATGACAGGGACGGTGAGATAGATATTCGGGCTGGCACGGACGCTGGCGAATACGGCGTAACATTACGCAAAAACTCGGGCGTGTTTTACCTGAAATCCTCCGAGATAGACCTGCGCTTGGAAGTGAGCTTTCCGTATGCGCTCAATCAAACCGCCACCCAGGCATACGGTGACGGCATTTGCGCCGTCAAGTGGGACGGCATCACAGTCAACGTCACTGCGGAATCTGCGGATGGGGCGGCGCAGGAGCAAGCACACAGTCTGGCACATCGGCTGAACAGCATTGCCGAGTCGTTGCGCCGGGTGGACATCGCACCCCACAGAAGAGGTTTTTTCAAGCCCTACTACAACCCTGTGCCGCTCAGCGCCATGCCTGTCTCGGAGGACGAGGTTGCCACGAGCATCATTACCGACCCCTACATGCCCGGTAAAATATCCGCAGACCTCGAGCGAATCGTCGGCAGAGACTTCAGGCTGTATACCCCGCCGGGCACAGCCATCGTATACTTGCAGACCACCGACAAAGAAGCTCGTTTGCCGTCGTTTCTGTGCAACGATGGATTTGGGGTCAACCAGCTGGTATACCTGCTGGCAAAACTGCACCAGCCCAGTATGCGAACCCTGCTGATTGAGGAGCCGGAGGTACACCTGCACCCGTCGGTGATGCGCCGGCTGGTACGAACTCTGCGCGCGATTGTCGCCGACGAGGGGAAACAGGTTATTGTGACCACGCACAGTGAAGTCTTTGTGTCCGCCCTGCTTGCGCTGATTGCAAGTGGGCAGGTTCCGGCGCATACCGTGCGGTTTTACCTTGTAGAGAAAACGGGCAAGCAGACCATCTGCCATCCGCAGGAGGTTAATCAGGCAGGACAGATTGAGGGAGGATTAGCCTCTTTCATGGAGGGCGAACTGGAAGATATCCGCTTGATGCTGGGGATTTGAACGTGCCGGATACCAAGCAAAAGTTTATTGTTGACGAGTGGCTATGGCATGACCTCAGTGGCGAAAACGGGCTTGAGCGCCAGAAGCAGGCATTCCATTTTCTAGAGCAACTGGTACGGAAATGCGATATGCTGGTATCTATGAAAGGCTCTGCATTTGAGCAAAAGTTCTACAACCTTTGCCTGTTAAGGGACGTGGTGGTCCACCAGATCGTGCGTTATTGCCGTAACTTCATCCTCAGCAACAGCCAGAAATACCTTGCCATCGCTCAGCACGATTGCCCCCCTCTTCCAGACGATTGGAACGTCAAACCTGATGATAGATACCTGGCTTGCCTTGCCATAGCGGGGCATGGAACAGTTGTAACGACAGATGCTCCTTTGATACAGGAACTGCGTCATCACCAGATAGAGTGTATCCATCGGGACGACCTGCTGGACGTGTACTGAGCACAGTACGCGCACACAGGCAAGGATTATCAATATGCAGATTCGCTTGTGGCTGGCACTACTGGTGATATTGGTAGCCAACCTGCCCGGGTTGAAGCAGGTGCTGGCAAACGCTCCCCTGCGCACCGATACCGACACCGCCGCCATGCTGGATGCCATGCGGGATACGGGCGGAATAGATGGCTGGTGGCGCTGGTTCGGCAGCGACTGGTTCCTGCATAACGGCTTCTATCGCCCAACGACCTGCCTGTCGCTCCTGCTGGACTACGCGCTGTACGGCGAGACCGGCTGGGGCTATCGGCTGATGAACTGGCTGCTGGCAGTGTTGACCTCGCTGGGGTTTTATGCGCTTCTGGTGTGGTTCGCACGCCGATGGCTGTCGCACCTGCTGACCGGTGAAAACCATGCCCGTCTTTTTGCGCTGGCAGGAACCGTCGCGCTGAGCCTCCAGCAGACCGATGCCCTCCGCCCTCTGGCGCGGTTCTCGGCGTGGTGGCTGGTGCTGGCGTGGCTCTTTATCCTGGCGCAATCTCATCACCTGCCCGCATGGAAGGGACTGCTACGTGCCCACTGGTGGCAGATATGGCTGGGAGCCGGAGCCTTCTTCTGGGGCTGGGATCGGCTGGTGCACAGCGGTTTTGAACGACTTATCGTGTGGGTTCCGTCGCGCACTGCTCTGCTGGCAACCTGCCTGACGGTGTGGAGTTTCTGGTTTCTTCTGCGCTGGGGAGAGGCGGGTCGGGCATTTCTGCTTCTCCTTGCGGGGCTGTTATATGCAGGTGCGTGCGGCGCATACGAACAGCCGCTCACAACTGTTCCCCTCGCTATCGTGCTTGCTGTTGCCGTGCGACGAGAATGGGGCTGGCGGGCATGGAGTGGTGCTGGGGTAATGCTTGCGGTGGCGGTGGGGTATCTCCTCCTGCGGTTTACGCTCCTGCCCGCCGAGGTCAGCGGTTATCAGCAACAGCAGTTACGCTCGTCGCCCGCTCTGGCGGTATGGCACTTTGTGCAGATGCTTGTGCCCGTGCTGGGGCATTACCAGTACTGGGCGAACAATGGGCTGAACCTGTACCTGTTCTTCTTCAAAAGCGCGTGGGACATCCTGATAACCGACCTTGCCTTTCTGGGCGTGCTGGTGGCGGTGTGGCGTTCGCGGCGATGGTTTGGCTGGTGGCTCCTCTGGCAGGGGGTAACGTATCTGCCCATGAGCTTTTTGCATCCCTTTGAACACTACTACTACCTGCCGCAAGTGGGGCAAAATGCTGTGGACGTGGCGCTGATGGCGTGGGCACTTCTCCACCTGCGCAATTTACTCCGGGCGCAACCCCCTAACGTTTGACGATGCAAAGCAGATAAGGGTATACTCCTTTAAAAGAGTTTGTGAACGAACACACGACTATTACAAGGGCAGTGAGCACTTCGCTGGATACATCACAGATATTTGGCGAGCAGAAGCGCACCTACGTGCGCAGCATGTTTGCGCGGATTGCCTCGCGCTACGACCTGTTGAACTCTCTGCTCAGCCTGCGCATTCATCACTACTGGCGGCATGTCGCCGCGAAGGAAGCGGCGTTACAGCCCGGGCAGTATGCGCTGGACGTCTGTACCGGCACAGCCGACTTCGCCCTGCGGCTGGCAAAGGACGTGGGCGCACAGGGTCTGGTGGTCGGGGTGGACTTCTGTGAGCCGATGCTGAAAATCGGCATGAGCAAGGTGCGCCGGCAGGGGGTGGACGGGTGCATTACGCTGGCGCTGGCAGATGCGCAAAACCTGCCCTTTCCATCAGAGCGCTTCGACGCCGTAACCGTTGCCTTCGGTATTCGCAACGTGGTGGACATGCGTCAGGCGTTTGCGGAGATGTGGCGCGTGCTCAAACCGGGCGGACGTCTCGTCTGCCTGGAGTTTTCCCATCCCCGGCGTCAGCCGTTTCGCAGTATCTATGCCTTTTACTTCCATCGGATACTGCCTTTGGTCGGTGGATTACTGAGCCATCGCGATGCCTATACCTACCTGCCCGTTTCGGTCAGTTACTTCCCCGAGCGCGAGCAGCTGGCGCAGGTCCTGCGGGAAGTGGGGTTCGTGCAGGTGAAATGGACAGAGCTGACTTTTGGCATTGTATGTATTCATTCTGGAGTGAAACCATGAGCACTTCTACGTTCGTGACCTATGCGACTGATCCCAATATCATGAGACTGCTGGAGGTGGTACTGCCTGACCTGCAGGCGGTGGAAGAGCGCATCCAGCAGGAGATTTCCTCCCCCGTGCGCACGATATGGTCGCTGGGTGGGCACGTACTTTCTTCGGGGGGGAAACGGTTGCGCCCTGCGCTGGTGTGTCTGAGCGCGTACGCCACCGGTCTGCCCGTGGACAGGAACCGGCTTATTCCCCTCGCAGCGGTAGCAGAACTGATGCACATGGCGACCCTCATCCACGACGACGTGGTAGACAACACCGCCACCCGACGGGGGCGCCCAACCGCCAGCGCATTGTTCGGCAACGGCGTGACCGTGCTGACCGGCGACTATCTGCTGGCGAAAGCCATGCACCTCTTGATAGAGGACGGCGACCTGGCAATCCTGCGCACGGTTTCGCAGGTGGCGATTGAGATGAGCGAGGGTGAGGTACTCCAGATGATTTACACCAGCGACCCCTCCATCTCTGAGCAGACCTATTTCGACATCATTCGCAAGAAAACAGCGGTGTTCATTCAGGGATGCTGTCGGGCGGGTGCGCTGGTCGCAAACGCACCTCAGCCCGTGGTAGAAGCTCTATCCGACTACGGTTACCATGCCGGCATGGCGTTCCAGATTGCCGACGACCTGCTGGACTACACCGGCAACCCAGCTCGCATGGGCAAGCCGGTGGGAAACGACCTACGGGAAGGCAAGTTTACCCTGCCCCTGATTATCGCTCTGCGGGAAGCGACTCCTGCAGACCGTCAGAGAATACTGCAGATTCTGGGTTCGCCCGTGCGCGACGGCGAGATACAGCAGGTGATAGAGTTTATCCGCCGCTACGACGGCTTCAGCCAGACCCAGGCAGTAGCGGAGCATCATGCCAGACGGGCAGTAGAGGCACTGAGCCGTTTGCCTGAAAGCCCCATTCGCCAGAGCCTGATTGCCCTGTGCGATTACATTGTACAGAGAGACCTGTGAAATGCCCCATACCTGCGCAATCTTGACAGCCTGTTTGGGGTATGGTACACTAGCATCGTGGTCAGGGAGAGCAACCCGACAACGTTTCTGGATACCTGTGCAGGAAGGATGCAACCCGTCCGCGGGCGGATTGTATCCTTCTTTTTGCGAATGTGCGAAGTGAGGCAAGGATAGAGGATGCAGGTTACAAAACAAGAACTGGAAAACCGAACGGTTGCCGTACAGGTAGAGGTTGAACCGGAGCAGGTCAACCGAACGTTTGAGAAGGTATACCGGCAGCTGAGCAAATACGTGGAAGTGCCCGGTTTTCGTCCGGGTAAGGCGCCCATTGGGCTGTTGCGCCAGGCGCTGAGGGAAGACTACGTGCGCGAGCGCGTGCTGGAGCAGATTATCAGGGATACCATGAACTCTGCCCTGCAGGAGGCGCAGGTCGAGCCGTACGGGGCACCTCCCAGGCTGGACATCCAGCAGCTGGAAGAGGGCAAGCCGATGCTCTATTCCCTTCAGGTTCCGCTGGAGCCCAGCGTCGAGCTCGGCGAATACCGTGGGCTGAAGGTAACGCGCTACACGCCAGTAGTCACCGACGAAGACGTGACCAACGAGATCGAGTCGCGCCGGCGACAGGCAAGCCGCTTTGAGCGAGTGGACCGCGAGGCGCAAACAGGCGACGTGGTTTTCGTGACCATCGTGCCACAGATTGAGGGCGAACCGAACCCGTTGTCCACGCGGCGCAACCTCGTCCATCTGACCGAAGAGATGCAGGAGCACCCGCTGGGCAAAGTGATCCTTGGCATGAAGGCGGGCGAGACCAAAGAGGAGACCGTAGAGTTCCCTCCGAATGACCCGGATGCGGAACTGCGCGGCAAGACGGTGCGCCTGCAGGTGACGGTGCACAGTGTCTCCGAGATGAAGCTGCCCACCGACGAGGAGCTGCTCAAGCAGATGCAGGTAGAGTCGATGGACGCCCTGCGCGAGCGCATTCGGCAGTCTCTCACCGAAGAGCTGTCGCACTATGCCAGGACGGCATCTGATGCCTCCATGAAAAAGGCTGTTCTGGAAAGCGCGAAAGTGCAAATCTCGCCGATTATCCTTGAGGCGCGGGCGCACAATAGTTTGACGAACCTGGAGGAGAATCTGCGCCGGAGGGGATATACCCTTGAGGACTATGCCCGCACCTACGGCATGACCGAAGAGCAGTTCGAGAGCTACTGGTTCCGGCGAACTACCGACAATCTGCTGTATGGGCTAATCCTGAAGGCAATCCGCGAGCGTGAGGGCATCACCCTAACCGACGAGGAGCGCCAGCAGGTCATGGAGCAGTATAACCTCAGCGAAGAAGATGCGGCTGAATCGGAAGAAGCGGAAGAGCTGATGGAGGACCGGCTGGTCGAAAAGACCCTGCAGTTTTTGTGGGATGTTGCCGAAGTTACAGAAGAAGAGTTTCGCATCCAGTCACAGCGCGAGCAGACCGATAATGAGGAGTAGGCGATGAAAGTGCGACCGGTTGTCCATAACTCCCTGATCCCGATGGTGATCGAGCAAACCGCGCGTGGCGAGCGGGCATACGACATCTACTCGCGGCTGCTCAAGGACCGCATCATCTTCATCGGGGAACCTATTGATGACCACCTGTCCAATCTGGTGGTGGCGGAGATGCTGTTCCTCGAGAAAGAGGACCCCAACCGCGATATTGAACTGTACATCAACTCGCCGGGTGGGAGCGTCTCGGCGGGACTGGCTATCTACGACACCATGCAGGTGCTCAAGTGCGACATTGCCACCATCTGCGTGGGGCAGGCGGCTTCGATGGGGGCGGTTCTGCTTGCGGCGGGCACAAAGGGCAAACGCTACTGCCTCGAGCACGCGCGCGTGATGATCCACCAGGTCAGCGCAGGCTTTCAGGGAACTGCCATCGACATCAACATTCAGGCGCAGGAAGTGCTCAGGTACAACCGGATGCTGAACGAAATCCTTGCCTATCACACCGGACAGCCGCTGGAGCGGGTGGAGCAGGACACCCAGCGTGACTACTTCATGTCCGCTCAGGAGGCGAAGGAGTACGGTATCATTGACGAAATACTGTCGCGTGGCGCACGCTAAAACCAGGATAGAGGAGCGAAACTGTGGCGCGAACAGGATTTGAACCTTTGGAAGGACGCTGTGTCCTGTGTGGCAAGATCCGTCCACGCCTGATACAGGGAATGCACGGCGGGGTGTGCATTGACTGCATCCAGTACGCGAACGAACTCATCCAGTCGCAAATCACACGTCACGAGCGTACCTCAGCATATGGTCTGTCCAGCGTTCCCAAGCCCAAAGAGATTTATCGCATCCTCAGCCAGTACGTGGTCGGGCAGGAACGTGCCAAGCGCGCGCTGTCGGTTGCGGTATACAACCACTACAAGCGCATCCAGCACGCCTCGCGCGACAACGACGTGGAACTGCAGAAGAGCAACATCCTGCTGATCGGTCCTACCGGAAGCGGTAAGACTCTGCTGGCGCAGACGCTGGCGAAGATTCTGAACGTGCCCTTTGCCATCGCCGATGCCACATCCCTCACCGAAGCGGGCTACGTGGGCGAGGACGTAGAGAATATCCTTCTTCGCCTTCTGCAGGCTGCCGATACCGGCACTTCTCTGCAGGAGACCGTGCGAAACGCCCAGCGCGGCATCGTGTACATCGACGAAATCGACAAAATCGCCCGCAAGGCGGATAACCCTTCCATCACGCGCGATGTCTCGGGGGAAGGCGTCCAGCAGGCACTGCTGAAGATTCTGGAAGGCACTATCGCCAATGTGCCGCCGCAGGGCGGACGCAAGCACCCTCAGCAGGAGTTCATTCAGGTGGACACCACCAACATCCTGTTCATCTGTGGCGGTGCGTTCGAGGGATTGGATAAGATTATCGCCCAGCGATTGGGCAACCAGACGATGGGCTTCCGCGCCTCGCTGGAAGGCAAAAAGAAGCTCAGCTACGGCGAACTGCTGTCGCACGTCATCCCCGAAGACCTGCTGAAGTTCGGCTTCATCCCCGAGTTCATCGGTCGGTTGCCGGTGGTCACCACCCTCGAGCCGCTGGACGAAGAGACCCTGATGCGCATCCTTGTGGAGCCCAAAAACGCGCTGGTCAAGCAGTACCAGAAGTTCTTCGAGATGGACGGCGTGGACCTGGTGTTTACCGATGAAGCCCTGCGTGCCATTGCGCAGGAGGCGATGGCGCGGGGGACCGGCGCACGTGCTCTGCGTGCCATTATCGAGGAGATTATGCTCAACATCATGTACGAGGTGCCATCCTCGCAGGATATTAAGCGGGTGATTGTGAACGAGAAGACGGTGCGAGAGCGAGCAGAACCTCAGGTACTGCGCGCGGAGGACATTAAGCAGGCATCATAACCGGTATGCCAAGAACACGCAAATCCACAACAACCGAGACCGAGCAAGAGAAGCCAAAGCCTCGTTCCACCCGGCGCAAGCGCCAACCGCCCGCTGAGGAGGAATGGGACCTGCAGGAGGAGGCTAGCGGTTCAGGTATCCCCTCTCAGCTTCCGCTGGTGCCGGTGCGCGACCAGGTGTACTTTCCACAGATGGTATTTCCGCTGTTTGTGGGCAGAGATCGCTCGGTGCGCGCACTGGAAGAGGCGATGGAGAACGACCGCCTCATCGCCCTTGCCGCGCAGAAGGAGGTCATCACCGAGGAACCTGAGCCCGACGACATCTACAGCGTAGGCATTGTGGCGGAAGTCCTGCAGGTGCTGCGCATGCCCGATGGAACCCTGCGCCTGATGCTTCAGGGGATCGACCGTGTTCGCATCACCCGCTATGTGCAGACGGAACCCTTCATCCTGGTGAAGGTCGCCCCCGTGCCCAGCGAAAAGGCGTATGACCTGGAGATCGAGGCGCTGATGGGCATCGTGGTCTCGCTGTTCGAGCAGCTGGTGAACGCGGGCAAGAACATCCCCTCCGAGGTTCTGCTCAGCGTCAGCAACCAGAGCGACCCCGAGCGCATCATCAACACGGTAACGCCCTACCTGCCCGTTCGCGTGGAGGAGAAACAGCAGATACTGGAGATGGAGAGCGTTCGCGAGCGGCTGGAGCGGCTGGTGGTCATCATGCGCAAGGAGATAGAGATTATTGAACTGCAGAAGACCATCCGCTCGCGCGTGGAGAAAGAGGTGGGCGATACCCAGCGCGAGTTCTTCCTGCGCGAACAGATGAAAATCATCCAGCAGGAACTGGGCGAGCGCGACGAACGCACCAGCGAGATCGAGGAGTTCCGCCAGAAAATCCTGAACGCGGGCATGCCCGAAGAGGTGCAGGAACGCGCCTTCAAGGAGCTGGAACGCCTGGAGAAGATGCCCTTCGCTGCGCCGGAGGGCGTGGTGGTGCGCAACTATCTGGACTGGCTGGTGTCTCTGCCGTGGAGCACGGTGACCGAAGATAACCTGGACATCGCCGCCGCCGCGCAGGTGCTGGACGAAGACCACTACGGACTGCAGAAGGTCAAGGAGCGCATCCTTGAGTTCCTCGCCGTGCGCAAGCTGGCAGGCAGTGCGATGAAGGGACCCATCCTGTGCTTCGTGGGTCCACCCGGTGTGGGCAAAACCTCCATCGGCAGGTCTATCGCTCGTGCGCTGGGGCGCAAGTTCGTGCGCGTGTCGCTGGGCGGCGTGCGCGACGAGGCGGAAATCCGCGGACACCGGCGCACCTACGTGGGCGCACTGCCCGGACGCATCATCCAGGGCATCCGACAGGCGAGCTCGCGCAACCCGGTGTTCATGCTGGACGAAATCGACAAA
>JABUFA010000006.1 GCA_013314755.1 Chthonomonadia bacterium
CTGAAAAAAGGAGTTGCTTTTTCTGTACGCCAGTGCTACAATAGGCATGTTAGTGCATTTCATTGAGCCTGCAAAGGAGGAAGGAAGGTATGAAACTCGCACGTATGTTCGCAGTACCTCTGGTGGTAGGGATACTGGCATCTGCCGTCGTTGCGCAGACTTTCCCCATCACCGATTTTGAAGCGTTCCCTGCACCGTCCAGCAACGGTTCCGTCATGTTCCGCCAGCCGAGCTTCTCGGGGTCCACAGGAAGCTACATCGACGGGGCAGTCAACACCGCGCAGGTAGTAACAGACATCGCATATAGCGGCACCAAGTCGCTGAGGGTGAACTGGCGATTCCTGCCAGACAAACCCAGCGCATGGCTTCGGCTGACCACGTACAACACACCCAACCTGCCCAATCCCGCCATTGATTTCGCGCACGCGCTCCGCTTCAAGATTTACGTTGCCAGCGGAACGCCCGATTTCTACATTACGCTCGGGGTGCGCGAAACCAACACCACGGCGCCCATTGGCGGGAACGGAGGAGCAAGCGGAGGCATCGAGTGGATTGGAGCGACCAGCTTAGACCCCGGCTACGTGCGCCCTGTCGGCAAGCTGATTACCGCCAAGAACCAGTGGGTGGAAGTGGTGTTCAACATTCCGGTGGAAACAGTTAACCCATTTGCCGGAGCCACCGCCAACGGCGTGCTGGATGTGCCTCGCGGTGCGCTGGAGTGTCTTGCCTTCACACCGGTGGAGGCAGGGGCGATCGGGCCCTATCTGATCTATCTGGATGATTTTGAGCAGGTGGCGGTCTGGTCGGTCTCCGGCAACGTGGAACTGCGCGACTTCGGCGGCGACGTCACCCAAGTGCCTGTCACGGTGGAACTGCGCCAGGACGGCAACGTCGTGCGCACCGCGACGGTCAGCCTGGACGCCGATGGCAACTACACCCTCCCCGCCGTTCTGCCGGGCACGTATGACCTCGCCTTCAAAGCCAGCCACTGGCTGAGAGTGGTCGTGCCGGGAGTGGTGGTCGCCAACGGTGACGTCACCGATGTCAACGTGTCGCTGACCAACGGCGACATCGACGGCGACAACGAGATCACCCTGTTCGACTTCGGTGCGCTGGTCGCCGCCTTCGGCAGTATGCCGGGCGACAGCAACTGGAACGCGGATGCTGACCTCGACGGCGACGAGGAGGTCACTCTGTTTGATTTCGGTGTGCTGGTGCGCAACTTCGGCGCGATAGGGGACGAGTAGTCTGCCGGGGGGCGGACGCAGGGCGTCCGCCCCTTCCACACTTTACAGCCGACAAACTCCTCCAACCCGCTCCTGCGACGACACACGCAAATCGGGTATAATACGCCTGCAATCTCCGGTGGTGGGCACAGGTTATGGGCGATACTCGTTTTGATGTCATCGTTATCGGTGCGGGACATGCCGGGTGCGAGGCGGCGCTGTCCGCAGCGCGCATGGGCTGTCACACGGCGGTCATCACGCTGAACTTTGACCGCATCGCGCACATGCCCTGTAACTGCTCCATTGGTGGACCGGCGAAAGGGCACCTGGTGCGTGAGATTGACGCGCTCGGCGGGCAGATGGGCATCGCCATTGACCTCAACCTGACCCATATCCGCTTCGTCGGCACGGGCAAAGGTCCCGCCATCCAGACCCTGCGGGCGCACGCCGACAAACAGCTCTATCCCCGCTATATGCGTTCGGTGCTGGAGGCACAGCCCAACCTGGAGCTGATTCAGGGCGAAGCCACCGAGCTGATTGTGCACGGAGCGCAGGTTCAGGGCGTGTTGCTGAAGGACGGGCGCGAACTGCGGGCAAAGGCGGTCGTCATCACCTCCGGCACTTTTCTCAACGGATTGATCCATATCGGCGAGAAGCAGATGCAGGCGGGACGAGCAGGCGAGCCTCCGTCCACGGGGCTGTCGGAATCCCTGCGCAGGCTGGGCTTTCGGCTGGGACGCTTCAAGACAGGCACCACTGCGCGTGTCGCCAAAGAGAGCGTGGACTTCTCGCGCACGCAGGTGGTTCCGTCCGACCCCACTCCGCCCTTCTCGTTCCTGCATGACCGGCTGAACCCGCCGCGCGAACTGCTACCCTGCTGGCAAACGCGCACCACCAAAGAGACGCATCGCATCATCCGCGAGAACCTGCACCGCTCCGCGCTGTACGGCGGCAGGATCACCGGTATCGGTCCGCGCTACTGCCCATCCATTGAGGACAAAATCGTGCGCTTCCCCGATAAGGATTCGCACCCGGTGTTTCTGGAGCAGGAGGGCTGGGACACCAACGAGCTGTATGTGCAGGGCATGAGCACCAGCCTGCCCGAAGAGGTTCAGCTGGCGTTCCTGCGCACACTGCCCGGTCTGGAAGAGGTGGTGATGATTCGCCCGGGCTACGCGGTGGAGTACGACATGGTGTATCCCGACCAGCTGAAGCCAACGCTGATGACGCACGCCATCGCCGGGCTGTTCCTTGCGGGGCAGATTAACGGCACATCGGGCTACGAGGAGGCGGCAGCGCAGGGGCTGGTGGCTGGCATCAACGCCGCGCTGTACGTGCAGGGGCGCGAGCCGATGATACTGGAACGCCACACGGGCTATATCGGCGTGCTGATTGACGATCTCATCACCAAAGGGGTGCAGGACCCCTACCGAATGCTCACCGCTCGCGCCGAGTTCCGTCTTGCCCTGCGCCACGATAACGCCGACCAGCGCCTGACCCCCATCGGCAGGCAGGTGGGGCTGGTGGACGACCAACGCTGGGCACGCTTCACCGCCAAGCGCAGGGCGATTGAGGAGGAAACGCGCCGCCTGCAGGAGACGGTGCTTACGGGCAAGCACAACCCCCTGCTGAAGGAACGCGGTCTTGCGCCGATAGACGGACCAACCAGCCTGTACGACCTCCTGCGTCGACCGGAGGTAACCTACGAGACGCTGTTGAGCCTGGTGCCGGTAGAGGAGCCAGCCTCGCGCGAGGTGGCGGAGCAGATAGAGCTCGCCGCCAAGTACGAAGGTTTCCTGCGCCGCCAGCAACAACAGGTGGAACAGCGCCAGCGCATGGAACACCTGCTGATTCCCGAGGACATCCAATACAACGCCCTGCGCGCCCTCTCCCACGAAGGCAGAGAGAAGCTCTCGCGCATCCGTCCGCGCAGTATTGGGCAGGCGGCGCGCATTCCGGGCATCCGCCCCTCCGACATCGCCGCGCTGTTGATATACCTCAAGCAGAGAAGAGAAACAGAACCAGTCGAACTCGGGGTGTAATCGGTGAGATGGCAATGGCTGGATGTGATATGGCGTGCCTATCGGAGCTGGAAGGCGCATGATGTTCCCCTGTTGTCGGCGGCAATCGCCTTTTATGCCATGCTATCGCTATCGCCGCTGCTGGTGGTAGCCGTAGCGGTGGTTGCCCTGGTGATTGACCCCGACTCCGCCTCGCGCTACCTGACAGAGGTGGTGACTCAGGTTGCCAACGAGCAGACCGCTCGGTTTGCGCAGGAAGTACTGAAGAACACGCAACGCTCTTCCAGCACCGTTTCCGCCACGAGCGTGAGTCTGCTCCTGATGCTGTTTGGCTCCGCCCGGCTGTTTCGCCAGCTGAAAACGGCGTTGAACATCGTCTGGGAGGTGCCATCCGAGGGACAGGGACTGCGTGCCGTGGTTCGCGGGCATCTGCTGGCGGTGCTGATGGTGCTGATTGTGGCGGTTGCGCTGGTGCTGTGGCTTGGGGTGGACGTGGCTTTGCAGGCAGTCTCTTCGCGGGTGGCGACTGTGCCTGTCGTGTGGCGATGGGTGAGTTTCGGTGCGGGCTGGGTGCTGATCACTCTGCTGTTTGCCACCGCCTATCATCTCCTGCCCGACGCCCCCACCCGATGGCGAGAGATGTGGGCAGGGGCTGGCGTTGGGGCGTTCCTTTTTGTGCTGTGCAAGCTGGTGGTGGGTCTGTATCTGGGCTTTACCGGCGTGCATTCGGTGTACGGCGCGGCGAGCGCAGGGGTGGTTCTGCTGTTGTGGGCGTATTTCTCGGCGCAGGCGTTTCTATTCGGTGCAGAGTGCGCTCGCGCAGCCCGACAGCGGATGCCTGCTGAAGGGTAAAGATTCTGGTAAGCCGGTCGTAGGGGCAACCCTTGTGGTTGCCCTCCAGCCCCACCTGACCTCCGCACAAAAGCCCTCACCCTACCCTCTCCCACAAGGAGAGGGAATGTCCCCCTGCTTGCGGGGGGACGACAGGGGGGCTGACAACACCTGAAAACGTCCCACCTGCAGGAACACCCCTCTCCCGGCCTCTCCCCGACGCGGGGAGAGGAGATGCTCCCCCTCCCTTGCAGGGAAGGGGCTGGGGGTTAGGTGAACTACGGCTCGGCGGGAGCCTCGCCCTCCAGAGAACACCTCCGCCCAGTATGCCTCTCCTATTCCACAGCCATCTGATACACCGCCAGCGTTTCGCCTGCCGTGCGCTTCCAGGAGAAACGACCTGCCTGTTGGAAACCGCGCTCGCGCATCTGACGGCGGGTCCACTCGTTGGTCAGCACCGTATGCAGTGCCTGCGCCCACACCACCGCATCCAGCGGGGGCAACAACATACCCGCATCGCCAACCACCTCGCGCATCACGGGTATATCACTCGCCAGCACAGGACAACCGCACCCCATCGCCTCCAGCGGGGGCAGTCCAAACCCCTCGTACAGGCTTGGGTACATCAGCGCGTCCGCCGCCGAGTAGAACAGCGGCAGGTGTTCATCGGGCACGTAACCGGTTAGCACCGTTCTATCCTGCAGGTTCCAGCGGGCGATGGCGCGCTGTAATTCGTGCATTCCCCAGCCCGGCTTGCCCACAATCACCAGCCGATGCGGCAGGTTGCCCGGAAGCACCGCCTTTGCGAACGCCTCTACCGCTAAAGGCAGGTTCTTGCGTGGCTGGAGCACCCCAACCATCAGCGCAAAGGGCGTTTCTAACCCGTAGTAGCGGCGAAGGCTCTGCTCTGCCAGAGTGCGTTCCACCGGTTGCAGGCGTTCATCTGCGGCGTTGGGTATCGCCACCACCTTCTCGGCGGGCAGACGATACACCCGCAGGATGTCCTGCCGGCTGCTCTCAGAGACGGTAATCACCCGCTTTGCACGGCGCATGGAGGGAGGCACGGTCAGGTTGAGCAGGATGCGATGCTTGAGCGGAAAACAGCGGGGCAGGAGGCGGAAGGAGATGTCGTGCACCGTGGTGACCACGGGCATCCGCAGGCGGGTAGGAACGGTGTACTGCACATGCGCCACGTGGGCGCCGTCGGCGTTTGCCGCGTCGGGAAACAGCTTCCAGCTCCACCAGCGCAGATTGTGAGCGGGGATCACCCGATGCTTCAGCCTCGGGTCGGCGGGCAGGAGCGGCTCGGTGATGGGGGTATGGGTGTACAGCAGGATTTCATGTTCGTGCTCCAGCGCACACAGCCCGCGCAACAGCCCAAGCCAGTAGGTGCGGTCGCCGGTGTATGCTCCCGTCAGACAACGGGCGTCAATCGCGATGCGAAGCGGCGAACTCATAGATAAGCCCCCACCGCAGTCCCCTCATGCTGACCGCCAGCTGGTGTGCCCCCAGACACTGCATCACCGCATGCACAATGCACGCTCCAGTATGCAGGACAGGAGCACGTTCGGGTTCAATGCCGGGCAGGCGACGCCGTTCTTCCAATGGCAGGGCGCACAGCAGGTTCGCCAGCGCCTGGACCTGTTCGGCAGTGAGCACCGCCCCATGCACCCTATCGGGGAGGAAGTCGGTGTATTGTCCGTGAAGCGAGGCGAGGTTAACGAACGTTCCCCCTACGCCGACCAGATATTCGCCCGTTTGCAGGGGAGGCTCATCGCGCAGGTGGGCGCGCACCTCTTCCTGCAGGTGGTGTATCTCGTCAGTGGTCGGAGGGTCGGTATGCAGGAGGGCTTCGGTCAGCCTCACCGCGCCGAGGGGGTAGCTGTGGCTTCTGGTCAGTGAACCGTTGTGTCCCCGGCTGATTTCAGTACTGCCTCCGCCCACATCCAGCATGGTCAGGTGCGTGTATCCTGCAAACAGAGGGTCTTTCGCCACGCTCAGGTAGCTCAGGTACGCCTCCCGCTCGCCGGAGATGACCTCAACGTGCAAACCCATCTGTTCGCACGCCTGCAGGAACACCTGAGCATTGCCCGCGCGGCGCAATACCTCCGTGCCGGCGGCAATGGTAAAATCTGCCCGATAATCGCGGACTTCATCCAGCAGGTGTTTCAACGCATCCAGAGATCGCTGCTGCGGAATCTCACCGAGGATACCCGTCTTGTTCAGTCCTTCGCCCAGTCGAGTGATACGGCTGCGTTCGCAAAGAGAGCGTATCTCGCCCCCCTGTACTTCAACAATCGTCAGGAGAATAGAATTCGTGCCGATATCGAACACTGCCAGGCGGTACATCTTCGCTCTGGGTAATATAATACCACACCCATCCTCTTGGTACCGCCTGGCAGTGTGTGTTCTATCGTCGTTCGGGTTGTTGCATCTGCTGTTCGCGCTGAATACGTTCGCCCATTTTGCCAATCAGCGGCTGCATCTGCGGAGAGTTGTTGACACCAGGAGGTAATCTGTATTCGCCATGCAGTCGTTGCTTCTCGCGCTGATAGCTGAACACCTGCCATGCCACCAGCACGATAGCAAGGACGAACACAACGATATGCCACGGTTAATCTGACCGGTGTTTTTCATCGGTGTGCCCCCTGTAAAGGTTGTTTTGCCCCCGCCCAGAAGGCGGGGGCGTCTTATGGACCTCAGTCTGCGTAGCGTGTCCACATATTGGGAGTGGTCTGACGCAGGTACTTCACGTGTCCATCGGCAAAGGCGTGGTTTGCGCCCCTGCTATGGCGTTTATCCACGTTACCCTCTTTCTGTCCCTGAATGTAACATCCCCACAGATACGGGTTGCCGTAGACGTCGTACTCTACGTCTTCATCCACGGGATGCACGTAGATGGCGACGAAGTCTCCCTCCGTGAAGCTGCGATCGCACCAGTGGGCTGCGTCTGAAAGAGCAATGGTGGTTGCAGGCTCTTCCACAGCAGCCATTGGAGCGCCGACGTCAATGGCACCACCATTGGGCGACAGCACCGACTGGTATACCATACCGTGATAGCAGTTCAGCCCCGAATTGCAATCGCATCGGCTGCAGAACTGGTTCTGATTGTTGTAAGCTTCGTTGTAGTAGTAACCCAGTGTCCATGGGTTTGCAGATGTACCCAGTTCCTGTCCCACTGCGGTCCCATGCAGGGATGCAACCGGGGCACAGTTCAGACGTCCGTTATCTCGCACGAACACCTGCTGAGGGCGGCTAGGGCAGCCGAACATCTGCCGGCTCTTGATGTAGGGGTAAATCAAATCCTGCCACACGAACATGGGGCACGCTCCCCATCCGTTCGCGTACACATAGGACCCGACATAGACTTCGTCGTAGTCCTGAGCGTACATCTGCACACCAAGCGCCAGCTGTTTCATGTTGCTCAGACATGCAGTGGCACGTGCTTTTTCCCGGGCTTGTGCGAACACCGGGAACAGGATGGCTGCCAGTATCGCGATTATCGCGATAACTACTAGCAGCTCAATCAACGTAAAGCCTCGCTGTTTCATGGTTCGTTTCTCCCTCTCTCATGATTTGGTCTGAACGTCAACGCCAGCTCGCCAAATCATTCAGATGTCGATCTTCCTGTTCGATGCAGAACCCAGCGCCCTGTGTGCACCTCCAGGCAATGCAAAGGGTAACTGTGCAGTCAGCACTGGGTTCAACGAATGCCTGGTGTTTATTTGCTTACACCTTATACGATAGTAAAATAAAGTCAATAGATAGCCTAAAACAATCAAATAATTTTTTTGTAAAGTCGTTATATACTCTTTAACAAAAACAATATTGTATATATATCGCAATTTCTTCTTATTTTGTCTTTATGAGCGCCTCAAAAATAGGAACGATTAAATAGGCATAAAAAGCAATGGTTTAAGACAATACTCTCGCGTGAGGCAAGCGACACCAAGCTTCAGACCTCCCCTGACAAAAGAAGGAGGAAGAGGGGAAAATATTAGCAGGAGTTACGCAATGCGGATGGTCTCCGCAGGAGTCGGTTTGTTCGTTAACTGTGGCGACGTTTTATACAGCGTTGAGGGGTGCTTTGGCATGGCAGCCCTGGCGGAGCAGGTGTCACGACCTAATCGAAATCGAACAGCTCCTCCAGAAACGACTTGCGCTTTTTGCGCTTGCGGTAGTACTCGTCATCGTAATCGTCATCGTAGCGCTTGCGATAGTGTTCTTCGCGTTCGGGATAGTCCCGTACAGGGGTCTGGGCAGTCGAGGGCATCCGCATCGCCGCTCGCTCGATAATCTTATCCAGCTCTCCCCGGTCCAACCACACCCCGCGGCAGCTTGGACAGTAGTCTATTTCTACCCCATCTCTATCCACAGCAACCAGCAGCTCCTGACAGGATGGACAGAGCAATCTTCCGGTAACGCGCATCTTGTACAAACCTCCTGTATCGGTAATCCCATACGCGGAATGCCCGCTCGTTTGTTCCCGTACCATAGCAGGATTCTTCCCGTCGGGCGCGAATTCATTCAGCAAGACAAATCTTCGGCAAGGAGGTCACCGAACTGTGTCCTCACAGGTGTATATCGCCTTTGACCTTGGTGCGGAGAGCGGACGTGCGGTAGCGGGCGTCTACGATGGGGAGCGTCTGGAACTCCGGACTCTGCATCGTTTCCCCAACACTCCTTTGCGCCTGCCCGATGCGCTGACGTGGAACGTGTTGCGCCAGTATGCCGAAATCCTGCAGGGCGTCAGCCTGACGGTTCGCGAGTATGGCGAGAGTGTGCGTTCGGTGGGCGTGGATACGTGGGGAGTGGATTTCGGACTGCTGGATGCACGCGGCACCCTGCTGACCAACCCGGTGCATTACCGCGATCACCGTACCGACGGCATCATGGAGTCGGTACAGGCGATGGTCGGTGCAGATACCATCTACGACGCGACCGGCATCCAGTTCATGCCGATTAACACCCTTTACCAGGTGATTGCGGTTCAGCAACAGCATCCCGGTCTGCTGGAGTTAGCGGACAGGCTCCTGATGATGCCCGACCTGTTCCATTACTGGCTGAGTGGTGCGAAGGTGTGTGAACGCACGATTGCCAGTACCTCGCAGATGATGGACCCGCGCACGGGGCAATGGGCGATAGACCTGTTGAGGCACGTTGGGCTTCCCACGCACTTCCTGCCGGAGATTGTGCCGCCGGGGACGCCTCTGGGCAAACTGCGCAGAGCAGTGGCTGAGGAAACCGGTGCGCGCGATGTGGAGGTTATCACGCCTGGCAGTCACGATACCGCCTCGGCGGTGGCGGCAGTGCCCGCATCGCTGGGTAGCGATTTTGCCTATATCAGCAGTGGCACCTGGTCGCTGATGGGGGTGGAGTTGCCGGAGCCGATGATTAACGCCCACACGCGCACGCTGAACTTTACCAACGAGGGAGGCGTGAACAATACCATCCGCTTCCTGCGCAATATCATGGGGTTGTGGCTGGTGCAGGAGTGCCGTCGGGCTTACGCGCGCGAGGGACAGGAATACAGTTACGAACAGCTCACGCAGATGGCATCGGAGGCTCCCGCCTTCCGTTCGCTGATTGACCCCGACCGACGCGATTTCCTTGCCCCGGCGAACATGCTGGAGGCTATCCGCTCGTGTTGTGCTAGCACGGACCAGCCTCTGCCCGAGACGCCCGGACAGTTTGTGCGGTGCTGTCTGGAGAGCCTTGCGCTGAAGTATCGGTGGGTGCTGGAGCAGCTGGAGTCTCTGCTGGGCAAGCGTTTACAGGTAATCCACGTGGTAGGTGGAGGCACACAGAACCGCCTGCTGTGCCAGTTCACCGCCGACGCCTGCAACCGAACGGTGATTGCCGGTCCGGTGGAGGCGACTGCTGCGGGCAATGTGCTGTTGCAGATGATTGCGCTGGGCGAGCTGAAGGGCATCACGGAAGGGCGTGACCTGGTGCGCCGCTCCAGCGAGATTGTGGAGTACACGCCCCAGGACACCGACGCATGGGACGAGGCGTACGGGCGTTTTGAAGCCTTGCTGGACTAATCGGTAGAGAGTGTAGGCGGCGCCTCGCCCTTGTGCGCCTGTGACTCCACGGGCGGTCTCAGTATCGAAATCACTACTGATACGCCGAGCACCAGCCCGATGATGCTCAGTGACCAGCCGATGGGTACTTTGTACCACTCGGAGATGAGCATCTTCGTCCCTACGAACACCAGTACCACCGCCAGCCCATAATGCAGGTAGGCGAACATGTTCATGAAGCCAGCCAGCACAAAATAGAGCGCACGCAACCCCAGTATCGCGAAAACGTTGGATGTGTAAACGATGAAGGGGTCGCGCGAGATAGCGAGGATTGCGGGGATCGAGTCCACCGCGAAAATCAAATCGGTGAACTCCACAAATAACAGCGTGACAAACAATGGAGTGGCATACAGCACTGCCTGCTTCCGCACAAAAAAGCGCGCGCCTTCATAGTCGGGAGTGATTCGGAACAGGGTGCGCGCCAGCTTCAGCACGGGATTACGCTCGGGATGGAAGGATTTACCGTGCTGTATCGCCATCTTGATACCGGTGAAAACCAGAAACGCACCGAAGAGATAGACCATCCAGTGGAATCGGTTCAACAGCTCGATGCCTCCGGCGATGAAGATAGCACGCATCACCAGAGCACCGATAATCCCCCAGAATAGAACCCGATGCTGATAGGCAGCGGGAACGCGGAAATACTGGAATATCATCAGGAAGACGAAGACGTTATCCACGCTCAGGGACTTCTCGATGATGTAGCCGGTGAAGAACTCCAAACCGCTCTGGGTGCCTTTCCAGTAGAAGACGGCAGCATTGAACGCCAGCGCGAGTGCAATCCATACCAGTGACCACACCAGAGCTTCCTTAAAGCGCACCTCGTGGGCGTGGCGATGGAACACGCCGAGGTCCAAAGCCAGCATGACAATGACCAGAACGGCAAAAGCTACCCAGAAATACATGCATGTACCTCCATCACAGTTTTCAACAAAAAAGACCCCCACCGCCTTTTAGCGATGAAGGTCTTGCGTTTGGTGAGATTGCCGGCTGTTTTGGTACAGCGTACTGACGACAATCTCTCCTGCCCGTTCGGCAGGTGCTACTCCCCTTCTGTTATTGTATACATACCTCATGTGGGGCTTCGATTGCAAGGGGAACATGCCTGTTCGGTAATGGTACTGGTTTTTGATTACAAGGACAGGATAACTGTTGACAGGTCGCGAGATTCCGAATACAATAGAGATAATTAGCTTATTGAAAGGGTGCATAGCGGCTAAAGTGTTGTGAAGCTGTATCCCCGTTGAGGTTGTCCCCACCACCCTTCGCACGCTAAGAAGATACATCCTGCAAACCGCTAATTTGCTTCACAGGATGCGTCTGTGCGTCCTCTAAGAGGAGTTGAACGCTCAGCTGAAAACTGTTTGTGCTTGTGTCAACAGTGCGAATCAGGAGTTCGTGCTGTTTCATGCTTGTGTCTCCTTTGTCTTGGAAACACAAGATGTTGTGGAGGCAAGGGGTAAAAAGTAGCACATATAGCATTATGGGGCGGCTGATGGGATTCGAACCCACGACCTCCTGAGCCACAGTCAGGCGCTCTGGACCAACTGAGCTACAGCCGCCACCAGGGGGAACAGCTGGCGCCCCCGAGAGGACTCGAACCTCCGACCCACTGCTTAGAAGGCAGTTGCTCTATCCTGCTGAGCTACGGGGGCAGGATTGCCGCTCTTCCTGCAGAGCCATTATACCGCAAATTGCCCCCGTTCGCAAGCTCTACGCGCCGTTGTTGCGATGGTTTGCAATCTTGTGCGCGTGCGACACAATCTCCGCAAACGACGCCGCCGACAGGCTCGCTCCGCCCACCAGCGCTCCATCAATATGCGGCTGTGCGAGCAGGTCATGCGCGTTGTCGGGTTTCACGGAGCCGCCGTACAGCACGCGAAGCCCTTGTGCGTTCTCTTCGCCGCACAGCTCGGTGGCGATGCGCCGGATCAGCGCACAGACGCGGTTCGCCTCCGGGGCATCGCATACCTCGCCCGTGCCAATCGCCCACACCGGCTCGTACGCAAACACCAGACAGCCAATCTCGGCGGGGTCAAGCCCCTGCAGGTCGCGCTTCACCTGAGCGGTAATCACGGCGTCGGTCTGTCCTGCCTGCCGTTCGGCAAGGGTCTCGCCGACGCAGATGATGGGCGTCAGTCCGTGCAGAAGCGCTGCTTTTACCTTCAGGTTGACGGTGGCGTCGTTTTCGCCAAAGTGGCGCAGGATTTCATCGGTGAAGTCGGGTTCAGGAACGCCAAACCGCCCTCGCGTCTCGGAGTGACCGATGATGACGTAGCTCACGCCCAGCTCGGTCAGCATCGGCGGGGCAATCTGGCTGGTGTAGGCGCCCTGGTCCTTCCAGAATACATCCTGCGCTCCCAGTTTAATCTCGGTGCCGCGAAGCGCCTGATGCACCGCATACAGCGCAGTGAAGGGTGGACAGATGCATACCTCGGCGTTGAGGGCATCCAGATTGCGGTGCTTCAGCTCTTCTACCAAAGCCAGTGACCACGCCACCGTGCCGTGCATCTTCCAGTTACCGGCTATCAGCTGGTCAGGCATAACTCCTCTCCTGTTTCGTAATGGTCTCGGCTGTATTATTCATCTTCTGCTAAGGAGTATCCTGTTGGCGGTCAGGGCAGACCTCCCTCGCGCACGAGGTATCGGTGTCGGAACTCCAGCCATTCGCCCGGCGCCAGCGTCTTTGGTTGCGAGAAGAGCTCCAGATTGTAGAACTCGCGGAAGGCGTACAGGTAGCACTGGCGCACCTGCGCCGGGTCAAACTCGTTGAGGATAACGATGTTGCTGGCGGGGATGCGCACGCCCCACATGCCAACGGGCAGTTCCGTTCCCCTCAGATAGGTCTCAGAACGCAGGGGATACTCTTTCCAACCACCATCAGCCCCTCTGGCGACCAGACGCAGGTCGGGTTGACCGGCGGACAGACGAAACTGTGGGTGCGTGCGCAGTACCACGTTCGGCATTGTCCCTGAAGAGCGGTTGGTCAGTCGGGTTTGTATCTCCACCGCCGGTTCGCCAGGCAGGAGGGTGACCGTGCGCGTTATCTGCAAGCCGTTGGGCAGGTTCGCGGTCAGGGTGGCGCTTCGCCTGTCTTCAGAAACGGTGCATTCGTACTTCTCGCGCCAGCCGGGCGAGGCGAACTGCTCGCCAGCGTACTCCTCGTATCCGCCGAAGTTCAGGTAGTGCTCCGCCTGATGTCCGTTCTGCACCAGATGCCACTGCAGGGTGCTGCGCCACAGGAGGTCTTCCTTCAGCCCCTTATGGTACAGTCGCCATATTCGCCCGCCCAACGAGGGCACGATGTCCGCCAGAAAGTGCGGGCTTTCCAGCCGAATGATGTACCGTGCCACCGCTTCGTCGCTCATGGTGCGCAGAGCGTGCTGGTAGGCTTCCTGCGGATTGTTCATCAGCTGTTGCACCTGCGGGCACTCCCACCAGCGCGAGCGTGTTGGCTCTATGCCTGTAATGGCAGTGAGCGTGTATCGCAGGCGCGGTTCCACCGTCCAGTCGCGCCCGATGGCGTGGGTAACTCTCAACAGCTCCGCGATGCGATGGTAGTCCTGAGGTGAGGGCATCTGGCGGGTGTATCCCCGTTCACTGCTATCGGGCACGATGTCCCTGCCCACCTGCAGGTTAACGAACAGGTCGGTGAACAGCACTCCCCACTTCTCGCGCCAGATGCGCCGTTTAATCAGCTCGCTCTCTGCCAGCGATTCAGCTCTGGCGAACAGGGGATAGATTTGCCCGTCCAGCCAGTCGCGGGTGAACAGCTCGCGGAAGTAACGCTGTCCCGGTCCCGCGTGGCAGTCCATTACGCCCTCGCTCAGCGATTGGATGGCGCTTTCATGCAGACGGTGCACATAGTCGCGCATCGGTCGCCACGCTTTGCCATACCATGCTTTGCAGAACTCGTCAATCAGCTGCGGAAGGTTCGCGTCGGGGTTCCACATCAGGCGGGGCATGACGTAAGAATACAGGTGCACCAGATGCCCATCGGTCAGCCCACAGATGTACACGCCGCGAATGCCCAGCCGTTTGTAGTATCTCAGGTTCTCAGCAAAGGCGTACAGGGCGGGGTAGGGGTAACCGATGTAGTAGTAGGTGGTGGGATATTCAAAGGTGATGATTCCCTGTGCGCCCAGCGGGTGAACGGCAATCCACCGCTCGAGGTCGGGAATAACGTTCAGCTTGAGGTTAATCGGGTGCGACCAGGGGCGCGCCTGGCACTCGCTGATGGCGCAGAAGATAATCAGGTGGTTGGGCAGGGGGCGTTCTTTCACGGGCGGCTTGCGTGTGGACCAGTAAGCCAGCGTGGTGATGAACTTGCCCGGAAAACGCCTGGCGACCTCCTGCGCTATCTGGTTGTTGAACCATATCACCGCGTCGGTGAGACTGCCGTGTTCCTCGTACCACGCTTTACAGCGTTCGCACTGGCAGAACTGCCCGGTGTCGCCATAGTGCACGGGGTAGTATAGCGGGTCGGGGTCGCTTTCGATCCACTTCAGCACCGCCTCGGTCATCGTCTTTTGCAGGTCGGGGTTGGAGAGGCAGTACTGCTGGAGATGCGCTTCGGTGATGCGTCGCTCGCCGGCAATCTCCGCGAGGTACTCCTTTGGCACGGTATCGGCGGGCAGGAGAAAGCCCATCGTGTGGTGCCAGAAGCCGCGAGGCGGGATGCCCATCATCTTGGGCAGGTCGATACTGCCTACCCTCGCTTCCCATTCGCCGGGCGACAGTCCTGCGGTCATCGGGTAGATCCTGCCCCACATGGCACGCCACTCGAAGGCGGGCTTGTCCACGATGTTCAGCGGGGCGCGAATCTCGGCGTCCTTGCGCTGGGGCACTACCTCCAGCTCGGTGGAGTAGAAACGACAGCCCATCCGCTCCAGAAGGCGATACACCGCATACACCGTGCCTCGATAGCCTCCGCCCCCAGCCAGCAGGTTGTCCCCCTTCAGGCGCAGGATGAAGCCATCGCTTCCCAGCGGCTCGTATTCGGCGTCTGAGTACAGGGCGCGCTGGCGGGCAGGGTCGCTTCTACCGACGTACACCACGCCCCGCGTGGGCAGTCCTTCGCCGTTGCTCTGCACAAGGGGTATCTCCCTGCCCGTCATCTCGCGCAGATAGCGCTGGAGCTCCTGCGCCACAGCCTTCTCTGTAGCGTGCGCCTGCTCATGCACGAAAATCTGACCGATTTTCATCCGTCTGCCTCCCTCCACGAGCCACACTTTGCCCGAAGCGCGATCCCGTTCCTTTTGCTGGCTGATGGGGCGCGCGCTCAGCCTGATACCGCAGGTGACCTCGCCCTGACTCGCGGACAACTGATACAGCCACCAGTATATCCGCTCTGGCTGGGGGAAGTCGCGCGAACGCATATCGTAAAACGACGGAGCGATAGAGCCGAGGTTTTCTACCGTGAGTTCCACCTGACGCCCTGTCAGGGTTAGGCCGCGAACGCCAGAGGCTATCAGCTGCGTTCCAGCCGCCGAGGTCTGCGGCTTCTCTACGGGGAGCACCTGCGGGCGCAGTTGACCGAACAGGCTCTGCAGGCGATACATGCCCCCCGCAAACTCCTCCGGCGGGAACATCACCAGCGCGCACTCCACCGGGCTGGGCTCTATGTCCCGCTGCACCCGAAGGGTGAACCATATCGTCACGCCGTCCCTTTCCACCGTAGTCTGGTGCTCTATAGTCGCCCGGATGTCGGGGATGTTCTGTCTTACAGTTATAGAATTGCCTTTAACCTCCACCTGCGCGGTGGGGGCGGTCAGGTTGGCGGCGCTGAAATACGCACCGGTGTAACCGGGTTTGAAGAGGGTTAGCCGGCTCGCGGTGACGATGGGGATGTTTCTATAAGTGATTTGTAAGCCCGTTTCTGTCCAGCGGGCGGTGTACTCTCCCTGTCGGATGGAGAAGTCGTCTGCCCCGGCGGCGAGGCAGGAGAAAAGGAACAGAACCAGAAGGGCCACTATCCTTCGAGATGGTTGCGCGATGCGTGATACATGCACCTGTATGTCTCCTCCTGTGTCCATCTGCATGCTGTTTCGATATTTTTCAAGGGAGCCTGTGCTCCTTCAGCCCTGTGTCAGAGCGGCTGCCGACCTGCACTGGTGAATCTCAACCGTCACGTGCGCCAGCTGGGGAAGGTGCGCCAGCCGCTGTCTGTAGCCGTCGGGCGAATCGGGGTTCTCGGCAACCACGCTCAGGATGCAGGCATAGCTGTTTTGCCCGACGCGCCACACATGCAGGTCGCTGATTCGGGTGTCGCCGTCGGACTCAATTGCCTGCACAATTTGATGGGGCAGGGAGCTGCCGTCACGGTCTAAAAGCACTCCCACGCTATCCTTCAACAGCCCATACGTCCAGCGCAATATCATGAACGCGCCCAGTGCGCCGGCGATAGGGTCCAGCCAGTTCCAGCCGAGATGTTTTGCGCCCAGCAGTGCGACAATCGCAAAGCCCGAGGTCAGCGCGTCTGCCAGCACATGCAGGTATGCCGCGCGCAGGTTCAGGTCGTGATGGTGTTCGTGTGATGCCTCGTGAGGATGCTCGTGGTGCAGGATGCGCGCGCTCAGCAGGTTCACCGCCAGCCCAATCACCGCTACCAGCAGTGCCTGATTGTAGGCGATGGGGGTTGGCTGAAGCATCCGTTGAACCGACGCTCCCGCGATCCCTGCACCGATTATCCCCAGCAGGATGGCACTGGTGTATGCGCCCAGAACCTCTATCTTCCAGGTGCCGAAGGCAAAACGCTGGTCGTGGCGATATCGTCGTGCCAGCACATAAGCCAGCCACGAGATTGCCAGCGCACTGGTATGGGTGCTCATGTGCCAGCCGTCTGCCAGCAACGCCATCGAGCCGTATACCATACCCGCGACGATTTCCGCTACCATCGTGGCGAAGGTCAGCGCAACCACCAGTATCGTCCTGCGTTCGGCGGCGTGTTTGGCGGGGTTGAAGTGATGGTGATGTTGCCAGCGCGACAGATGCGAGTGGTGCATTGCCTCCCTGCTCCCTCAGACAACCCTGTCTTCTGGCAGCTCACCTCGCGCCACGCATTGCACATCGCGCACCACCTTCTCGCCCATCAGGCGCAGGGACTCGCGCGTGTAGGCAGCGATGTGTGGCACAATCAGCACATTGGGATATTTCAGCAGGCGATGGCTGGCGTCTATCGGCTCGCCCTCCACCACGTCCATCCCGATTGCCGACACCTTGCCCGATTCGAGAGCGGCAACCAGCGCATCTTCGTCAATCAGCTCGCCCCGCGCGGTGTTGATGAGGAACACTCCCTGCTTCATCAGACCGAACTCGCGGTGCGAAAGCATATGATAGTTGCCTTCGTTCAGCGAGGCGTTCAGCGAAATGATGTCCGACTGCCGAAGCAGGTCGTCCAGTTCCACCGGTTCGGCGCACCGCTGGCGGATGGTATCGGCGTCGAGGTAGGGGTCATAGGCGACCGTGTGTGCTCCAAATCCGTGGCGCAGGATTTCCGCCACCCGGCTGCCGATGTTGCCGATGCCGATAATGCCCACCGTTTTGTCCTTGATTTCAAAGCCCACGAAGCGGGCACGTTCCGCCCAGCGGCTTTCGTAGACCGCCTGCCGCGCCTCGTGTGTCAGGCGCAGGATGTCCAAGAGGAGCGCAACAGCCAGCTCGGCGACCGCCTCGCGTTCCACCCAGGGGGTTACTTTGGTTACCATCACGCCCTTCTGCTGTGCGCTGGGCAGGTGGATGTTATCTACTCCGATGCCGTGTCGGGCAATCAGCAGGGTGTGGTCTTTGTGCTCGAAAAACTCGCGGGTGAAGTACGGCTTGACGCTGGCGATAATCACGTTGTAGCCCTGCAGAGCCTCCGCCAGCGACCTGCCGTCAATGGTTACAGGAAAGTCAAACCGCTGGACCTCTCCCAGTTCGCGCAATCGCTGCAGGTGCTCTGGGAAGTACTTACCAAAACTGCTGGAGTTGACGATGGCGATACGCAGGTTCATCGGCTAACCTATCCACTCTCCTACCGTTTGCAGCCAGTGTCGGGCGATGAGGGCGTGTCCAGCGGGGGAGGGATGTACGCCGTCACCTGCCCAGAAGGCGGGTTCACGCTGGGCGCAGACTTTTGCGAAGATGCCGTCCAGCGGGATATAGAGAGCGTTAAACTCACGGGCGAGCCGCCGCACCACCTGAATCTTCGGGTCCAAATCTTCGCGCCAGCCTTCCATCTCCCGGCGCACATGGATCAGGAACGGTTCCATGAGGATCAGGCGGGCGCGGGTACGTTCGCGTGTGATGCGAAGCAGTTCACGATATTCGCGTTCGAAGCGGTCGGCGGGGGTGGGGTCGTTGCTGTCGTAGCGACGCCACATGTCGTTGATGCCTATCAGGATGGACACCCAGTCGGGTTTCAGGGCGATGCAGTCCTGTTCCCATCGCGCCAGCAGGTCGCGCACCCGGTTGCCGCTGATACCGCGGTTCACGAAGCGTATCTGCCGGTTGGGATGCATGGCGTAGAACAGGCTGGCTGTCATTAGCGCGTAGCCCCATCCGAGGCTGTTGGGGTCGTTGCGGTCACGCCCGGCGTCGGTGATACTATCTCCCTGAAATAACACCAGCGAATCGTTGCCCAAAAGTCCCGACATCTATCTCCTCCCGTTATGCAAGCAGTTGCAGGTGTCTCCCAATATGTTCGGCAACAAGACGGTAATGCTCCTGCTCGTGTTCGTCCAGCAGGTCGCGTATTGCACTGCCAGCCTCTTCCAGCAGGACGCCATAGGAGATATGGAACAGCTGGCGCACGTGGGGTTGTGCCAGGAAGTCAGACAGGTTGCCCGTCGGCAGAGGGGGGAACTGTTCCGGGCGGATGGAGACCTGATAGCCCCGACGGCTCTCTTCCAGATAGAGCAGGCACAGGCGATAGAGCTCCGTAAACAGCACCGCATCGGTCTGGGCAATCAGCTGTATCGCCTGGAGCCAGCTGGTGCCGGAGGTTTTCACGTGGAAATTGCCCCCGGTTGCCTCGCGGAAGAGGCGGTAGATGCTGAACTTATCGCTTCCCGAGTGCAGGCTCAGGCGGTAGCCCTGCAGCTCCCTGCACAGCGCGGCGTGAAGACGGAAGGCTCTTCCCAGTTCGTTCAGGTCACCTTTGTAATCTACTCCTTTCTGGAACTCGCCCGGGAAGCGCAGGGCAAGGCTCCACAGGTTCACCTCACTGCGCCTCAGATACTCTACAACGTATACGTGGTCTTCCGGCGTAGAGACCTGGCTACTCTCGTCGATGGAGAGTTCGAAGTCGAATTCGCTCAGATGTGTTTTCAGGGTCGCGTACAGCCGGCACGCTTCCTGCAGGGCTTCCTCAAAGGTAATGGCGGATTGCACAAGCCGCTGTGCGTCCAGTGTGTAAACTTCTCCGTCTTCCGTGCGGATGCGCATATTGACGTGGTCGCGCACGATGCTCTGGCTGAGGGGGGATAGCGTGCGTGCTCTGTCCACGATTTCGGGCTGGGTGAGGCGGGTCACGTCGCGCAGACGGTCGCTGACGTCAACGGTGTACATACTGTAACCTGCGTGTATCGCCTGCAGGAGCTGCTCTTCGTGCTTGATGTGGTCGGCATCCGCTCCCCACGTGCCCGTGTAGCCCGCTTCCAGCACGCCTGCCACCGCCGAAATCAGCACATCCCGGAAATCGCGCCCCGTTCGCACCAGTTCGCGCGGCGATTGCTGGGCAAGCACGGGGAATACATCGTGACCTTCAAACGCTCTGAGATGGGCGGCGGAGACCATGCCCAGCCGGTCGCCCGTGCCGAAGGAGGCGGGTCTGCTGCAGGTGGAGGGGTGCAGGGCGAGCAGGTCGCGAAGTGCAAGATAGTTATTCCAGTCCAGCGGATACAAGTAGAGGTCGCCCAGAGAGATGATGGTTATCTGTCCGTCCACAGGGAGCGGTTGCGTGCTGACGACGAAGCCCTGCCCGTCGTGTTTGGCGAAGGCAACGGAGATGCCGCCCGCCTGGCGAACCGAGCACGGGTAGAAGCGGATGTCTCTCTCCTCAAAAAAACGAGCAATAGTGTCCCAATCTGGTGTTGTCATGAATTCTTTGCCTCCTGCCTGGCGACGTTAATCAGGTCATCTACCTCAAAGAGCAGTTCAACCGCCTCGAGAAGTTCTTCCAGTGAAATCAGGTGGTATTCGTGGGCGATGAGGTTGCGCAGGTAGACCAGTCGCCTGCCCGCATCTGCCGCCTCTGATGAAATCACGCCATGTCGCGCAAGCACCTCGAACACCTGGCGATACGTATCTGGCACCGTCATTTTACGCGCCGCAATGACTGCCTGACCGATATCGATAAGCGAGTTCACCGCCTGAAAGCACTCCATGGCGAGGGCAGTAAACACAAAGTAATCCGAAAGATCTTTCTCCTTCAGGTTACTTGCCGCCTGGCGATGGTTCTCGAAACGAGCAATGCTCTCGACAAGCCTCATCGCAGAATCTCCTCGTAGTAGCGGCGGTACATCCACTCCACCTCGTGATACTGGCGCATTACCTGGTAGACCGTCTCGGCGAGCTTTTCCTCGTCGCGCACGAACAGCAAACGCCCTTCCTTAATCACCTGAAACTGGATGCGCAGAGGCAGGCGATGGAACAGCACCACATCCACCGTTGGCGAGTACATACTGCCCACATCCGCTTCGTCGCGCCGGTCGGGGTTATCCAGCAGGACGGCGATGTCCACATCGGAGATGGGCATCTGTTCGCCGCGCGCCCACGAGCCGAAAAGGAATATCGCCACCACCTTCGGGTGCTGTTGTATCTCCGCGATGATTCTCTGCGCCACCGGCGGCAGGTCTTCCTGCATCACGCGCCTCCTTCCAGCTTCAACATGCGCGGGATGGCTCCCTCGTAGGCGTCGATCAGCTCTTCCAGAGGAAGGTGGATGCGTTCGGTGTCGTTGACCGTGATACGCAGAGTACGCTTTGCGCTGACCGTGCCCAGTGGTCGTGCCTCCACGCCGTGTGTCCGCGCTATTTCTGCCAGCTGTGGTAGGTTCGCCTCCGGGAGCGAGACGATGATTCGTGAGGCGGTCTCGCCGAACAGCGCGGCGTCGGTGCGCTCGTCCGTATGGACCGTCACCTCTGCGCCCAGCTCGCCCATCATACAGCACTCCGCCAGAGCCACCGCCAGTCCGCCGTCCGAGCAGTCGTGTGCGCTGTGCAGCAGCCGTTGTGCGATGGCGGAACGCACACATGCCTGCAGGCGTTTCTCCGCCTCCAGGTCAATGGCAGGGGGTGCGCCCGCTTCAATGTTATGCACCACCGCCAGATACTCACTGCCGCCCAGTCCGCCCAGCGGGTCGCGCCAGCCTTCGGGTATCAGCAGGACGATATGGTCGCCAGCCTTTTGGAAACCTGCCTTGCAGTGCAAAGTGACGTCCTCCAGCAGTCCCACCATGCCGATGGTGGGGGTGGGGAAGACCGCTGCGTCAGGAGTTTCGTTGTAGAAGGAGACGTTTCCCGAGATGACGGGCGTTTCCAGCACCTCGCAGGCGGTGGCGATGCCGTCTACCGCGCGTTCAAACTGCCAGAAGATTTCGGGTCGCTCGGGGTTGGCGAAGTTCAGGCAGTCGGTGACCGCCAGCGGTTTCGCGCCCGTGCACGAGATATTGCGCGCGCATTCGGCGACGGTGTGCATTCCGCCCACGAAGGGGTCCAGATAGCAGTAACGCCCGTTGCCGTCTATCTTGAGAGCGATGCCTTTGCCGTTTGTGCCGCGCAGGCGCAGCACCGCTGCATCGCCGCCGGGCAGGTAAGCGGTTTGCGTTTGCACCATGTGGTCGTACTGTTCGTACACCCACCGCTTGCTGGCGATCGACGGCGAGGCGAGCAAACCCAGCAGGACGCGCCCCCAGTCTTCGGGTTCGGGCAGGCTGGCGGGGTCGAAGGCGCGCACGGTGGCGATGTAGGCGGGTTCTTCCGTTTTGAGCGTGTAGGTAGGGCAGGCGTCGGTGAGGAAGGCTGCGGGGAACTCGGCGGCAATCTGGTCGCCCTCTTTCACGCGCAGGATGCCGTCGTCGGTCACATGACCAATCACCACCGCGTTCAGCCCCCATTTTCGGAAGATGCTGGCAACCGCCTCCTCGCGCCCCTTTTTGACGATACACAGCATCCGCTCCTGCGATTCGGAGAGCATCACCTCGTAAGGGGTCATGCCCTCCTCCCGGCGCGGCACTTTGAGCACGTCGATCTCCATGCCCGTTCCGCCCTTGAAGGCGGTTTCACTGGTGGAGCAGGTCAGTCCTGCCGCGCCCATGTCCTGAATGCCCACGATGTCGCCTGTCGCCAGCGCCTCGAGGGTGGCTTCGATTAGCAGCTTCTCGGCAAAGGGGTCGCCCATCTGCACGTTGGGGCGTCGCGCCTCCGAGTCTTCACTCAGCTCCTCGCTGGCGAAGGTGGCGCCGTGGATGCCGTCGCGCCCGGTGCTGGAGCCGACGTAAAGCACGGGGTTGCCCACGCCTTCGGCACGCGCCCGGGCTATTTTGTCAATGCGCACGATGCCCACCGCCATTGCGTTCACCAGCGGATTGCCCGAATAACAACGATGGAAGTACACCTCGCCCGCCACGGTAGGCACGCCCACGCAGTTGCCGTACCATGAGATGCCGCCCACGACGTGCGTGAACAGGTAGCGGTTGCGGGCGTCGTCCAGCGGACCGAAGCGCAGACTATCTAAGATGGCGATGGGGCGTGCGCCCATGGTGAAGATGTCGCGCAGGATGCCGCCCACGCCTGTGGCTGCGCCCTGAAAGGGTTCTACGGCGGAGGGATGATTATGGCTTTCCACCTTCATCACGATGCCCCAGCCGTCGCCGATGTCCACCACGCCTGCGTTCTCCAGTCCGCCGCTCTCCATTGCCTCGCGGTATTTGCGGAACCGGCGCAGGATAGGGCGCGAATACTTGTACCCGCAGTGCTCCGACCACATCACGGCGAACATGCCCAGCTCGGTATAGGTGGGTTCGCGCCCCAGCAGTTGCAGGATGCGCCCGTACTCTTCGTCGTTTAAGCCCATTTCGCGATACACTTTGGGGTCAATCATGGCTCAATCTCCAATTTCACCGCTTTTACACGTAACATTGTACCGCACTTCACGGGGCTTGTGCGGATTTATGAGGAATTAGCCGTTGAGGTGAGTGGCAGAGGGGCTCAGCCTGTTTGCCTGCTGCAAGTATACAATTTTTGTTGCCCTGAATACTTTGATTGTCTTACTGAGCAATAGCGAAGCATCTCACAGTCAAAAGTAGTTTTTAAGTTCTTTGCTTCACTCAAAATGACAGAAGCAGGTGTGGGGAGTCCCTCTGCTATGCACCAGGTGACTGCAGGCGAAATGGCTCGGAGTAAGAACGCGCCAAAAAACTCAGGATAACAGATTGTTACGCTTGCCTGTGCTGTTTTTGTGGAACAATCCTACCGAGAAAGAGGTTTGGTCTATGAGGCGCCAATGTTCTGGTACATGGTCTGATCTGGCGGTGGGAGCGGTTGTTGCTGTCTTTGTGAGCGCGGGGTTGATATTTCTGCATTACTATATCGTTCAACCCTCTCGCTGGGTTCAGCATCTGCTATTCGCCCTGGTGGTGGGAGCGTTAGTTACCCTGTTAATTCGCAAGTGCAAGCAGGCGCGCCAGGCGAATACTTATGCTCAGATACACCAAACTCACCTGCAGGCGATAGTAGATAACCTGCCCGTGGTTATCTACGCCTTAGACCGGCAGGGACGCTTTATTGCCTCCGAGGGCAGGGGATTAAAGCGCCTCGGGCTATCGCCGGGTGAGGTGGTGGGGCAAAGTGCTCTGCAGATTTACCGCGACTATCCCGAAATCGTGGATTCTATCCGTCGAGCTCTGCAGGGAGAAACCGTTGTCCGCACTTTGCGTCTTGGCGAGCTCTGGTATCAGTGTTACTTTATCCCCCAGCGAAACACACACGGACAACAAATAGGTATCATAGGAATCTCGTACGACATCACAGACCTCAAGCACGCCGAACAGCAACTGCAAAACCGTCTGCGTCTGGAGAACGTGCTTGCCAGCATTGCTTCGAACTACATCCACAACCCGGATTTCGACGCGGCGGTGGAGTGGTGTCTTGCCGAAATCACTCAGATATGCAGTGCCGACCGAGCCGGTCTTTTCCTGTTGAACAAGGAAGGCGACACCTTCACTATCGCGCATCGCTGGTTCCGACATGACAGTGAAACGCGCCACATAGCCCCCAGCCATCTGCCGGCACAAAGCCTGACGTGGGCAGTACGCCATCTGCAAGAAAAAGGTCCCCTGATTATCGAGAACGTGGACGCCTTACCTCCCGAAGCTGCGCCAATACGCCGCCATATGAAATCCAGCGGCTCATACAACCTTATTGCCATGCCTGTTATCATTGACCGAAAGGTTGCTGGCTTTATGACCTTTGTGAACTTCAAGCCGTCCGCCGTTTCGACGCCGGCGGACATCCGCTTCCTGCAGATGGCGGCAGACCTGACAGGGGGAATGATTCAGCGCAAGCGGGCAATGGAGGAGGCGCAGGAGCACAACGCCCGTCTGAGCGCGATTCTGCATGCCCTGCCGGATGTGATGTTCTTGCTGGACGAGGAAGGACGCTTTTTAGACTGGTACGCTCAGGATAGCAAGCAGTCACTCATGTCGCCGGAACAGTTTCTGGGACGTACAGTGGAAGAGGTACTACCTCCCGAGATTGCCTCGCTCATCATGAGCACGATTGCCCAGGTGTTAGCCATCAGGCAGGTGGTGGCGTACGAATACGCGCTGGAGGTACCCGGTCGGGGCACACGATACTACGAAGCTCGCATGGCGCCGTGTGAAGAACATACGGTGGTAGTCATCTTACGGGATGTAACCGAGCGCAAAACCACTGAGCAGTTTATTGCTCAGGCAAACGAACAGCTGGAGGAGGCATTGCTGCGCGCTCAGGAACTGGCGGTCGCGGCAGAAGCTGCCAGCCACGCCAAATCGGAGTTCCTTGCCAACATGAGCCACGAGATACGCACCCCGATGAACGGCATCATCGGCATGGCGGAACTGCTGATGGCTACCCCCCTGAACGAGGAACAGCGAGACTATCTCAAAACCCTGCGCTCCAGTGCAGACCTGCTCCTGTCCATCCTCAGCGACATCCTGGACCTCGCCAAGATTGAAGCGGGCAAGATGACGCTGGAGCAGGTTCCCACCGACCTGCGCGAAGTGGTGCACGACATTGTGAAACTGTTCTCTGCCCGGGCACAGCAGAAAGACCTGGCATTGCGAGCTGAACTCGCAGAGGATATTCCCCCGGCGGTGCTGGCAGACCCCATGCGCCTGAGGCAGATACTGGCGAACCTGGTGAACAACGCCATCAAGTTCACCGAGCAGGGAGAAGTGGTGGTGCAGGTGTCCTGTCTGCGCCAGGAGGAGGAAAGTGTATGGGTTCGCTTCACGGTGCTCGACACGGGCATCGGCATCCCACCGGAGCGACTGGACGCCATCTTTGGGGCTTTTACGCAGGCAGACAGCTCCACCACCCGCAGGCATGACGGAACCGGGTTGGGGCTGGCTATTTGCAAGCAGCTGGCGGAGCTGATGGGCGGGCATATCCACGTGCAGAGCGAAGTCGGCAAAGGAAGCACGTTCTGGGTAGACCTGCCCCTGCCCATCGCGCGCGATGCCTCACAGCCAGCGCAGAACAATGCTATAGAACAGACCGATATCGAACTGCCCCAGGGTCTGCGCGTCCTGCTGGTGGAGGATAACGAGGTGAACCGCAAAGTGGCTGTACGGATGCTGGAACGGTTAGGATGCGTGGTGGACATTGCCGACGATGGGCATGAAGCCGTGCAAAAGTGCGCAGAACAGGAATATGATGTGGTGTTCATGGACGTGCATATGCCTCAGATGGACGGTTACGAAGCCACCCGCCTCATCCGCGAGCAAGAACAGCACTCCGGCAGGCATCAGACCATCATCGCCATGACCGCCAGCGCGATGCAAAGCGACCGCGAGCGGTGTCTGCAGGCTGGCATGGACGACTACCTCAGCAAACCCTTCCGCGAGGCTGAGCTGCGGCAGATGCTCCTGCGGTGGACATCCGCCCGCGAAAAGCATTTCGTTGCAGCGTAACCGCTGGCAGGACACTTGCATCCCAGCACGAATTCTTCCCTCTGAGCCGAGGAATCTGCCGGCACGGAGGGAGCCGATGAAACTGATGGGAGCCTTACTGCTGGGGCTATTTGCTCTGCAGGTCTATGCCCAGAAACAATCCCTGCGAACGTGGACAGCCACCGAGGGCACATTTACCTGGGATGAACAGGTGAAGCGAAGTGGTACCGCCAGCGTTCGCCTGCACAACCCCACCGCCGACCTGCGCAGCGGCGTGATGCACGTGGTGCAGCTGAACCAGACGAAACCTGTTCCATTCCGTGTAACCGCATGGAGCCGGGCTGAGAATGTCTCGGGCAGTGCCGACTCGGGCTACTCCCTGTATCTGGACCTCTACTACACCGACGGCACGCCCGAATGGGGACTGATTGCTCCATTCAGTACAGGCACACACGACTGGGAACGCCGGGAGGTGCTGGTCATTCCTCGCAAACCGGTAGGCAGAGTGTATGTGCATCTGCTGTTGCGCAATCACGCGGGCACCGTGTGGTTCGACGACGTGCAGATGGAGATACTGGAGGGACTGCAGGTGCTGGATATGCAGAGCACACGCCAGCCCACCGTGCGTGCGGGCAAACCCGCGGTCAACTGGGGCACTCCAGACCGCCTGCAGGTGAAGTTCGACAGCAACGGACTGGTCACCGGGCTGGCCGCAGGTGGCAAGTCGCTTCCCGGTGGACAGCTGCCCGGAGGCTGGTTCCTGCGCGATATGCAGGAGCCGGATACGCTGGTACCGTTCAGGGGCAAATGGAGGAGCACCAGTCCGCCCGTGTGGAGCGGTGAGGCGAAGGGCGTGCAGATAGAGGTACGCTACGGGCAGGCGGGAAACCTCCTGCAGGCAGAGGCAACCCTGCGCACCGCGGAAGGCTCCCCGGACCGCGCCGTGAGCTTAATCTGGGCGATGCCGGTACGGATGGACGGGGCAAGGTGGCACAACGATATTCGCGAATCTGCGCCCGCGGGCGAAGGAGAACACGCGAACCTGATACGCATCAACGGGGGCGCGACCAACATGATGAGCCTGTATCCGCTGGCGTGCCTGACAGGAGAAGGATGGGGCATTGCCTGGGGATGGCGGATGGACGCGCCGCGCCTGACAAGGCTGTTTGCCAATCCGCAGTGGGACTGGGCGTGTGCTGTCTTTGACTGCGTTATCAGCGGGAAGACGCGCAAGTTTCCGCATCAGGCACGATTTCACCTCCTGTTGTGGAACACGGAACCGCAGTGGGGCTTTCGCTCCGCCCTGCAAAGGTATATTGATAACTTCCCCGACTGGTTCCGAAACCGCGTGCCCAAACAGGGCATCTGGATGCCTTTTACCGCCCCGCACACGGTGCAGAAGGTGCAGGACTTCGGCGTCGTTTTCCACGAGGGCGATAACAGCGTCGCCGAGGACGACCAGCTGGGCATCCTGAGCTTCCGCTACACCGAGCCGATGAGCTACTGGATGCCCATGCCCAAAGAGTTTCCCCGAACGGATGCAGGAGCGGACGACTGCCTCCAGCAGTACGCGCAGGGCAAGATAGGCGACGCCTGGCAGAGGTCGCAGGCGCGCGCGACGCTGAAATGCGGAATCATCACCGACGCCAGCGGTAAGCTATATCGCTACATCACCGTTGCCCCATGGAACGACGGCGCGATGTTCCTGCTGAACCCCGACCCCGACATCCCTTCTGACCCCGAGAATCCTTCCAAGGCGTACTTGAACTACTCCCCTCAACACGCCCAGCGTGCTTACACGAAATCGGGCACGGAGGGGCTAGACGGAGAATACCTGGACTCTCTGGAGATGGGCGGGGAGATGCTGAACTTCCGCGAGGAGCACTTCACGATGGTGGATGTGCCTCTGGTTTTCGACTCCAGCAGTCTGCGCCCTGCCATCCTGCAGATATTCAGCACGTGGGAGTATACCCGCTACCTCGCCGACGACCTGCGCAAGCGAGGCAAATGGCTGTTTGCCAACGCGGTGGGCTGGCGGTTCCCCTTCCTGATGGCGCAGCTGGACGTCTCGGGCACGGAGACCAACTGGTGGCAGGGTGGCGCGTGGAGTCCAGTATCGCCCGCGCAGATGGACGTCTGGCGCAGTATGAGCTACCAGAAGCCCTATCTTCTGCTGATGAACACCGACTATGAGACCTTTGGCAGTCAGGTGGAACGCTATTTCCAGCGATGCCTGTTCTGGGGCATCTATCCGAGCATGTTCAGCCATAACGCCGCCGACAACCCCTACTGGCACAATCCAAACTGGTACAACCGTGACCGCCCGCTGTTCCAGAAGTATATCCCGCTGATTCGGCGCGTTGCGGAGGCGGGGTGGCAACCCATCACCTGCGCTACCGCCACAGGCGGCTGGGTGGAGCGGTACGGCAGGAACCTGTTCACCGTGTTCAACCCTGAACGGAGCGAGCGCAAAGTGCAGGTGCAGATTGACCTGAACGCGCTGAAAGTGCCTGCTCAGCAGGTGCAAAAGCCGGTGGAGCTGGTGCATGGGCTGTCGCTGAACTGGAAGATGGAGGCGGGGAAGCTTCGGATTACCCTGAAGCTGGCGCCCGAAGGGACGGCGGTGATTACCTGGTAGCTCTACCACAGGTCATCCGGTGGCACGCCGCGCCGCACGTCAATGAGCCGCTGTAACAGCAGGCGCGTGCAACGCACGTCCTCCAGCGCGTACAGCACCAGCGTTGCCAGCGCCTGCGAGTCGTAAAGATACTTCCACTGGTTCCACAGGTACACTGCATCTCTGCCGTGCATGTTGGCAATGCTGGGGTGGCGGGGCACGCGCAGGTGGGTCAGCAGGGTTTTCAGCTTCAGGTTGGGCGTTCTTAGTCGCCCCATATCGCGCAGTGGGATGGCGACCTGGGTATAGATGTCCAGATGTTGCCAGGCACGAACCACTGTGCGCAGCTGGGGCAGGTGGTGGACGATGAAGGGAATATCGAACTGCGAGCCGTTGTAGGTAGCCACCAGCGACAGGAACGGGGCGTGTTCCGCGAACTGCTGAAGAGGGCAGACCGTGATGCTGTCGTAACCGTACTCCTGGGCTTGCGCCTCAATAGCTTGCAAGGTTTGCACCGCATCGTGCAGGTCGTTCACATACAGCCGCGCCCGTTTTTCCTCACCCTCCTGGTAGAGTGTGATCAGCGTCAGTTCGCTGCACGCGGGCTGGATGCCGGTGGTCTCTATATCCAGAAACACCGCGTCGAGATAGTCCCTTAGTTCAAGTGCCATGTTCGCCTCGTTGCAGGTAGATGGTCTGAACAGCACTATACTATCACACGCCGAGAGCGGAGACAACCTCCTGAGAGGAAAAAATCGTTTGACGAACCGATGCAAGCCAGTTATAATAATATCAGGGGGCAGGCAATAGCGACGTGGAGATACCGGTGTCACCCCGAAGTGAAGGGTTCCTAAAAACGAGTGATAAGGCGCCGCGTGAGCGTAAAACTTCAGACTAACGACCCGCCTCTGTTGTTTTAAGGTTGCACGCAGGAGCATCACGCAGCGCACGTTCGCATGAGAAGGAGGTATCCGACATGTTACGAACGTACGCTGACTGGTTACACCGTAATTTCTGCGCAGTGCCCATTTCGGTTGTTGCTTCCGCGGTGAAGGGTGGAATGCATCTTGAGCGCATCGCCGGCGAAGTGCGCACCGACCACGAGTACAGCCAGCTTGGACTTCCACGCCATTCACACCTGTGGCTGGTCTCCACCGAACACTGCCAGCAGCTGCTCTCCCAGCCAGATATTCAGGAGGAGGCAGTTGTGGAGGCAGGATTCATTATCTACCGCGATGGAGATGGTCGCATCTGGCTTGGGATCGAGCCGCGCGAGGCGGAGATGGAGATGCCAGTCGATACGATGCTGGAGCGTCACGTCAAGCCATTGTTCCACATCCTGCACGGCGAGGAGGAGACCGCTAAGCTGGCAACGACGGAGTATCGTATCGTGCGCACCACCGATGACCGCCTGATGGAACAGCACCTGAACGAGCTGGTCTCGCACGGTTGGGAAATCACCCATTTTCAGGCGGTGATTATTCAGGAAACGCGTTCCACCCTGTTCATCGCCCTGCTTCGCAAAAAGATGGAGTAGCTACAGATTGCCCATTGCACGAAGCAAGCGAGCCTGTGCGAGGAGCAGTTCGGTTCGCGCTTCAAATAGTCGGGTTCGCGCATCGGTCAGCGCGGCAAGGGCGTCAATCTGCTCCACAAAGGGCGCCTTGCCCTCGTTCACGCGCAGTACCGCCACACGGTACGCCTCTTCTGCGTCCTGCAGCGCCGCCTCTGCGGTCGCAAGGTTCGAGCGGGCGGTCTGAATGTCCAGCCATGCCCGGCGCACCTCGTTCTCCACCTGCAACTGCGCCGCTCTCAGGCTGGCTTGCTGTTCCCTCTCTCGCGAGGTGGCTTCGCGCACCTGCGCCTCCAGCTGTCCCCCTGTCCACAGCGGCACGCTGAGCACCAGTGCCACCGTATAACCCGATTGCGCAGACATTCCCTGCACCTTTGTCCAGTCGCCGGAGGCGGTCAGATACGTCTGCGGCAACAGTGCTCCCTGCGCGGCACGCCGCTCCAGCTGCCGCATCTGCAAAAGACGCTGTTGCGCCTGCAACAGGGCGCGGTGCTGAAGGGCACGCTGTATCGCCTCATCCACATCGCCTGGCAGATGGAACATCGGCTCCTGCAAATCCGCAGGCAGGGTTACCTCGCCCGTCGGCGACACTCCCATGCTGACCTGCAGGTCCAGCAGGCTTTTCTGAAACTCGTTGCGGGCGGTGGTCAGCTCCTGTTTCGCCTCCGCTTCCGCAGCACGACTGCGCAGAAGGTACGCCAGTGGTACCTTGCCCACCTCGTACAGCTGCGTCATGATGCGTGTCTGCTCTTCCTGCGCCTGCAGACGTTGCTCCGCTACTCCGACCAGCTGTCTCTTCAAGAGAGCCTGTAGGTAGCGTTCGGTGACCTCCAAACGCACCTCCAGCACCATCTCCTGTACTTCCGCGCTCATCGCTTCGCTCTCCCGGCGCGCCGCAGCCGCCATCGCCTGCAGTCGCCCACCGGTGAACAGCGGCACAGCCAGCTTCATCTGTGCGGAGGCGAACCCGTCACGCTCCGCCATGCGCATCGAGTCGGGCATCGCTCCTGGCGCCGAGGATAGCATGTTCGTCACCGTTCCCTGCGCCAGCCAACCCGACACCGACACCTGTGGCGACAACATGCCAGCGGTCGCCCGCGCCCGCACGGATGCAGTATCCCGCCTCGCCACCACCGCTTGCAGACGGGGGTTCGTCCGCTCCGCCTGCGCAATGGCATCTTGAAGGCTGAGGGGAACCTGCCCCCACGACGGCAAACAAAAAGCCACCACCAGAACCGCTTCCAGCACTCTGTGCAAGCGCACCATACACCTCCAGAGAAGGTCAATATTTCTATAGGCAATAGAATAATACGCGAATATTGTATCGCCATGTGGCAGCGGGAGTCAAGCTCCGGCAGAATCTGTAGGCAGCCCCGCAACCGGAATCTGCGACTTTGGAGTGCTGAAGCTTGCTTCAACAACCCCTAACCTGCGCCAGCAGGTTTTGCCATGTGTTGCCTGCGACTTTCAGTCGCAAGGTTGAGGTAAAAAAAGCAACCCTGCAACTGGTGGAAGTTGCGGGCTACCCAAAACAAAGCCTCCTGCGGAGGCTGTAACCTGCTTGAGCAGGTTTCGTTCTGTGTAGCTTGCGATTTTTCCAAGCGCAAGGGCAGGGCGACAAGTGTGCTGAAGCACGGCTTCAGCACTCCATATATCTCAGCATAAATGGTACGGAGTGAAGTCTCCGGTGCACAGATGATTACTCACCGGAAGTTTTGCGCTCAGACGCTCGGGGATGGGCTTTGCGGTAGACCTCTTTCAGCCGTTCGCGGCTGACGTGCGTGTAGATTTGGGTGGTGGTCAGCTGGGCATGTCCAAGCAGTTCCTGTACTGTACGCAGGTCGGCGCCGCTGTCCAGCAGGTGCGTGGCGAAGGAGTGGCGCAGAGAGTGTGGCGATGGCTTAAAATCACCGCTACCGGCGCCCACATATCTGTCCACAATCCGGCGTACACTGCGGTCGGTCAGGCGAGTGCCTCGCCCGTTCAGAAACAGCCATCCTTCGTCGGGTGTTTTGCTCTTTGCCAGCAGGACGGGGCGTGCTCGTTGCAGGTACTCGCCCAACGCCTCGTGTGCTGCCCTCCCGAAGAGCACCAGGCGCATCTTGTTCCCCTTGCCCATGACGCGGATGGTGTGCTGTGCAAAGTCAATATCCTGCAGGCGCAGATTCGTCAGCTCCCCCACGCGCATGCCGGTCGCGTAGAGCAGTTCCAGCACCGCACGGTCGCGCACCGAGAGCGGGTCGTCTCCGGTGGGCGCAGTGAGCAAACGCTCTACCTCACCCTGGCTCAGCACGCGAGGTAACTGCTGGTCGTGTCGGGGTGTGCCAACCGCCTGCGCCGGGTTGTGCTTTATCACTCCCTGTGCCTGCAGGTATTTGAAGAAGGCGCGCAGGGCAGCGATTTTGCGCTCGACACTGCGCGGCGACATCGCCAGCCGATGCAGTTCCGCCAGAAACGCGCGAATGGTGGCGGGTTGGACATCCGCCCAGCCTATCTGGGGAAAGTGCCCCTCCAGGAACTGCGCAAACTGCACGATGTCGCGGGCGTACGCACGCAGGGTATGCTCCGACGCACGGCGGCGGTGCTGAAGGTCCAGCACAAAGGCGTCTATCCACGCATATCGGTTGTCGCTCATGCCTCCAGCTCCTGCAAAAACCGTTGCAGGGAGCGCTGTGCTCGCTCGACCTTCATCGCGATGCGCTGGTGGCGGTCGCGCACCGGCGGTTCTGGTTCGGGCAGTAAGCCAAAGTTCGCGTTCATCGGCTGGAAGTCCTTGCCGGCGTAGTGGCTGATATAGTCCAGCAGTGCGCCCATCATAGTATCCGGGGGTAGCGACACAGCAGGCAATCCGCGTACCAGCCTCGCCGCGTTCAGCCCGGCAACGATACCGCACATCGCGCTTTCAATATAGCCTTCCACGCCCGTAATCTGCCCGGCGAAGAAGATGCCGGGGTCACTGCGCAGTTGCAGGGTCGGCTCCAGCAGGGAGGGCGAATGGATGTAGGTGTTTCGATGCATCACCCCGTAGCGCACAAACTCGGCGTTTTCCAGACCGGGTATCAGCCGAAACACGCGCTTCTGCTCGCCCCATTTCATGCGTGTCTGGCATCCTACCAGCCCGTACAGCGTGCCCTGCAGGTTCTCCTGGCGCAGCTGCACCACCGCGTAGGGACGTTTGCCGGTGCGTGGGTCAATCAGCCCGACCGGCTTGAAGCGACTGAAGCGGAGAGCTTCCCTGCCCCGTGCGGCAATCTCCTCGATGGGCAGACAGCCCTCAAAGTAACGCGCCTCTTCGAAGTCGTGAGGTTGTATCGTCTCTGCCGAGAGCAGGGCATCCACAAAGGCTTCATACTCCTCCCGCGTCATGGGGCAGTTCAGATAAGCCGCCTCGCCCTTGCCGTAGCGCGAGGCAACAAAGATACGCTCCATGTTCAACGTCAGGGCGTCGACGATGGGCGACACCGCATCGTAAAAGTACAGTCGCTGGCTACCTGTCAACCGCCCAATCGCCTGCGCCAGCGCATCAGAGGTCAGCGGACCGGTGGCGAGGATCAGCGGGCGGCTGTCGGGAATGTCGGTGATCTCTTCCCGCACGATTTCCACCAGCGGGTGCGCCTCCAGCCGACGGGTGACTATCTGTGCAAACACCTCGCGGTCTACTGCCAGCGCCTCGCCTGCGGGCACTGCGGCTTCTTCGGCGCACTCCAGCACCAGCGAACCGAACTGGCGCATCTCCCACTTCAAAAGCCCCGACGCCGTGCTGAGCAGATTGGACTTGAAGGAGTTAGAGCATACCGGCTCCGCCAGGTACGGTGTCTGGTGAACAGGCGTCTGGCGCACGGGGCGCATTTCAAACAGGCGTACGCGCACCCCTGCTTTTGCCGCCGCCCATGCGGCTTCTGCTCCCGCAAATCCACCACCGACAATGGTTACGCCCTTCTCCATCCGGTCTCTACCCCCGGCACTACATGGTGCATTCAGTATACCCTACTCCTCTTTGTAACCAGCCTCCTCTTGGTTTCATCATATACAATGCGGGAGCGGGATACCGATTGCAACAGCAGAGAGATGCAACACGGCGAGGTCACTCTCGCGTAATTTCAAGAGGAGATGAATCATCTATGGATCAGCGTAAACGTGCCTTCACGCTCATAGAGCTGCTGGTCGTTATCGCCATTATCGCTGTGCTGGCGGGGATACTGTTTCCCGTGTTTGCCCAGGTGCGAGCGAACGCCCGGCGCACCGCCTGCATGAGCCAGCTGCGCCAGATTGGTATGTCTGCAAGAATGTACCTGCAGGACTATGATGCTCTGCCCCCACGATTAAGTGCACTCTATCCCGCCTACCAGCCCGCAACGCAGCTGTTCATTTGCCCATCCGACCCCCAAAAGGGACAGCACGAGGGCAATCCCCGCCTCGAGGGCACGCTGTATCTACCGACAGGCGTGAGCTATGACTACGTGCCCAACTGGGGCGTGGCGCACGAGCTGGGCTGGTGGAAACCGTTCCCCGATTACGGCGAGGGCAAGTGGGGAGAGCAAACGCCCCTTGCCGATTGCAACTGGCACTGGGCGACCTACTTCAAACTGGAAAACCGGCGCGACACACCGCCATCCGGGCGACGAGGCTGGGTGCTGGTGCTGTTGCAGTCGGGCACGGTCAAAGCAGTGCATCTGTCCACATATCCCGACAGGTTCAGCCCCGACGGAGGCGCAGGATAACCCTCCACCACCGCGAATAGTTAACCGTATCATCTTTCTCAGGAGGGTTATTCTGACATGAAACGGATACGAGTAGGTGCTATTGGCACAGGTGGAATCTTTCGCGGTGCGCATCTGCCTGCCTATCCCGACCTGCCCGCCTGCCAGCTGGTAGCGCTTTGCGACGTCTCCGCTGAAAGCCTGTCGGCGACCGAGACGCGCATGAAAGAAATCTACAAGCAGAAGGCGAAGCAGGCAGAAGAGCGAGGCGACACCACAACAGCAGAACGCCTTGAGCGAGACCTGAAAGAGGTAAAGCTGTATCAGGATGTGCAGGCGATGCTGAAGAACGAGGCGCTGGACCTGGTGGACATCTGCACCCAGCCCGTTCTGCACGCACCGATGGCGATTGCCGCGCTGGAGGCAGGCGTGCACGTGATGTGTGAGAAGCCGATGGCGCGCACGTGGCTGGAGTGTATGCGCGTGGTGGAGACCGTTCAGCGCACGGGCAAACTGTATCAGCATAACGAAAACTGGCTCTGGGACCCCTTTTACTACACCGCGAAGAAGCTTATCGACGCAGGCTGGATTGGCGAACCGGTGATGATGTTTCTCGCCACCGCGCATGGCGGCCCTGAAGGCAATCCGAACTTCTGGAACGCTGAGACGGGTGGAGGTGGCTCCCTGCTGGATAACGGCATTCACGCCATCGGTGCATCATGGTATCTGTCGGGGCTGGACAAACAGCCGACCGCCGTCAAAGCCGCCGAGCCGATTGGTATCACCATCCGCATGCCCCAGCGCATCCTATCCGGGCAGTTCCAGCCGGTACGTGTGGAGGACGATGGGCATATCCTCATCCGCTTCGAGAATCCCCAGACAGGCGCATGGAGCACCGCACACGTGGAAGGCTCGTGGAGTCATCGCGACTCGCCCGACACGGTAATTATCGGCACGATGGGCAATATCCGATTCACCCACGAGGACGACAGGCGCATCGTGGTGGTGGAGGACGCGGCGGGCAACTGCCGGCGTGTGGAGGCGACCGGTCCCACATGGGAATACTGGCCCTCGTCCTTCTACGGCGAGATACGCAACATGGTGGAATGCGTGCGAAAGGGCGTTCGCTCCATCAGCGACGAGAACTTTGGCGCGGAGTGTTCCGCCATTGTGGGGACAGCGTACCTGTCGCAAAAGCGAGGCAAGCGTGCGGTAACCCTGGCGGAGTTCAAACGCTTTGCAAACGACATCGCCCGCCGCTATCCCGACTCTGCCGATGCGGAGCTGATGGCGCGTCTCCTGCCCTGATGCAAAAAATATCTGGGCAAAAGCGCAAAAACGCCCGTTGTGGTACGAATCTTGCAATGTACAGGGGTAGAAGCCTGAGCAGGCTACCCGGTCGCTTGATCGCCCTTGCTGGGCAAGCGTTACTGCGACCACTCTGAGGTGGGAGCGCACTGATGGTTCTACATTACAGACGCCGCAGAATAACTGGTTAACAATCTGCAGAAGGTGGTCCCGGGTACGCTATCCCCCCAACCCCCGGGACCGATTTTCTTTTCGTCTCTATCGCTTCGCCAGCACTTCGCGCTCGTAGCGACGCACTTCATCCAGCCATGCCGCACCGACCGGCACGCCCTGCATCTCGCAGTAGTAGTCCCAGACCGCGCTGTAGGGCAGGGTTTTCACCTCTTCCATCAGCGCAAGGCGGGCGGTGCGGTCGCCAGAGGCTTCCAGACTCTTTAACATGTGCGTGGGTTCCAGCAGGGCAATCAGCAGTGCTTTCAACATCGCCCTGGTGCCTATCACCCAGGCGGCCACCCGGTTGATGCTCGCATCGAAATAGTCCAGCCCGATATGCACCCTGTCCAGCGCATTCCCCCGCACAATCTCCTCGGCGATAGAGCGTGTCTCATCGTTGAGAATCACCACGTGGTCGCTATCCCAGCGAATGCCGCGGCTGACGTGCAGGAGTATCTCCGGCAGGAAGAGGAGCACCGCAGAGATTTTATCGGCTATCTGCTCCGTCGGGTGGAAGTGACCGGTGTCGATGCATATCAGCAGGTTATGTTTGACGGCATAGGGCAGGTAGAACTCCCAAGAACCTGCCACGTAGCTCTCGGAGCCGATACCGAACAGCTTGGACTCGACGGCATCTTTCACATAGCGACTGTCCAGAGGCTCCCGGTAGATGGCATCCAGCGATTCCTTCAGCCGCTGGCGTGGCGCCCACCGGTCGGCGGGAAGGTCTTTTTCGCCGTCGGGTATCCACAGGTTATGGATGCAGGCGCTGCCCTGCGCTTTGCCCATCGCCTCGGCGATTCTCCTGCAGGCAATGGCGTGCTCAATCCAGAACTGGCGGACGCCGCTGTCTGCGCTGGCAAGTGTCCAGCCGTCACTGGCAAGCGGGTGGGCAAAGAAAGTGCCGTTGAAATCCAGAGGGATGCCGTGTTGTTTCGACCAGTCTATCCAGCTCTGGAAGTGTTTCGGCTCCAGCTGGTTACGCTCCACCTTCTCGGGATAATCCACGTAGAAGGCGTGCAGGTTCAGGCGGTGTTTGCCCGGGATGAGGCTGTATGCTTTGGCGAGGTCGGCGCGAAGCTCGTCGGGAGTGCGCGCTTTGCCCGGATAGTTGCCCGTGACCGCCAGCCCGCCTCCCAGCTCCTGCGAGGATTTTTCGAATCCGCCCACGTCATCGCCCTGCCAGCAGTGCAGGGAGATGGAAATCGCCTTCATCTGCTCCAGCACGCGGTTGGTATCCACGCCATAGAGGGCGTATACCTCCTTTGCCTGCTGGTAGCGATGCTCGATCGTCTTACCATCCAGCCTGGGCATGTTCATGGCGTTGAACCTCCTGCTTGTTCGAATTGGCGAATCACAAACGGTATCTTGTTCTGCGCGGTGCGCACCAGTTCCTCAACCACTTCAACCTCTACCTGCATCTCGGCGGGCAGCTTCAGCGAGGTGTTATGCAGTATCTGCTGTCGGTCGCGCTCACCGAAGCCGGCGGCAGGAACCACCAGAATGCGCACACGATGCAGGGACTCCTGAATGACCTGCATGCGCACCACATGTTCCACGTCGCGCGGGATATGGTCAATGCCCATCAGGTGCGCGCCGTCAGGAGCGACAAGGTAATCTCCGTACCTGCCCAGCACGCCACCAAAGGGATCCACTCCATAGCATATAGCTTCTCGGTGCGCTTCCGATAATCCCGCCGGCAGGCGTATCAAATCGCCCGTTCGGTAGCGCACTAACGGCATCCGCAGGTTCCACAGGTTCGTGCCCACAATCTCGTACAGGACCATGCCATCTTCTTCTCCCACTGGCAGCAGCTCCACCAGCGCGTATCCCGGCAGGAACCGATACTCGCCCTCGCGGAAGCTGTAGGCAAACGCCACACGCTCCGCCTGTCCATAGTAGTCCACCAGTTCCGCCCCCAGCACCTGCTGTGCCAGCCGCCGTGTGTGAGGTGTCAACGTTTCGGATGAGGTAACAACCAGCGGAATCTGCAGGCACATCCCCGTCTCCTGCAGAAGCCTACACAGCGATTCCAGCGAGGTGGGATACGCCATCAGGCAGTCGGGAGCGAACGCCTGCAGGGCAGCGTGGTAGGCGTCAATCGTCTGGGGACTGAGGTGGTTCGAGGACATCACCATCCTGCGCCCGCCGGCGACAAACTTCCAGAAGGGAGGCTGCCTGTCGGCAGGGTCTTTGATGCTATCGCCGCGAAGCACAGCCGTACGAGCGGTTCGGGGAACGATACCTTTCGCCAGTATCAGACGGTCGATACTTGCCTGCTCCACTGCCACCGAACTGAAGGAGCGATACAGCTTCAAAGGCAAACCGGTGGTTCCGCTGGTGCTGGCAGGACTGCTCAGCCACACCGGCGCCAGCACGAACGCCAGCGGGTCATCGCGCACAAGAGATTTCTCCAGCAGGGGCCACTCGGAGAGGTTCTGTCCTGCTCCCACTTTCCTGCCGTAGCGGGTGCGAGAAGCTGCCTGCAGGACGGTGTGCAGTCGCTGTGTTGTGAACCGCTTGCGCTCCTCCAGAGGGGCGTTTTCCAGACGGTCAAACAGACGAAGTGCTGTGGGATAAAACAGCGGATTGCGTCGTAACAGCAGGTCACCAAGAACCTGTCCCTTCAGGGAGGCAGAAAGACTCTTCAGGATACTCATTTCCCCTGCTCCGCCAGGACGGACTGATATATCTGGTAAAGCTTCTGCCAGTAGTGGGCGATGTCCAGATGCTCTACGCTGGAACGCGCGTTTATGCCCATCTGCAGGCGCAGGGGTTCGTTTTCTATAAGCTCCTGCATCGCCTGCGCAATAGCGGGAATGTCCGTTGGAGGCACCAGCAGACCATTCACCCCATGCTGAACCACTTCGGGAATACCGCCAACAGGCGAGGTAATGACGGGCAGTCCCCAGCTCATCGCCTCCAGAACGCTCATGGGCAGACCTTCGTTCAGGGAGGGAAGCACAAAGATATCCGCGCTGGCGAAGAGAGTGTTTCGCTGTTCGGCAGTTACCCAGTCCATCACGGTAACCTGCTTATCCAGCCCCAGATTGCTTACCTCTTGGCGCACACTTTCCACGTTACCATCACCCGCCATGGCCAGATGCGCGCGCTTCAGCACTTCTTCCGGCAGGGCACTCAGTGCCTGTACCACTCGAGTTGCCCCCTTAATGTGCCCCATTCTTCCGAGAAAAAGCAGGGTAACACAGCTCCTGTTGCCTCGGCTGGGCGGTGTGCTCGGCATGTCCACCGGATTGGGGAGCACCGCAACACGCTCTGAGGGCAAGCCGAATTGCCCGGTATAATATTGCTTCCACCCTTCCGACAGGGCGATCAGCCGTCGGCTTCGCCTGAGCATTCGAGCAATCCATCGCTGGAGCACGCGTGGCTGGCGGGAGTAGAAGTCGCGAAACTCTCCTCCGTGGGCGTGCAGGATATATGGCTCGCCAGCCATTTGGGCAAGCATAGCAAAAACGGATTTCCGCCACGTGCTGGCGCGACTCGCGAAATGGATATGCACCAGGTCCACGTGCCCGACAAGCAAGGCAGGTATGAAACGTGCCACTGCCCCCAGAAAGACGAACAGCTTGTACAATGCCGAGCCGTCGCGCATGGTGGCAATGTGGCGAATTTTTATTCCTGCAGGAGCGTGCGCCAGAATCAACTTTTCCACCGAAGAGACTCCCCCACGAACATCCAGCGCGGGTCCGAGCATGATGATATGTATGGCATCCCTGCCCTGTGCGCTCATGCCTCTATTTTGCCACATCCCGTAACGAACCGCAAGACAGGGCACACCGGGGCGTTAAGAAGGCTGAGAAGCAGGGGAATCTTGACGGTGCTGGTCCGGCTGAGAGCCGGGGTTCTGCCACTCGTCCAGTATCTGCAGAGCGCGTTGGACGAGGCGGGGCAGGGAGGTGCGAACCGGCTCCGAGAAGCCGATGCCGAACTCGTAAGGGTTCAGCACCTCCATTGCGAGGATGCGAATCTCCTGCGGGAACACCACCTGCAGGCGACGTGCCATCTCCATCACTTCCGGCAAGCCGGCGTAATGCGGCGAGGGCGCCACCACCCGGCGAAAGTCCTCCGGCTGGAACTCCAGCACGGTTCCCGGCGGATAGCGCCCTGTTACTACCGAATCGATCAACAGCGCGCGGGCGTAGCCTTCCATCAGCTCCAGCAGTGCCAGACCAGCTTCCCCAGTCTGCACCACGTCCACCGAGCCGTCCACCCGCCCGGCAATCTGGCGCGCTGCCTCCAGCCCCACGCCGTCATCGCCGAGCAGGTCGTTGCCCAGAGCCAGTACCAGCGTACGCCCGTTTTGCTCGTTCATCGCTTCTGCTGATGGATAACCTCGCCCTGTGCGTTGTACACGCTCAGCACCAGCGGCATCTGTCCCGGCAGGGAGTGTGTGGCGCAGGCATGGCAGGGGTCGTATGCCCGAAACGCCATCTCCACCTTGTTCAGAAGCCCTTCGGACACCTCGCCGCCGTGGATTAGCCCCTTCGCCGCCTTTTCCACGCTCATCGCCATACGGGCGGAGTTGTTCTGCGTGGCGACGATAAGGTTCACCTTGCGCAGGATGCCGTCCTCATCGGTCTCGTAGTGATGGAACAGCGTTCCGCGCGGCGCCTCCACCACCCCGATGCCGACCGTTGGGCTGGTGGTGGGGATAACGCGCAGGTTGGTGCTGGTGATTTCAGGGTCGTTAATCAGCTCGTTGATGCGTTCGGCGGCGTATACCATCTCGATAACGCGCGCCCAGTGGTTCGCCAGCGTATGGTGCACAGGCTTCTGCCCGAAGGCGTTGAAGAACTCCTCGTAGGCTTTCTGCGCTTCGGGAGTGGCCATCCCATCGGAGGCGTTCAGCCGTGCCAGCGGCGCCACCGAGTAGATTCCGCTCTCCCTGCCGTCGGTGAAGCCCTTCCAGCCAACGCCCTTCAGGTAGCAGAACTTCACGTAGCTCCAGGGTTCCACGTGTTCGGCGATGTAGTCCAGATATGCCTGCGCGGCGAACTTCGCATATTCGCTTCCCTCAGGCGAAACCACTCGTATCTTGCCATCGTAGAAGTTCACGCGGTTCTTCTCGTCCACCAGCCCCATGTAGTAGGTGCGATGGGTGTAAGTGTCGGAGGTGATAAGGTCCATGTAGGCAGGGTTTTTCAGCACCACGTCCTTAAACACCTGCAGGGTGAACAGCGCAAACTCCAGAGCGTCTTTGGCAAGTTGCTGGAACTGCGGCAGGTCTTCCGGGGCAATGCCCTTCGCCACACCGCCTGGCAGTCCCAGCACGGGATGCACCACCTTTCCGCCCAGGTAGGCGATAAACTCGCGCAGGCGACGGCGGGTAGTAATCACGCGCTTGCCGATGTCCACGCCCACGGTCTGAATCACGCCCAGCACGTTGCGCATTTCGGGCGGCGCATCGGGACCGACGATGAAGTCGGGTCCGCCCAGCACGTACACGTGCAGGGCATGGTCCTCCAGCATGAAGGTGTTGTAGACCAGCTCGCGGATTTTCTTCGCGGGCGAAGGCGGTTCCACGCGATAGAGGTCGTCCAGAGCTTTGGTGGACGCCATATGGTGCGCGGTCGGGCAGACTCCGCAGATGCGGCTGGTAATCTGGGGCATGTCCTCCGCCGGTCGCCCAAGGGAGAACACTTCAAAGCCGCGCAGTTCGGGCACCTGGAAGTAGGCACGCTCGACCTCGCCCTGCTCGTTGAGGAAGATGTCTATTTTGCCATGCCCCTCCAGACGGGTAATCGGGTCGACGGTGATACGCCTGCGCTGGGCGTGGTATGCCTCATTGGCGCGGGTTTGCGCTTCGTTCCATACGGTCTGGATGCTTTCGTCCATCGTTCATCCCTCCTCAACGAGTCACTTTCGCACGCAGTAGCGATTTCGCCAGCGAGTAGCGGTAGAAGGTTCCCACCGGGTCCACGATACCGTCCAGTATCTTCTCGATATCCTCTGGCTCGCGCGCGTTCACCGAGGATGCCAGCGCAGAGAGTATCTTGGCGCCCTGGTCGCGCACGCGCGAGGTGGGACCGAAACAACCGGTGCAGGGCATGTTGCCGCGAATGCACTGCGCCTCACAGCCCGAACGGGTGGCAGGTCCCATGCAGATAATGCCCTGCGCGAGGAAGCATGTTTCGGGGTCTATTTGCGTCCAGTGCGGCCTCTTGAACTCGTTGATCTTCAGGTCCACGGGTTTGGTCTCCTTGCGCGGACAGCTGTCGCACTGGGCGGTGTCGGGCGCCAGCACGGTTCCTTTCGGTGGCAGGTTGCCCGACAGGAGCGTCAGCACCGCCTGCTTCAGCAGTTTGGGCGTCGGCGGACAGCCGGGCAGGTAGTAGTCCACCTCCACCACCTGGTCCAGACTGCGCACCAGTCCCCGGAACTCCGGCAGGGTGACCGCCGTGCCGTTGTCGCGGTGTCGTGGTTGCGGGCGCACGCGCTCCTCGTTCACCACGCTGGGAGCCTCTTCATAGACATAGCGCAGAATCTGCTCGCGGGTGAACTGGTTGGCAAGGCTGGGGATACCGCCGGTATGCGCACATGAGCCGTAGGCGATGAGTATCTGGCTCTTGCGTCGAAGCAGATGCGCCATCTCCTCCTGTTCAGAGGTGCGGATGGAGCCGTTCACCATCGTGGCAAGGATGGAACCATCGGGCATTGCCTCCACGTCCTTGCGCTTGAAGTCCATCGCCACGGGCCAGAAGACGATGTCCACCGCCTGAGCGACCTCCAGGATGTCCTCTGCGAGGTCGACGATGGACTCCTCACATCCGCCGCACGAGGCGCACCAGTAGAACGCGACTTTGGGCTTGTCAGGCATGGGTTGCCACCTCCTCGCTTTGTGCTTCCGCCTCGAGGGAAGCCAGCTCAGCATCCCACTCTTTGAACCGTCTCGTCAGGCGCAGGGGGCCTAGAGCGCGCACCTGCTCCACCATCTCGTTAATGGTCTTGCTCACCTTTTCGCCTTCGGAAGCGGCAATCCACTCCAGGCGCAAGCGCCCTTCCTCGATGCCCAAATCGCGAATCAGGCGACGGAGCAGGTGATAACGACGCAGGGTCTTGTAGTTGCCCTCCGCATAGTGACAGTCTCCCGGATGACAGCCGCCAATCAGCACTCCGTCTGCGCCGTGCGCAAAAGCATCCAGTACAAATTGCGGGTCCACACGCCCCGAACACATTACGCGAATCACGCGCACGTTCGGGGCGTAGCCCATTCGGGAGACGCCCGCCAGATCCGCTGCCGTATAGGTACACCAGTTGCAGAAGAACGCCACGATAAGTGGTTCCCACTGCACACTGGTGGAGAGCTGGTCGGTTACAGGTTTATCTTCCATGCTCATCCCTCCGTTTACTGGGCGTACGCCAGCACGCCCTCTATCTCGCTGAATATCTCTTCGTCCTCAAACAGGTTCTGCCTGATGGAACCGGATGGACAGGCAGCCACACAGGTGCCGCATCCCTTGCAGAGCACCTCGTTGATACGCGCCTTCTGCTTCTCTTCGTCAAAGCTAATCGCCGTGTACGGACACAGCGGGACGCAGGTCTTGCATCCCGAACACTCCTCTTCCACCACGTAGGCGGTGTTCGGCTCAAGCTCGAAGAAGCCGGTGTCCGCCAGCGCGATGGCTTCGGCGGCGGCGTAACCCGCCTGCATCACGGTGTCGGGAATGTCCTTCGGACCGTGACATACGCCTGCAATGAAGATACCGTCCGTGTAGGTTGGTGCAGGCGCCAGCTTGGGGTGCCTCTCGAGGAAGAAGCCGTCCATCGAGCAGCCGATGCCGAACAGTCTCTGTACGTTCAGCGCGTCCGGCTGAGGCTCCAGTCCTACCGCAAGCACCACCATATCCAGCGGAATGCGCCGCACAAAGCCGGTGTTGGTGTCCTCTACCCGTGCTACCAGCTTGCCTTCTTCAGACGGGTCCAGCGCCCAATCGGTAATCTCGGCGACGCGCCCGCGCACGAAGTGCACCCCTTCGTTGAGCACGCGCTGGTAGAACTCCTCGTAGCCCTTGCCGGCGGCGCGCATGTCGATGTAGAAGATGTACACCTCCGCGCCGGTGTGCTCTTTGATGAGGTGTGCCAGCTTCAGCGAGGTCATGCAGCACACGCGCGAGCACCAGCGGTTGGTGTTTTCGTCTCGCGAGCCGACGCACAGGATGATGCCTACGCTCTTCGGCACGCGCCCGTCACGGGTGACAACCTGCCCGCCGGTGGGTCCTGAGGCATTGACCAGACGCTCTACCTCCAGCGTGGTGTACACGTTGGGGTACTTGCCGTAACCGTACTGCGGCAGGCGGCGCGGGTCGAACGTCTGGAAACCGGTGGCGATAATGATGGAGCCAACGTGGATTTCCTCATAGGTCTCTTTCTGCTCAAAATCGATGGCTCCACGCTCCACGCACGCCTCCAGACAGGTTTTCTTGCACTTGCCCGTGCGCAGCTGGATACACGCCTCGGGGTCAATCACCACCACTTTGGGCGTTGCCTGCGGGAATGGGATGTATATCGGTTTGCGCTTGCTCAAGCCCAGGTTGAACTCGTCGTCGAACTTCGGGTCCTTGAACACGCAGGATTCGATGCACTCGAGGCATCCCACGCACAGGTCTTCGCGCACGTAACGCGGCTTGCGCTTCACCACCACCTTGTAGTCACCCACAAAACCGTCGACGCTGACCACTTCTGAGTATGTCCAAAGGGTGATGTTGGGATGCTCCTTCACCGCCGACATTTTGGGGGTGAGGATACACGCCGCGCAGTCTAAGGTGGGGAAGGTCTTGTCGTACTGTGCCATGTGTCCGCCGATGGTCGGCTCGCGTTCTACCAGATAGACCCTCTTCCCCGAGTTGGCAACGGTCAGCGCGGCATGGATACCAGCGATACCGCCACCTACTACCAGTACCTCGGAGTGAATGGGCACGCGCCGCCGCTCCAGCGGCTTATGGAAGTACACGCGCATCACCGCTGCACGCACCAGGTCTTTCGCCTTCTCGGTCGCGGCGTGGCGGTCGCTGTGCACCCAGGAGTCGTGCTCGCGGATGTTCACCATCTGTACGAAGAAGGGGTTCAGCCCTGCCCTTTCCGCGGCGCCGCGGAAGGTAGGTTCGTGCAGGGAAGGACTGCACGCGGCAACGACCACGCGGTTAATATGCAGTTCCTCGATGTCTTTGACAATAAGCTCCTGTCCCGGGTCGGAGCACATATACTTGTAGTCGCGAGCCACCACCACTCCGGGCAGTGTGGCGGCGTATTGTGCCACCGCTTCCACGTCCACAGTGCCAGCAATGTTCACTCCGCAGTGGCAGACATAAACGCCGATGCGTACCTCGCCGTTTCTTTGCTCAGACATAGGTTTGCGCCTCCTTCTTCACGGTGAACCACTGTTCGACCTGTTTCCTGCCCGAGATAGCGCGGTGCAGTCCCAGTTCGCGGAAGCCACCGCCCAGTGCCCAGCCGACGACCTGCGTCAGGTACAGAATGGGCATGTCAATGGATTCACCGCTCTGCTTGCGTATTTCCGCCTGATAGGCGTCCAGGTTGAACTGACACAGCGGACAGATGGTCACGATTGCCTGTGCGCCCTGCCGCATTGCCTCCTTGAGCAGGATGTAGTTCAAGCGCACGCCCACATCGTGAATGGTTCCGGTCAGCGGACCCCCGCAACACTTGGTCCTGAGGGTGTAGTCCACCACGTCCACCCCCACTGCCTGAAGGATTTCCTCCATGCGCGTGGGTTGATGGGGGTCATCTACCTCACCGTATGGGCGCACCGCCTGACAGCCATAATAGCACGCCACACGCACTCCCTGCAGGCGACGGGTGGTCAATTCCCGCAGTCGTTGCACGCCCACGTCGTTGTACAGCACCTCCAGCGGATGGCGCACGCGCACCGAGTCGAGGCGTGGCAACCCTGCCTGTTCCAGATACTGCTCCACCGCTTGAGCGATCTGCGGGTGTTTCTGCACAAGCTCCTGGCTCTTGCGCAGGGTCAGGTAGCAGGCATTGCAGGGAGCCAGCAGGTCACGAGAGCCTGTCTGCCGAGCCAGCGCCAGATTCCGTGCAGCCATCAGCGTCGCCGAAGTCTCACTGACCGACATGTAGGTGGTTGCCCCACAACAGTTCCAGTCGGGCAGTTCACTGACGGGTATCTCCAGCAAGCGAAATGTGGTGAGCAGGCTCTCTTCGTAAGCGATGCCCGTGCCCTTCAGCGAACAGCCGGGGTAATACAGATACTTGGCAGAAGGTTGCATTTAGTCCACCTCCCTCGATGCAGCGGGAATGTGCTGCAGTTCGTTCGTGCGCTGAATACGCTCCATCCGCAGGGATAGCCTGCCCGTGCGCCACAGGTCCCACCCTGTACGTGCCATGGATAACAGAATGAGCGGGTTCGAACGAAGCGCCATGCGAAACACCACCCAAAACTCGGAGTTGCGCCCGCGACGACGAACCATCTCGCAGAACTCCTGCGCCAGCACAGGGATGGGGAAGCGCTTGGGGTAGACGTTGTTCCGAATGGCTTCGCGCTTCAACTGGTACATCACGTCGGTGATGCTAATCTTCTGGGGACACTCCACACTGCAGGAATAACAACTGGCACACAGCCAGATGGTTTTCGACCGCAAAACGTCCTCGCGGAAGCCCTCACGTACCATAGCCAATACCCGACGGGGGGTTAGGTCCATGTAGATGGACAGAGGGCAGGTGCCCGAGCAGGTGCCACACTGGATACACGATAGCAGGCGTTCACAGCCCGGATGCTCGGTGAACCGGTGCGCCCACTCGAGGTCTGCCTCCCTCTGGTAACGGATCTGCCTCTCCACGGGAAACGCCTCCTTCTTGTAGGGATATATTGATTTTTTCGCCTAATTAACTTATTTACTTCAGTATGGTAAGTTTATCGTTTTCATTGTATCACTTTCTCACTGCCTGCGCAAGCAGTCATTTCTCTCTGCCAGCATGACAAACCCTTGCAGGGCGTACACCCGACTGAAATAAAGTTGAAAAGTTACTTACATTTGCTGTAAACATTCACCGAAGAGTTTATAAAATCAATTTAATTGATTAACTTCAGGCGTTTAACAGATTTAATATATTGATTAGTTTAGTACATTGTGTCAATAACGATTTTTCAGTCTTTTTGCTCGACTTTCTATAGGATGAAAAAGCGTGGGGGCGGAGAGCCATGAGACGGCGGCGAAACCTGTACCGAGCCTCGGTGAAGAGGGTGCCGTTAGTGGTGGCTGAAATTTCTCCACCCAGACAGAGTATTGCTAGAATCGCAGGAATGCACTGTCGCAACTGCGAAATTCCTAGAGTAGACCTTCGGGGGGAAACGCACTATGGAAAGCAATGTACTGATGCAGGAGATGCTGGAGGCTATTGACTCCGGACGGGTTATGAGGGTTCGCAAGCTGTTAGAGGAGGGATTATCGGTAAATGCACGCAACGACGGCGGGGAGACGCCTTTGCACATCGCCGTCAACTACGAAAAGCCTCGCATCGTGCGGGCACTCCTGAAAGCTGGAGCAGATGTGAATGCGCGAGATAACTGGGACTACACCCCTCTGCACATTGCAGTGGAGAACGGGAACGCGAGGATTGTCGAGTTGCTGATTGCTGCTGGCGCGGACCTGAATGCGCAGAACAGAGATGGGCACACCCCTCTGCACATCGCTTTGGAGCAAAGCTACCCAGAGATCGCTCGTATTCTGATAGGTCACGGTGCAAACACCGAAGTCCGTGACAACCATGGCTTTACGCCGCTTCAGTGGGCAGCGATGGTAGACTGGTCGCTCCAGATGCGACATGCAATAAATACAGGTGACGCCCAAAAGCTTCGTGAAATCCTTGCGAGTGGTATATCCCCCAACACACCCAATCGGTTTGGTGTGTTTTCCTTACGTTTGTGGCGGAAGGCGCGCCGGTGCTGGCACAACGACTACGCGGCGTGTTGCGGCGAGTCCTTTTTGCACATGGCTGTACGGTGCGGAAACGTAGAGATGGTGCAGATACTTCTGGATGCGGGGGCGGATCCTAACGTACAGGCGGGATGGAAGAAAAACACCCCTTTACATGAGGCAGCACGAGAGGGCAAGCAGAACATAGCCGAAGTGTTGATCGCTGGCGGTGCCGATGTAAACGCCCGGGACAGAAACGGTCAAACGCCCCTGCATATCGCGCTGGAAAACGGCTTTTGGGATTTCGGCTTTATGCTGGTGTGTCATGGGGCTGACCCTGAAATCCGCGACAATCAGGGCTTCACATCGATACAGTGGGCAGCAAGGGTGGACTGTGACCAACAGGACTGGGACCGGCTGAATATGGAAACCTGTGGGATTGATATGCGCGCAACAGAGTGGTATGAAGCAAGGGAAGAGGCATGGCGACTGCACACACGCCAGCACTGGCTATAAACTGCCCCATCTGAATCCCCGCGCCTGCGTCTATGTCGTGTACGCCCCGTCACCGCCGTCTTGACAAACCGCCTCTGTACCCTTTACAATGGATGCCTGCAGGGCGCAAATACCAGCGGAGACGGAAGAATGAGCGATCCAGTTGCCGCCAGACCAGCGTTCACACGAACAACTGCCGCCCGCCCCAGAAGCCTCGACGATGAGGTGCGCTTTGTAAAGGGGGTGGGAGAGGCTCTGGCACAGGTGCTCGCTAAACTGAATATCTACACCGTTTTCGACCTGCTGATGCACCTGCCGCGGCGTTACGAGGACCGAACCCACTTCCGTACCCTCTCGCAGGTGGTGCCCGGCGAGGCGGTGACCGTACACGGCACGATTGTGGCGGTGGATAACGTCTCTCCGCGCCCCAAAATGACCATCACCAAAGTCATCATCGACGACGGCACGGGCACGCTGGAGCTGGTGTGGTTCAACCAGCCCTATCTCAAGGATAAGTTTCTGAAGATGCGCGGGCAGGATATCGTGGCGTACGGTGTGGTGCAGAACGCGCCTTACCACTGCCAGATGCAGACGCCCGAATGGGAACCGCTCACCGATGCCGACCCGCTCGCCGCGCACCGTATCGTGCCGGTGTATCCGCTGACGGAGGGGCTTCCGCAGGCGCGACTGCGCCGTATCATGGCAAACGCCCTGGAGGTCTATCAGCCCGCGCTGGTAGACTGCCTTCCGCCCGACCTGCGCCGCCGGCTGAACCTGATGCCTTTTGCCGAAGCGGTGCGCAACGCCCATTTTCCCGAAAGCATGGAGCATCTGGAACAGGCGCGAAGGCGGCTTATTTTTGAAGAGTTCTACCTGCTGCAATTGCACATCGCTCAGCGCAAAATCACCGAGACCACCGGCGCACCGGGTATCCGCTTCCGCATCGATAAGGACGTGCTGTGGCGCAAGCTGCACGAGATTGTGCCTTTTGACCTTACCAATGCCCAGCGGCGCGTCATTGAGGAAATCTGGAACGACATGGCGCGCGAGTATCCGATGAACAGGCTCCTGCAGGGCGATGTGGGATCGGGCAAGACGATTGTTGCGGCGGCGGCGATACTGGCGTGTGTGGAGAACGGCTACCAGGCGGCGGTGATGGTGCCGACCGAAATCCTCGCCGAACAGCATTTCATCGTGCTGTCGCGCCTGTTCCGCCGGCTGGGAATTATCGTGGACCTTGCGGTGGGTAGCCTGACCCAGCGCGGCAAGAAGTCGGTGCGCGAACGCATTGCCACCGGAATCACGCAGGTAGCCGTGGGCACGCACGCGCTGATCCAGGAAGGGGTGGAGTTCCGCAGGCTGGGGCTGGTGATTATCGACGAACAGCACCGCTTCGGTGTGCTTCAGCGCGCCGCCCTGCGCGAAAAGGGAGAGAACCCCGACGTGCTGGTGATGACCGCCACACCCATCCCCCGCACGCTTACCATGACGCTGTACGGCGACCTGGACCTCTCCATCATCGACGAACTGCCCCCGGGCAGGCGACCGGTCAAAACGCACCGCAAACGCGCCCACCAGCGCGCGCAGGTGTACGAGGCGATACGCAAACTGGTTCAGCAGGGGCAACAGGCGTATGTGGTCTGCCCGCTGATCACCGAATCCGAGAAGATGCAGGCAAAAGCGGCGGAGGATTTAGCCAAACACCTGCAGGAAGAGGTCTTCCCCGAGCTGCGCGTGGGGCTGCTGCATGGGCAGATGAAGCCGATGGAGAAAGAAGAGATTATGGAGCGGTTTCGCGCGGGCGATATCGACATTCTGGTCTCCACCACCGTCATCGAGGTAGGCGTAGATGTGCCCAACGCTACAGTGATGGTGATTGAGGATGCCGAGCGGTTCGGGCTAGCGCAGTTGCACCAGCTGCGCGGGCGCGTGGGGCGCGGCGGCAATCAGTCCTACTGTATCCTTATCAGTGATTCGAACGGCGAGGACGCCAACCGCCGGCTGGACGTGCTGGTGCGCACCAACGACGGCTTCGTGATTGCAGAGGAGGACCTGCGCCTGCGCGGACCGGGCGAGATTTACGGAACCCGCCAGAGCGGTGTGCCCTCCCTGCGCGTGGCGGACATCCTGCGCGATGCCGAACTGCTGGAGCTGGCGCGAACGGAAGCGTTCAACACCGTGCGGGCGGACCCCGAACTGAAACTACCCCAGCACCGCCTGTTGCAAACGGCTATGCAGAGAAACATGCCAAGAGCGGTGCTGGCAACGGTGAGCTGAAATGACACAATGTCGGGTTGCTATCTATCCGGGGTCGTTTGACCCCGTAACCAGCGGGCACTACGATATCATCGTGCGGGCGTCGCGCCTGTTCGAGCGGTTAATCGTGGCGGTGGCGCCCAATCCGTCCAAACAGCCGCTGTTCACCGCTGAAGAGCGGGTGGCGATATTGCAGGAAGTTTGCGCCTCGTTGCCTAACGTGCAGGTAGAGTGCTTCGAGGGACTTCTGGTCGACTTCGCCATGAAATGCGGGGCGCAGGTGATTGTGAAGGGGCTTCGCGCGGTCAGCGATTTCGACTACGAACTGCAGATGGCGTTGACCAACAAACGCCTGTGCCCGCAGGTAGAAACCATTTTCATGATGACCAGTTCAGAATACGTTTTCTTATCCTCCAGCATGGTCAAAGAGATTGCCCGGCTGGGGGGAAGCGTGCAGGGACTGGTTCCGAAAGCGGTGGAGCCGTATTTATACCGCAAGCTGGGGCGGTCGGTGCCGAACAAAGAAACGAAGAGGGGGTGATTACCATAGAAATCCTGCAATTACTCAAGCAGCTGGAAGAGCTGGTAGAAAACACGCGCTATATTGCCCTGCTGAAGCTCACTTTTGGGCTGGACCATGACGAGTTTTTCGTGCTGGTGAACCGCATCCGGGCATCTCTGCCGGAGGATGTCAAGCGTGCCAGCAACCTCACGCGCGAGCGTGACCGCATTCTGGAGACCGCCCGCGAAGAGGCGAATCATATTATTGAAGAGAGCCGGGCGGAAGCGGGGCGCATTCTGGAAGAGGCACGTTTGCAGGCGCAGCGTCTGGTAGACCAGAGCGAGATTGTGTTGATGGCGAAGGAGCAGGCACGGCAGATTGTCGCCAGCGCGCAGGAGGATGCCCGCCAGATTCGGCGCGGCGCGGACGAATATGCTCGCGATGTGTTGACCAACCTGGAAGCTGTGCTGGCAAAGGCGATTGGAACCATCCAGCGCGGCAAAGAGAAGCTGGAAGAATCGCTGGAAGAAGTGCCTGTCGGTTCCGCACGACACTAACAACACCGGAGACGGGAGAACAAAGGTGAACATTCTGGTAGTAAACTGTGGCAGTTCGTCGGTCAAGTATCGTTTGTTCAGCGACTCGCAGGAGCGAGCGCGTGGCTTGATAGAACGGGTAGGCAGTGCCGAGACCCCGAACCATACGGTGGCTGTGCACCAGATGTTCGAGCAGCTCAGCCAGACCGAAGGGGGCTTGCCGATAGAACAAATCCACGCTATCGGGCACCGGGTGGTGCACGGTGGGGAAGCCTTCACCGGTGCGGTCGTTATCACGCCGGAGGTCATTGAGGCGATAGAGGCGTGCGCAACGCTTGCGCCCCTGCACAATCCGCCGAACCTGCTGGGCATTCGGGCGTGCATGGAGCAGGCGCCACAGGCGATACAGGTAGCGGTGTTTGATACCGCTTTCCACCACACTCTGCCTCCACACGCCTATCTGTACGCCCTGCCTTACGAACTGCGCGAGAAATACGGCATCCGGCGATACGGCTTTCACGGCACGTCGCACCGCTACGTCTCGGAGCGGGTGATCGAACTGCTGAGGCAGGAGAACGCCCTGCAGAGCCCCAGCAAGGTGATATGCTGTCATCTGGGCAACGGCTCCAGCATTACCGCGGTGCTGGACGGCAAGAGCGTGGATACCAGCATGGGCATGACCCCTGCTGAGGGGCTGGTGATGGGAACCCGTTCGGGCGATATCGACCCGGCGATTATCCTGCATCTTCAGCGCACGCTCGGCTGGGACGCCGACCGAGTAGACCGCCTGATTAACAAAGAGGGTGGTCTGCTGGCGCTGGCGGGGGTTTCGGACATGCGCGACGTGGAAGCGCGTGCCTCCGCCGGGGATAGTAAAGCGCAGACCGCTTTTGAGGTATTCTGTTACCGGATAATCAAATACATCGGCGCGTATGCGGCGGCGATGAACGGCGTGCACGCTATTGCCTTCACCGCAGGCATCGGTGAGAACAGCCCGGCGGTGCGAAGCAGGGTGTGCGCTTCGCTGGAGTACCTGGGCGTGCGCATCGATGAGACCGCAAACCGCGAGGGCAAGGGCGAGCGCCTCATCAGCACTCCCGATTCGCGGGTGAGGGTATATGTCGTGCCCACCGATGAGGAACGCGTGATTGCCGCCGAAACCCGCAAGCTGGCGGAACAGATGCGCCGGTAAAAACCGAATGAGAGGGGGGACTCCCCGTGAAACTGGACTTGACTGAAATCGCCCAGCACGTGGGCAAACAGATGGCTTATGAGGTGGACGAGCCGGCGGAATCTATTGAGGACCTGCAGGTGCTGAGACCGATTCGCGGAAGCCTGCGCTTTACCAACACGGGCGACCTTCTGCTGGTGCGTGGGTTCCTGCATACCAGCGTGGAGCTGGAATGCAGTCGGTGTCTGCGCCTTTTCGAGATGCCGCTGCTGTGCGAGGTGGAGGAGCAGGTGGAGCTGCGTGCCCTCGCCGCGCGCCCGTTCGAACACCCACAGGTGACCATCATTCCCGAAGAGGGCGACACCCTCTTTCTGGACGGCAACATCCTGGACCTGACGGAGCTGATCCGGCAGATGCTGTGGGTTTCGCTGCCCATCAAGCCTCTGCACGCTGAGGAGTGCAAAGGGCTGTGTCCCACCTGCGGAGCGGATTTGAACGAGGGCGAATGCGGCTGCCAGAAACAGGTGGGGCATCCCGCTTTCGCGGTGCTGGCGAAACTGCTCGCACAGATGGAGGAGAGCTGATTCCGTGATATAATATATCGGCGATTTTTACGCGGAGAGAGGTGAGACCGTGGCTTTACCGAAAAGACGACATTCTCATGCGCGAACGGCAAAGCGGCGCACGCACTATATTCTGAACGCGGCAACTGTGGTGAAGATTGGGCGGTGTCCGACCAACAACCCGGACTGCCCGGGCGCGCATCTGTCGCATACTGCCTGTCCCGTCTGCGGCTACTACAAAGGCAGGCAGGCGGTACTGGTCAAGCGTAAGGAGCGCAAGCGATAACCCACTGCCCGAATGGAGCCGTCTCGCTCTGCCATACGTATTGCGGTTGACGCCATGGGCGGCGACCACGCCCCGCGCGAGGTGGTGCTGGGCTGTTTGAGCGTTGCCCGCGAGATGCCGCTGGTAGAAGTTACGCTGGTGGGCGACGAGTCGCGCATCTCTGCCGAACTGCGGGGCGTGTCTGTGCCGTCGAACGTCCGGGTTCGCCACGCCTCCCAGGTTATCGAGATGGGGGAAAGCCCGGTATATGCCATCCGGCGCAAGCGTGACGCCTCCATCGTGCACTGCGCACAGATGGTTCAGGAGGGCGAGGCGGATGCCTTCTTCTCCGCCGGTAACAGCGGTGCAGCGATGGCGGTAGCCGCCCTGCAAATCGGGCGCATCCCGGGCATCGACCGTCCCGCCATCGCCGCGGCGATACCGTGTAAAAAGGGACGGTTTGTGCTGATCGATGCGGGAGCAAACGTGGATTGCGACCCCTCACACCTGCTCGAGTTCGCTATCATGGGCACGGTGTATGCCCAGGTCATCCTGAACATCCCCGACCCGAAAATCGGCTTGCTCAGCAACGGCGAAGAGGAAGGCAAGGGCAATCAGGTGGTGAAGCTGGCGCATAAGCTCCTGCATCAGAGCGGACTGCCCTTTGTGGGCAACATCGAGGGCAAGGACGTATTTGAAGGCAGAGCGGACGTGGTGGTGTGTGATGGGTTTGTGGGCAACGTTGCGCTCAAAATCGGCGAGGGCACTGCCAGTTTCATGGTCAGCCTTCTGGAAGAAGAGGTGCGGCGCAATCCGCTGCTGATGGTACCGCTGAGCATGTTCCGGGGCGTCATCCGCCGCCTCAAACAGCGCACCGACTACGCGGAATACGGCGGGGCGCATCTGCTGGGCGTGCGAGGGGTATGCGTGATTGGGCACGGGCGTTCCCATGCCAGCGCTATCGCCAACGGCGTGCGTTTGACCGTGCGTTCCGTGCAGGAACGAATGGCGGAGCGCATTGAAAGCGCCATGCTCCAGCAGACCGCCCTGCTTAGCACACTACCTTTCCTCCTGCAGGAGAGCGACACCGATGCGCAGTAAGGTGCGGGCGGGCATTGTGGGGGTCGGCGTGGGGATTCCTGAACCTGTGCTGACCAATCATGACCTTGAACAGCGCATCGATACCAGCGACGAGTGGATTGTGACTCGCACCGGCATCCGCGAGCGGCGCGTTGCTCCCCCCGATGTGGCGACTTCCGACCTCGCCGCGCAGGCGGCACATCAGGCTCTGCAGAACGCGGGCAGGGGCGCCGAGGAGGTTGACCTGATTGTGGTCGCCACCGCTACTCCCGATATGCCCTGGCCCTCCACCGCCTGCCTGGTTCAGGCGAAGATTGGGGCGGTTCGGGCGGCGGCGTTTGACCTCAATGCGGTGTGCTCGGGGTTTGTGTACGCGCTGTGGATGGCGGCGCAGGCGGTGGAGACGGGAGCGTATCGCTGTGTGCTCGTGATTGGTGCCGACATCCTGTCGCGTCAGGTCAACTGGGAGGACCGCAGCACCTGCGTGCTGTTTGGCGACGGCGCAGGTGCGGTGGTGCTGGCACCGGTGGAAGAGCCTTATGGCGTGCTGTCCGGCGTTCTGGGCGCGGATGGCACGGGCGCACCGCTGTTGAACGTTCCCGCCGGCGGCACGCGCGAACCGCTCAGCCCGGAGGTGATTGCCTGTAAGCGTCACACCATCCACATGCGCGGGCGTGAGGTGTTCAAGTTTGCGGTGACCATCATGGGCGAGGTATCGGTGCAGGCGCTGGAAAAAGCAGGCATCGCCCCCGAGGAGGTGAACCTCTTCATCCCGCACCAGGCGAATATCCGCATCATCCAGGCGGCAGCCGAGCGACTGAACCTGCCGATGGAGCGGGTGTTCGTGAACGTCGACCGCTACGGCAACACTTCGGCGGCGTCCATCCCCATCGCTGTCTACGAAGCGTGGGAGCAAGGACGCCTGAAGAAGGGCGACCTGGTGGTGGTGGTCGGTTTCGGCGCGGGGCTGACGTGGGGAGCCTGTGTGATACGGTGGGCATATTAGGAGGTACTGGCATGATTGCGCTGGTTTTTCCGGGACAGGGTTCGCAGACGCCGGGCATGGGCAAAAGCGTTGCCGAAGAGTTTGGCTCGGCGCGGTGCGTCTATGAAGAGGCAGATGAGATACTGGGCTACCGACTGAGTGCGTTGTGCTTTGAAGGAAGCGAAGAGGAGCTGCGCCAGACGGTTCACGCCCAGCCTGCGCTGTTCGTGACGAGCATCGCGATATGGCATGTCCTGCGCGAGCTGGTGGATCCGAAGCCGGTGTGCGTGGCGGGGCACAGCGTGGGCGAGTACGCTGCGCTGGTTGCGGCTGGCGTGCTGGACTGGCAGGATGGGCTGAAGCTGGTGCAGGCGCGGGCGCGGGCGATGCAGGAAGCGGCGGAGCGAACGCCGGGCACGATGGCGGCGGTGCTGGGACTGGATGCCGACGCGGTGGAAGCGGCGTGCAAGGAGGCGTCATCCGCAGGCGTTGTGGTGGTGGCGAACCTGAACTGTCCGGGTCAGATAGTTATCTCAGGTCAGAGCGAGGCGGTAGCAAAGGCAGGCGAGCTGTGCAAAGCGAAAGGCGCGAAGCGGGTAATCCCCCTGCGCGTCAGCGGGGCGTTCCATTCGCCGTTGATGCAGGATGCCGCTGAGCGGTTCCGCGAGGCTCTGCAGGCGGTCACTTTCCATCCACCGAAGGTACCCGTTGTGGCGAACCGCACGGCGGACGTTCTGCCGGAAGATACCGATTTCGTCGCCCTGATGACCGAGCAGTTGCTCAACCCGGTGCGCTGGGAGGAGAGCGTGCGCCGGATGTGGGACCTGGGGGCGAGGCTGTTTGTGGAGCTGGGCCCCGGGGACGTGCTGAGCGGGCTGGTGCGCCGCACGGTGGCAGAGGCACAGACGCTGGGCGTGCATACTGCAGAGGACGTGCGCCGCGCCGCAGAGGTGTTGAGGGTATAAACGAAAAACACACACGGGGAGGACGGGTTGAGGCTGGAAGGCAAGATTGCGCTGGTAACCGGCGCAGGAAAAGACAGTCGGGGCATCGGGCACGGTATCGCGCTGGCGCTGGCGCGTGAGGGCGCGGATGTAGCGGTGGCATCTCATACCCTGGCGAACGCACTGAGGGTGGTAGATGCCGTGCAGTCACTAAGCAGGCGCGCACTGGCGGTGGAGATGGACGTCTCGCGGGCGGAATCGGTGGAGGCGGGCGTGAACGAGGTGTTGAACGCCTTCGGGCGGATAGACATTCTGGTCAACAATGCGGGTATCACGCGCGACGCCCTGCTGGTGCGCATGAGGGAGGAAGACTGGGACGCGGTGCTGGATGTGAACCTGAAGGGGGCGTTTCTGTGCAGTCGCGCCGTCGCCAAGGTGATGATGAAACAGCGGGCGGGCTGTATCGTGAACATCACCTCCATCATGGGGCTGACGGGCAACGCCGGTCAGGCGAACTATTCCTCCGCGAAAGCGGGACTGATTGGTCTGACCAAATCGCTGGCGCGGGAGCTGGGTTCACGTGGTATCCGTGTCAACGCGGTGGCGCCCGGCTGGATAGAAACCGCCATGACCGACTCCCTGCCCGACGCGGTGCGTGAGGCTATCCTGAAGCAGATACCGCTGGGGCGGCTGGGCAGGGCAGAGGATGTGGCAGGAGCGGTGGTGTTCCTGTGCAGTGAGGAATCCGCCTACATCACCGGGCAGGTCTTGACGGTGGACGGCGGTCTCGTTATGATATAGGGAAAAGTAGCATCAGATTCAAAAAATCAAAAAACGGAGGGTACGGATGAGCACATTTGACCGCATCAAGAAGGTAATCGTGGAGAAGCTGGATGTGGACGAAAACGAGGTCACTCCGCAGGCATCCTTCGCCGAAGACCTCGGCGCGGACTCGCTCGACGTGGTGGAGCTGATTATGGCGCTGGAGGAGGAGTTCAACATCGAGATTCCCGACGAGGATGCCGAAGGCATTCGCACGGTGCAGGATGCGGTGAACTACATCGAGCAGAAGCTCTCTGCAGGTTAATCGGCGATGGAAGCGGTGTGGCGGCGGGTAGTAGTCACTGGGATGGGCGCCATCACCCCGTTGGGGCTGGATGTCTCCTCCTTCTGGGAGGGGCTGAAAGAGGGACGCAACGGGGTGGCGACCATTACCTCTTTCGACCCCACAGGACAGCCTGTGCGCTTCGCTGCGGAGGTCAAGGACTTCACCCCTGAAAACTATATCGAGCGCAAAGAGGCGCGTCGCATGGACCGCTTCACGCAGTTCGCCATCGCAGCCACCATCGAAGCGCTCAACAGCTCTGGTCTGCAGATTACCGACGAAAACCGCACACGAATCGGCACGCTGATAGCCAGCGGTATCGGCGGACTGCAGACCCTTGAGGAGCAACATAAGGTCTTTCTGGAGCGTGGTCCCGACCGGGTTAGCCCCTTCCTGATACCCATGATGATTGCCAACATGGCTTCGGGGCAGGTGGCGATTCGGTTCGGTCTGCAGGGACCCTGTACCACGGTGGTCACTGCCTGCGCGGCGGGCACCAATGCGATTGGCGATGCGTGGGAGATTATCCGCCGCGGCGACGCCGACGTGATGATTGCAGGCGGGACAGAGGCGGCGATTACCGCGCTTGCGCTCGCCAGTTTTGCCAACGCGCGGGCGCTCTCCACCCGTAACGATGACCCCGAACACGCCAGTCGCCCCTTTGATGCCGAACGCGACGGCTTCGTGATGGGCGAGGGGGCAGGCGTGCTGGTGCTGGAGGAGCTGGAACATGCCCTTCGGCGTGGCGCACCGATCCTGGCAGAGGTTATCGGTTATGCGATGACTGCTGACGCCTACCACATCACTGCACCCGACCCGGAAGGCGACGGGGCAAGGCGGGTGATGGAACTGGCGATGCGCAAAGCAGGCATCGCGCCCGATGAGGTGGACTATATCAATGCGCACGGCACTTCTACCCCCGCCAACGACCGGTTAGAAACCTTAGCCATCAAACGCGCCTTCGGGGAGCACGCTTACCGGCTGGCAGTAAGCTCCACCAAGTCGATGACGGGACACCTGCTGGGCGCGGCGGGCGCGGTGGAGGCGATTGCTACCGTGCTGGCTATCCAGCACCAGACGGCACCGCCTACCATCAACTATCAGGTTCCTGACCCCGAATGCGACCTGGACTACGTACCGAATACCGCCCGTCCGATGAAGATAGACATTGCGCTCTCTAACTCCTTCGGCTTCGGTGGGCACAACGCCACGCTGGTTTTCAAGCGATGGGAGGCGTGATATGGGCGAACTGAGCACGCACGAGCGCGTCCGGCGGATGTACGAGCACCGCGAGGCAGACCGCGTGCCTATCACCGACAGCCCCTGGGGCGCCACGCTGGAACGATGGCACCGGGAGGGGATGCCGGCGGATGCCGACTTCGCCGAGTTCTTCGGGCTGGACCGGTTCGCGCATATCGGTGTCGACAACAGTCCCCGCTACCCGGGGCGGGTGGTGGAAGAGACGGAAGAGTACATCATCACGACCTCGCCCTGGGGCGTGACGATGAAGAACTGGAAGCATCGGGGCGGCGTGCCCGAGTTTCTGGATTTCACCATTGTGGACTGGGATACCTGGCGCGAAGCCAAAGCCCGCATGACTCCCACACCCGACCGCATTCCCTGGGACTATCTGCGCCAGAACTACCGCCGGTGGCGTGAGGAAGGTTACTGGATCAGCGCAGGACTGTGGTTCGGCTTTGATGCGACGCACTCGTGGGTGGTGGGCACCGAGCGCGTGCTGATAGCAATGGTGGAACAGCCCGAATGGCTGGTGGACATGTTCCACCACTTCTTGGATGTGAACCTTGCCCTGCTGGATATGGTCTGGGAGGCGGGCTATACCTTTGATGAGGTCACCTGGCCCGACGATATGGGCTATAAAGGGCATCAATTCTTCTCCTTAAAGACCTATCGCGAGCTGTTGAAGCCTGCTCACCAGAGGGCGTGCGAGTGGGCACAGGCGCACGGCGTGTATGTCCGACTGCACTCCTGCGGCGACGTGCGCCCGTTCATCCCCGACCTGATCGAGATAGGCGTGAACATGCTCAACCCGCTGGAGGTCAAGGCGGGCATGGACCCCATTGCGCTCAAACAGCAGTATGGCGACCGTCTGGGCTTTCACGGCGGGCTGAACGCCGTGCTCTTTTACGATATGGACGCCATGTTCGCCGAGATGGAGCGGGTTATCCCCGTGATGAAGCAGGGCGGAGGCTATATCATCAGCTCCGACCACTCCGTGCCCGATAGCGTCAGCCTTGAGCAGTTCCGCGAGTTCGTACGCAAGGCAAAGGAGCTGGGGAGATACGGGTAGTTTGGCATCCGAAATGGTCGTCGGAAGCGCTCAGTAGTTTCACACCTCTGTAGGGGCAACCCCCTGTGGTTGCCCCTTTCTGAATAGAGTCCTCACCCCGACCATCTCCCACGAGGAGAGGGCAATACAGGGTAAACCCCTCTCCCGACCTCTCCCCGACGCGGGGAGAGGGGAATCTTCCGGTGAGCCGACTGCAGGGGCAACCTCTTGTGGTTGCCCTCTCGCTTTCCAGCGTTATGGGTGGCTGGGCGAAGGGACAGAAGAGGGAGAGGGTATCGTTTGCTCCTGCCTCGCCACCGATAGCGATACCGCCGCCAGCAACACCAGCACCACCCAGATGAGGTCAGATAGTAATAGATGCACAATCTGCATCCAGACCGGCGCTTTCAGAACCACGTTGATACTGCCTGCCAGCATCTGCACTACATACAACAACATCAGCGCAATCACCAGACGGGCGGTCAGGGGCTGGGGACGCAGATCCAGCAGGCGAAAGCCCATCACCGAAAGGTATATCCCCACCAGCACGGCAACAATCGGGTGAATCGGGCGGATGGCAACCAGCGTACGCACCAGGGGCGACTCCTGCGGCGTTACCCCCAGCCCCAGAAACAGCGTGTCGCCCAGTGCAATCACCGCGCCGGTCATGCCCAGCACCAGCACGCTTAACATACCTGCCCCCAGCCAGCGCAGGACCGCACCCTGACCGCGCAGACGGATTGCCTCGCCACCGGACGCCCACCACGCTGTGAGCGTGAGCGCACCCAGCAAGAGAAAGGTGTTGACCAGATGCACTGCCATCGACACGGCACGGGCGACCGAGGTATTGTGCGCCACCCATTCAAAAAGCACCAACCCCGCTCCCACCAGCGCCTCGGTGGTGATGAACAGCAGGGATAGCGAAGCGCCAAGACGCACAATGTGGCGGCGCGGATAGGCACGAAACGCCCAGATGAACATCGTTAGGACCGCCAGCAGTGCTATACCGCTGGTAGCGCGATGCGTGAACTCGATCAGCATTTCCACCGATTGGGGACGGGGGATAATCTCGCCGTTGCAGGTGGGCCAGTGGCTTCCGCAGCCCGCGCCGCTGCCCGTCGCCCGCACATACGCTCCCCACAGAACCACGGCGACGTTGTATACCAGCACGCCCCAGCAGAACTTTGCAAATCGGTTCATGGCAGACCCCTCACACGTTCTTCTGCCTGATTATACCTTATCGGCGTGCTATCGCTGTCGGGCGCGGGCGAACCTCGAAGACCACCACCGACCGCTCGCGGAACCTCTCTATCAGTGCCCCCCGTGCGATGGCATCGTTCAGCAGGCGGCGCCAGTGTTCCTGTTCTGAACCGGGCGGCACGAAAGCCAGATTCTGCATCACATACTGATACCCCATCCGGTGCAGGGCACGTACCAGCATATCGCCGTCGGTGAACGATTCGTAGTCAATCAGCGTGTGGTGACCGGGGTTGCCCCACAGGTAGCGTCGCTGAAGGTAGAAGCCGCGCGTTTCATCGTACAGGATGACGCCTGCTTCGCGCGGGGTGTTGCGGTTGAGCCAGTCAGAGGCTTGCCACACGCCAGCCAGGGCGCGGTCCAGATAGGCAGAGCTTCCTTCCCTCCATACCGTCAGCGCGCGGCTCCACAGCGGCGAAATGCCCATCACGCACCACAGCACCTGCAGGGCTATCGCTACCTGCATCGCTCGCGCAGTGAAGCGAGAGGTATTTTGCACCGCCAGCCAGCCGCACAGCAGAGACATCAGTGGGAAGACAGGCATCAGGTAGCGCACCTGCTGCATCAGCACGAACCACAACGCCAGCGATACCAGCAGGAACGGTATCCACCAGCGCGAGGCGGAAGGCAAACCTCGGGCGAACAGCAGGGGGATGAACCCTGCCAGATACACGAACCCCGCCGATCCCACGAAGGGAAGCGGATCGAAGAAACGGCTCCAGTAGAACGTCAGGTTGAACGGCGCCATCAGCAGTTTATACGGCTCCCTACCCAGCCCAAACGCCAGCTGCGCTTCGCGGTAGATACGCGCGTTTTCCGCCGTCCAGTTGCGCCCGCCGAAAATCTCGTAAAAGTAGGGATAGACAGGATTGCCCGTGTAGAGGTAGGTCTTGATATACCATGGTGCACCCACCAGCACGGCAATACCCACACACAGTGCGATGTCTGCAATCCGCACCCGTTTATGGCGCACAGCCTCCCACAGCAGGAACAGCGCCACCAGCCCCACACTGCCCAGCGCGGTCATCTTCGTGCCCAGCGCGAGACCGCCCATCAACCCTGCCAGCACCAGCCATCGCCGACGTGTGGATGGGTCGCTTTCGCCGACGGCATTCCAGCCCGCAAGTAGAAAGAGCAAAGTATAGGCGGTGGTGGCTACGTCTGCATAGGCGACGGTCGCTTCCCACAGCACCACCGGCACCGAAATCAGGCTGGCAACCGCCCAGCTACCGCTGTAGCCCGACCGTCGTGCGAAGGCAAGAATCGCCGCCAGCGTGAGGAGCAGTGTCGCCCAGTGAAAAAGCTTTGCACCGCCTGCCCCTGCGCCGATGCCCAGCGCCCACAGGTACTGCATCTCTATCACGAACGGGAAGTTAGAGTGGTGCATGAAGGGGATATAGCCGATGCGCCCCTCACGAAGCCAGATGGCAGGAGCAGCCAGATGGTAGGAAAGCCCATCCCAGTCGGTCGCAGCGGGAGGCGATGCCACCATCGGCAGAGCCAACAACGCGATGAGCCCTCCTGCCAACCACTCCCGCCATGTCGGTTTAGGTTCGCGAGATCCATCGGCGCGTCGCCGGAGCAGCAGCGCCGAGAGCAGTATCGCTACCAGCACCGCCCACAACGCCCACGGTGTGGTCCAGCCGGCAAGCCCCAGAGCCAGCACCAGATAGGATAGCGCGCCAGTGCTTAAAGCCAGCCCGAACGCCAGCCGCTCCGCCGTGTCCGCGAACGGCAGGCGTAGTCTCGCACACCATACCCCCCCGCTCCATGCCAGCAGGGCGACGATGGGAAGGATAACCACCCAGACCCAGGGGTGATACAGCACCACGTTTGCCAATCCCGCCACTCCGTCTCTGCGTTATCGCTCACAGCAAGTATAACCGAAAGGGCGGGCGCAATGCCAGTGCCGTGCTTGCCTTTCCCCTTCTACTCCCGCCACAGGATGAGGTGGCCGTTGTCCAGAAAGAACTGCTTCTACTCATCAGGAATTACGGGCTGGGTTTGTGTGCTCAGTGCTGTCACCTCCAGCTATCCCGAAAATACCTGTTGGGGCTGGTTGAATTGCGTTTGACCTATTACCATCGTTGTCCTCCTTCGCATCACTTGACGCCTGCAGGCATGCGTGCTCATCCAGCAGTGGTAATCATCGCGCCAAAGGAGGCATTCTGTCATGCCGCAACTGGCTCCGCATATCTTTGAGGTGCTCTACGCGCGCGGCGTGGAACATGCTTTCGGTATCCCTGGTGGTCCCGTTTGTCCTGCGAGACAGCCCGAGCCAGCTTGATGAGTTTTAACCAGCCAGCCGCTGGCGAGCCTGTTGTAACCTTTGCTGAAACTCGTGCAGAACCTTTTCGGTTTCGCCTGCTTCGTCGTGCAGAGACGGTTCGGGGGTAAAGGGTTTGGACTGCGCGAGTATCTGCTCAAACGCGGAGTTGTTTTGCTGAGGCTCGCTCAGGTCCATCAGCAGGGTTACCTGCTGGGCGGTGGAGCCGATGAGCAGAGTCCTGCCTCGCACGCTGACCAGATGCACCGCTCCCGCGCCCAGAAATCGGGTGTCCAGTACGGTGATCGTGCCCTCGCTCTTGGGTGGAGCCAGTCGGGTCAGCCACTGCGCCACCTGTCCCTTGCTTCCGCCGTTCAACGCGCGCGGCAGTCCCCATCGGATAAGGGCTAAAGCGACCGCCAGCCCTACCAGCCATCGCCACAGGTGACTCGTGGGCGATCCCATCGGTTCCGGCAGAGCCTCGCGGCGAAGGGTGTCCCAGCCCTGCTGGTCGGGTTTGGAGGAAGATGGTGGAGCAGGGGAATGCACCTGCGCCGGTTCGGGCGGAGAAGAGGCATGCAGGCTGGGAACGCCGGAGGCAGGTGGTGAGAACGCGGCGACCGGAGGCTCCGCCACAGCCTGCCCCAGCACCATCAGGCACAATGCGATAACGGCTACCGCTTTGCTCATGCCACCGCTCTCCGGCTAATCTCCACCAGCTGCTCCTGTGGATTGATTATCTCGGTGATGCGAATACCGAAGTTGTCCTCGATAACCACCACCTCCCCGCGCGCCATGATGCGTCCGTTCACCAGAACGTCCACTGGCTCGCCTGCCACACGGTCTAGTTCCACAATGGAGCCAACGGTCAGCTCCAGCACTTCCTTGATAAACATGCGTTTGCGCCCCAGCTCCACGGTCAGCTCCAGCGGCACGTCCAGTATCAGTTCGATGCCCGTCGGCAGGGGTTGGGCGGCCGCCTGCTCCAGCGGGACAAAAGGCTGTGCAGAGGCTGAGCCTATCTCTTCAATGTTCTGGAAGGGAGTGGTTTGCTCACCTGCGCTGGCAGGCTCTGATTCCGCGTTCTCCCCTGCCAGCCACAGCGCAAAACGTTCGTCTCCAATCACCGTCAGAGCGCCGATTGGGCTTCCGTCCACATGCAGAACCGAGTCCATGCGTATCAGGTTGTCCTGCGTGAGCCATTCGACTGGAGGTTCCAGCACGTCGTAGTGGCTCTCCACCTGAAGCACGTTACATTCATTGTTGGTAATGTTCGCCAGCGATTGCGCCAGTCCGTTCGCGATGACAAACAGCACCTGCTGTAAGACTTGAAGGATGCCTTCGTCTACCTCTTCAGATGGGCTGGAGCCGTCGCCGCCGGCGGCGATGTCCGCCAGCACCGTTGCCGACGCGCTCTCCAGCGCGATAATCAGGGTGTATGCCGTGGTAGTTTGAAGCGTAGCGATGCCGTACACCCGCTTGCCGGTGAAGGCGTTGTCCAGCTCCGACAGGGGTAGCAGAGTAACCAGAGGAGAAGAAAGCGTTGCCTGCCTGTTAATCGCTTCAGATAGAGTGATAGATACCGTGCCCCACAGGCTCTCTTGCTTTGCCGTGATGGTGTTGATATGTTCCAGACTTAAAGATGCCATCGGCTGCGGTTTCCTCCTCAAACAGATGATGGCGTTGGTTTAGACGGGTGAGTGGGCTTGTTCGCCACAACGCTTTCTATCTGCACGACCACCTGCTTGCCACGCAGACCGGGCTTGGCGCGAAACTTTATCTTGTTGCCCACCATAATGTCGATAGGCTCGCTCGTGCGTCGGCGCAGGATAACCACATCGCCCTCCTTCAAGTCGAGCACCTGCCGCAGGGTCAGCCGAGTTGTTCCCAGCACAGCAACCAGTGGCACGCGCGTGTGTTGAATCTGCTGGGCAATCACGGCGGTGTACTGCGAGGAGGCGCGCTTACTGCCGGAGAACCACCGCTGGGCGCTGAGTTTGGACAGGATGGGCTTGAGCAGAAGGTAGGGAATACACAGGCTCATCGCGCCGTGCGTGTCGCCCACCCGGATTTCGAACAGAATCGAAACCACAATATCGTTTGGCGGAACAATCTGCACGAACTGTGCGCTGGTCTCCATGCCCTCGTGAATGGGAGTGAAGCTAACAATGCCCTCCCATGCCGAGCGCAACGCCCCCAGCGCACGATTTACCACATTCTCCACCAGAGGGCGTTCGATATCTGTTAACGCGGGTTGCGGGCGTTTTACCACCGTGCCTGGTCCGCCCAGCAACCTGTCTATCATACTGATGACCACATCGAATTCGATCTCCAGCAGAGCCTGCCCCGACAGCGGTTGCATACTGAAGATATTAATCAGGCTGCTGGTGATGGCACGGATATACTCGTCGTAGGGTATCTGCTCCACCGAGATGAGGTCTACGTGCACCGGTGCCCGGAGGTAAGCGGAAAGGGTGGAAGAGAACAGCCGGGCAAAGGTCTCATGGAGCATCTGCATGGTGCGCAGCTGGTCTTTGGAGAACTTGTCGGGGCGGCGGAAGTCGTACACCTCGTAGGCGATGGGGGCGCGCCGCTCCGTTTTCGCTGCGGTGACCACAGGCGATGAAGGGGTCGGCGACGCCGGTGTTCCCGCTTGCCCCGCTTCTTCTGCGCCACTCAGCGACGCCAGTAAAGCCTCTATTTCCTCCTGCGACAATATCTCCACCATCTCGCCCGCACCTTTCCAGTGGTTACTGGAGCGTTAGCGAAGTGAAGTACACCTCTTTGACCACATTGTCGCCCAGCAGTTTGTTCAGCTTCTCCTTCAGCTCCTCTTTCAGTTTCTCTTTGCCCTCACTGCTGACCAGCTGGCTCATGCTTTTGCTGGAGAGCACCGTAATCACCTTATCGCGGATGGGCGCAAGCAGTTTGGGGTCCATTTTGCCCCCTCCGTGCCCACCACCCTCCTCGAGGGGCTTTTCGAGACCGAGTGCAATGGTCACTTTCGCGTAGTGTGAGCCATCGGCAAGGTTGACCACAAACTCATCCAGTTCAACAGCGTGCTCCGGCAGTGTCTTCTCTTCTTTCTTCTCCTCCTTATTCTTACCAAAGATGACCTTGCTGGCTCCGAACGCCACCACTGCGCCGAGCAGAATGCCTACCACAAGGAAGATAATGGTCTTGCTCTTGCCTCCGCCGGAAGCACCTTCTGCACCCGGTTTCTTTCCTGCCATAACGTCCTCCCAAACAGGGCTTTATGTTGTTTCCATCATCTATTGTCGGCTCAGCGCGAGCCAAATCTTAGAGCGTTCTGCGAGGTTTTCAGCACGGCGATGTCCACCCGCCGGTTCTGGGCGCGGTTGGCAGGCGAGCTGTTCGGCACCAAGGGGCGGGTGTCTGCATAGCCCACGGCAATCAGTCGCTCGGCGGGGATGCCGCCTTTCTGCACCAGATAGCGCAGTACCCGCGCCGCGCGCGCCGCCGAAAGCTCCCAGTTGGAGGGATACTGAGCGGTGCGGATGGGCAGGTTGTCGGTGTGTCCTTCTATCAGCACAGGGTTGGGCAGGGCACGCAGTGCTTCGGCGACCTGGTCCAGCACCTGCTTGGCGGAGGGTTTGAGGTCTGCACTGCCCAGGTCAAACAGCGTGCCATCGCTGAGCAGAGAGATAACCAGCCCTCGCTCCTCGTGTCGAATGCGCACCTGCGATTGCAGTCCCTTCTCCTGCAGAAACTGCTGGAGGCGCGATACCTGTTGTTCAACGGGGTCGACGATGCTTCCCGCGCCGACCACTTTACCGCCGTTGTGTTCAGGCAGTGCCTGGAACTCGCGTCGCATCGATTGCGCCAGAGCACCGAACTTCTCCTGGTTCACCGCTGACATCGAGTAGAGCATGATGAACAGCGCAACCAGCAGAGTAATCATATCGGCGTAGGTGAGAAGCCAGCGGTCTACGTTTTCATGCCGCCTCGTGCTCCTGCGTGTTCTGATCATCGCGCATGTGCCACCTCAACTGGGGTAGGGCACGTCTCTGACGTTGCGAGAGAAACGCCCGTAAACGTTGTTCCACAATGCGCGGGTTTTCTCCCGATTGAATCGCCAGAACGCCTTCCACGATGATCTCACGCAGAAGCACCTCTTCGGCGTGACGCGCGCGCAGTTTGCTGGCAATCGGCAGGAAGAGCAGGTTGGCCGAAGCGACTCCATACAGGGTGGCAACGAACGCCGTGGCGATGGCAGGTCCCATCATGCTGGGGCTTTCAATGCGGGACATCATGTGGATCAGCCCCATGACCGTGCCCAGCACGCCCATCGTGGGCGCATAACCGCCCATGCTCACGAATATCTGTTCACCCTGGCGGTGCCGCTCCTCTAAGAAGGTAATCTCCATCTGCAGGATGTCGCGAACCAGTTCGGGGTCGGTGCCATCTATCGCCAGCTGCAGGGCACGTTTCAGGAAGTCATCCTGGGTGTTGCTGGCGTCCGATTCCAGAGATAGCAATCCGTCGCGCCTCGCCTTGTCGGAGAGGGTGACCAGAAACCGTATGGTATGGGTGACGTCCATCTCCTCGCGCACGAACGCCTGTCGCAGGATCCGCGGCAGGTCGCGCAGCTGCTGGGTGTTCAGCCCTATCAGCGTGGCGCCAAAGGTGCCGCCGAGCACGATGAGCACGGCTGGGATGTTCACCAGCTGCTGGAGGTGTCCGCCCTCCAGCCACAGCGCCAGCAACAGACAGCCGACACCTATCGCCAGCCCCCCTACCGTGGTGGCGTCGGTGGTGGAGCGTGCGGAGCTATTTCTGCTGTGACGAATAAGCATGACGTCGATACTCCAGTACCCGGTGAATGATTTCGTCCACGTCCTCGCACACCACCAGCTTTTTGCCGTTCGTGAGCGTGATAACGGTGTCGGGTGTGGCTTCCACCGTCTCTATCAACTCGGCGTTCACGATGAGCTCCGAATGGTCGAGCCTTGTCACTTTAATCATGGCTTTTCACTGCCCGTTTGTGTATACCCCCTCCCGGCAGTCCGGGAGGGGGCTGAGTAGAAGATGTTACCGCTTCATCTGCAACACGTCCTGCAGCATCTCGTCCACCGTGCTGACGATACGGGTGTTTGCCTGAAAGCCGCGCTGGGTGACAATCAGGTTGGTGAACTCGTTGCCGATGTCCGCGTTGGACATCTCGAGGTAGCCCGAGCTGATGGAGCCGCGTCCGCCCGTCTGCGCCGTGCCAATGTTGGCGACGCCCGAGTTTGCCGATTCGCGGAACAGGTTACTGCCGATGCGCTCCAGTCCGCCCGGGTTGTTGAACACAGCCAGCGCCACCCGCGCAATCGGCAGGTTCAACCCGTTGGTGAACACGCCGTTAATCACGCCATCGGGCGAAACCGTTATCTGCTCCAGCGTGCCTGGAGGGTAGCCATTCTGGGCAATCGGCTCGACGGTGGAGCTGGTGGCGAGCTGGGTAAGCCTTGACAGGTCCAGAGTGATAGAGACATCCGGCGAGCCGTTGCCGGGCGTGAAGGTGATGGTTGGGCTGGCGCCGCCGATGATGCGCCCGTTGCCGTCAAAGGTTACCAGGTCGGACACAGCGGTCGCCGGTCCACCGTCAACGGCGTAATGCAGTTGCCACTCGGAGCCTGATGCCCGTGTGAACTGAAGCCGGAGCTCATGGGGTGCGCCGACGGCATCGTATACCATCACGCTGGTTGTCCAGCTATCGCCGTCCAGCGCTAAGTTACCCTTGAAGCTCGCTGCCGTGGTTGCCTGACCTGCTATCGTTTTGCCCACCGGAATCGTGATAACAGATTGCGGACCGAGGGGTATGTTGGTATCAATAGTGCCCGTGGCGTCGGGCATCCAGCCGACCAGCTTCTCGCCGGTGGCTTTGTGCACCAGCGTGCCGTTGGCGTCGATATCAAAGTTTCCATCGCGTGTGAAGGCAATACGTTTGCCGTTGCTCACCGCAAAGAAGCCGTTGCCCTGAATGGCAAGGTCGGTCACCCGGTTGGTCGCCTGCAGGCTACCCTGTTCCAGGATGGTGTCAATACTGCCGACCTGTGTGCCCAGCCCAATCTGCATGGCGTTTGTTCCGCCCAGTCCGTCACCAGTGGGGCGGGAAGCGCCGCGCAGAGTCTGCGACAGCATCTCCTGGAAAGTCACCCGTCCCGCCTTGAAACCCGTGGTATTGATGTTGGCAATGTTATTGCCGACCACACCCATGCGCACCTGGTGCGCCTTGATGCTCGAGATGCTCGAGAACATCGCCTGTAGCATGTTGATGACCTCCTCCTTGCGCTTTTTCGTCTGATATGGTAACGGTTGGCTCCCTCGGTCGTTCAGGAGCCGGGGGCGTCCCCATCGCGCGGAGGGGGTCCCGCCCCTGCGGTCTGCCCGTTACAGCACAACCGCGCTGTCGATATTGGTAAACACGTTTTCCTTCAGGTTCTCCTTATCAATGGCGGTAATTACCGTGCGGTTGCGCACGCTGACAATCAACGCCACATCGTCCATCAGCAGAAGCGACTCGCGTGAGCCTTTCTCTGCTACCTTATCCACCGCGTTTTCCACCCGACGCATCGCCTCGGCATCCAGCTGGATATGGCGGGATTGCAATCTCGCCTGTGCGTGTGCCAAAAAGCGCACACTGCTCTGCGCCTCCTGAAGCGCGGTCCTGAACGCGCCATCGTCGCGCGTCGGTCGCTGGATCGGCGCGGCGCCGGTGGATGGCGAAATGCTACTTATTTGGCGAACCTCTGGCATGTTGCACCTCCTGTTTGAGACCCTTTACTGCGTTCAGGGTGATACCTGCAAAACATTGTCCACCCGCACGTCGTCGTTGCCGACCTTCAGCCAGGCACCGTCACTGCTGAAGCGGACGGCACTCACCACGCCCTCTACCGGCGCGGAGTCACCTTCCCGCAGAGCCACTACCCGCTTGCCCAGCAGGTTCGTTGCCTGTGTGGTATGGGCAAGCGTCTGCAGGTTCTGCAGGGCACGAGCGACCTCTTCGGTGTTCTCCACCTGCGTGAACTGTGCTAACTGCATCAGAAAGTCCCTGTCCTGCATCGGCTCCAGCGGGTTCTGGTTCTGCAATTGCGTCAGGAACAGCCTGAGAAACTGATCCTTCCCGACGCTCTGTGCTTGTGTCATCTGCGTTGCTGTAGTGCCTGTACTGTTTACCGGTGTCACCATATCGCCTGACCTCCTCTGCTATACCAGCAGGTTGATGCCTCCTGCTGTGGTGTACGCGAAGTTTGCCTCACCGGCGTTGCCAGAGCCTGTCTCCAGCCAACCGCCTGTTGGTCGCTGGGGGGTGTACGGCTGATTCAGATGAAACTGTCGCCCGTCACCCTGCACCGATACCTGAAGCGCCCCCAGGTGCAGTCCGCGCTCCTGCAGAGCCTGCTGTAACAGCGCAGAGTTGCTTTCCAGCATCTGCCTCACCGCGTGATTGTCTGCCACAATGTGTGTGTGGATGGTGCCATCGTTGACGGAGATGGTCACACGCAGTTTGCCCAGATGCTCTGGCTCCAGCTGCAGGGTCACGCTATCGGTGCGCGGCTGGTGTGCCATCGTCTCGATGCGCGTCACCACCTGCCGAACCACCTCCACAGGCGAAACCTCTGCTGCTGGAGCGGTGTGCGCCGTTGCACGATGCAGAGTGGCGACAAACTCTACCGTGTGTGGCTCCTGTGTGGCTGCTGCTCCATGGCGGACGGTAGACGGATGCTCCGCCGGAGCAAGGCGCGGCTTCTTCGCCTGAGGTGAGGCTATCCGCTGTGCCGGCGGGGCGTTATCGCGCCGTTCCTGTCCTGTGCCGTGTCCAAACTGCCCCACATTGCCCGGCTGCTCCAGCCGGGTGGACACCTCTGGAGTGTTCTGCACGGTAACCGCACCGTCCGGCGATGGGCGGGGGGTGTCCTTAGTCTCTGCACGCGCCGTTTCGGCAGGGGGCGAAGCGGTTACCACTGACTCCGTTTCTAACCTGAAGGGCGTCTGCAGGTTCACGGTACTGCCCCCGTCCACAACAGGAGATGGCTGTGTTCCCTTCGCCTGCAGAGGCAGGTTGTCGGTGCGCTCCGGGATGGAGAAAGCCTTCGGCTGGCTCGATTCGGGCGTGGTAACCTCTTCCGCCGGCGAAGACGCCTGCAACAGGGCTTCGTCCTGTGGCGCGCGTTGTGTCTGCATTGGTGCGATAATCGGTGCATCAGTCGCCACATTCGGCAGGAACGCTACCTGAACGGCTGGTGCGGGCGCCGAATCCGATGCGCTTGGCTCCACTGGCTGGCTCTCCCGCACGGCTGGCAGGCTGAGGGGTAGAATGGGCAAGCCCAGAATCGCCGCCGCCTGCTCCGTCTCCGCAGCTTTCGGCGGGTCGCTGGCATCCGGCAGTGGCGGGGTGTCCACCTGCACCTGCCCTGTGCCATCGCCCATGCTCCCCTGCACCATCGCCAGCAGCTGCGCAAAGAGCGAATCTTCAGGGGTAGCGCCCGTCGGCACGCCAGGCAACACCGGCGGCGCGTTACCTGCCGGCAGTGTCTCCATGCTTACTGCCTGCGTCACTCTCTCACCTCCTTTCGGGGCTGGTAATGTTGCTGGTAATATTGTCGGTCGGTGTGAGGGTGAATCTTAGAGTGGAGGTTGAGGTTTGGGGGGCGAGGTGGCCTCGCCCCCTGATGGCTTTATGTAGATGCCCACAACATGCCGCGTTTCATAATTTCCAGCGCTTCGGGCACTTCAAAGTCCTTTGCCACGTGCCCCAGCGAGCTGTAGAACACGCGCCCTTTGCCGTAGCGGCGCTTCCAGACAACGGGCATCACCGTGCCCGCAATCCATTCGCAGTACTCGCCGCTGAAGGTGGTGGTGGCGAGCACCTCGTTGGAGGGGTCCACGTGCATGTAGTACTGTTCGGAATGCATCTTGAAGTCGCTCAAGCCCGCCACGATGGGGTCTTCCGGCTTGATGATGTTTACTTCGTAGTCAATGATGTTTCCTGGGTGCGCCACCCACTGTCCGCCGACCATGAACTGGTATTCGGTATTGTTGCGGAACGAGTCGCCCATTCCGCCATGCCAGCCGGCGATGCCCACACCGCTTCGCACGGCGTCCAGCAAGCCCGCTTCCTGCTCGGGCGTGATGGTGCCCATCGTCCATATCGGCACAATCAGGTTGAGCGAGATCATCAGCTCTTTGTCGGTATAGGTGTCGAGCGTGTTGGAGACGATGACCTCGTAGCCCTGCGATTGGAGCCACGGGGCGAAAATCTCGGCGCACTGTTTGGGTTCGTGTCCCTCCCAGCCGCCCCAGACGATAAGCGCACGTTTCATCTCGGGTCTTCCTCCTGTTAAGGGTCTATCTGTCCATGTCGCAAGCCCATCGGCAGGGGAGCAGGGCGTTCGCAGGTGCTTTCAACCGTGATGTATTTGCCCGTCTCCGCCGCGTCCAGAAACGCCTGCATCACGTCCAGCACGTGGTAGGCGAGGTCGCCGCTGGCGCGATGCAATCTGCCCGTCTGGATAGCGGACGCCATATCCGCCATCCCCAGCCCCCGGCTGTTCTCGGTGTAGCCGTGCGTGAGCGGGATTTCCAGCCAGTCGCGGTTGCCCGGTCGGTAAAGGCGCACTGGTCCGCCGAAGGTGTTGGGGTCGGGCACGCTGAGGGTTCCCTCCGTGCCGTAGATTTCAATACGCGGCAACTGCGCTGCCCACACATCAAAACTCATCACTACCGTGCCAATGGCGCCGTTTGCGAAATCTATTGTGCCCGCGATATGGGTCGGCGTCTCCACCTTCACCACTTTGCCATATTTGGGCTGGCTGGTAATCAGCCGTTCGGGGAAGCTGATTCGGGCGGAACCCGACACGCGCCTCACGGGTCCTATCAGGTTGACCAGCGCGGTGAGGTAGTAGGGTCCCATGTCGAACATCGGTCCGCCGCCCACCTCGTAGTAGAACTCTGGGGAGGGATGCCAGCTCTCGTGTCCGTGACAGGTCATGAAAGCAGTTGCCCCCACCGGTTCGCCAATCCAGCCGTCGTCTATCAGCTTGCGGCAGGTCTGGATGCCGCCGCCTAAGAACGTATCGGGCGCGGAGCCGACGCGCACTCCTCTGGCTTTTGCCCGCTCCACCGTTTTGCGTCCGTCTTCGCGGTTGGTGGCTAAGGGCTTTTCGGTGTACACGTGCTTGCCCGCCTCTATCGCCTTGAGGTTAATCTCGGCATGTGCTTTGGGCACGGTCAGGTTCAGCACAATCTCCACTTCGGGGTCGGCAAGCAGTTCGTCGGGGGTGAGCACCCGGGGGATATTGAACTCGGCAGCACGGGCGCGCGCCTTCTCCATGTCCATGTCCGCGCACGCTACTATCTCAATGGTTTCGAAGACTCTGCCAGCCTGCAGGTAAATGGGACTGATGTTCCCGCAGCCGATCACACCGACTTTCATGCGACGCATATTCTATGCTCCTTCCGGTTGTTGTCTCATCGGAGAGTTCGTGCCCGAAAGCACAGGTTCCTGCAGGCGTAGGGGAGAGGTCAGGGGCAACCACAGGGGGTTGCCCCTACAAACGGCTCACCAGAAGGTTCGCCCTCCAAAAACGAACATTATTGTTTCACTCCCAGCGGAACATTGCTTCGTATCGTTTGCGAATACGCGGGGGAAGATCCCTCCACATCTCCAGTGCCCTCTGTGTCTGTCCAAGATGAGCATACGCCAGCGCCAGCCACACTCCGGGCTCCCAGCTCCCATGCAAACGAGCCGGCAACCTCCGATACAGACGCAGAACCGCACGCCACCACTGTAGAGCCGCGTAACTGCGCAGCAAGACCAGATAGGCTCCGTCATGTTCAGGATTGTAGCGCAAAGTCTGCCATGCCCAATAAATCGCATGGCGCGGCTGCTCCGCCTTCTCGTATGATAGCGACAGATGGTACAGGGTGGGGGCATGGTCTGGGGTTAGCCTGGCGGCGTAGCGCAGATATTTGATAGCCTCTTGATACTCGCCCTGCCCGTAAGCAAGTTTGCCCAACCGAAATGCCGCGAGGCTAAAAGTTCTATCTACAGTGAGAGCGGCTTGATAGTAGGCAACTGCCTCGGCGAAGTGACCTCTGTCTTCCAGCCACTCTCCCGCCTTCGTTAGAAGCTCAGCAGGTTCCTGATGGGATATTTCGTCTGTTTGTATGCGCTCCGTTGGCATATGGTAATTTTCAACGGTTCACTGTTCTACCTGCGTCTCCTTTTCAGGTCCTGCACGATGCGGTCGATGTCTTCGCCTGCTCTGATACGCTCCATCGTCCGCTCAAACTCCAAACGCGCCCGAACCTCTGCCAGATTCTCCGCTATCTCCCGATAGCAGAACAGCAAAATCGGTAATACCACCGCCAGCATGAACAGCAAGTAACCGATCACCAACCGCGCAGTCACATTGACCGACCAGGCGCGCCGCGGACGAAACGGTACTCGTGCATCGCATCCCAGAGTGAGACATGTGCTGATGGCATCTAGCATGTCTGTAAACCAAACAACGGCGAAGAGCACAACGATGATGCCCATCAGCACCAATTGCAGTTTCAGTCGCCGCTCCTGACGTGCCAGGTCTTTTAACGACCGGTTTTGTTCGTTGCTGTTCGGTGGAAACATCCAATCAACGCTCCACGAACCCCTATCGTCTGCTGTGCATCTCCGCCTGCAATAGTTTCAACATCCTCTCAGAATTATCCCTGTGTTTTTGCAAGATGCTTATGGCGGTTTCGCCGTGGATGGAACGAAGAGAGGGGTCAGCACCATATGAGAGGAGCGATTGCACCATGTCGAATCTCCAGTCTCTTACTGTCCACGTTCCTCCCATCGGATATCGCTGTCATCCACCCTCCTGCCCGGGTTATTCAGCCAATCGCGCCACATCCGATCCGTATGATTGGAACAGCCTTAATCCTCCTGAACGCGGTTACGGGTAGCACATCTCCAACCGCTTAATCATATACTGCTGACCTACACGTACCATTGTCGTTTTCACCTTAACTGTGCCTTTTGCCATCTGCATATTCATATCTACGGTCACTTCCTTTTCGCCTCCTGAAAACTTGAATCCCGCAACCTCTGTCGTGCACGCTGTCACATCACCGAGTGTGTTGCGTAAAGCCGATAAAATGCGCCATGATACTTCAGCATTCTGGCGAGCCTGCGGCTGAAACAAGGACACAAAATCCTGCCAGCTACCCATCTTGACGGCTGTACAGCACCTTACTGCAACGGGTTCCGCTCCTCGCGTTACTGCTTGTGTTACCGCCGACACTATTAGAGGTGCCAAGACCGTTACCAGAACCAACGTGTAAAGAACCCTTCTTGTTTGTACACGAAGGTTAGCCTGTAATGTTGTCACGATAGCCAGACCTCCCTCAGGACCCGGGGGGTGACAATCACCCCCCTGCTTGCTAGTGGTACACGATGTTAGAACTTCGCCCGTGGTATCGGGGATCGTATATCTCGTAAGGTGCACCTGGTACACGAGGCTTCACTACAGGTGGGTAAGGCGAACCCATACCAGGTGGCAATGGGTAGGTTCGGGGAGGGACCTTAACATCCCATTCGAACCAGAACAACCCCAGTTCCATCTCGAATCGAATACTTCGGGTCTTCCCAGAGTACTTGGTACTCATACCAAAACCACCAAATCCGAATCCCCAGTCTAGATTTTGCCACTCAATAGGAGGGTCTTTGCGCAGATCGTAAATCCATCTCATCTTGTCGGTTCCTCGGTCGAGCACAAAATCGTCCTCCCCACTCGGATCCACCCGCATTATCGGCTCATGTTCGTAATACAGATACGGGTGTTCGCTCAACACCGCATCCCGGCTGGTGAACCTGCCTACCTGCGGGTCGTAATACCGAGCGCCCACATGCAGTAAACCCGCATCGCCATCGTCCCGATAGCCCCACGCACCTGCATAACGATACGGGTTAGCACTGCTACCCCACTGCGCCACCGGGTTGCCGAAACCATCGCTTGTGAAGGTGCTCGTCACCGCCTGAACAGGGTCTACCGTCACCCGCGTCGTGCCCTGACCGTCACCCAGCACCACCTCATCGTTGCGGGCTATCAAACTGTTGCCGTAACGGTAGACCAGGGTGACCGCTTCGCACTGTTGTCGCGATTATAATCCAATCTCGCGAAGAATGCAAGGCTTTTGGTGATAAAAAAGCAATCCAATCCGCGTTCCTGCGTGGAGGGCGAGGCGGACGCCGAGCGGTTTGAGGTATCAGCCCTCCTGTAGTCCCCCCGCAAACAGGGGGACATTCCCTCTCCTTGTGGGAGAGGGTCAGGGTGAGGGCTTCTGATTTGCTACGTTTCCAGTGCGAAGTTCATCAGGAACAGCCAGCCTCGCGTGAGCAGTTCGGTTATTCCCAGAAACGCGCCGTAGATGCCATCCAGATACAGGCGAGGGTGCCACAGCTTGCCTCGCTTCAGCAGATGCCAGGCGTCCTGCCACACCGCACGGGACTGCCCCATCCGCAGGTGCAGGTAGGTCAGGAAGGCAACCACCTTTGCAATGGCACGCTGTTGACGCTGGATTTGCGCCTCTTTCGCCTGCGCCACGCTTTCGCGCAGCTCCGCCGCGCGTTTGCTGAGCCACGTGGCACGCCATATCTTCTCGAACATCAGTATCAGCTTTACCACGCGCCAGGACAGCACCACCGTATCTTTGGTGCGTCGCCAGGCATAAGCCAGCCGACTCTCCATGGGAAATGTGGGGCGGCGTTCGGTGCGTCCTTTCAGCCGCCAGAAGCCCGTAATCATCGGGTGCGCCTCTTCGCAGTGGGTGGCATAGGCATACCAGACCGCGTTCTTGAAAATGCCCCAGTACGACTGCGGTGTCGCCCGATTGAGCACCTTCGTCAGATTCTCCACCGAATAGAACCGCTTCCATGCCTCCCGATAGACGTTGAACCACTCCTCGCTGGTCATGTTGGGGTGTTTTTGCGCCGCGTGGAAGCTGTCGTATTCGTTGAAATCGGGGCTCATCCACTCGCCGCGTTTGGTCATCTCCAGGTGGTCTACCGAGCCGGGCAGGGGCGTCAGCATGAAGAAGCTCGCCTGGTCGGGCTGAACGACCTCCATCAGGGTGGTGATGTCCTGCCGCACCGATTCCACCGTATCATGCGGGAAACCGATGATGTAGCTGGTATGCACCGCGATCCCGTAGCGATGCCACGCCTGCATCATCTCTTCATAGAAGTTCACCTTGTTCTGCCCCTTCGACGCCGCTTTGAGGTTCTCGGGATTCAGGCTTTCCAGCCCGATGAACACCTGCGAACATCCCGCCCGGGCCGCCAGGTGCACGAAGTCGGGGATGCGATAGGAGGGCACATCCACCTGCATCATGAAGGTGATGCGGATGCCTTCCTCTTCTCGCATACGAATAAGCCTCTCGAAGATTTCACGCCACTGCGGATTGCGCGACATGTTGTCGTCGGTGAAGAAGTAGTGCTTGATGCGCGGATAGTGCTCGCGAACGTGCTTCTCGATCAGCTCGGGAGAACGATAGCGCATGAAGTTGCCCTGGACATGAATAATCGTGCAGAAAGAACATTTAAATACGCATCCGCGCGAGGTATCCATCGTGCCCGCGTAGGGAAGCACAAACCGCTTCGCCACCGTCTCGTCTACCAGAGGCGCCGCCCACTCCTTTGTCAGGTCAGGCAGGTCACCCATCCAGTAGACCGACTTCAATCTGCCCTTCAAGGCGTCCGCCAGCAGCTCCTCCAGCCGCCCTTCGCACTCGCCCGCAAACAGACTGATGCCCTGTTCGCGCAGCGCTTGCAGCTCGGGAGTCAACCCCAGAAGCGCCAGCGAACCGCTGACGTGGAACCCTCCGATGATGACCATTGCGCCCAGCTGTTTGAACCGCAACGCCAGGTCCACCGCACGGGGAAACTGGTTCGTCTGCACGCCTACCAGTCCCACAAGGGTGGGAACACCCGGAATCGCCCATCGTCGCATCACTTTCTCCGGCACAACCAGCTGTACCGTCTCATCGATCAGGTGCACCTCAATAGACACGCCCATCTTCTGCGCGGCATCGCGGAACAAGCCGTTCAGCGCGTTCAACGTGTTAGAGGGCAAAACGCCACGCACATGGTGAATCACGTAGCCATCGTCGTCATACTTGGAGGGTTTTACCAGAATGACGTTCAACGCGGGTAAATCTCGGTCCATTTTCCTCCTGCCTTCCATCTTCAGTCCCATACGAGGTCGGTGAATCATCTGCCTCACTCTCCTCGCTTGCTTGATTATAGATGTTTGTGCAACTCAAAGTCAACCGTTATTTTCGTTTAGACTGCAAAAATATCCTGCAGATTCGGCACGGAGTCAGAAAAAAAGCCCCTGCCATCGCAGGGGCGGAGGGGTGCGCCTTCGAACCTATGCCTTCACCAGGGCGTTCTCGATGTAGCGCAGGACCATCTCGTCGGGCATTGCCCCTTCGAACTCCACTACCTCGTTGACGACGGTCTTGGGTACGCCGTACACGTTCCAGTCCTGGCTGAGCTGTTCGAACTCCATTGCCTCAATCATCGCGCCGCGGATGTTCGGGTTCACGAAGGCGAACTGGTGCGCCGTCAGCACCGCGCGCGGGCAGTAGGGACACGTCGGCGTCACGAACACCATCATATCCACCGGGCTGTCAATCTGAGACACTTTATCCAGCACCTGCGGCGCAAGGTGGTGCTTCCCGGTAGAAATCATCAGGATGTCCTCCAGCAGGGTGGCGAACTCGTAGCCGGCGGGAATACCGTAGAATCGGATGCCGTAGTCTACCTCTTCGCCGTTCTGCAGTCCCGTCAGCACAATAGCCGGCACCAGGTATCCCTGCCCATCCTTCTTCAGGTCGTAGGCAGCGGCGCGAACCGCATCGGCGTACGGGTCGACGAACTCCACCAGCAATTTCTCGTTCAGCTCTGCCAGCTCGCTCATCAGCTCGCGCAGCTCCTTGCAAAAGGCGCACTCCCGTCGCCCCGGCGCAATCAGGTTCGTCTCCGGTGCAAAGACCACCATCTTCACGGGTTCCACCATCTCGCTTAGTCGTTCGCGCACCGCCGCTTTATCTTTCTCTGTCAGAATAGCCATAGCTTGCAACCTCCTCTGGCTTGGATGTTTTCACCCTGTTGGACTCATCCAGCTGTGAAAAAGATTCATCCCCGCACAGAGAAAACATTTTACGTGCCGAGAACGTCCAATGTATTGGTAACTAACCACACTAATCCCATAAGGAGGGATTGGTTATGTCTCGCCTTATCGCCGTGCTGGCGCTGTTGCTGTGGTGTCTCCCGCTGTACGCGCAGGACCATTTCTTTTACCAGAAGTGCTATGGCTCAGCTACGCTGTTGGTAACCAACATCCCCTCCACCGCGGGGACCGTGGAGGTCGCCGTGCGTCACATCATTCCACAGGAGGGAACGGCCATTGATGACCTACTGGCGGGCAGGCTGGTCTTCCGCACAGTAACTCCTGCGATAAACTCATCCTGGCTGCGCACGGCGGTGACTGTCGTCATGCATGATGCGGACACTTATGCGATGGAGAACCCCTACACCGCAACCTTCAGCGGACCCGCAACCGCCTTTCTGGGCTGGAGCCGAAAAGGCATCAAAGGCACGCTGAAGGTGGTTGTTTCCGACCGGCGCGACCCCACCGATGAACTGGGACCGAGCATCATGCAGTTTGACACTATCAAGATGACCTTCGTGCCCGACACCTCGCCACTGCCCTATCAGCTGGAATGGGAAGGCATCGTATGGAGAGGCGACCTGATTGTATTTGAACGCTGGGTGAGGTAGTTCGAGCCAGCCCCTGCAGGGTTGCCTGCAGGGGCTTTTTTGTTCCTGTGTTCATGTGATAAAATGACGTACCCTTGAGCCGAGAAGGAGCAGAGCCGATGAAGGAGACCGCATGTGACGTATTGATTGTGGGAGGTGGCACGGGCGGGTGCGCCGCGGCGGTGGCAGCCTCCAGCCTGCGCCTGCGTGTGGTGATGACCGAAGAGACCGCAGGGATAGGTGGACAGCTCACCGCGCAGGCAGTGCCACCCGATGAACACCCTTGGATTGAGAGTTTTGGCTGTACGGCGCGTTACCGGGAGTATCGGAACGCTGTGCGTCGGTTCTACCGGGAACACTATCCGCTGACGCTGGAAGCGCGAAACAATCCGCGCCTGAACCCGGGAAACGGCTGGGTATCTCGCCTCTGTCACGAGCCGCGCGTGGGACTGGCTGTGCTGGAGGCGATGCTTCACTATCCGCGTACCGCGGGCTGGCTGGACGTTCGCCTGCATCGCAAACCGGTTGCCGCCGAAGTGGATGGCGATACCGTCACCGCCGTCACTTTCCAGAACCTGCACACCGGCGACCTGGAAGTGGTGCGCGCCCGCTATGTGCTGGACGCCACCGAGCTGGGCGACCTCCTGCCGATGACCGGCGCGGAGTACGTGGTGGGCGCGGAATCACAGCGAGACACCGGCGAGCCTCACGCCGTCGAAGGTGACCCACAGCCCGATAACGTGCAGGGCATCACCTGGTGCTTCGCGATGGCTTACGACCCCGAAGGCGACCATACCATTGACAAGCCCGCCCAGTACGACCGCTGGCGCGAGTATCAGCCCGCCTTCTGGCCCGACAAACTGCTCAGCTGGTACACAGCGCATCCCATCACGCTGGAGAAAACGCGCTGGTTCCTGTTCCCTCACGAAACCGAGAACCCCTACCGTTCGCTGTTCACCTACCGACGCATCGTCTGCAGGGACCACTATCCGCCCGAACTCGCGCCGCACGAGGTAACCATTGTAAACTGGCCCCAGAACGACTATTTCGGGGGAACGATTATTGACCAGCCCGAAGAGGTGGTGCGTCAGCGGCTGGAGGAGGCGAGGCAGTTATCGCTCAGCCTGCTGTACTGGCTGCAGACCGAGGCGCCCCGTCCCGACGGGGGCACTGGCTATCCCGGACTGTACCTGCGCCCCGACATCACCGGCACCGACGATGGGCTGGCGATGTATCCCTATATTCGCGAATCGCGGCGCATCCGCGCGGTGTTCACCGTCACCGAGCACCACGTGGCGTCCGACCTCAACCCCGGCGCCGACCGCGCCAGACCGTTCCACGACACCGTTGGGGTGGGGTGTTATCGCATTGACCTGCACCCCAGCACGAACGGCACGAACTCCATTGACATCGGCGCCCTGCCGTTCCAGATACCGCTGGGCGCGCTCCTGCCGGTACGGCTTCGCAACCTGCTTCCCGCCTGCAAAAACATCGGCACCACGCACATTACCAACGGCTGTTTCCGCCTGCATCCGGTGGAATGGAACATCGGCGAGTCGGCAGGACTGCTGGCAGCGTTCTGTGTGAACAGAGGCGTGCAACCGCATCAGGTGCGCGAAGACGAGAGCCTGCTGAGCGAATATCAGAACCTGCTTCGGGCGCAGGGCATTGAGCTGGAGTGGCCCCAGACCAGACCGGTGTAAGCACGAAAACGAACGGAGGTAGTGATGGAGATAGTCGCAGTGATACTGGCAGCAGGAGCATCTCAGCGGATGGGGCGACCCAAGATGCTGTTGCCCTTTGGGGATGGAACGGTGATTGAGACGGTGGTGAACAGCGTCACCGCCTCGCGCGTGTCACATACCGTGGTGGTGCTGGGATACGCATGGACGCGAATCTACAGCCTGCTGGAACATCTGCCGGTGGAAGTTATCGTGAACCCGCGCCCGGAGCTGGGCATGATTTCCTCGGTGCAGTGGGCGGTGGCGCAGATGAACCAGAGCGCAGAAGGTATGCTGTTCGTGCTGGGCGACCAGCCGCTGATACCCACCTGGGTGCATGACGCCGTGTTGGATGCGTTTGCGTACGACCCGACAGGCATCGTGGTGCCAACCTGGCAGGGCAGGCGCGGGCATCCGGTGCTGTTCAGCGCACGGTTTCGGGAAGAGATACTGAACCTGCCGACGGACAGAGGGCTGAACACCCTTCTGCATCAGCATCCCGACGCGGTGCACGAAGTGCCGGTGGACACCGATACCATCCTCCTGCAGATGAATACGCCTGAGGAGTATCAGCAGATGCTGGAACGGGCGAAACAGGATGGCTAAAACATCACCTCATACTGCTGGCGGTGGATAGCCTGCATCAGACCCAGCGCCACAAAACAGGTGACCACCGCCGTGCCCCCGAAGCTCAGGAAAGGAAGCCATACCCCCACCACAGGCAGGATGCCTATCACCATTCCCGTGTTTACAACGATATGGTAGGCGAAGAAGGTGGTGATTCCCGCCGCAATCAGGCGCGTGTAAAAGTGGTGTGCCTGCAGGATGAGGCGCATCAGCCGCCAGAGCAGCACCCCATACAGCGCAAGCAAGGTCACACTGCCCGTGAAGCCCGTCTCCTCCGCCACCACCGTGAAGATGAAATCGGTATGCTGTTCGGGGATGAACAGCAGAAGGTTCTGCGTGCCGTGGAACAGCCCTTTGCCGAACACCTGCCCCGACCCTACGGCGATACGCGCCTGCAGGATGTGGTAGCCCGATCCGCGCGGGTCACGTTGAGGGTTCAGAAAAGCCACCAGGCGGTTCTTCTGGTAATCCTCCAGCACGTTCAGGTGCCACATGGCGGTAAAGGCGATAGCCCCGACCAGCAGCACCACTCCAAGATGTTTCAATCGAGCCCCTCCCAGCATCATCATGCCGAACCATATCGCCATCACCACCAGCGCGGTACCCAGGTCGGGCTGTTTGAATATCAGCAGAACCGGCAGCCCGATGTACAGCAGAGACTTCACCACCAGCGCAGGGGAACGTATCCTCTCCTCCCGGGTGGCAAGCCAGTGTGCGAGTGTGAGAATGACAATGATTTTCGCCAGTTCCGAGGGCTGAAGGTTAAAACCTCCGGGCAGAGGTATCCAGCGCTGTGCTCCCTTAGTAGTGCGCCCAAAGAAGTCCACGTATACCAGTAGTGCAATGTTTGCCGTGTAGAGCCATGCGGTCCATCTCTGCCACATCTGGATGGGGATAGAGGCTACCACAAACATCGCCACGATACCAACGCTCATGGCGATAGCCTGCTTGCGCACGAAGTACAGTCCATCGCCCTGGGCGCGGCGCGCGCTGTATATCATCACCAGCCCCCAGGCGCACAGCAACAGCGCCACCAGAATGATGGTCCAGTCCAGCTCTCGCAGAAACCTTCTGTGCATGGCTCCAACCTTTTTGCGAGCAGTGCAGGTTCAGTGTATCAACTTTGATGGCGCAGAGCAAGGGAACTGCATTTTTGGAGTGCTGAAGCTTGCTTCAGCAAAGCCTATCCTACGTCAGCAGGTTTTGCCAAGTGTAGTCTGCGATTTCCAATCGCAAGGTTGGGATAAGAGGGAAAGCATCTGCGGAGGCTAACCTCTTTGGAGTGCTGAAGCTTGCTTCAGCAAAGCCTAACCTGCTTCAGCAGGTTTCCTTTTGCGTAGCCTGCGACTTCCAGTCGCAAGGTTGTCTTGAAAAACATCCCTTGTGGAGGCTGAGTTTTGACCGCTGAAGCATGGCTTCAGCACTCCATATGAACCTGCTTGGGCAGTGTTGCCTGCGATTTCGGGTCGCAAGGGAAGGGAAGACACCAGCGTGCGCCCCTATATCAGGGCAAAACCCTCAAGTAACTTCTCCGCTTTACCGATAATGAAAACCGCGAGGTTTACGGGCAATGTGGCGGCGCGGACACAACTGGTGTATCCTTCTGCTTCTTCTCGGCATAACGGCATCCGTCTGGGCGCAGACGCCGGTGGCGGTGCCGCGCGTGTCCGTGCAGGTGGGCACAGCGCAGTCGCCCAAAGACGTGGCGGTTACCCTGCAGGTGCTCATCCTGATGACCCTGCTCACCCTTGCCCCGGCGTTTCTCATCATGACCACGGCGTTCACCCGCATCGTGGTGGTGCTGGCGTTCTTGCGAACGGCTATCGGCACGCCCACCATTCCGCCCAACCAGGTGCTGATTGGCTTGAGCCTGTTCCTCACCTTCTTTGTGATGGCACCCGTGTTCGACGAAATCAACCAGAACGCCCTGCAACCGTACCTGAACAACCGCTTGAGCTTTCAGCAGGCATTGCGCAATGCGGAAAAACCTTTGCGGGCGTTTATGCTGCGCCAGACGTATGAGAAAGACCTGCAGCTTTTCATCAACCTCAGCAAGCCCAAACAGCCACCCCGTACGCCCGACGACGTGCCGACCACCGTCATCATCCCTGCCTTCATCCTGAGTGAGCTCAAAACGGCGTTCATCATCGGCTTTTATATCTACATTCCGTTCTTGATTATCGACATGTTTGTTGCCAGCACGCTGATGAGTATGGGCATGATGATGCTTCCACCCATTGTGATTTCCCTGCCGTTCAAACTGCTGGTGTTTATCATGGCGAACGGCTGGACACTGCTCATCGGCTCGCTGGTGGCGGGATTCAAGTAGGGAGGTAACCGCAGATGACCGAAGCGCAGGTGCTTGAAGTTGGACGACAGGCATTGTGGGTGCTGATACAGGTCTCCCTGCCCGTGCTGATTTTCGGCATGGTGGTGGGTGTGCTGGTGAGTCTGTTTCAGGCGGTCACGCAGATTCAGGAGGTGACGCTTACCTTCGTGCCCAAGATTGTGGCGGTGGCAGTAGCGATAGTGATTTTCGGACCCTGGATGCTCGCCACGATGGTGGCGTTCATGGTACAGCTTTTCTCCTTTGTGCCGCGATAGGACGAAGCCAATGGACCCCGTGTGGGCAAGCACGCAGCTCTTCTGGACCTTTCTGGTGGTGCTGTTTCGAATCGCCGGGTTGATGGTCACCGCGCCGGTGTTCGGCAGTCCCAGTGTGCCCGTGCCCGTCAAGCTGGGCTTCAGCACCGCCTTCGCCATCGCGCTGACCCCGACGGCGGTGGGCAAGGTGGGTTCGCCACCCGATGACTGGCTAACGCTGGTGGGCGTCCTGCTCGGCGAGACCCTGCTGGGCATGTTGACCGGCTATCTGGTCTCGCTCTTCTTCAGCGCGGTGCAGATGGCGGGGGCTTTTATTGATATGCAGATGGGCTACGGCATCTTTCAGCTGATGAACCCCTTCACGCCCGTGCCCGCCTCCCTGCTGGCGCAGTTCCACACCCTGCTGATGATGGTGGTATATCTGCAGGTGAACGCCCATCACTGGCTTTTAGCCGCGCTGGCGCAGTCTCTGCAGGCATTGCCGCCCGGTGGTGTGGCGCTGGACGCCGGTCGCCTCCAGCCGCTGCTGTCCGATGTCATCGTTCAGGTGTTTGCTCTGGCGCTGCGCATTGCCGCGCCCGCGACGGCGGTGTTGATTGTGGTAGACGCAGCGCTGGCGATTGTCTCGCGTGCCGTGCCGCAGATGCCCGTCTTCTTCGTAGGCGCGCCCGCCAAAATCGCGATGGGGCTTTTGACGCTGGCGATTGTGTTACCGCTGGTGGCGAATGTATTCGTCAACACCCTGCCGATGGCGGCGCAGGACATACTGGACATGCTTGGGGCGTTAGCGAGGTAAGTCGGTTATGCCTGCGGAGGAACGCACCGAACAAGCCACACCACGAAGACGTCAGGAAGCACGCCGACGGGGGCAGGTTGCGCGGTCGGTAGAACTTTCGTCGGTGGCAGTTTTTCTGGCGGCGGTGCTCACCCTTAAAGCGGTCAGCGAAGGTGCACTCCAGGGGGCAATGGAGTCGATGCGCTACGCCCTGGCAAACCTCCATCATACCGAGTTCTCGCCTGCGCTGGCGCTGTCCTTTGTCACGGGATGTCTGGCTCCGGCGGGCAAAGCCTTTTTGCCTGTGATTGGGGTGGCGATGGTGGTGGGAGTGGTGGTGAACCTCCTGCAGGTGGGGGTGATGTTCACTGCCGAGCCTCTCGTGCCGAACTGGGCACGGATTAACCCCATCAGCGGTTTCATGCGGCTGGTCTCGCGTCGGGCGTTCGTGGAGAGCGCGAAGACCCTGCTCAAGGTGTTTCTGATAGGATGGCTCACCTTCTCGGCGGTTCGGGCGGACGCGGCGATGCTGTTGCGTACCAGCGAGATTGACCCGTTGATGGTGCTGATGCTGGTTGGGCAGCTCTTATACAAAGTTGCCTGGCGGGTAGGGCTGGCGATGCTGGTGTTGGCGATACTGGATTACGGCTTCCAGCGTTACGAGTATGAGAAGAGCCTGCGCATGACCAAAGAGGAGGTCAAGCAGGAGATGAAGCAGATGGAGGGTGACCCGCAGATTCGCGCCCGCATCCGCGCCCGCCAGCAAGCCATCGCCCGCCGACGCATGATGCAGGCTGTGCCCAAAGCGGATGTGGTCGTCACCAACCCCACGCACTATGCCGTGGCGCTGCAGTACGACGCCAGCAAGATGACCGCTCCTACCGTGGTGGCAAAAGGGATGAACCTGATTGCGCTGCGCATCCGCGAGATTGCCCAGCAGCACGGTGTGCCCATTGTGGAGAACCCGCCGCTGGCGCAGAGTCTGTATCGCAATGTGGACATTGGGCAGCAGATACCCCCCGAGCTGTACCAGGCGGTAGCGGAAGTGCTGGCTTATGTGTATCGCCTGCGCGGGGGGTAACGTGGTCTAATCGGCTGCTACGGTCGCTTCTGCTCCAGCAGCCACTTGATAACCTCTGCGCTGCTGTAGGCAGGGTCCCAGGAGTTATGTCCGATGCCGGGCAGTTCCGTGTACTTGACCACGGTGGAACCTGCTTTCTTTAGAGCCTCCACCATCTCCCGCGAAAACGCAGGTGGCACCAGGTTATCGGCATCGCCGTGGAACACCCATATCGGCAGGTTCTTCATCTTTTCGGCGTCGGCGGGGTTGCCACGACCGCAGATAGGTATCACCGCAGCGAAGGCATCGGGGTACTTCGCAGCGAGCTCCCAACTGCCAAACCCGCCCATCGACAAACCGGTCAGATACACCCGCTGGGGGTCACAGGAGAACTCTTTCATCGTCTGCTGAAGGCACTGGTACGCCGCCTCCAGCTCGTCGCCGCGCCACCATCTATCCGCGGGGCACTGAGGCATCACCACAATGCAGGGGAACCGCTCGGGATAGGAGCGTATCGCCGAGCCGATACCCACCTGCGTTTGCCGAATGCCATCGCTACCGCGTTCACCTGCACCGTGCAGGAACAGAATCACGGGCCACTTCTTCGAGGGAGTGTAATTGCGGGGCACATACACCACGTAAGGCATGGTTACACTATCTCTGGTGTAAACCCTGTCGAGAAACCCGGTTTGCACCTGGCTATCGCCCGGTGCACCTGCGGTCACAAGCGCCAGAAGCATCAGCCACATCTTCCTTGCCTCCTGCAGAACTGTTTTCGCGCTTCTTTCGTTCGCCCTCACACGGGGGAATCCCTCTTACAGTGGACCGGTGGCTACAAGGGCAAAACCGCGTCCAGATTTTTTCCCAAACTTGAGCATGCAAAAAATCCACAATACCGTATTGAAATATGATAGCACATATGCTATCATATTATCGTGGCAAGTGCGGAAGAACTCTATGAGAGGTGGAAGGCTAACCCTCCAGCCGAGGTGTCGCGCGCTGATTTTGAGAGAGTCCTGCGCTACTATCTCGGTTGCTTCCTGCGCGAGTCGCAGGGTTCTTCGCACATCTATCATGTATCGCATGAGGCACTGAAGCGCCTGTCCACCACCAGACAGCTTGGTATATGGACAGTGCCAGTGAAATCTGGCAGGACCATCAAGGGCATCTATGTAAAGCAGATGATAGCAGTTATAGAGCACCTGCGGGAAGAGGGAGTCATACCATGAAGAAGCAAGAGTATCTCGCTTTGGACTATCCGGTGGAGATTCGTCGCCTTCCAGAAGAAGAGGGGGGTGGGTTTATTGCTTGCATTCCTGCGCTGGGACGGTGGAGTGTTCAGGCGGTAGGTGACACTGTGCAGGAGGCTCTAGATCTGCTGGAGGAGGTCAAGTCAGAGGTCTTCGCTCAGATGCAGGCGGAGAATGTACCTATCCCCTCCCCTCCCCCTCTGGAGGCTCCAAAGCGCTATCAGGGCAAAATCGTCCTGCGAGTATCGCCTACTTTGCACGAACAACTGATCCAGATGGCAAAACAGGAGAATATCAGTTTAAACCAGTTCATCCAGAACGCACTCTACTACTACATTGGAAGCAAACATGCTATGGAGATGATTCAGAAGCGGCTGGAGAAACAGCCTGCCTAATACCCTGTCCTGCAGTGGAAGAAAACAGCAATCATTCTTCCTGTGACGATAGTCGCCTGCTCTCCTCAACCATCCGTGCCCACCCTCCGGGCAGGAGTTATGGTATCACAGGGCGAATGTGCAGATGAAACTATCCCTTCCACGATTTCTCACAGAGGATGAGCGATGGCGAAATTGCGAATGCTGATTACCGCCACAGCCGAGCAGGTGAAAGAACCTTTCCTGTGGCGGCTGGGTAAGGACTATAACGTGGTGGTCAACGTGAAGCGGGCGAACTTCACGGAGGACGGCGGCTACGCTTATGTGGAGCTGGAAGGCTCGGTAGAGGAGATACAGCGGGCGACGGCGTGGCTGCAAACGACAGGCATGATTATTGAGCCAGAAGACAGGTCGCTGTTTCCTGAACAGAAGCCCGGTTAACGATGGCTGACGCGCCCTATATCGCTGGTGTGGACATCGGCGGGACGAAGGTCGCCTGCGTGCTTGCCGACGAAGAGGGCAACATTCTGGCAAGGCGCTGGCAGCTCACTCGCGCACAGGAAGGCTGGCAAACGGTTGTAAGTCAGCTGTTCGAGATGACCGAGCAGGTTCTGGAAGGTGTCCCTCGCCAGCAGGTGCGCGGGATAGGCATCTCGTGCGGGGGACCGCTGGACAGCCAGCAGGGGATTGTGTACTCGCCGCCGAACCTGCCGGGCTGGGATGCCGTGCCGATCAAGCGCATTTTTGAGGAGCGATTCGGCTTGCCGGTGCGTCTGGAGAACGATGCCAACGCTACCGCGCTGGCGGAACACTGTTTCGGGGCAGGGCGCGGCACCCGCAACATGGTATTTATGACTTGGGGCACGGGTATCGGCGGCGGACTGATACTGGACGGGCGATTGTATCGGGGGACGAATGACCTGGCAGGAGAGATCGGACACACCACCGTTCTGCTCGACGGTCCGCTCTGCGGCTGCGGCAAACGGGGGTGTCTGGAGGCGCTGGCGTCCGGTCCTGCCATTGCCCGACGCGCCAGAGAGCTGGCGGAAGCTTCGCCCGAAAGTGGGGTGTGGCAGCGAACATCGCCTGATGCGGTCACTGCCCAGCACGTGGTAGAATCGGCGATGGAGGGCGACACGTTCGCGCGGTTCGTGCTGGCAGAGGCGGCGACCTACATGGGCATCGGCATCGCCAATCTGGCGCAGATACTGAACCCGGAGCGCGTGGTGCTGGGTACTATCGCGGTAAAGGCAGGCGAACTGGTGCTGGAGCCTCTGCGACGGGCGTTAGAGGTTCACGCATGGAGCAGGGTGCGCCAGGTGCTGGAGGTTGTGCCTGCCCAGCTGGGCGACCGGGCGCAAGACCTGGCTGGCGTGTGCCTGTGGCTGGCGGATTAAAGTGAGAGCGCATGGGGACTGGTGTCCTCCGCAGCCTTCAAAGCTGTCTGCGGGGTGGGTTGCCCCCGTCCCGGGTGGGTTCGATTCCCACGCGCTCTCGCCACCTGTGAAGGAGGGGAACGGAGATGCAGGGTCCTCCCAATCGCCTGACATGGTCGACGATAGTGTTTGCCTTTATCGGCTCGGTGGTGATGTATGGGGTGCTGGCGTATGTCCTGGAGCAAAGCGGCGCACACGTAACCTCTGATGTGCTGGAGCCGTTACGTCTGCCCGTGACGCTACTGGGAATCGCCTGTCTGGTGGCGTCGGTGTTGTGGGCGCAGCTGCGCCTGAGCGTGCAGAGAGAGTTTCCCGCTATCGCAGGTGCGCTTCCCGAACCGCGCCAGTTCATCACCCATACCATCATTGCCCTGGCATTTGCCGAAGCGTGTGCGATTTTCGGACTGCTTTACTTCTTCGTCGGCGCGTCGTTGACCGATTTCCTGATGTTCGCCGTGCCGAGTGTGATGGTGATGGTGGTTTTTGTGCTTCCCAAAGGCAGTGCCTACTGGCAAGCCTGGGAGAGCCGACGGGAGGAGTAGTTGCTGGACCTGTCTGCGGTGGAGACAGCGATTGAACGCGCCTCCCTTCGCCCCGACCTCGACGAGACCCATCTGCTGTTGTGGCTGAGACGCGAGTTTGCGCCCGACGTCGCCTCGCAGGCAGTCCTGCAGATTCGTCTGCGTCACAAGGCAAAGCGAAAGTTCTCGCGGGCGGAACGGATGTGGTTTACCCCCGATGGGCTCGAGCAGAGCTCATCCGAAATGCTGGCATCCTACCATGCATCGCGCTTCCCCGATGGGACGTTTGTGGTAGATGCCGGCTGTGGCATCGGCGGCGACTTGATTGGGCTGGCACGGCGTGGACCGACAGCGGGCATAGAGCGACATTCCCTGAGCGTTCGGTTTGCTCGGCGCAACCTGCAGGCATACGGCGTGGAGGCGAACGCTACGCTGATTCATGCCGATATAACGCAGATGCGTGTGGAGAAATCTCCCTTCCTGTTCATGGACCCCGCCCGCCGAGCCGATGGCAGAAGATGGACTCCCCCCGAAGGGTGGCAACCCGACTGGCGGACCACCTGCGAGCTGGCAGGCTGTGTGAAGGGCGCGCTGGTGAAGACAACGCCGGTGCTTCCGCCCGAGCTCGTTCCTGCAAACTGCGAGCGCGAGTACATCTCGGCGGAGGGAGAGTGCCGCGAACTGCTGGTGGCTTTTGGCGAGTGCCGGCAGGGGGTTGCCCACAGCGCGCTCATCCTCCCAGAGGGAGCACGGTTGGTGGCGTCTGGTGCGCCTGCGCCGCCGTGCCGTCCGCCCCTCTCGTGGATTTACGACCCTGACCCCGCGGTGGTCTCGGCGCACCTGATCCCCGAGCTGGCAGAGCAGTTGCGGGCGTATCTCCTCCATCCCCAGATTGCCTACCTGACCGCTGAACACTTCGTACCCACCCCCTTTGCGCGGGCGTACCGCGTGCTGGAATATTTCCCCTTTTCACGCAAGCGGTTGTTCTCGCACCTGCGGGCGACCGAAGCCGGCACCATCACCGTGAAAAAGCGCGGCGTCCAGAACCTGCCCGAAGAGATAGTGCGCGAGTGGAAGCCTGTGGACAGGAAGGCAATCACCGTGTTGCTGTATCGCACTGAGGCTGGGGTGATGGCAGTGCTGGCAGAGGATGCGTGATTTGTTAACTGCAAACAATTGCCAAAAGTGCGAATAAAGTTGTCTTTTTACATTTTTCTATCACTTTATGCAACTTTTAATGACATTATGTGTATAATATAGATGAAACTCATTTCAGGGGGGATGATAGGTTTGCATAGCCAAGTTGCTCACGCACTGCAGAACCGTCGCCTGGGTGACGCGGTCACGTTCAAGAACCTGACGCTGTTTCCCCTGATGGACGGCGTCTCCGGCGAGCCAGACTACCTGACGCTAGAAGAAGTCCTGAAGCGGAATCTGGTGGAGGTCACGGAAGTCAGCTCGGCTGGCTCGGTGAACAATCTCAAGGTCACCAACCGAGCAAGCATGCCCGTGTTCATCATGGACGGCGAGGAGCTGGTTGGGGCGAAGCAGAATCGCGTGGTGAACCTGAGCATTCTGGTGCCGGCGGAGCAGACCATCGTGATTCCCGTCAGCTGCGTGGAGGCGGGTCGGTGGCATCATGTCTCCCCGCGTTTTCGCACGTCGCGTCAAGCAATGCCCGTTCGCGACAGAGCGCGAAAATCCCAGCAGGTGTACCGTTCCCTGTCCTTAATGGGTGAGGCTTTCGCAGACCAGTCCGAGATCTGGGAGGACCTGGATGAGCGGATGATGTATCTGGACATCGACTCCGACACCAGAGCGATGACAGACATCTACGAACATCTCGCGCCTGCGCTGGAGGAGTACGAGCGTGCTTTCCGACCTGTGGACGGACAAACCGGTGTGCTGGCTGTCATCAATGGGCGCATCGTGGGGATGGATGTTTTCGACTTCGCGCAGACGTTGAGGACATTCTTCCCGAAGCTGGTGCGCAGTTATGCTCTGGACTGCATCACCTTCTACCAGGTGGAGTTCACGCCCGTGTTCGCTGAAGCAGTTCGGCAGTTTGTGGAGCGGGTAGCCCATGCCGATTCGCAGACGTATCCCGCGGTTGGTGAGGGCGAGGATGTACGCTTCCATGCCGCGGGCGTAGTTGGTTCTGCGCTGGTGGCACGGGGGCGAATGGTGCATCTGTGCGCGTTCAGCCAGCCGGATGACCATCCCAACGGTTTTCGTGACCTGTTCACGCGCTTGAGCCGCGCCTCGTTGCGTAGGGAACGGTACATCGAGTAGCCCCACCCTGTACGCAAAGTCTGATTAGCAAATATCCTGCCCCTTCCCGCGAGGAAGGGGCGTTTTTTGTACCGGGTTTAACCCTGCACTGCCGTTCAGATTGCCTCCCCGCCTGCGGGGAGGTCGGGTGGGGCTGTTCCGCGTTGGGAAGAGGTTGGGAGAGGGGGGCCTTTGGGCAGGCATAAGGATTGCCCTACGGGTGGCGGTGTGCAGGGTAAGTAAGACGCCAAACCGAATCCCCGAATCATCACGACGGCTCGTCTGGAGGGGTCTCATGCCTGAACATGTGGAAACTAACCTGCGTGCGCTGTTCAAGAATCCACCGGCGCCGTATCGCACTCTGCAAATCATCCACAACTTCGACTCTTTCGGCAGGGACGAAGCCACGCTGCGCCAGAGGATGGAGTGGCTGAAAGAGACAGGTATCGGCGGGCTGGTGGCTAACGTGAGTTTCAACGACTACATGCGCAGTGAGGAGCAGTGGCGCATCTTCCTGACGGGGCTGAAGGTCGCCGAAGATCTGGGCTTCGTGTTCTGGCTGTACGACGAGGAGGGCTACCCCAGCGGCGCCGCGGGGGGACTGGTGCTGGAACGCAATCCCGACTTTGAGGCGATTGGTCTGGTGCGCAGGACAGGTCCGGACGGCAAACCGCGCTACGAGGTTCAGCGCATGTACGAAGGCACGCACTGCACCGAGAATGTGTACAAAAAACGCCGATACATCAACCTTTTAGACCCGCAGGCGGTACGCACCTTTATCAACCTCACACACGACGCCTATGCAAGGCGCATCAACAACCTCGGCAGGCGCGTACATGCCATCTTCACCGATGAGCCGTCGCTGATGACCACCTACATCCGCCCGCCGGAGAACGCCCTGCCCGCACTGCCCTGGGTGGAGGACCTGCCCGCGCAGTTTCGCAAGCGCAGAGGCTATGACCTGACGCCGCATCTGGAAAGCCTCTATACCGACACGGGCAACCATCATGGCGTGCGCTGTGACTTCTACGAGGTGGTGGCGCAGCTGGTGGCGGAACGCTATTTCGGGCAGATACAGGACTGGTGCAGACGGCATGGCATCGCCTCCAGTGGTCATCTGCTGGCGGAAGAGAAACTGCTGTGGCACGTGATGTACTACGGCGACCTGTTCACCCCGTTGAAGCGCATGGACATCCCGGGCATTGATATCCTCTCCTCCGACCCATTGGCGCTGGCGACGGGCAACGGTTTTCTCGTGCCGAAGCTGATTTCCTCGGCGGCCCACCTCATGCGACGGCGGGAGACCATGAGTGAGACCTCCGACTTTGCCGAGCAGATGAGCAACCGCCGCGCCACCCTCGAGCAGATGAAAGCCACCGCCAGCCTGCAGTACCTGCTGGGCATCAACACCATCACCTCCTACTATCCCGACCCTTACGGCGCCACGCACCCCAACAGCAATCAGCAACGCCGCGCCGACTACGCGCAGTACAACGCCTTCGTGGGCAGGTTAAGCCTGCTCCTGCGCAACGCCCAGCACGAATGCGACGTGGCGGTGCTCTATCCCATTGCGGGCGTGCAGGCGAACTTCACTCCCACCACGCTGTCCATGTATCAGCCCCACCCCAGCAGACGCCTTAACGAGATAGACGACGGCTTCGTGAACCTGTGCCGGCGATTGCTTCAGAACGGGATAGACTTTGACATCGTGGACGAATCTGCCGTGCAAAAAGCGCAGGTGGGCAAAGGAGCCTTTCGCATCGGTGATGAGCGTTACCGCGCGCTGGTGGTACCGACCACGGATGCGATACACGTGGCGACCCTCCAGCAGATAGCGAAGATGGCGCGACAGGGGGTACGAGTGGTGTTTGTCGGTAAGCCTCCACAGTATGCCGCCAGCCGCCGCGAGCGCGATTCGGAGGTGCAGGAGCGCATGGAGGCACTCCTCCGCCTGCCTAACACGCACGCGCCATCGGATGAGAACGCTGTTCGCACCCTGAAAGAGGCGGGCTGCGCGGTAAAGCTGGAACCGGCGAAGCCCGAAGTATGGACAGCACGCTATCGGCGCGATGGAGCATTGCTCTACCTTTTGGTGAACCTCTCCACCAGCGAACAGCGATGTACTCTGCATCTGCCCGGGCGGTATTGGGCGGTGGAGATATATCTGCCGGATACGGGAGACGTTCGGCAGGCGCGCGGTGCATCCCCAGAGGTATCCCTTTCACCGCTCGGCAGTGTTCTGGTCTGGTGCAGAGATGGAGCACCGTGAGCAGAGAACCTGCAGGAAGTGAGAAACACGGTATCCTCTTTCTCTGCCCTTGCGGCTGGAAGTCGCAGGCAACACTTAGCAAAACCTGCTGAAGCAGGTATGGAGTGCTGAAGCCACGCTTCAGCAGATGCCTTCCCTACCACCTTTATTCTGCCCTTGCGATTGGAAATCGCAGGCAACACAGAACGAAACCTGCTGAAGCAGGTTAAGGGGTTGCTGAAGCAAGCTTCAGCACTCCAAAGACAGCCTCCGAAGGAGGCTTTGTTTTGGGTAGCCCGCAATTTCCAGTTGCAGGGATGCCCCCAAAACAGGCTGCTGAAGCATGGCTTCAGCAGCCTCAACTCGCGTCCTAACTCAGTCGTTGAGAATCTTGAAGAATCCTAGGGGGCACAATGTCCGTGCCCCCGTGATCCTTAGCCATACAGCGGCCCCAGCGTCTGGCAGGCGCGGTAGTCCGCCGCTTCGGGGTCGCCAGTGCCGAACAGCCCCCACATATGCGGACGGAACACGCGCTCGGCGGGCACGTTGTGCATGGCGACAGGTATCCGCAAAGCCGATGCCAGAGTAATCAGCTCCGCGCCGATGTGTCCATAGCTCAGCGTGCCGTGGTTCGCCGCCCAGTGCGCCATCACCGTGTACACGTCGCGGAACGCCCCCTGACCGGTCACGTTGGGCACAAACCAGGTGGTGGGCCAGGTGGGGTCGGTGCGTTCGTCCAGAATGGTGTGCACCTCGTCGGGCAACTCAATAGTATATCCTTCCGCGATTTGCAGGACGGGTCCCAGTCCATGCACCAGTCCCAGGCGGAACATGGTGGCGGGCATTCCACCGCGTGTGCGGAAGCGAGTAGACCATCCCCCGCCGCGGAAGTACTCCAGCCTGCCGCAGTGCCAGGTCGTCGCCTGCAGACAGCGGTCCACCTCCTCGGAGGTCACCTCCCACCAGGGTTTGATGGCGGGCTGTCCGTTTATCTCCTGTTCACCTGTGCCGTCCAGCGCCGCCGGTCCCGAGTTGATGAGGTGGATGAAGCCGCCCTCTGCCATGCCGGTCGGTGTCCAGCCGGTCACGCGCTTCACTGCATCGGGGCTCCAGTAGGTGCGCACGTCGGCGAAGATTTGAGCACCCCCCGTCAGCAGATGCCCGAACAGCATACAGATACCGTTCAGGTGGTCGTTCTCGGTTGCCAGGATGTACGGCTCGCGGATGCCGTTCCAGTCAAACGAGGAGTTGAGGATGGCTTCCATGAAGTCGCCATTGGGCAGGTGGTCGGTCCACTGGCGCTGTCCCTGAAAGCCGCCGGCGATGCCGTTGAAGCCGAGAGCCTCTTCCTCATAGCCCATTTCCGCCAGTTTGGGGTTGCCCACCAGCAGGTCACGAGCGATCAGCGCCATCTTCACGCTGATTTCCCAGGCGCGGTCTTTTTCCTCCCGGCTCATCTGCTTGTCGGGCGGGTTGTAGTCTTTGCCCTCCCGGCAGTACTCCTTCACCCATGCCATCGCCCGGCGAAACTCTTCCTGGTCATAGATACCGCGCTCCATCCGACGCACGAACTCCACCATGTCCACACTCATCACGCTCATGCCCAGGTAGCGCTGCAGGAAGTCGTGGTCGACCAGCGATCCCATGATGCCCATGGACACGTTGCCCATGGACACGTAGCTCTTGCCTCGCATGGTGGCAATCGCCAGTCCCGCCTTTGCAAAGCGCAGCAGCTTCTCCTTCACGTCGTCGGGGATGGTGGTATCGGTAGCGTCCTGCACGTCGCGCCCGTAGATGCTGAAGGCGGGCAGTCCTTTCTGCGCGTGCGCCGCCATCACCGCCGCCAGGTACACCGCGCCCGGTCGCTCCGTGCCGTTGAATCCCCACACCGCCTTGGGACGATGCGGGTCGTAATCCATCGTCTCGCTGCCGTAGCACCAGCAGGGGGTAACCGTGATGCTGACGCCAACGCCCTCGCGCTTGAATTTCTCCTCGCACATGGCGTTTTCGGCAAGCCCGCCAATGCAGGTATCGGCGATAACGCACTCTACGGGTAGACCGCAGGCATGGCACAGGTTCTCGGTCAGCAGTTTCGCCACCGATTGCGCCATCGCCATCGTCTGGTTTTCCAGGCTTTCACGGACGCCCTGTCGCCTGCCGTCGATGGTGGGGCGGATACCGATTTTGGGCAAAGCCCCTCGCAAGCGGTTGACAGGTGGGTTTTTCGGATGTGCCATCAGTTATCCCTCCTCTTCGAGGCGAATGTTCGTCACCTTGCTGGGTTATCGATTCGTGGCGGGGGGAGGGGACTCCTTTTAGCACGGAAGGAAAAAGCCCTCTGTCGCCAGAGGGCTTTTGGGGTTACTTCTGGTTGGCGGGTGGCGCCTGCATTGGCGCGGTCTGGAAACGAGCGCGTATCTGAGCAATCGCCGCCTCCTTCGCCTGCGGTGGCATGTTGGGATTGTTCATGATCGCCTGCACCTGCTCCTCATACGACTGCTCGACAGGCTTCGCCGGGCGGAAACCTTCGCGTGCGCTCGCCGCATAGCGCCAGAACAAAAGCCCGGCAATCACCAGCAACGCCACAGCCACTATCAACAGCGCAGGGTTGTTCTTGTTCGACTTCATTGGTCATCCTCCTGCAGGATAGATGGGAAATCTTCCCCACTGCTACTATTATCAGCAGGACGGCAGATTTTCCGCAGGGAGGATGCGCCGGGCAGTCGTTCTAAGGTCCACACTGCTCCGACCTGAGCGGTGCCACACTCTGGCGCACAACCATCTCCGCCGGGAACAGGATGACCTCGCGCACGCGCTTGCCCGTCTCAATCTGGTGTAACAGCAGTTCTGCCGCCTTTGCCCCAATCTGGCGCATCGGCTGGCGAAGCGTTGTCAGCGGGGGGGTCACCCACTGCGCCGTGTCGATATCATCAAACCCAACGATGGAGATGTCATCGGGAACGCGCAGTCCTCGCTGGTAGATGGTCTCCATCGCGCCCATCGCCATCCAGTCATTGCCACACACAACCGCCGTCAGCATGGGCGTCACCTCCAGCAACCGCTCCATCGCCTCTTTGCCGGATGGCGGGGTATACCGCCCTTCTACCACCCACGTGGGCTCCACAGCGATGCCCGCGTCCTGCATCGCCTGATGGTATGCCTGCAATCGGCGGCGTGCGCTCCAGTGCGTTTGTGGGCCGGCAAGATGTCCGATGCGCCGGTGTCCCAGGTCAATCAACCACTGCACCGCCTGATAAATCGCCGCGCTGTCGTCAACGTCCACGCAAGGCAGGTTGCTGTCCGGGAAGGTGCTGCCCACCACCACGGCGGGAATATCCGCCTGCTGTGCCCATTGCAGAGCCATACTGTACGTGCGCGGAGCCACCAGCACCACGCCGTCCACCGAGCCATCATCCACATGCGCCAGGAAGCTATCCGGGCGCTGCTGGTACATCATGCTGATAATCTTCACCGGACGGTCACGGGGCACGGTGTACTCCAGAATACCTTCCAGCACCGACATCACGTAGGGGTCCAGAACCAGCTCCTGCCGCTCTTCGAGAATCACGCCGATGGTATCGGTACGCTGGCGAATCAGACTGCGTGCCACCGAGCTGGGGCGATAGCCCAGTTCGCGCACCGCCTGCCACACGCGCTGGGCGGTCTCTTCGGAGTACAGGTGGCTCTTGTTCTGCAATACATTGGAGACCGTTGCTACAGATACACCACTCCGTGCTGCGACCTCTTTAATTGTGCATCGCTTCCGACGGGTTGACATATCCGATCCCACTCTTCTTAATCGTTTAAGAACATCTTGAGTGTATCAAAGATTTCTCACACTGTCAAGCATTTACAGGAAAACCGCCCCAGATTCTCGCAAAAACACTGGGATTATTATTATGTGGTGCTCTCCTGCACCTGTTCCACCTCCTCTTCTTCCTCCTCGGTGGGTGTGACCTCGATACGCAGTTTGCGAATCCGCCTGCCGTCCGCCTCTTCCACCACGAAGTTTGCCCGACCATAAGCTATCTGCTCACCCGCCTGCGCTGGTCTGCCGAACAGCCCAAACACAAAGCCGCCTATGGTATCGTATTCGTCGGTCGGCAGGTGGAGACCTGTTTTATCGTTCACGTCGTCCACCGGCGTGCGCCCGTCGGTGCGGTAGGTGTGCTCGTCTATCTGTTCAAAAGGCGTTTCCTCCACGTCGTACTCATCGTGGATTTCGCCCACCAGCTCCTCCAGAATATCCTCTAAGGTGACCAGTCCCGACGTGCCGCCGTATTCGTCGCGCACGATGGCGATTTGCGTCTTCTTCGCCCGAAACTCGCGCATCAGCTCGTCCACCTTTTTGGTTTCGGGGATGAAATAGGGCTGACGCATAACCCGGCGCAGGTCAAACGGCTCCAGATTGGGATAAAGCCTCAGAAGGTCCTTGGCGTAGACGATGCCCACGATGTTATCTACCGTATCTTCGTATACGGGGATGCGGGAGTGACCACTGTTGCGGATGGTGTCCAGCACCTCCTGAAGGGAGGCGTTCACCGGCACGCAGTGCATATCGATGCGCGGGGTCATCACCTTGCGAACAATCGTATCGGGGAACTCGAGCACGGATTGAATCATCTCGCGCTCCTCTTCCTCAATGACGCCCTGTTCCTCTCCCGCGTCCACCAGGCTGATAATCTCCTCGGGGGTCAGCACACGCGGCGAGAAGTCCACCCGCACTTTAAAGGGTCGCACCAGGAAGTTGCTGGTACCGATGACCAGAGCCACCAGCGGCGACAATATCCACGCGCATACCCACAGCGGACGCGCCAGCCGCAGCACAATCCCCTCGGCGTACTTCTCCGCCAGCGTGCGTGGCACCAGCGTGCCCACCACCAGCGCCGCCAGCCCGGTCAGCACCGTCACGCCAAACACCGCCACCGCTTCCGTTCGCGCCTGCCACCACTCGGAGCCCGAAAGCAGTTTCAGCGCGTCCGCTACGGCACGCGACAGGTCCGTTGCCGCCACCGCCGCCGCCAGAAAACTGCCCAGCACGATGCCGATTTGCGCGGTGGCAATAAGGCGGTCGGAATGCGCCAGCAACCTCTCCACCGTTCGGGCTTTCGGCACGCCTTCTTCCACCAGTTCACGGATGCGCGCGCTGTGCATCGCTCGCAAAGCGCTATCCGCCATGGCAAAGAAGGCGGTTACCAGTATCAATACCACCACCCACAGCAAGCCGCGAAGATAGTTTGTGCCTGCCGCCTCCGGCTCTGCAGACGCGGTTCCCTGCGCATACAGCGCACCAGCCAGCAGTAGCATCAGTAACGCCCAACGTAGAGGTTGGGGACTGGGACTGTCGGTTTCTTCCTTTTGTGCTGTCAAGGTTGCTCGTGTGCCTCCTTCCTCGCTCATGCCAGCCAGTAGATGGCTCCCGCCAGCAGAACCGCCACCAGCGCACCCAGCAACACCTCCTGCAGGGTATGGATGCGTCCTTCCACGCGGCTCTGCGCGATAAGAACCGCCATGCTCAGGGCGAGTATCGCCATCAACAGGTTATTGGAGAGGAAGATGATGGTCATTGCCATGAAGAACCCCAGCGCACTGTGTCCGCTGATGACACCACCATGCAGTAACGAACCTTTGCGTCCGAACACTTTGCCCAGGATGATAATCAGCAACAACAGCACCGTGCCCACAATCAACGTCACCAGCGGCTCGGGCTTGTGTTCGGCGAGGTTCAGGCGAATCTCGTCCAGGTGCTGTTCGGTGAGGAACAGCAGAAAGCCCACCACAATGGCGTTGACGGTGGTCACCAGCACCGCCCCCGCCGCGATGTCTTTCGCCAGCTTCGCTAAGGGATGGTAGGTATCGGTAATCAGGTCAACGATTGCCTCCACCGCTGTGTTGAACATTTCCGCCACCAGCACCATAGATACCGTGAACAACAGAATAACCATTTCGGTCTTGTCCAGCCGGAACAACAGCCCCACCAGAAGCACCAGCACCACGCTGAAAAAGTGGAAGCGCATGTGCTTCTGCGTGCGGAAAGTGTAGATAATGCCCTCAACGGCATAGCGGAAGCTATCCAGCGGATTTTTGGCAATCCTCATACGGTATCACGCCCCGGTCGGGCAGATTGCACAATCGCCCATCCTTTCCGAAGCATCTGCTCGTAGCCTTCCTGACTTTCGTCTTCGTAGCCCAGCAGGTGCAGAACGCCATGAACCGCCAGGAAGGTCACCTCCTCCTCCAGCGTGCGCCCCCCTGCCTCTGCCTGACGCCGGGCGGTCGGTACCGAGATGTACACCTCGCCGAGGGGCGGTTCCTCGTCCAGCTGGGCGAGGTCTATCGCCGTCTCGTCGGAGGAGATCTCCCTCAACGAGAAGGACAGCACATCGGTCGGCTCATCTTTGCCGCGATAGGTGCGGTTGAGCACCCGGATCTGTTCATCATCGGTTAACACGATGCTAACCGCTCCTTTATCACAGCCCTCCTGACGCAACAACAGGGATATCGCTCTGCGCATCCACGACCGCTTCAGAGGGTGTGTCTGTTGGTTCACTATCACTACCTGCATGGGTAATCGCCGCCGACGATGGATACTCCACGCGCGAGTGAAGCATGGCTACCAGCAGTCGGCAGAACGCCTCCTGTACTTTGTGTACTTCGCTGAAGGTCAAACTGCATTCGTCCAGCTGCCCGTCGGCAATCTTCTCCTGGATGATGTGGTTGACCAAGCTCTCGATTCGCGCCGGGGTTGGGCGTGACAGCGACCGCGACGCTGCCTCCACCGCGTCTGCCAGCATCACAATGCCCGCTTCCTTGCTTTGCGGCTTGGGTCCGCTGTAGCGGAACTGCTGTTCCAGCACAGGGGTGTGCATCTCACAGCCAGCCAGCGCCTGCTGATAGAAGAACGAAATCAGGCTGGTGCCGTGGTGCTGGGCGATGATGTCGCGAATAGGTCGGGGCAGGCGATGCTGGTCAGCCAGTTCCAGCCCGTCCTTCACGTGCGCCGCGATAATCAGTGCAGAAAGAGACGGGTTCAGGCGGTCATGCACGTTTTCCATGCGCTGGTTTTCCACGAAGAACTCGGGGCGGCGCATCTTGCCCACGTCATGATAATAACTTCCCACTCGAGCCAGCAGGCTGTCCGCACCAATCGCCTTGGCGGCGGCGTCTGCCAGGTGGCTCACCATGATGCTGTGCGCATAGGTTCCGGGTGCGCGAAGCATCAGCTCCTTCAACAGCGGATGCTCGGGCGAGCTGAGCTCCAGCAAGCGCAGGTGCGTCACCGCGCCGAAGGGGCGCTCCAGCACAGCCACAAAGATGGCAAAACCGCCCACCGCCAGCATACTCATCAGCATCGCCCAGGCGGAGCCGACGCTCATTTCGGTAACCGTCTCCTGGCTCATCCAGCCCAACACCCAGGTCAGCATCAGGGAGGTTGCCCCAATCCAAAGCCCTGCTCGCAACAGGTCGTAACGGTCATGCAGGCGTCGCACCGAGTAGATGCCAACCAGACTGCTCATCAGGCTGATGGCGGCAAAGCGCATCTCGCCGTTCATCAGCAGGGCGGACTGTATCGCCAACATGCCCACCAGCAGGGTGGCAAGGTGCGGCGACACCAGCACTGCCAGCAACATGCCCGCCATCGTGGTGCTCATCACTGTCAGGTAGCCCAGCTGTACACCTGACAGCGGAAGCCCCAGCAGGCTGCTGCCTAGCTTAACTCCCAGCGCGCTAAGCGCGACCACCACCGAAATCAGCCACAGCTGGCGCGGCTGCTGGTAGACGCGCGGATGGTAGTGGGCGATATGCAGAGCCGCCAGCACCACCAGCATTGTTACCAGTATCAGGATAGCAACCACACTTGCCCAGTGCAGGCGGGGGTTGCGCATCCCCAGCGCGGTAAACATCTCAATGTGCTGTTCGGTCACGCGCTCGCCGCGCCGGATAACCACGTCCCCCGCCACCAGCGTGCGGTACACCGGGCGCACTTGCCTGCGTTCCCGTTCGCGCAGTGCCTCGGTGCGGGCGATGTCCGGAACGCGGTTGGGGCGCAGGGCGTTGACGCATATCGCGGTAGTTAATCGGCTCAGTGAACCGCGCCCCAGCTGCTGTGCACAGGCGGCCTGCACGGCTCGTTTGCGTTCTGCGAGGTCGCCCGTATCGGCGCGGATTTCTCTCTGCATCGCCTCGTCCACCTGCGCTATCGCCACCTCGCGTGCTTTCTGCAGGTCGCTGGCGGGCAGTTGCAGGGCGGCGAGCGCAAGGTCGGCGGGCAGGTAGGGCAGTTGCTGAGTGAGCCAGCGTGCGGATTCCGGGGAGCGCATCGTGCGCGCCCGAGCGATGGTCTCAAAGGCGTCCTTCACACTGCGCACGGCATCTACGCGGGCGAAGGGGAGATGTTCATAAAGGAGGTTGACCTGCTTTGCCGCCATTTCGCGCAGGCGGCGGGTCTCCTCCAGGTCCACATAGCGCACCGTGCGATGGGCGCGAACCTCTCGGGGGCTGATGTCCCCGACCTGAAGAGTCACCTTATCGGGGATGAATCGCCCCGAGAAGACCAGACACAACACCGCGATGGTAACCACAGCAATGCCCAGTCTTTGCCAGTCCCAGCGCGGAAACAGACGTTGCCGCAGCCAGGTAGATACTGCGCGTAACCGTTGACGTTCTATTCGTTTGCTCATCGGTTCAGTTGGCTCAGCTCCTCGCGCCTCGCCCGGCAAAGCTCAACGGCTCGGCTGAACGGTGGACAGACCATCGCGGCGTCGGTACAGCCAGAACGGTTATCTATTTGGAACGCTGTTTGCGCTTGCGCGCCGCCGCCTGCTTGCGGCGCCTGTCGCTTGGCTTCATGTAGTGTTCGTGTTCCTTGTACTCCTTCAGAATGCCTGCGTTCTGCAGCTCCTTCTTGAAACGCTTAAGGGCACTGTCTAAGGACTCGTTGGGTAAAACCTGAATCTGCGCCAAAGCAGATGCCTCCTTCACCGATATTAGATATTTTGGTCTTCAGCACAACCCCCTTGAGGGGCTTCCTGCTGTCTCTTCAAAATTATACCGAACCCGCCCGCAAAAAGCAACCGCTGAATAGGCGAGTGCAGGGTGTTTTACTCTACTCGCATATCCCCCCATTGCGCCCAGTCCCAGCCGTAGTCGCCCAGCGAGTCGGTAATCAGGCGCAGGAGCACGGTCTGTCCACGCCATTGGGACAACGATACCTCCAGCGGTTGCCAGCCAGTGCCGGGCAGAACGGTCTGCTCCCACTGCACCGCACCGTTGACCTCCACGCTGAAGCGGACGCCGTTGGATTTGCCCTCTGCCCCATTGCGGATGCCTGCGAAGCCTCTCAATGTGGCTGGGTCGGATGGCAGTCTCAACAGGAAGGCGATGAACGTTCTGCCTGCAGGCGGGGGGTGTGCGCTGAAGCCGTTCCGGGTGTCCCCTTTCACCGTGCCCGGCGATACCGCTCCCCGCAGGTAGTCCATCGCAGGCGAGGCCGTACCGTCAATCTCCAGCCCGGTGGTAAATGGCACACCGGTCAGGTCGCAGGGTAAGGAGACGGAAACACCGTCTGTGTAGAACAGGGTAACCGCGCAGGGTTCGTCCGGCAGGGCGAACCGATACCGACCCGCGCTGACCACCTGCCAGCCAATACTGGCGCCCGCGAACGGCTGAGGGGAAACAATCTCGGCAACCGCCTGCTGGGTTCGGCGAAGCACCACGCGCGGACGGCTCCAGTAGCCCCAGTCGAACTCCGGCGAGCCTTCCGGTCCGGGGTGTGCTTCCAGTCGCAGGCGCACCTGCTGCCCCCGATACGCGCTGAGGTCCAGCGTTATCTCTTCGGGCGTGGTCGAGCGGACATGTCGGGAAGCGCTGCTGCTTTCGCGTTTGCCAAAGATGGTAACGGTAAAGGTGATGCCATCGCTTCGCGCGGCGGCGTTGGGGTCGGTAAAGCCCAGCTGAGTGCGAAACTCGCAGGGCACGTCCGCCGGCAATCGCAGGGTGTACTCTAACCACACGCGCCCACCAGCCAGAGTGCGCCATGGCGGATGCATGAAGATGCCTTCACCGCGGGGGCGCGCGACGCTGCCGGTTTCGTGGTCGGGCAGGTAACCCGACTGGGGGCGACCTTTGCCCTGTGGGTCGGTCACGCAGGCGCGCACATTAGCCCGCTGTCGCCAGAGAGGAATGCTTCGCTCGTGCGGTGCGAAGCGAAACTGCGCCCACTCGCCGGGCTGTACCCAGGCGGATTCCAGCACTACCGAGTCGGGAATAGAATGCACGTGTACCGTCTTCAAGTCGGGCGGGCTGGGAAGCCAGGGGTAACTGCGGTCGGGGTGCAGACCCAGTATTGCCCGTTCGTTATAAGCCAGCCAGCCGGGCACAGAGCCAGTAATCATCGCCCGATTGACGCCCTCGATGCGCCGGTAGACCGTTATCCATCGCTTCGGCGCGGCGGATTCGAGCACCACGCCTGCAGAATCCCTGCGGTAACGCGCCGGCTGTCCGCGGGTTGTTCTGTAGGCAAACACGGCATCTGCGCTCCACGCGGCAGGCGAGAAATCGGGCACAGGGCGGTTTTGCTGGAACCACTGCGCCTCGTGCCAGAGTGCCTGCATTGCCGGGTCGGGCTGAGTCACCTGCTCTGCCGATAGCCAGGCAAGGGTTGGCAGAACCCCGAACCGCTCGTAGGCGACGCGCCACGCTGCGAAATACTGCCACATGCGCGGGTTGGTCACCCCCAGGTAGCCGTAGAGGCGGGTGTGCGGAGTCAAAAGGGCGGAGCTGACCGGATGCGCCTGGCGAACCATCTCTATGTCCCACCATGTATCGGCGTGATTGATACCGAACACATGCCTCTGCGCAAAACTCTCGTAGCGGAAGGAGATTTCGTTCAAGCCCTCGCCCGAAAAGGCGACGCTGGGCAGAGCCTGCCGCAGCTCACGGTGCAAAGCGATGTTGCCCTGCATGGCGTTCATGCCGTCGATAAGCCCGTTGGCGTCATTATAAATACACAGGGTCTGGTCTAAATGCAGGGCGTCGGGCTGGAGAAGTCGGCACAGCGCCACCATCTTCTGCACAAACAGCGTGCGCCACGCCTTCGAGGCGGGGTTGATGTAGGCGAACTTGATGGGCGGGTCCGCCCTCCGCCAGTCCCAGTAGAGGAGTTCCTTGCTGAACGGGTCGCGGAAGTGGTAGGGCTTCAGCTTCTCGTACTCGGGGTTTTCGGGTGTGCACCCAAAGTAGTTGACATGAAGCATGACGCGGAAGCCGAGCCGCTTTGCCTCTGCCATGCGCTGGGGGAAGTCGGGACGCGGCGTGTAATCGGGATAGTTGCGGTCGTAGCCGTCCCTGCGCCAGTCGGGCACGTAGATGAGCGTCTGACGCGGGTTCAACTGCTTCGCCAGCGCACGCAGTTTGGTGAGGTCATCCAGGTTGTCGATAATAACCGTCTGGATGTCTCTGACCCATGTGGGTTGAGTCTTGCGCAGTGAGGCGAGACCGAAACGCTTTTCCGCCCACGCCCGGTAAAGCCCTGCTCCCACCAGCCAGCTGCCCCGATAGGCGCGGATGCGCCAGCGCACCGAGTCCGCCTGCTGAACCTTCTCGAATGGGGCGGTGCACCAGGTTTCGAAGCCAACCCAGAACTGCCCGTCTCGGTGCTGGATGTGCAGGCGTTTGAAGAACTGTGTATCGTCTTCGGCGTGTATCAGGATGCCGCCCCTTCTGCTCTGAATCAGCACGAACTGCGCTTCCCACTCCATCGGATAGTGCAGTGTCATGGGGTCAAAGCCACTTTCCGTGCTGAAGCGCAGACCACTGTAGGCGGGGACAAGCAGTTCGCATTCGTCGGGGATAGCCACGCCCCACTGCAAGCCCGACAGCCCCGCACGCGCACACTCTGCCCGCTGGGTGACGATTATCTCTCCCGAGGGAAGCGCGTTGAAACGTGTGCTCAGCGTGCTGTTCGCTTCGCGCCAGCGCAGATGCTGCACCACCTCCCGGGCGGTATTGCGCGATTCCACCTGTGCCCGGTCGTTCCAGCGGTCGCCGTGCCTGATGTGGCGGATGCCGGTCAGCGGCGGGGAAGCTTTCACTACGAACACTTCCCCGGTGAGGCGATTGGCGAAACGCACCACCACGCCGTTTTGGACATCTACCTCTACCTGCCCCGTGCGAAGCGGTGCTGAGGTTGCCGTTGATACAGTCGCCAGCAGAGCCAGCCCAGCGCAGAAGGCTCTCATGCGGGTGTCTCCTTTGCCCGGTGCTATGTTCATTCTCTTGCTTCGCTACAGGGGGGTGTTCTCCTGTTGGGTGTGGGGATTGTCTGACCTTAACCCCAGCGGTTAGCTTCCTCCTTGTTTGTAGGGGGTCGGGATGGGGGCGGCGCCGGATGGCGAGATTCCTGCCGAGCCGTTTTGCCCCTCTCCTTGTGGGAGATGGTCGGGGTGGGGGGTTCTAATCGGCTCGCCGGGTGGTTTGCCCTCCAGGTTCGCCAGAGCCAGACCTTTACCAGGCGCAGGAGGTTTCTTATGCACAAAGAACCTTAAGACAGCAACCGCTGGGAGTGAACGTCAGTCATGGAGATAGAGTTTCGCGTTTCCGCAACCGATGCATTCTGCCGGGTAGAGGCTCCCCTGCGCATGGAAACGCCGCCGGACAGAGGGCTTCAACGTCTGGCTGAAGCTGGACGCCTGCGCGTGGTGGACAGCCGCTCAGGGCAGAGGCTGGAGGCGCAGTGGCATGATGGCTACCTGTGGTGTGTGGCGCCGCCGAGGCAGATGTCGGGGCGTCTGGTCGTGCAGCCATCTTCACAGCCCGCCCCCGTTCGCATCCGCGCACGGCGTGACCGCACTACTCGCCAGATACTCATTGAGGAAGAAGGGCAGACTGTTCTGCAGTACAACTACTGGACGGTAGACCGCCCCGACCGGCACGCCCAGGTCACTCCGCCCAACCGTATCTACTCGCGTCCGCGCAGCGACTATATCCATCCGCTGTATGGCTTGGCTGGCGAGGTGATGACCGAAGATTGGCCCCTGGACCATCCGCACCATCGCGGTATCTACTGGGCGTGGCCCGAGGTGGACTATCGCGGCGAGCGAGGCGACCTGCATGCCCTTCAGCGCGTGTTCGCCTATCCAACGGGCAGATACCGGGTGACCGAAGGGGCGGTGTTCGCGCAGATAGAGGCGGAGAGCGTGTGGCGTTGGGAGAGTGGCGAGCCGATTGTGTCCGAATGGGCGGTGATTCGCGCCTATTGCCGTACCGGGCAGGGGCGATGCATAGACCTTACCTTCTATCTGACCGCGCTGAAGGAGCCGGTGCTGCTGGCGCGGCGGGGCACGAACCTGTATGGTGGGCTGAACATGCGCCTGTCCGCTATCGGCTCACAGCGTTTCGTGCGTCATACCGACGGTAAGCAGGCATGGGCAGGGGCGTTTGGCGTCTTCCCCGGCGGAAAGAGGGAGTGCGGTCTGCTCATCTTCCCGCACGCGCAGAACCCGCATCATCCCCCCGACTGGGTGGAGTATCCCGAACTAAACTGGATACAGCCCACTTTTCCCGCATCGGGGATACGCCATGAGCTTCAGCCGGGCAAGCCGCTGGTGCTGAACTACCGCCTGTGGATACGACCGGGCGCGGAGCCATCCCCTGATCTCTGGCAGGCGCAGTGGCAGGCATATCATCAGATGATGGGAGGGAACACAGCATGAGCCGGATTTCGCGCAGGCAGTTCATGCAGGCAGGTGTCGGAGCGGTGGTTGCCTTTCCGATGGTGGTTCCGGCGTCGGCGGTGGGGCGTGGGGGCAAACCTGCGCCCAGCGAGCGCATCGCGATCGGTCTCATTGGCGCGGGAGGGATGGGGAGGGCGAACCTGCATAACTGCGCCCAGTATCCCGATGTGGTGGTTACCGCGGTGTGCGATGTGTGGGGTTCTCGCCTGCAAGCCGCCTTAGAGCCGTTCAGAGCCACCGCGAAGGGCTACCGCGACTACCGCGAACTGCTGGAGCGGCCGGAGGTGGACGCGGTGATTATCGCCACGCCGCCCCACTGGCACACCCTGCAAGCCATCCACGCCGCCCAGAAAGGCAAGCACATCTATCTGCAAAAACCGATGACCCTCTACCCGGATGAGACGCTTGCCGTGCGCAACGCCGTGCGCCGACATGGAGTCATCACCCAGATTGGCACGCAGATTCACGCCAGCGAAAACTTCCGCCGGGTGGTGGAGTGGGTGCGTTCGGGCAAACTGGGGCATATCAGCGCGGTGCGCACCTTCAACGTGATGAATCAGGGCACGCAGGGCATCGGTCACGCCCCCAAAGAGCCTCCTCCCGCCGACCTGGACTGGGAGATGTGGCTGGGACCTGCCCCGAAGCGCGACTTCAACCGCCTGCTGGTTGCCGACGCCTATTATCACAGCTCCTTCTGGCACTACTCCGGCGGCTGGACGATGGGCATGGGACCGCATATCATTGACCTGCCCGTGTGGGCGTTAGACCTGCAGGTGCCGCTGGTCACGCACAGCACCGGCGGGCGGTTCGTGCTGAAGGACGACGGCGACGTGCCCGACACACAGGAGGTGCTGTGGCAGTATCCGAACGTCACGATGACCTGGAGCATGAGCCTGGTCAACAGTTTCGGCTTTGACTTTGGCAGGGGCACGCCCGCGCGGCGACTCGGCGTCTATTTCCACGGCGTCAACGGCACGCTGTTCGCGGACTACGGCAGGCACGAGGTGGTTCCCGAAGGGGAGTTTCTCAAAGACCCGACGCCGCCTCCACAGAGCATCCCGCCTTCGCCCGGACACGAGCGCGAATGGCTGGACTGTATCAAGAGCGGGAAACAGCCCTCCTGCAGTGTGGAGTATCACTACCGCATCGACCTTGCGCTGACACTGGCGAACGTGGCGTATCAGGTTGGGCGGGCAGTGCGTTTCGACCCGCGCACGGAGAAGATTGCAGGCGACCGCGAGGCACAGCGTCTGGCACGACCGCAGTACCGCCCGCCATGGAAGTTTCCCGCGGAGTACCTGAAGTAAGACAACCTGTGTAGGGGGTGCTGACAATGAAGATAAGGGTTTGCTGGCTACCTGTCTTCCGGCTGGCAACTGTTCTGACGGCGACCATTCTCCTGGTGTTGGCTCGCCCCATCTTCGGCTTTTCGATGGGCTACCACTACGACCTGATACGCGAAGCCATGCGGCGAGAAGGGTTCTCCAGAGACGCTTTCTGCGTGGCGCTGGTGGCAAACTCGTACACCGATGTCTTTCAAGTAGACGATCCAGAGAAGAATATTGGCTTATTGATAAACCTTGACTTCTGCCGTGACTCCCATCGTCTCGTAGGCGTGCTTCACTTCGATGCATTAAAAGACCGTCAGCAGATTGACCGCTACTGGCGTCAGCTGATACATAACACCCAGCAGGCGATAGCGGAAAGGGTGCGTAACAACGACAGGCTTGGGATTCTTCTGGTCACAGGTATCACACTGCACATGGTTCAGGACTTCTACGCCCATTCGAACTGGGCGGAACTGGACATACCGCGACGCACAGGCGTCAAAGATGCCACCTATTTCGACCTGTCCCCCGCCGTTCTGGACCAGGCAATCAGTGGAAGTAGTGTGTATGGGCGCAGTGGTCTGTTCACGCACGGTGCGGGAGGGATTGAACATGGCGCACTGCACAAAGACCATGCAGGCAGACCCTACTTTGATGTCGCCTATCGCTGTGCATACAAGGCGTCTCTCCAGTGGTTGCGTCTCCTCCGCAAGTGGATCGTGGGTGACCTGCGTCGGGCTGACTTTTGGAGCAGTTTGTCCAGTTATCAATGGCAACATTCGGGCAACCGACAGCATCTGTACACGCTGATCAGCTTCGACGAAGGGACGATACGCTGGTTGTGCACCTATGGCGGTGCCTGGAAAACACCCCGACAATGGAGCAGTGAAGACATCCTGGCAGACGATATGCCCAACGTGCCCGGTATCGGCGTCACCGAAAGACTGCAGGGTCTTCCCTTTCTGGGCAGAGAGTGGTTTGCCAGCTGCGCCTCCATTGCCACCGGCATGTTTGAAGCCCTATCGGGAGGTGGTTTCCGTAAGGTGGAACGGGTGGACGCCGAGCGTCGAGAGGTGCAGTACACCGACGTATCTTCTCTGCCCCCTCTGGACACCCCCGTCATTCAGCAGGCTTTCAGTTTCCTGTCAGAGTGCACGCCAGACTATGGTTCGGTTCGGTGGCTTCGGGTGCGTATCCCCGAAGCGATGGACCTGGACACCGGTGGGGGTGCGTTCAACGTCAACAATGAAGAGGTGGGCGGAACCAGCGACTACTGGGTGATGTTCATCGTGAACGGCGAGACGGAGTATCCCTACACCGAAGCCGAGTATGTGGACAGCAGTAACCCTCTGCCTGTGTGGGGTGTCATCAAACCGCTGTGGGATAGCCGACCGGTGCGTTTGGAGGTTCGTATGTACGAGAGCGACCCCACGAACCACAAAGACGAGGAAATGGACATCCGCCCCGGTGCGGGTAAAGCCTTCACCTTTGAGTTTGACCCTGCAACAGGCAGCTACGGCGCGCCTTCAGGCTGTCGGGTGTGGCGCGTTCCGGGCGGATTCTTCATCCAGAGCGACGGAGAAGGAGACCTCCGCGCCAGAGTGTATGTCAGGGTCTGGATGATGGACGACTTCCCGCAGGTGCCAGCATATCCCCTGCTGTACGCAGACAGGAGCTACGATGGGCTGTGCTTGCCCGTTCTCAACGACCGCGGGAGGCTTGAGGCCAGCGGTTTCAACGACAGAGCCTCTTCGGTCTGGCTACCACCAACGGGCTGGGCGCTGGATGTCTACGAGCACCCCGACTTTCGCGGTAATCGGTTGTCTCTGTCGCGCTGTCGGGAGAATCTCCACCACGAGGGGTGGGAGGACCGAACCTCTTCCGTCCGAGTGACGCAGAGACCGGCTGGCGTGCGCTACGGACCCGTGCTGTGGACAGATAAAAACTACAAGGGCTCAGCCCTGCAGCTCTTCACGGAGTTGCCAGACCCATCTGCCTGCGGTTTCTATTCTCACCTGTCTCAGTTTAACTTCAACGACAAAGCCTCCTCCATCGAAGTGCCGGCTGGCTACATCGTGGAGGTGTATGAACATCCCCATTTTGGGGGACAGTCACGGCAGTTCACCAGCAGCGTCCCCGACCTGCACGCGATTGGGTGGGAAGACAGGATCTCTTCCGTTCGAGTTATCCCCCCGTCGAGCCGTACGGTACGCTCCGAGCGGGATGAACGCGAAGCCATTCTTCAGGCGTTGCGTGAGGCGGTCAAGCGTTTTCCCGATGAAGACCCCCTGCGTTTGGGTTTCAAATACCTTCGGCAGGATGTGCGGCTTCCTTCGGATATCGATCCCCTCTTTGAGGTAAGGCATCTCGCATGGAAGGACGAATGGGCATGGGTGGAGGTCACGGCAAAAAACTATGTTGCCGACATCGCAGCCCTGTTGCAGAAAGAGGGAAGCCAATGGCATGTGCGGGGAATCGTCAACCCCGCATACGTGCTTTGCCCCGATGAAGAGACAGGCATGGACGTGCTTGCTTACCTGTATCGCACCTTCCAGGCAAAAGCGAGTGCTGTGCCTCGCGATATATTTCCCAGTTTGCACCCTGAACGGGAGGCAATACTTCGGGCGTTGCGCAAGGCAATACCAGTGGAACGGGCAGTGCTTCTGGTCAGGGAGTTTGAGGTGCAGGGCGACGAGATACGGGTGACGGTGCATCCGCGCAGTCCCGATGGTTTGGAACAGTTCGAGCCGGTCACTGCGGTGATGCGCAAGGAAGGGGGCGGCTGGCGGGTCGCGGCGATGGAGACTGAACACGAGCAGGAAGAGTAACCTGTCCGCAGAAGAAAGATGTGTTTCTCGCCTGTACATCACGAATCGAGCAGAGGTAGCTATAGTGCAGCCAGTAGCCATTGCCCTGAACGACCACGCATACCTGGGTCAGGCGTTTGCCGCCGAGGAGAGGTTTAACTTACTCTGGGTCTCTGTGCCCAGCTGGAGCGATAACGAAGGGGGATTCACCCTCACCCTGTGGGATTCGCACCAGCGAAGACGTCGTCTGGGGGCGCAGACCTTCACCGACATCCGCGACAATAGCCGGGTCGCCCTGATACTGCCGGAGCCAGTCCCGCCCGGCAGCTACTACTGGGAGATTTCGCAGCGTACGGGCAGCACACGCGTGGGGCTTTACGCGCACCGCCTGGCGAACGACTCTTCGCAACCCGCTTATCTGGGCGACCAGCCCGACGCGCGCCTGCGTTTTGTGTTCGGGGTGCAGTATTCGCCATACGTAGGAAGGGGCAGGCGAAGGTCGTGGACATCGCGCACGCGCCAGACGGCAGATGCACGAGGAAACCTCCCGCAGTGGATCTGGTATCCCGAAACACCGATTGCCGACAACGCCGCCCGTTTCTTCCGCAAAACGTTCGACTTGCAAAAGCGCGTTCGGCGGGCACGGGTAGTGGTTACGGGTGATGACGCCTTCACCCTGTGGCTGAACGGGCGCGAGGTAGCAAAAGGAGGACAGCCCATGCTTCGCGAGGTGGACGTCACCCGTCTGCTGAGGCAGGGGCGCAACGTGCTGGCGGCATCGGTGTTCAACGCCATCGCGCCCGCCGGGCTGTTGCTGGAGCTGCGCATTGAGTACGCTGACGGCAGGCGAGAGACGGTTCGCAGCGACACAAGCTGGCGATGCGCGATACAGGCACCTCCCGGATGGCAGAACGTCGGCTATGATGACGCCAGATGGGCGCGAGCAGTGGAGCAGGGGGACGTGTTCAGCGGTCCCTGGTACGGCACAGGCAATATCGCACAGTATTTTCCTTACGCGCGGATGCAGAAGGCGCTGGAACCGCTGGAGCGGGAACCTGCAGCGCGTGCGGAAGTGCGGGTGGAACGCGGCGCGCCGCGGCTGTTCCTTAACGGCAGGGAGGTTTTCCCGCTGCTGGCGTGGAGCAATGACCTGATCGAGTTTGCGCCCGACTTCACCTACGCCGGAATCGAACTCTTCCATCCCCATTACAACCTCGCCGATGGCTGGCGGGAGGACGGCAAGCACGATTGGAGCGGATTCACCAACCTGCTGTTACACCTGCTGAGTATCAACCCGAAGGCGTACTTTCTGATACGGTTGGGCCTGTTTGTACCAGAGTGGTGGAAAACGAAGCATCCCCAGGAGCTGATTGGCTACGCTTTACCCCCCGATGAGCGACAGGGTGAGTTCGGTGGGGTGAGGCATCCGTCCTTCGCGTCGGAGGTGTGGCAACGCGATACCACTGCGGTGCTGAGGCAGTTCCTTCGCTTTGTGGAGCGCAGCCCCCTGCGCAGCCGCGTCATCGGCTATCAGATTGCGAACGGCATCTACGGCGAATGGCACTACTTCGGGGCGCGCTACCTGCCCGACACCAGTACGCCGATGCAACGGGCTTGTGGTGGGGTTCCCGGCGTGGATGCCCGGCTCCATGCCTCCTTCGGACTGTTCCGCGACCCGGTGAAAGAGGCAGAGGTCATCCGCTACTATCGCCGTTTCCACGAAGTGTGTGCGGACACCATCCTCCACTTTGCGCGGGTGGTGAAGCAGGAGACGCGCGGCAGGGTGCTGTGCGGGGCGTTCTATACCTATCTGATCGAGAACCTGTGGATACAGGAGGGTGGTCATCTCGCGCCTCAAAAGGTGCTGACAAGCCCATACATAGATTTTGTCGCCTGCCCATACGCCTATCAGGGGGACGTGACCGACGGCGCGGGCAACTGGCTGGGACGGTCGCGAGGGCTGGCGGGCGACGGGGGCTATCGGGTGTTGCTGGAGAGCATCAAACGCCATGGCAAGCTCTACTTTGCGGAAATAGACCCCAGCACCTGTTTGGAAACCCAGCCCGAGAACATGGGCAACGGCGGCGTGGGCAATGAGAGCCTGCGCGGAAGCCGTCTGATCCTGCGGCGCGACCTCGCCCAGATGACCGCCCAGGGCAACGCGGGATGGCTGTTCGACATCGGTCCGGGCTGGTACGCTGAGCGGGAGTTTCTGGAGGAGATACGTGCCTTTGTGCAGCTGGGCAGGGAGCGTGTTCGCTGGAACCTGCAATCACCGGCTCAGGTGGCGGCGGTGTTTCAACCGGAGAGCTTCTTCGCCACCGCACACTGGAAATCCGCACCGGGAGAAGGGGAGTACGACCTGTTCGGCGACTATTTCCTGAACAGGCAATCTCGCGCCATCCATCGTCTCGGTGCACCGGTGGACTTCTTAGACCTCGCCGACCTGCAGAAAGGGGATACGCAAAGTTATCGCCTGTTGCTCATGGTCAACTGCTTTGCCCTGGGCGATGAGCAGGTGGAGCGGTTACGCGCCCTGCTTGCGGGAAGCGGTGTCACGGTGGTCTGGTTCTATGCGCCCGGCTTCGTGTGCCCAGAGGAGCTGTCGGTGGAGCGCATGAGCCGCCTGACGGGGTTTTCCCTGCGCCTGTTGCCCGAGCCCGGCAGGATGCTTGTAGAGGCAGGGGGCAGAACGTTTGGCTTGCCCGGAACGCACCGCCCCCGCTTTGTGGTGGAAGACGCCTCTGCGGAGGAGTTAGGTCGCTGGCAGGACGGAAGCGGTGTGGCGATGGCTCGAAAGCAGATGGAAGGCTATACCTCCGTGTACGTCGGCACTGCGCCTGTGCCCGCCGAGATACTGCGAGCGATAGCGCAGGAGGCAAAGGTACATATGTGGAGCAATCAGCCCGACATCGTGTATGCCTGCGCGGATGCCGTTTCCATCACCGCTGCGACCGATGGAGAGAGAGAAATCTACCTGCCCAAACCCATGCGCCGGTGGCAGAGCCAATCTGGGGGACAATCTTCCTTCTTTCGCCTGCGGATGCGCGAAGGGGAGACGGTGGTGTTTATCGCGTGAGGGAATCCTGAGCATTCTGGTGCGAAACCTGGTGGAGCAGGATTTTTCCGGACCTTTCGCAAATTTATCTTTACGATGCGCCGAAACACTACCTGAAAATTGTTTCATTAAGGTAAAATATTTTTGGCGTTAGCGATTGTGAATTCGTTCACGGTGAAAAGGGAAACGGAATGCTGAACAGTTACATTCCTGTGCTGGTGTTGGCGGTGCTGGCAGCGGTTCTGGCTGTCGGCATGGTGGTGCTTTCCTTCCTGCTGGGTCCGAAGCGACCGGACCAACGCAAGTTGTCGCCGTATGAGTGCGGCGTCACGCCCGTTGGCTCTGCCCGCGAGAAGTTTCCCGTGAAGTTTTTCCTGGTAGCGATGCTGTTCATCATCTTTGACGTGGAGACCATCTTTCTCTATCCGTGGGCGGTGACGTTCAAGGACGCCCCGAAGGCGGTTCAGGCGTTCAACCTGATTGAGATGGGCGTGTTTATTGCTATCCTGTTTGTGGGCTATTTCTACATGCTGGGCACGCGCGCGCTGGAGTGGGAGGAATCCGAGCGGGCTCAGCCGCGGCGGGTGCAGCTGAGCGACGTTGCCCGAAAACTGGAGCCGGCTTCGCGAGAGGAGGCGGTTTTACCGCGCTGAGGGAGGAGTTATGAGCGAGACAACTGCGCAAGAGATGTCCGAACGCCCCGAAGCGGCGCGTATCCGCGAACGCTTCCCGGATGCGATACGCGAGGTGTATACCTTTCGAGGCGATACCTGGGTGGTTCTGGAGCGGGCGTTTCTGCCCGAGGTGTGTCGGTTCCTGCGCGACGACCCCGAACTGAGCTACCGTTTTCTCTCCGATATCGTGGGCATTGACCAGCTGGGGCGTCGCGAGCCACGCTTTGAGGTGGTGTATAACCTCTATTCCTTCCGCACCTTCACGCGCCTGTTCCTGAAAGTGTGTGTGAACGAGGGCGAGACCATCCCGTCGGTCACCGGTATCTATCCCGGCGCCAATTTCCCCGAGCGCGAGGTGTATGACATGTTCGGCATCGTGTTCGAGGGACATCCCGACCTGCGCCGAATCCTGATGCCCGACGACTGGGTGGGGCATCCTCTGCGCAAGGACTTCCCGCTGGGCGGCGAGGAGGTCGTGTTTGACCAGGGCACGCTGGGTCCCTCCATCGCGGAGGTGCAGACCCCGCACCCGGGCGAGTCGTTCTTTGGCAAAACGGGGCTGTCCAGCAGGGAGTAAGGGAGAGAGAAGAGCATGAGCATCACACCCGAACAGATGGAGATATTGCCCGGAGCCGCCGAAGGCTCGATGGTCATCAATATGGGTCCCCAGCACCCCAGCACGCACGGTGTGTTGCGCCTGGTGGTGGAGCTGGACGGCGAGACCATCGTGGACGTGGTGCCACATATCGGCTACCTGCACACGGGCATCGAGAAGACCTGTGAGCACGAACAGTACCAGAAGTGCATCCCGCTGGTGGAGCGGATGGACTATCTGTCCGCCATGAACAACTCCTTAGCGTTCGTGCTGTCGGTGGAGAAACTGCTGGACATTCAGGTTCCGCCGCGCGGCGTGTGGCTTCGCATGATTTTCAGCGAGCTTCAGCGCATCGCCAGCCATCTCGTGTGGCTGGGCACGCACGCCCTGGACATCGGCGCGATGACCCCCTTCTTCTACTGCTTCCGCGAGCGCGAGCGGATTCTGGATATGTTCGAGCATCTGTCAGGTGTGCGCATGTTCCCCTCGTGGATACAGGTGGGCGGCTGGCGGGCGGACGTGCCCGAAGGGCTTCTGGAAAAGATTGCAAAGTTCGTGGAAGAGTTTCCCGCCAAAGTGGACGACTACGAGGGGCTGTTGACCGAGAACCCCATCTGGATAGAACGCACCCGCAACATCGGCATCATTACCGCCGACGAGTGTATCGCGCTGGGCATTAACGGTCCCATCCTGCGCGGTAGCGGCTACGCCTACGACATTCGCAAGGCAAACCCCTACCTGTACTACGACCAGGTACAGTTTGACATCCCGACGGGCACGGTTGGCGACGTATACGACAGGTTCCTGGTGCGCGTGGAGGAGATGCGACAGGCGGCGCGCATCATCAAACAGTGCCTGGAGCGAATCCCCGAAGGTCCGGTCAGCAGTGGCGACCGCAAGGTGGTGCCACCGCCGCGCGAGGAGCTGGACAACAGCATGGAGTCGCTGATTCACCACTTCAAGCTGTGGACGGAGGGCTTCCGCCCACCTGAAGGCGAGGCGTATGTGCCCATCGAGGGACCCAAGGGCGAAATCGGCTACTATGTGGTCAGCGATGGCAGTAACCGCCCCTGGCGGGTGAAGACGCGCCCGCCCTGCTTCATGAACCTGCAGGCTCTGGCGCCGATGAGCAAGGGACACATGATCGCAGATATCGTCGCGATTATCGGTAGCATTGATATTGTGCTGGGGGAGATTGACCGATGAGTGAGGCAATCCGGCTGAGTGAATATCCCCGGGCAAAGCGCATAGACGAACGACAGCCACCCGAGCTGCGCTTTTCTGAGCGTGCGGTGCAGGAGCTGGAACGCATCAAGCGTCACTATCCGAACAAGCGCGCCGCGATGCTTCCGGCGCTGTGGATAGCTCAGCGCGAGTACGGCGGGCATCTTCCGCCCGAGGCGCTGATGGAGGTGGCATATCGTCTGGGCACTTCCTATGCGGTGGTGGAAGGGGTGGCGACCTTCTACACGATGTACAATAAACGCCCGGTCGGACGGGTGATGCTGGAGGTGTGCACCAACCTGACCTGCTCCATCTGCGGGGGCTACGAGATACTGCGCCATCTGGAGGAGAAACTGGGCATCCGCGCGGGCGAGACCACCCCGGACGGGCAGTTCACCCTGGTGGAGGTGGAATGCCTGAACGACTGCGGCAACGCGCCCGTGATGCAGGTGGGCAACCGCTACTTTGGCAGGCTGACGCCCGAAAAGGTGGACGCCCTGCTGGAGGAACTCAAGAACAGCGAGGAGCATACGGTGGTGCAGCTCGCCGACACGATAGTACAGTGCCACCTGTCGGAAAGCGAACGGCAGGATATCGAACGCGCGCTGGCAAAGGCGCAGGCTGGAAGCGGGGGGCAGGACGGTCAAAATGGCTGAGCTGAAGGTTCTGTTCAAAGATATCGACGTGCCGGGCATCCAGACTCTGGAGGTATACGAACAGCATGGCGGTTACAGCGCGCTGCGCAAAGCGTTGGGCATGACGCGCCAGCAGGTTATCGACGAGGTCAAAGCCTCCGGTTTGCGCGGGCGCGGGGGAGCAGGGTTCCCGGCGTGGATTAAGTGGAACGGCATCCCCAAAGATGAGAGCCAGCCGCACTATGTCCAGTGCAACGCAGACGAAGGCGAGCCGGGCACTTTTAAAGACCGTGAGCTGATGCTCCGGCATCCGCATCAGCTGATAGAAGGCATCATCATTGCCGGTTACGCCACCCTGTCGAAGGTGGGCTATATCTACATTCGCGGCGAGTATACCGAACCTGCGCGAGTGATGCGCCGCGCCATTGACGAGGCGTACCGGGCGGGCTACCTGGGCAAAAATATTCTCGGCAGTGGAGTGGACTTTGACCTCTACATCCACATGGGCGCAGGTTCGTATGAGTGCGGCGAGGAGTCGGCGATGATGAGCTCCATCATGGGCGAGCGTGGACAGCCGCGCCTCAAGTTTCCACACGCCCCTCTGCCCACCATTGCCGGGCTGTGGAACTGCCCCACGCTGATTAACAACGTGGAGACTCTTTCCTGCGTGCCTGCCATTATCCGCAACGGCGGGGCGTGGTATGCCTCCATGGGCACAGAAAAGAGCACAGGCACCAAAATCTTCTCGGTGAGCGGGCACGTGAACAAGCCGGGCAACTATGAGGTGGAGATGGGTACTCCGCTGATGGAGCTGCTGGAGCTGGCGGGCGGCGTGAAAGGCAAGCTCAAAGCGGTTATCCCCGGCGGTTCGTCCGTGCCCATCCTGCCGGCGGATAAGTGTGACGTGAATCTGGACTACGAATCCCTGCAGGCGGCGGGCACGATGCTCGGCTCGGGCGGATTTATGGTGCTGAACGACACGGTGTGTATCGTGAAGTTCATGCGACGCACGGCGGCGTTCTACGCACACGAGTCGTGCGGCAAATGCACGCCCTGTCGCGAAGGCACGCGCTGGATGGTGAAGATTTTCGACCGTATTCTGGCAGGTGGCGGGCGCATGGAGGATATCGACCTCCTGCTGGACATCTGCGACCAGATTGACGGTCGCTCGTACTGCGCTCTGGGCGATGCGGCGGCGTGGCCCATCCGCGCGAGCATCAAGCACTTCCGGCACGAGTATGAGTACTTTATCAAGCACGGGCACTCGATGGTGGAAGCGCAGGCTGAGCATTCGGTGGGAGGCAGGTAGATGGCGGAACAGGAACTGGTGACCATTGAGATAAACGGTATTGAGCTTCAGGTGCCCAAAGGGGAGATGATTATCGAGTCCGCCAAGCGCATCGGCGTGGACATCCCCTTCTTCTGCTATCACCCCCGACTGGGCAAAGAGCAGGCAGCCAACTGCCGCATGTGTCTGGTGGAGGCAGGAACCAAACAGCCCGACGGCTCGGTGCGCATGATGCCCAAACCGCAAACCTCGTGCACGCTACCCGCCAGTCAGGGGCTGGTGGTGTTTACCGATACGGTGGCGATTCAGAAGGCACGACGGGGCATCCTAGAGTTCCTGCTGATTAACCATCCGCTGGACTGTCCCATCTGCGACCGGGGTGGCGAGTGTCCTCTGCAGAACAACACCCTATTCTATGGACCAGGCGTCTCGCGCTTTGTGGAAGAGAAGCGCCACCTGCCGAAGGCGTTTCCCATCAGCGACTATGTGGTACTGGACCGCGAGCGATGCATCCACTGTGCCCGATGCACTCGCTTCTCGCAGGAGATTTCGGGGGATGCACAGCTGGAGTTTCTCAAGCGCGGCGCAGATACGATGGTCAGCACCTTCCAGAACACCGAGTTCACCTCGCGCTTCTCCGGCAACACCATTGAGCTGTGCCCGGTGGGCGCGTTGACCAGCCGAGTGTATCGTTTTCGGGCGCGACCCTGGGATATGAAGTCGCAAAAGAGCATCTGCACGCGCTGTTCCAACGGCTGTAACATCTGGCTGGACTACCGCCCGAATCGGCTGGTGCGCGTGCTGGGGCGCGAAAACGAGGCGGTGAACGAGGAGTGGACGTGCGACAGAGGCAAGTTCGGGCATGAGTATATCAGCAGTGACCGTCGTCTGCTGAGTCCGCTGGTGCGGCGCGATAACAGGTTTGTCACCGCCAGCTGGGTGGAGGTGTACCAGCTGATTGCCTCGCGCATTCGGCAGGCGGTTGAGGAACGCGGCGCGGGGGCGGTTGGCGCGATTGGCGGGGCGCACCTCTCCAATGAGGAAGCATACCTTCTGCAGAAGCTGATGCGCGTGGCGGTGGGAACGAACAACATAGACCATCGTCTGGAGCGCAATCAGGTGGCGGGCGGAGACACCCTGCTGGCGCGACTGGGCGTGCCGTTCACCCAAACCGCCATCGCCGACATCGAGAAGGCGAAGACGATATTCATCTTCGGGGCGGACCTGGTGGATGAACAGCCGATAGTCTTCCTGCGGGCGCGGAAGGCATGGTTCCGATTCGGGGCGAAGGTCATCATCGCCCATCCTGAGCCGACCGAAACTGAGCTGCGCTTCGACGAGCCGCTGGTGCTTCGCTATCGCGCGGGCACGGAGACGACGCTGATAAACGGACTGAGCCACCTGATTCTGCAGTCGGGCAGGGCGGTAACGGACGGCATTTCACTGGAGGAACTGCAGGCATCGCTGAGCGAGTACACGCCTGCGCGTGTGGCGCAAGAGACGGGCGTTGCGGAAGATGCTCTGCGCGAGGCAGCGAACCTGCTCGGCGAGGGCACGGTTATCCTGTGCGCAGGGCGAGTGCGCAATCACCCCGAATACGCTGTGCTGGCGAACGCGCTGGTCAACCTGACCCTGCTGACGGGCAACGGCTCGCGCGGGAACGGTGGCTTGAATATCCTCCTGCCAGAGGTCAATTCACACGGTGCGGCGGATATGGGCGTCCTTCCCGACCTGCTGCCCGGTTATGTGCCTGTCAATGACCGGGAAGCACGCGAACGCATTGAGCGGATATGGAAAGCGTCCTTGCCGGCGGAACCGGGCTTGAGCACACAGGGGATGCTGGAGGCGGCAGCGGAAGGAAAACTGCAGGTGCTGTACGTTATCGGTGAGGACATCGCACAGAAGTATCACGACCCTGAGCTGGCACAGCGTGCGCTGGAGAACGCGGGCTTTGTGATAGTGCAGGACCTGTTCCTGACCGACACGGCGCAGTACGCGGACGTAGTCCTGCCTGCTGCGAGCGTGGCGGAGAAAGAGGGAACCTTCACCAACACCGAGCGGCGTGTCCAGCGGTTCTGGAAGGCGATGAACCCTCCCTCGCCCGACGTAAAGCCCGATTTGAACATCTTCGCCGAGCTGGCGGTATACCTGGGCAAGCCGCTGCCCGTCTTCTCGGCAGAGCAGGTGATGGAGGAGATTGGGCAGGTATTCCCGGCTTATGCCGAATGCTGTTACGACCAGATGCCTGCGGAAGGCGTGCGATGGATGCCAACGCTAACGGACAGGGGGAAATAGGGTGGAAACGTTACTGCAAAACCCATGGTTCGTTATCCCACTGCGCATTGTGATTGTGGTCGGGTTCGTTCTGACCGCTGTGCCCGTGCTGGTCTGGGTGGAGCGGCGCGTGCTCGCGCTGATGCAGATACGCAAGGGACCAAATCGCGTCGGTCCGGCTGGCTTGCTTCAACCTATTGCAGACGGCATCAAGCTCTTCTTCAAAGAAGACGTCCTGCCGGAAAAGGTAGACCGTTTCATCTACTTCCTCGCGCCGGCGGGCTTCCTGATACCGGTGCTGTGCGCTCCAGCGGTGATACCGTGGGGACCGGATGACCGCCTGACGCCCATCGCCGACGTCAACATCGGCATCCTGTTCCTGCTGGCGATGACCTCGCTGACGGTGTACGGCATCATTCTGGCGGGCTGGTCATCCAACAACAAGTACTCCCTGCTCGGTGGGTTGCGTGCATCGGCGCAGACCATCTCCTACGAGCTGGCGATGGGGCTGTCTATCCTCTCGGTGGTGCTGTTGACGGGCTCGCTGTCGATGCGCGAAATGGTGCTGAACCAGCAGGGTGAGCTGGGCTTGCTGAACTGGCATGTGTTTCGCTTCTTCCCGCTGGGACTCATTGCCACAGGCATCTTCCTGGTTGCCATGCTGGCGGAGACCAACCGCGCCCCCTTCGACCTGCCCGAGGCGGAGAGCGAGCTGATTGCGGGCTATCACACCGAATACAGCAGTATGAAGTTCGCCATGTTCTTCATGGGCGAGTACGCCAGTATGGTGACCATCTCGGCGGTGATGGTGACGCTGTTCTTCGGCGGATGGTTATCGCCGCTGCCGTTCGCGCCCTTCACGTGGATACCCGGACCGATATGGTTCCTGATTAAGCTGGGCGTGTTCATTTACCTTTTCATCTGGGTGCGGGCGACGCTTCCGCGCCTGCGCTACGATATGCTGATGAAGCTGGGCTGGCTGAGGTTGTTGCCGACCGCGCTGGTCAACCTGTTCCTGGTGGCTGTGATTCTGTGGTGGCGGAGTTAGGAGGGCGGGATGTTCGCACAGATACTGTTTGTGCTGATGGCGATAGTTATCGTCGTGACCTCCATCGGGGTGGTGGCGGCGCGCAACCCCGTGCGCAGTGCGCTGAATCTGGTGGCGAACTTCTTTGCGCTGGCGGTTCTGTACCTGTTCCTGTATGCGCAGTTTGTCGCAGCCGTGCAGATTATCGTGTACGCAGGCGCGATTATGGTGCTGTTCCTGTTCACCATCATGCTTCTGAATCTGGGTTCTCCAGCCGAGCTGGCAGACCGCGGCGAGATTAAGCGACCCATCACCTGGGGGCTGGCACTGCTGTTCGTGATTGTGCTGGCAGGTGGAGTGTTCGCGCGTTTAGGTGAAGCACAGCCTGCGCAGGACGACCTGGGCACGGTGCAGATGGTGGGCAAGTTCCTGTTTGCCGACTGGGTATATCCGTTTGAGCTGACTTCCATACTCCTGCTGATTGCCATCGTAGGGGCGATTGTGATGGCGAAACGGAGGCTGTAGGGATGGATGCCATACCGATAAGCTGGTATTTGACGCTGAGCGCGTTCATGTTCGCGATGGGCGTGACGGGCGTGGTGGTCAAACGCAACCCAATCGTTATCTTCATGTGCATCGAGCTGATGCTGAACGCGGCGAACCTGGCGTTTCTCGCCTTTGCGCGACAGCAGGCACAGCTGGGGGCGCAGGTGGCGGGACAGGTGTACACGATACTGGTGATGGCGGTTGCAGCGGCGGAGGTGGCTATCGGGCTGGGTATCATCGTTGCCATCTATCGCCTGCGCGACACGATTAACGTGGACGAGATGAACCTGCTGAAGTTCTGAGGGATGGGAGCACTCGATGAACAGTGTGTTTGACCTGATATGGGTGGTTATCGGCTTGCCGCTGGCTGGCTTCCTGCTTCACGCCTTCTTCGGCAAGCGGCTGGGCAAGAAGGTGGTGGGCACGATTGGCACGGCGGTGGTGCTGGGGGCGTTTGCGCTGTCGGTCTATCTGCTGACCGAGCTGCTGAAACTGCCTGCCGACGAGCAGAAGGTTATCAGCACCCTGTGGCGGTGGATTGAGGCGGGCAGTTTTCGCGTTCACTTCGAGGCGCTCGTGGACCCACTTTCCCTGCTGATGGCGCTGATTGTGACAGGCGTTGGCGGGCTGATACACCTTTACTCCACCGGCTACATGGCGGACGACGAGGACTATCCCCGCTTCTTCACCTACATGAACCTGTTCATCGTGTTAATGCTGACACTGGTGCTCAGCAACAACTTGCTGATGATGTTTGTGGGCTGGGAAGGCGTTGGGTTGTGTTCTTACCTGTTGATTGGCTTTTGGTACAAGGACAAGGTGAATACCGATTCGGCAAACAAGGCGTTCATCGTCAACCGCATCGGCGACTGGGGCTTCACGCTGGCGGTTATCATGGCGTTCTGGACGTTCGGCACGATAAGCTTCGCAGGCGACCAGAACATGTTCCAGAAAGCCATTGAAATGAAACAGGCGGGGATGCTCTCCACAGGCTGGATTACCGCCATTGCTCTGCTGCTGTTTGTGGGCGCGACGGGCAAATCCGCGCAGTTCCCACTGTACATGTGGCTTCCCGACGCGATGGCAGGTCCCACGCCCGTCTCCGCGCTGATTCACGCCGCCACCATGGTCACCGCTGGCGTGGTGATGGTGACGCGCTGTCATGTGCTGTTTGAGCTGGCGCCGGCGGCGATGCTGGTGGTGGCGGTGATTGGAGTGTTTACCGCCATCTTCGCGGCGACGGTTGCCCTCGCACAGACCGACATCAAGCGCGTGCTGGCGTACTCTACCGTCAGCCAGCTGGGATACATGTTTCTGGGGTGTGGGGTGGGGGCGTTCGCCTCGGGAATGTTCCATGTGACCACGCATGCCTTCTTCAAAGCGTTGCTGTTCCTTGGCTCGGGTTCGGTCATTCTGGCGATGCACCACGAGCAGGATATGCGGCGCATGGGTGGGCTGGCGAAGTACCTTCCCGTCACCTACTGGACAATGCTGATGGGCTGGCTGGCGATTGCAGGCATCCCGCCGCTGGCTGGGTTCTTCTCCAAAGATGAGATCCTGGCGTCCACGTTCGGCACGCACGCCCTGCCCGTCAGCATGGGTCAGATTCTGTGGGCGGTTGGGCTGGTGACCGCCCTGCTGACCGCCTTCTACATGACTCGCCTGATGGGGTTGACTTTCTGGGGCGAGCCACGCTGGGCAACCGCTCACGCCCACCATGGCAAAGACGACATTCACGGACACCACGGCGAGCCGAAGGAGTCACCTCCCAGCATGACCGTTCCGCTGATGATTCTGGCGGTGCTGTCGGTGGTGGGCGGATTCATCGGTGGGTTTGCGCCCCTGCATATCCCCAGCCTGTTCGAGCGGTTTCTGGAGCCTTCCGCCGGACTGCAGGTGCTGGGCGAGGAGGCGGTGGGGCATCTGCCAGTCAGCACGGAGTGGATACTGGTTGGGGCGTCGGTCGCGGCGGCGGTGCTGGGCATCTGGTTCGGCTGGGCGCGCTATCGCGGCGGCTTGCCCGAGACCGAGCGCGAGCTGACCGGCATCCGCAAGGTGCTGTACAATCAGTACTATTACGACTGGCTGATGGTGAAAGGCGTTGGGCTGTGGCTGGGAGGCAGGATTGCGAACTGGACCTGGCAGTTCGTGGATGTGCGCATCATTGACGGCTTGGTGAACGGCGTGGCGGGCTTAACGGGATGGATAGGCAACAGCCTGCGCCGCGTGCAGACGGGCTATGTGCGTAACTACGCTTTCACCATTCTGGTCGGGGCGATTGTCCTGCTGGTCTGGCTGCTGATACGGGGAGCAAGCGCAGGTTTGGCGAGGTAAGGGATGGAGACAACGACACCTGGGTTGTTAACGCTTCTGATATTCCTGCCGCTGGCAGGGGCACTGGTGCTGTTGCTGGTGCCGCGCGAGAACAAGGCGACGGTTCGCTGGTTCACGCTGGCGGTGACGGTGCTGGTCTTTTTGCTGTCGCTGAGTCTGGTGCTGGGGTTCAACTCGGCGAGCGCGGGCATGCAGTTCCGCGAGTTCGCGCTGTGGATGCCCCAGTACGGCATTCACTACCATCTGGGCATTGATGGCATCAGCCTGTGGCTGGTGTTGCTGACCACCTTCCTGTCGGTGCTGGCAGTGGCGTTCTCATGGGTGGTGGAAGAGCGCGTCAAAGAGTATATGTTCTTTATGTTGCTGCTGGAAACGGGTATGCTGGGCGTCTTCTGTGCGCTGGACCTGGTGCTGTTCTACGTGTTCTGGGAAGCGATGCTGGTGCCGATGTACTTCCTTATCGGCATGTGGGGCGGCGAGCGGCGCATCTACGCGGCAATCAAGTTCTTCCTGTTCACCTTCTTCGGCAGTATCCTGATGCTGGTGGCAATTGTGGCGCTGTACTACCTGCATCGGGATATGACGGGCATAGCGACCTTTGACCTGCTGAAGATACAGCAGACGCTGGCGAACAGTCCGCTGGACCTGAACGTGCAGCTGTGGCTGTTTGCGGCGTTTGCGCTGGCGTTCGCGATTAAAGTGCCGATGTTTCCGTTCCACACCTGGCTTCCCGATGCGCACGTGGAGGCGCCGACCGCCGGCTCGGTGATTCTGGCGGGAGTTCTGCTGAAGATGGGCACGTACGGCTTCCTGCGCTTCTGCCTGCCGCTGTTCCCCGATGCCTCGCAGGTGGCGGCGCCGTTGATGCTGACGCTGGCGGTCATCGGTATCATCTACGGGGCGATTGTGGCGGCGGTTCAGCCCGATGTGAAGAAGCTGGTTGCCTACTCCAGCGTGAGCCACCTGGGGTTTGTGATGCTGGGGCTGTTCGCGCTGAACGCCCAGGGGCTGACGGGCAGTATTCTCCAGCAGATTAATCACGGCATCAGCACGGGTGCGCTGTTCCTGCTGGTAGGCATGATTTACGAACGCAGACACACGCGCCTGATTGCCGAGTTTGGCGGGTTGAAGCGGGTGATGCCGATATATGCAGCGTTCTTCTTGCTGGTGATGCTCTCTTCGGTGGGCTTGCCGTCCACCAACGGGTTCGTGGGTGAGTTCTTAACACTGCTGGGCGGTTTTGCGGTGAACATGCCACTGACCATTATCGCCGCGTCGGGGGTGATTCTGGCGGCGGTGTATCTGCTGTGGATGTTCCAGCGGGTATTCTACGGCGAACCATCGGAAAAGAACGCCCGTTTGCCCGACCTGAACCTGCGCGAAATCGCGATACTGGTGCCGATTGTGATACTCATCTTCTGGATTGGGCTGTATCCGAGCACCTTCACCGACCCGATGCGGGAATCGGTGCAGAATCTGATCCGACAGGTGCAGGGCGATGCGGGCGCGGCGTGGCTGGCGCAGATGGGAGAGACGATGCGCGCCGTAACAACACGATAAGCGTTTCAGGGAGAGGAGGACGGGAATGACCAAGTTTGAACGTATTCAAGCAGCCATACGGGGCGAGGCGGTAGACCGTGTGCCTTACAGCCTGTGGTATCACTTCCGGCTGAACCCGCCGGCGGGTGAGACTCTGGCGAACGCGGAACTGGAGTTCTACGCGAAGTACGACCCCGACCTGCTGAAGGTGATGCATGACATTCCATACGAGATGCCTATCGGCATGGCATCCATTCACTCCATAGAAGACTGGGCGAAGCTGCCTGTGCTGCCACCAGACAAAGGCAACTTCGGCGAGCAGCTGGCGGCTCTGCGCATCATTCAGCGGCGCAAAGGCGATGACGCCCCGATGGTGGATACGGTGTTCAACGTGTTCGCGTATGCCCAGAAAATCTCGCAACAGCAGTTACTGAACCACCTGCGGCAGGACCCCGATGCGGTTCGCGTGGGGCTGGAGCGTATCGCGCAGTCGCTGGCAGGCTACGCGAAGAATCTGGTGGAGGAAGGTGTTGGCGTGTATCTGGCGGTTGCGGGCGCCAGTGCGGACCTGGCAACGCCCGAGGAGTACGCCCGCTACTTCCTGCCTCTGGACGAGATGGTGCTGGACGCGGCGCAGGGCGCATCGGTGAACGTGCTTCACATCCACGGCGAGAACATCTACTTTGACCTGCTGTTGCCGCTGGCGTCGAAGGCGCATGTGCTTTCCTGGAGCAACCGCATTACCGCGCCCTCTATCCCCGAGGCACGCCTGAAGTATACGGGCTGTATCATGGCGGGCGTGGACGAGGTGAACATCAAGAGCCTGACGGTGGAGCAGGTGAAACAGCAGGTGCGCGAGACGATTGAGCAGACGCGGGGCAGAGGTATCATCGTGGCACCCGGATGCGCCGTGCCGACCGACACTCCGCCGGAACTGCTGTTAGCCATTCGTGACGGTGTTCTGGAAGCAGGAGGGGCTTCTGCATGAACGGTTATCCGCCACTGCCCAAAGATATACTCTTCACCGCTATTGCGCCCGAGATGATTCTGACGCTGGTGGCGATGGTGGTGCTGCTGGCTGGGCTAACGATGCGGCGGGGTCCGTACACCTTGCTGGTGGTGTTGAGCCTGGCGGGCATCATCGCCAGCGCGGTCAGCGTGTTCGTGTTCTGGGAACGTACGGCAGCGGCGTTCGCGGGCACGGTCATCAGCGACCAGTTCGCGCAGATGGTGCGCCTGATTCTGCTGGGCATTGCGGGTATCGCCGTGCTGATGGCGGAGCCGTACATGCAGGAGAAGCGCATCTACTTCCCGGAGTATTTCGCGCTGGTGCTCTTCTCCACCGCGGGCGGAATGGTGATGGCGTCTGCGCAGAACCTGATGGTGCTGTTTATCGGGCTGGAGATACTCTCCCTGTCCATGTACGTAATGGCGGGGCTGGCACGCACCGAAGCGCGGTCCGAGGAGGCGGCGCTGAAGTACTTCCTGCTGGGCGCGTTTGCGTCGGGGTTCCTGCTGTATGGCATCGCCCTGATTTACGGCGCATCGGGAAGCACGAACCTGAACGAGCTGATGCCTGCGCTCTTCTCGCCATCGCCGGAGAAGCGGTTACTGCTGTACGGTGGGCTGGCGCTGGTGCTGGTGGGGTTAGGGTTCAAGGCGGCGCTGGTACCGTTCCATGTGTGGACGCCCGATGTGTATGAGGGTGCACCGACCGCGGCGGCGGCGTTCATGGCATCCGCAGCGAAGACGGCGGCGTTTGCGGTGTTTATCCGCGTAGCGATTGCCTTCCAGCCTGCCAATGCCCTGTGGGTTCCGGTGCTGGCGGTGCTGGCAGTGCTGACGATGACCGTGGGCAACCTGCTGGCGCTGGCGCAATCCAACCTGAAGCGAATGCTGGCGTACTCCAGTATCGCCCATGCGGGTTACCTGCTGGTGGGAGTGGTGGCTATCAGCAATTTTGCGTCGGCGCGGGCGGGCATCAGCGCGGTGCTATACTACTTCATTGCCTATGCGCTGATGACCATGGGCGCGTTTGCGGTGGCTTCGCTGATGGTGCGCGAGGGAACCGAAAACAACCTGATTGACGAGCTTTCGGGGCTGGGCACGCGCAGTCCGCACGCCGCGGCGATGATGACGGTGTTCATGCTTTCCTTAGCGGGCATCCCGACTACCGCAGGTTTTCTGGGCAAGTTTTTCCTGTTCAACGCCGCGCTACAGCAGGGCTCGCTGGGGCTGTTGCTGGCGATTGTGCTGGCGGTGAACAGCGTGGTGTCGGCGTTCTATTACCTGCGTCTGATTGTGGTGATGTATTTCCGCCCGGCGGAACTGCCGGTGCTTCCCCGCCCGCGCTGGGGCGTGCAGGTGGCGATTGCGCTGTGCATGGTTGGAAGTATCCTGTTCGGGTTATATCCGCTTGGACTGGATCAGGCACAGCAGGCGGCGAACAACATGATGCGCGTGGTGCAAACGGTAAGGCGGTAGAAGAAGGCTTTAAACGGCTCGGCAGGAGCCTCGCCCTCCGGATGGAAACCCCTCTCCCGACCTCTCCCCGACGCGGGGAGAGGTGAAAACCCTTGTGAGCCGTTTGTAGGGGCAATCCCTTGTGGTTGCCCGCCACGCAGGCAGATAGGAAAACCCCTCTCCCAACCTCTCCAAAACTCTTCTTCCTGCGATGGTGTTCCAAACTCCTTAAGCCGTCTTAGAGCGATTTGTATACTTCACTGCGATGCCTAACTATGTGGACGATAATTTCTTGCTTTTCTCTATTGACAGTGTAAAGCACACGATAGTCGCCCACCCTTAACTTGTAGACATCCCGTAGATCGCCAGTTAGACCTTCCTGTGGTACGTGCTCAAAGTTCTCTGCTAACCACCGCTTCTTGAGGACGCGCTGGGCAACGCTTTTGTCCAGACGTGCCATATCCTCCTCGGCAGGTTGTGTGAACTGGACGCTATACACTTACCACTCCAATCCCAGTCTGGCAGCAAGCGATTCTGCGGGGGTAGTACTCGCACCAGAACGGTACGCGGCGATGGATTGCTTCAACGCCTCTCTGATTTCCTCCCGCAGTTCCAGTCCGGCGTCGGGGTCAGCGAGCATCTCTGCTATGGTCTCGGTAACCACTTCGCGTATCAATTCTCTGAGCTCGTCGACGGTCAATTCGGCAACGGTGGTTTTGGGCATGTTTACCTCCAGATTGTCACTCAGGGTTGCTACTCCAGCCTTCCGTCCAGTCCTATCCGGGTGGCGCCGTGCAGGTAGGGTCGTAGAACCTCCGGGATGAGAATCGTGCCGTCTGCCTGCTGGTAGTTCTCCATCACCGCAATCATCAGTCGGGGCAGGGCAAGTCCCGAACCGTTGAGGGTGTGTACAAACTCGGGCTTTGCGCCCGGCGCAGAGCGATAGCGAATATTGGCACGGCGTGCCTGAAAGTCGCGGAAGTTCGAACAGGAGCTGACCTCTAACCACTCCTGACAGCCTGCTGCCCACACCTCAATATCATACTTCATCGCCGCCACGAAGCTGAGGTCGCCTGTACACATCTGTACCCAGCGGAAGGGCAGTTTCAGCTGGCGACACACATCGGAGGCATCCTCAATCAGCTTCATCAGCTCCTCATCGGAGGTGTGAGGCTCTACAAACTTCACCAGCTCTACCTTGTCAAACTGGTGTCCGCGCTTGATGCCGCGCACGTCGCGCCCCGCCGACATCTTTTCCCGACGGAAGCAGGCGGTATAAGCCACGTAGTAGATGGGTAACTGCTCCTTTTCCAGAATCTCCTCGCGGTGCAGGTTGGTCACCGGCACCTCGGCGGTGGGGATGAGCCAGTAGTCCTCTTCCGCGTCGTGATACAGATTGTCGCCAAACTTGGGCAGGTTGCCCGTGCCGTAAAGACATTCCGATTTGACCAGATAGGGCGGGTACACTTCGGTGTAGCCGTGCTGGTACACGTGCAGGTCCAGCATCCATGTGATGAGTGCGCGTTGCAGGGCGGCGCCGGCGGATTTGAGGATATAGAAACGCGAACCGCTAATCTTGATGCCGCGCTCGAAGTCCAGAATGCCCAGCGCCTCGCCCAGCTCCCAGTGGGGTTTGGGGGTGAAGTCAAACTGGGGCAGATCGCCCTCGGTCTTCACCACCACGTTTTCGCTTTCGTCCCTGCCGATGGGCACGCTGGGGTGGGGAAGGTTGGGCACTTCCAGCATCCGCGCATTGAACTGCTGTTCAATCTCTTCTAACTGCTTCTCCAGCTCGGCAATGCGGTCGCCGACCTGGCGCATCTGCGCGATGCGGGCGTTGCGCTCTTCAGGGTCTTTGATTTTAGGTATCTCTTTGGAGACGGCATTGCGTTCGGCGCGAAGGGTTTCCACCTGCGTCAACGTGTCGCGCCGGCGGGTGTCCAGCTCCAGTATCTCGTCAATGATGGCAGGGTCGGCTCCTACCTTCTGCAGACCTTCTTTTACCAGGTCAGGCTGTTCTCGAATCAGGCGAATGTCCAGCATCGGCTCCCTATTCTCCTGTTGACAGGGGATAATACCAGCAACAAGTATACAATAGACGGGAGTAAAATGCTAAGGGGATGCTTAACGGTTGCGAATCTGGTAGATATGACCAGCTGAAGACGTTATGATGGCTTGCGCCCTTTCAGCCGCTCGAGTTCTTGCTGAAGCTCACGCAGACGACGCTCCGCTTCCGCACGCGCACGCGCTTCTTCTTCTGCCCTGCGGACCGCTTCCTCTGCCCTGCGTGCTTCCGCTTCTGCTCTACGCGCTTCTTCCTCTGCGCGCTGACGAAGTTCCTGCGCCATCTGCAGCTGCTCCCTGTATGCCTCGACCGCCTCGTCAAAGCTCGGCAGGTATCTATCTTGCGTCGGGTCAAACAGCCTCACCCGATAACGCTCGCCCTCCCAACGTACAACCACGTACAGTCCCAGCAGTTCACTGTACGCTCGCCACTCCAGTTCGGCGGGGTGTTCGCAGGGCTGTGGGACAAACTCTGCTCCACGTAAACGATACAAAACTACCGGTTCTATCAAATACTCCCGTGTGACATCGATCAGGAAGTACTCTTTCACCCCCAGCCGCTCGTAAAGCTGGTGCTTCTTGCCGAAGTCCTCTGGCGCGGTAGAGCGAGAAGAGACCTCCATAATCACATCAGGCGCTTTGCCCTGTTCCCACACTTTCCACGTGGGGCGAGGGGGATTTTTCGGAACACCGAACACAACATACACATCAGGCGCGACACGCTGGCTGGGGTCATCATCCACCCAGTACATGAACTGGTTGCCCGCCACATACACATCCTGACGTTGGCTGAAATGGGTCTGCAATGCGCCAACGAGATACATCATCGCCTCGAACTGTTCTGGGGTCTCTGCCATCGGCTCGCCATCCGATTCAGGATAGTACAGTACCTTCTGGGTTTGCGCGACAGCCATTCGCCTCACCTCGTGGCGATTATACCTGATGGCTAACGAATCCTTCAACGGCGTCTTGCAGACTGGCAAATCCATGCAATGGCATGGCATTTGCGGTACACAAAAAAACGCCAGGAGACCAACCTGTTGGATTGAGATTATCTGCGTTTTGTAACTACCTACCCTGTTGCTACCAAGGATACAGGTTCATGAGCAAACAAACTTCGCAAAAAACCAAATACATTCCGACCCTGCTTCCGACAGGTCGAAATCACGCCCGCTAACCGAGCATATACCT